>NZ_JCAIUK010000022.1:0-866 GCF_059445475.1 Isoptericola sp. Y581 | reverse complement strand
AGCGCAACGGCCCTCGCGTCCGGTTTGATCCAGGTTGTCTACGCCAGGATCGAACCCGAACGAAGGACCGATGCGCTACCACTCCACGTGCGGACTGACCGCCGCCCAGACGACCGAGCTGATCGCCCGCGCCTGGCAGGTGCACGTCGGGCGTGAGGAAGAACGGTACGACTTCGAGCTCGGGTTCGGCCGGGCGGTGACGATGGTCTTGATCAAGGTGCGACACAACCTGCCGCAGCAGCTGACCGGGGACCTGTACGGGATCTCCCAGTCCACGGTCTCGCGGATCTGGCAATACCTGATGCCGATCATCGGCCAGGTCACCGCCCTGGACCGCAGGCATCTCCATGAGGCGCTCGAGCGCGGCACGGTCCTGATCGACGGCACACCGGTGCCCACCGGCAACCGGGCCGGAACCGGCACGACGAACTACAACGCCAAACACCACAAGCAGGCCCTCGGCATCCAGGTCGCCGCGTTCCGCGACGGCACCCTGGCCGACGTGTCGGTCCCGGTGCGAGGATCCCGGCACGACTCGCGGGCACTGGACGAGGTCGGCTGGGCCGGCCAGATCGCCGCAGCCCGCCGGCAGCGGGTGATCGCCGTGCTGGCCGACACCGCGTACGTCAAACACACCCGCCTGACGCCACGGCGCAAGACCAAGGGCGTCGCACGCACCCACGCCGACCGCGAGCACAACCGCCACATCGCGTCCCTACGTGCCCCGGTCGAGCGGACGATCGCGCTGCTCAAGCAGTGGAAGACCCTCGCGACCGGCTACCGCGGACGCCTGGCCGAACTACCAAGCGTGATCCACATGATCACCAACCTCGAGTTCTACCGCCAGGCCACGTGAATAGCGCTCT
>NZ_JCAIUK010000021.1:0-975 GCF_059445475.1 Isoptericola sp. Y581 | reverse complement strand
GAGGTGTTCTCACCAGGGACAGTGAGCTGATCGGCGCGACGGTGCGCTGACCTGCGGTTCGTCCGGCGGGTGGGTTGGCGGCAGCAGGGTCCCGGGACCAGGATGCAAGTCGCCAAACACACAAACTGGACGACTGGGACCCTGCTTGATCACCTATCGTGCCACCCTCGACGTGCCCGCTCACACCGCGGCCGTGGTGACCCGCTGGATCACCACCCACCGTCGCACCCACGACATCCGCCCCTGGCAGCGCGCCGCCACCGCGCGGACCCAGGCGCTGCTGGTGCTGCGTTGGTTCAAGGACGCCACCCGCGTGCACATGCTCGCCCGCGACGCGGGGATCTCGACCGCGACGGCGTACCGCTACCTGCACGAGGCCATCGACGTGATTGCCTCCCGCGCCCCCGTCCTGAGCGACGTGCTGACCACAGCCCGCCAGGAGAACTGGCCGTTCGTCTGCCTGGACGGCACGCTTGTGCCGATCGCCCAGCTGCACGGCCCACAGAATCCCTCGGGCGCGGAGTCCTGGTACTCCGGTAAGCACCACCGCCACGGCGGCAACATCCAGGTGCTGTGCGACCCGACCGGCTACCCGGCCTGGGTCTCGCCGGTCTCGCCCGGATCGACACACGACATCACCGCCGCGAGAGCGTTCGTGCTGCCGGCGCTCTACCCCGCAGCAGCCGCCGGCCTGCCCACCCTGACCGACAAGGGCTACCAAGGTGCCGGAATCGGGATCAGGCACCCCAGACGCCTGCCCGCCAACCCCCACCCCGACGACGTGACCCGCAACAAGCTCCTCACCGGACTGCGAGCCGTCGCCGAGCGAGGCAACGCGCTGCTGAAGAAGACCTGGCCCGCCCTACAGATGATCACCCTCGACCCCGCCCGCATCACCGAGATCACCGCCGCAGCACTCGTGCTACTCAACCTTCAACGCGGGACCCGGCGATCACGCTGGTGAGAAAACCTCAG
>NZ_JCAIUK010000020.1:0-1313 GCF_059445475.1 Isoptericola sp. Y581 | reverse complement strand
AGGCGGTCTCAACCGGTCATCGCAACACCCTGATTCTGGATGGGGTGTTTCGGATGGTGCGTGGCGGGATTGCGGTACCGCGACACTGGCGGCGGGTGTTCTGGCGCTCGTGGCTCGATGGTGGGGATGTGGGCTTGGCCGCCGCGGCAGCGGGCGTGTCCAGACGCACGGCACAGGAATGGATCGGCCAGGCTGGCGGGGTGCCTGATCTGGATCTTGTCGCGCCCTCGGGGCGGTTCTTGTCGTTCGAGGAGCGCGAGCAGATCGGACTATGGCACGCCGCGGGACGTTCGGGTCGGGAGATCGCGCGCCGGTTGGGGCGTCCGGCCTCGACGATCAGCCGCGAACTGCGCCATCGCGGGCGGCGGTCCAGTGATGGCCGATACGTGCCCTCGATCGCCCAAGCCCACCGAGACAGGCAGGCGGCCCGTGCGAAGGACGACCAACGCAAGCTCGCGGGCAGCGCGCGGTTGGCCGCGTATGTCGAGGCCCGCCTGGACGGCACGGTGCGCCCCGACAGCGGCCGGGCGCGGGTGTGGAGCCCGCAGCAGATCTCCAACCGGCTGCGGATCGATTTCCCCGATGATGAGTCCATGCGGGTCAGCCACGAGACGATCTACCAGGCGTTGTATGTCCAGGGCCGCGGCGGGCTACGCAAGGAGCTGCACACCGCGTTGCGCACCGGGCGGGCCCGGCGCCGTCCGCTCGCGCAGACACGTGCCAACCAGCAAGGACGCCGCCCGGTGGCGCCCGAGGTCCTGATCTCCCAGCGCCCGGCCGAAGTCACCGACCGGGCCGTGCCCGGCCACTGGGAGGGCGACTTGATCATCGGCACGGCGAACAAGTCCGCGATCGGGACCCTGGTCGAACGCACCACCCGGTTCGTGCTGCTGCTACACCTGCCCAACGGATACGCCGCCGACCAGGTCGCGGGCGCGATGCGGACCAAGATCACTACCCTGCCAGCGCATCTACGCCGCACCCTGACCTGGGACCAGGGCCGCGAGATGACTCCGAACGCGCGCGCCGGCATCGATATCGGGTTCACCGACCCCATCGACCTGTACTTCTGCGACCCGCACTCGCCCTGGCAACGCGGCACCAACGAGAACACCAACGGGCTCTTGCGCCAGTACTACCCCAAAGGCACCGACCTATCCGTCCACCCCGCTACCGACCTCGAGGACGTCGCCGAAGCACTCAACACCCGGCCCCGACAAACCCTCGGCTGGGCCACCCCCGCTGAGAAGCTCGCCGAGCTACTCTCAGCCCCGTGATCAAACCGGTGTTGCGATGACCGGTTGAGACCGCCG
>NZ_JCAIUK010000002.1:0-667378 GCF_059445475.1 Isoptericola sp. Y581 | reverse complement strand
AAAAACTTTGGCATTGACTATCAAACACACTGTTGAGTTCTCAAACAACCGACGCACACCCACAAGACCAGAACCTTCGTCCTGACCCCGCCGGGGCAACCCCTCAACCTTACTCGGTTCGTCCCTCTCCGTCAAATCCCGGCCGGAGCCTGAACTGGATGGATCGAACGCCCGTCCCGAACGAGAGCGCACTCGTCGCCCTCGTGAAGAAGGATTCGGGATGTCCGCCCTGGGCCGGCCACCGGTACCCGGCCTCTCGGCCGTCTCCTCGGTGTCCGTTCTCCGTGTCGGGCGAACGACCAGAACATTACACACACCTCGGCCGAAGGGCCAAATCGGCCCCTGACCTGCGCCTTTGTCCCGGTGTCGCCGCTGCAGAGACGGGTCAGGGCCCCGGGGTGCGCAGGGTGCGCCCCAGGGCCCTGCCGTCCGCACCCTGCGTGCGGGGTGCAGGTTCCCGCGTGCTACTCGGCGATCGCGACCGCGAGGGTCCGCTTGCCGCGGCGCAGCACCGCGTAGCGGCCGTGCAGCAGGTCCTCCGTGCGGAGGGCGGCGTCCTCGGACTCCACCTTCGCGTTGTTGACATAGGCCCCGCCCTCACCGATCGCACGGCGGGCCGCAGCCTTTGACGGGACCAGGCCCGACCCCACGAGCGCGTCGACCACGAGGTCGCCCGCCTTCGCGACCGTCCGCGGCAGCTCGGCGACGGCCGCGCCGAGGGTGGCGGCGTCGAGCCCGGCCAGCTCACCCCGGCCGAACAGGGCCTGGCTCGCCGCGATCACGCCGTCTGTGGCGGACTGCCCGTGCACGAGCGTGGTCAGATCCCCCGCGAGCGCCCGCTGCGCCTCGCGGGCGAACGGCCGCTCCGCCACCTCCCCCGCGAGCGCCTCGATCTCCTCGCGGGATCGGAAGGTGAACACCTTGAGGTACTTCACGACGTCGGCGTCGGCGGTGTTGAGCCAGTACTGGTAGAAGGCGTACGGGCTGGTGAGCTCCGGGTCGAGCCAGACAGCCCCCCCCTCGGACTTGCCCATCTTGGTGCCGTCCGCCCTCGTGATGAGCGGCGACGTCATGGCGTGCACGGCGGCGGCGTCCGTCTTGCGGATCAGCTCGACGCCGGACAGCAGGTTGCCCCACTGGTCGTTGCCCCCGAGCTGCAGCGTGCACCCGTGCCGCTCGTAGAGCTCGCGGAAGTCCATGCCCTGCAGGACCTGGTAGCTGAACTCCGTGTAGCTGATGCCCTCGTCCGAACGCAGGCGCCGCGCCACGATGTCCTTGCCCAGCATGGTGCCGACCCGGAAGTGCTTGCCGACATCGCGCAGGAAGTCGATCGCCGACATGGACCCGGTCCAGTCGAGGTTGTTGACCATGCGTGCCGCGGCCGGCCCCTCGAAGTCGAGGAACGGCTCGATCTGCCCACGGATCCGGTCGACCCAGCCCGCCACGACGTCGCGCGACTGCATGGAGCGCTCGGTGGTCGGCCGCGGGTCCCCGATCAGGCCGGTGGCCCCGCCGACGAGGGCGAGGGGACGGTGCCCCGCGAGCTGCAGCCGGCGCATGTTCAGCAGCTGCACCATGTGCCCGATGTGCAGGCTCTGCGCGGTCGGGTCGAAGCCCGCGTAATAGGTGACGGGTCCCTCGGCCAGCGCAGAACGCAGCGCGGCCTCGTCGGTGGACTGCGCCACCAGGCCCCGCCAGTGCAGCTCGTCGAGGATGTCGGTCACCGTGTCATCTCCTTGGTCGCGGATCGCTGCCCGTCGCCGGGCCGCAGGCCTAGTCTGCCCGACGTCGCACCCTCACCCGGACTGCTTTTCGGCCTTCGGCCTCCGCGGCGTCACGGCCCTGTAGTCGGAGACGGTGGGCTCCTCGCGAAGCCACAGCCGCCACGGGTACAGGTCGCCGCGCCCACCGTCGCCGCTGACCCCCACGCGCGGTCCGGTCTCCACGCAGGCGGACCCGACGCTCGCGCCGACGCTCAGCTCCACCGGTCCGCCCGGCACGGTGACGTCCGCGCCGTCGTCGGACCCGTCCAGCGCGAGGGCGACCGTCAGGCGGGCCGGCCCCCGCGCGAGGTCGCGCTCGTGGCGGACCACCCCCCGTGCGAGGCGGCGACGGCGGGCGAGCTCGACGCCGACGGGGCCGGTGACCTCCCCGGCCCGCAGGAGGACCGCCGACGCCGAGCCCACCGGCCCGCACACCACGTTGACGCAGTGGTGCAGGCCCAGGTGCCGGTAGACGTACAGGTGCCCGGGCTCGCCGTACATCGTCGCGTTGCGCGCCGTCGGCCCCCGGAACGCGTGCGAGCCGGGGTCCCGCCCGCCGTCGTAGGCCTCGACCTCCGTGAGGCGCAGGGCGACCGTGCCCTCCGGGGTCCGCCGGGTGAGGGTCGCGCCCAACAGGTCGCGGGCGACCTCGAGCACGGGGCGGTCGTACCAGTCGTGGTCGGGGACGCTCATCCCCCGATCATGACGCCCCGCGCGACCGGTCGGCGCGATCTCCCGGCCCGGCACACCGGCCGAACCCGTCCAGCCGGACGTCGGCCCGCTCGCGGGTGCGCTCGACCGCGTAGTGGGCGCGCTCGTCGGCCATCCAGCGCACCCAGTGGTCGCGCGCGCCGGCGCCGTCGCGGTCGAGACCCCGCGCCAGGCGCACGTCGTCGTCCGCCTCGACCCACACGCGCAGCGCCACCCACGGGTCGACCTGCCGCGCCGCGGCGCCGCAGCCCTCGACGACGAGCACCAGCCCAGGCTCGACGTCATGCGGCTCGGCGTACTCCCCCGCCACCCAGTCGTAGCGCCGGTAGCGACCCGCCCGGCCCCCGGCGAGCGGGTCCAGGACCCACTCACGCAGGCGGCGCGCTCCGCCGTCGGGCCCGGCCTCCCAGCCCTCGTAGAGGTCGTCCAGGTGCACGACCTGGCACGCGAACCGCGCGACGAGCTGGGTGGCGAGCGTGGACTTGCCCGACCCGGCCGGCCCATCGACGCACACGAGGCGCGTGCGGCGCCACGGTTCCGGTGCCCCGGCCCCGGGGAGCCGGGGCACCGCGGACCGGACGCGCTCCGCGAGCGCGTCGAGCACGTCGTCCGGTGCCGTCATCGAGCATCGTCAGCCATCGTCAGCCATCCGCCCAGATGCGGAACTCCGCGGACCGCTCCTTGGCCGCCTCGAGCTGCTCGGCGACCCGGGCCGGGGCGGTGCCGCCCACAGCGTCGCGCGACGCGACCGAGCCCTCGACGCTCAGCACCTCCCGGACGCCCGGGGTGAGGTGCTCGGAGATCGCGGCCAGGTCGGCGTCGGTGAGGTCCCACAGCTCGATGCCGCGCGCCTCGCAGACCCGCACGCACGCGCCCGCGACCTCGTGCGCCACGCGGAACGGGACGCCCTGGCGCACCAGCCACTCGGCGATGTCGGTGGCCAGCGAGAAGCCCTGCGGCGCGAGCTCGGCCATCCGGTCGGTGTCGAACGTCAGGGTCCGCACCATCCCCGCGAAGGCGGGCAGGAGCACGGTGAGCGTCGTCACCTGGTCGAAGACCGGCTCCTTGTCCTCCTGCAGGTCGCGGTTGTATGCCAGCGGCAGGCCCTTGAGCGTGGTGAGCAGCCCCGTGAGGTCGCCCACCAGCCGGCCGGCCTTGCCGCGCGCGAGCTCCGCGATGTCCGGGTTCTTCTTCTGCGGCATGATGCTCGACCCGGTCGACCACGAGTCGTCCAGCCGCACGAAGCCGAACTCCTTGGTGTTCCAGAGGATGATCTCCTCCGACAGCCGGGACAGGTCGATGCCGACCATCGCCGCCACGAACGCGAACTCGGCCACGACGTCGCGCGCGGCGGTGCCGTCGATCGAGTTCTCCACCGGCTCGTCGAAGCCGAGCTCGGCCGCGACCGCGGCCGGGTCCAGCCCGAGGGACGAGCCCGCGAGCGCCCCCGACCCGTACGGCGAGCGCGCCGCGCGCACGTCCCAGTCCACGAGCCGGTCGACGTCGCGCAGCAGCGGCCACGCGTGCGCCAGGAGCTGGTGGGCGAGCAGCACGGGCTGCGCGTGCTGGAGATGGGTGCGGCCCGGCATGACGGCGTCGCCGGCGGCCTCGGCCTGCACGATCAGCGCGTCCGCGACGTCGAGCACCCGGAGGGCGACCGCGCGCGCGTTGTCCCGCAGGTACAGCCGCACCAGCGTGGCGATCTGGTCGTTGCGGGACCGGCCCGCGCGGAGCTTGCCGCCCAGCTCGACGCCCGCCCGCTCGATGAGGCCCCGCTCGAGGGCGGTGTGCACGTCCTCGTCGCCCAGGACCGGGAGGAACGCCCCCGACTCGACGTCCGCGCGCAGGCGGTCGAGCGCGTCGAGCATCCCGGACAGCTCGTCGTCGTCCAGCAGGCCGGCGGCGTGCAGCACCCGCGCGTGCGCCTGGGAGCCGCGGATGTCGTAGGCCGCGAGCACCCAGTCGAAGTGCGTCGACTGGGACAGGGCCCGCAGCTCCGGCGACGGGCCGCCGGAGAACCGGCCGCCCCACAGGGACACGTTGTCGGCCTGCGTGGTCAGCTTGCCGTCGGGCCCCGCGCCACCGCCCGGGGGCGTGACCTCGGAGCCCATCAGAACTCCCCGGCGCCGAAGTCCACGCCGTTGCCGAACTTCTCGTCGCGGGCGGCGGCCTGCTTGGCGGCCAGGCCGTAGATCTCGATGAAGCCCTTGGCGTGCGACTGGTCGAACGAGTCGCCCTCGTCGTAGGTGGCGAGGTTGAAGTCGTACAGGCTCTGCTCCGACCTGCGGCCCGTCACGGTGGCGCGCCCGCCGTGCAGCACCATGCGGATGTCGCCCGAGACGTACTTCTGCGTCTCGTCCACGAAGGTGTCGAGGTTCTTCTTCAGCGGGGAGAACCACATACCGTCGTAGACCAGCTCGGCCCAGCGCTGCTCGACGGTCCGCTTGAAGCGGGCCTGCTCGCGCTCGAGCGTGATGTTCTCGAGCTCCTGGTGCGCGGCGATGAGCGCGACCGCGCCCGGCGCCTCGTAGATCTCGCGGGACTTGATGCCCACGAGCCGGTCCTCGACGATGTCGATGCGGCCCACGCCCTGGGCGCCAGCGCGGCGGTTCATCTCCTGGATCGCCTGCAGGGGGGTGACGGCGACGCCGTCGAGCGCGACCGGGACGCCCTGGTCGAACGTGATGACGACCTCGTCGGCGACCGGCGGGAACGTCGGGTCGTCGGTGTAGGAGTAGACGTCCTTGGTGGGCTCGTTCCAGATGTCCTCGAGGAAGCCGGTCTCCACCGCGCGGCCCCAGACGTTCTGGTCGATCGAGAACGGGTTCTTCTTGGTGGTCGCGATCGGCAGGTCGTGGCGCTCCGCGTACTCGATGGCCTTCTCGCGCGTGAGTGCGAGGTCGCGCACCGGGGCGATCGTCTTGAGGTCGGGGGCGAGCGACGTCGTCGCGACCTCGAAGCGCACCTGGTCGTTGCCCTTGCCGGTGCAGCCGTGCGCGACGGTCGTGGCGCCGAACTGGCGGGCCGCACGCACCATGTGCTTGACGATCACGGGGCGCGAGATCGCGGACACGAGCGGGTAGCGGTCGAGGTACATGCCGTTGGCCCGCAGGGCGGGCATGCAGTACTCGGCGGCGAACTCGTCGCGCGCGTCGGCGATGTACGCCTCCACCGCGCCGCAGTCGAGGGCACGCTTGCGCACCACGTTCATGTCCTCGCCGCCCTGGCCGACGTCGACGGCCACGGCCACCACCTCGGCGCCGGTGGCCTCGGCGATCCAGCCGATGGCGACGGAGGTGTCCAGGCCGCCCGAGTAGGCGAGCACGACGCGATCAGTCATCTCAAGTTTCTCTTTCTGGCGCGGGGTTCAGGTCGATTCTGGCAGGGGCGGCCCGGTCGGGCACGACCCTCAGGGTTGGGTGAGCTCGAGGAACCGGCGGGCGAGCTCGTCGCCGCCGAGCGGGTCGCGGGCGATCACGAGGATCGTGTCGTCCCCGGCGATCGAGCCGAGCACCCCCGGGAGGACGGAGTGGTCGATGGCGGAGGCGAGGTAGTTGGCCGCCCCGGGCGGGGTACGCAGCACCACGAGGTTGGCCGACGCCTCCGCGGAGACGAGCAGGTCGTTGCACAGCCGGGCCAGGCGGGCCGCGACGTACTCGACCTCGTCGTCGCCGATGCCCGCCGCCTGGACGCTGCGGTCCCCGCCCTCACCCGGCACGGCGTAGACGAGCGACCCGGAGGCGTTGCGCACCTTCTCGGCCCGCAGCTCGATGAGGTCGCGCGACAGCGTGCCCTGGGTGACGGTGACGCCGGCGTCGGAGAGCTCGCGGGCCAGCTCGGCCTGCGAGTGGATCGCGGTGCGCCGCACGATGTCGACGATCCGCGCGTGCCGGGCGGCCTTCGTCGTCGGCCCCGTGGCCTGACCGGACGACACGGCGCTGTCCGTGGCGCTCATCGGTGTTCCAGCAGCCAGGTGAGCAGCGCCTTCTGGGCGTGCAACCGGTTCTCCGCCTCGTCCCACACCACCGACGCGGGTCCGTCGATCACCTCCGCGGTGACCTCCTTGCCCCGATAGGCGGGCAGGCAGTGCAGGAAGATCGCGTCGTCGGCCGCGACGGACATCAGCGCGTCGTCCACGCGGAAGGCGTCGAGGGCGGCGAGCCGCTCGGCCGCCTCGTCCTCGTCGCCCATGGAGACCCAGGTGTCCGCGGCGACGACGTCGGCGTCCCGGGCGGCCGCGCGGGCGTCGGTCGTGACGGTCACCGAGCCGCCCGTCGTGCGGGCGATCTCCTCCGCCCGCGCCACGACGTCGGCGGGCGGAAGGTAGCCCTCGGGCCCGGCGACGGCGACGTGCAGCCCGGCCGTGACCCCGCCGAGCAGGTACGAGGCCGCCATGTTGTTCGCGGCGTCGCCCACGTACGCGAGGCGCTGACCGGGCAGCGCGGAGATGCCGCCGCGGTGCTGGGCGACCGTAAGGAGGTCGGCGAGGATCTGGCACGGGTGGAAGCCGTCGGTGAGCGCGTTCACGACGGGGACGCGGGAGACCGCGGCCATCTCGTCGATCCGGTCCTGGCCGAAGGTGCGCCACACGATGGCGGACACCTGCCGGTCGAGCACCCGCGTCACGTCCGCCACGGACTCGCGCACGCCCACCTGGGCGAGCCGGCCGTCCACGGCCACCGGGAACCCGCCGAGCTCGGCGACACCCGTGGCGAAGGACAGCTGGGTGCGCAGCGTCGGCTTGTCGAAGAGGATCGCGACGCCCTGCGGGCCGGCGAGCGGGGCACGCACGAACCGGTCCTCCCGGAAGGCCATGCCGAGCTCGAGGACCTCGCGCTGCTCGTCCGGGGTGAGGTCGTCGTCGCGGAGAAAGTGGCGGGGCATCAGGGCTCCCTTTCAACGGGCAGGTCAGCGGTTTCGGTGGTGTCGGGGACGGTCACGGAGGCGAAGAAGCGGGCGGCGGCGCGCGCCTGCTCCGCGGTGAGGATCAGCGGCGGCGCCAGCCGGATCGCGTCGGGCGCGACGGCGTTGACGACGAACCCGGCGTCGAGCGCCTGCGCCGCCACCTGCGCCGCGACCGGACGGGTCAGCTGGACGGCGAGCAGGAGGCCGCGGCCGCGCACGCCGTCGATCAGCGGGTTGCCGCCCGCCTCGATCGCGGTGCGCAGCTCGTGGCCCACACGGCGCACGTTCTCCAGCAGCCCGTCCCGCTCGATCACGCCGAGGGTCGCGAGGCCCGCGGCGGCCGCCACGGGGTTGCCGCCGAACGTGGTGCCGTGCTGGCCGCGGCCCAGCAGGGTCGCGGCGCGCTCGCCGAACGCGATCGCCGCGCCCACCGGGAAGCCGCCGCCGAGGCCCTTGGCCACCGTCACGACGTCGGGCACCACGCCGCCCCCGATCTCGGGCTGCTGGAACGCGAACCACGACCCGGTGCGTCCGACGCCGGTCTGGACCTCGTCGAGCACGAGCAGCGCGCCGGCCTCGGTAGTGAGCCAGCGGGCGTGCGCCAGGTAGCCGGCCGGCAGGGCCCGCACGCCGGCCTCGCCCTGCAGGGGCTCCAGGACGAGCGCGGCGACGCCGCCCCGCTCGGCCACCGCGGCCGGGGAGAAGGCCTCCTCCAGCGCCGCGGTGTCGCCGAACGGCACGTGCTCGACGCCACCGGGCAGCGGCTCGAACGGGTCCCGGTAGGCGGCCTTGGCCGTGAGGGCCAGTGCGCCCATCGAGCGGCCGTGGAAGCCGCCCTCGAGCGCGAGCACGCGGGTGCGCGCGACGCCGCTCCTGCCGTCATCGCCGCCCTCGCCGCCATCGCCGTCGAAGCGGTTGCGGCGCGCCATCTTGAACGCCGCCTCGACCGCTTCGGTGCCCGAGTTGGTGAAGAACACGCGCGAGCCGTCGGGCGCACCCGCGAGCCGCAGCAGCGTCTCCGCGAGCCCGATCTGCGTGGGGGTGGCGAAGAAGTTCGAGACGTGGCCGAGCGTGCCGAGCTGGGCGCTGATCGCGGCGGTGAGCGTGGGGTGCGCGTGCCCGAGGGCGTTCACCGCGATCCCGGCGAGCAGGTCCAGGAGCCGGCGCCCGTCGGCGTCCCACACGTACGCACCCTCGCCGCGCACCAGCACGCGCTGGGGCGGGCCGAACGTGTCCATCACCGCGTGGGTGTAACGGTCCGTCCAGGCTGCGTTGGAGTCGGTGTTCGAGGCCTCGGCCACGGCGCCGCCGGTCGCGGCCTCCAGGGGGGCTGCGTCGCTCATGAGTTCCGCCTCCGGGTTTCGACAGGCTCAACCGCCGGCTCGACCGACGCCTGCCCGGGGATGACCATCGTGCCGTTGCCGCGCGTGGTGAAGACCTCGAGCAGCACCGAGTGCGGCTGGCGGCCGTCGATGACGGTGGCGCGCGGCACTCCGCCCTGGACGGCCCGCAGGCAGGCCTCCATCTTGGGCACCATCCCGGCGGACAGGCTCGGCAGCAGGGCGGCCAGGGCGGGGGCCGCGATCTCCTCGACCAGCGAGTCCTTGTCCGGCCACGACGTGTACAGGCCCTCGACGTCGGTGAGCACGATGAGCTTCGTGGCCCCGAGGGCGACCGCGAGCGCCGCGGCGGCGGTGTCGGCGTTCACGTTGAGCACCTGGGTGGGGTCGTCGACGTCGGGCGCCACGGTGGAGACCACCGGGATCCGCCCGGCGTCGAGCAGGTCCTGCACCGCCGCCGGATGCACCTCGACGACGTCTCCCACCAGGCCCACGTCGACGGGCTCCCCGTCCACGACCGCGTGCCGGCGGGTGGCGCCGAACAGGCCGCCGTCCTCCCCCGACAGGCCGACCGCGCGCGGGCCGTGCGCGTTGATGAGGCCCACGAGCTCGCGCGAGACCTGGCCGGTGAGCACCATGCGCACCACCTCCATCGCCTCGGGCGTCGTGACCCGCAGCCCGCCGCGGAACTCGCTGGGGATGTCGAGCCGCTCGAGCATCGCGTTGATCTGCGGGCCGCCGCCGTGCACCACGACGGGGCGCAGGCCCACCTGCCGAAGGAACACCATGTCCTGGGCGAACGCGGCCTTGAGCTCGTCGTCGACCATCGCGTTGCCGCCGTACTTGACGACCACCAGCGCGCCGTCGAACTCCTGCAGCCAGGGCAGCGCCTCGAGGAGCACCTCGGCCTTCTGGCCGGGCTCCAGACCGTTCACCACGTCGCTGCTCATGAGCTGTACGCGCTGTTCTCGTGGACGTACGCGTGCGTGAGGTCGTTGGTCCACAGCGTGATCTCGGCGTCGCCGGCGTGCAGGTCGATCGTGATCGCGACGTCGCGCGCAGCGGCGAGGTCCACCTTCTCGGGCGGCTCGTGCGCCCCGCCCGCCTTGCAGACCATGACGCCGTTGACGCTCACGTCGAGCTCGGCCGGGTCGAACGGCGCGACCTCCTCGGGCACCGTGCCCACCTGGGACAGGATGCGCCCCCAGTTGGGGTCGTTGCCGAAGATCGCGGCCTTGACCAGGTTGGACCGGCTGACGGCGCGGGCGACCGCCAGGCCGGCGTCCTCCGTCGTGGCGTGCGCCACGGTGATGGCGATGTCGTGGGACGAGCCCTCGGCGTCGGCCACGAGCTGGCGGGCCAGGTCCGCGCAGACGGCGGTCACGGCGTCGGCGAACGCGACGTCGTCGGGGGCCGCGTTCGAGGCGCCCGAGGCCATGAGCACCACGGTGTCGGAGGTGGACATGCAGCCGTCCGAGTCGACCCGGTCGAACGTGGTGCGGGTTGCGGCGCGCAGTGCGGCGTCGGCCGCCCCGGCGTCCACGACGGCGTCGGTCGTGATGACACAGAGCATCGTGGCCAGCGCGGGAGCGAGCATGCCGGCGCCCTTGGCCATACCGCCCACGGTGACGGTGCCGTCGGCGGTCTCGATCGTGCGCACCGCGGCCTTGGGCACGCTGTCCGTGGTCATGATCGCCGTGGCAGCGGACATGCCGCCGGCCTCGTCGTCCGCGAGCGCGCGGACGGCGACGGGGATGCCCGCCAGCAGCTTCTCGGCCGCCAGCCGCACGCCGATCAAGCCGGTCGACGCGACGAGCACGTCGATCGCCCCGATGCCGAGCTCGTCGGCGACCTTCTCGGCGGTCGCATGGGAGTCCTGGAACCCGCCCGGCCCGGTGCACACGTTCGCGGCCCCGGAGTTCAGCACGACGGCGCGCGCGACGCCGTCCTTCACCGCCTGTCGGGACCACATCACCGGCGCGCCGACCACGCGGTTGCTCGTGAAGACGGCGGCGGCCGCGTGCTGCGGGCCGTCGTTGACCACGAGGGCGAGGTCCGGGGTGCCGGAGGACTTGAGCCCGGCGGTGACGCCGGCGGCCCGGAACCCCTGGGCGGCGGTGACGCTCATTCCGGGGCCCCCTCGAGTTCGCGAGCGCAACGAGTGAACTCGTGGGGTGGGTTCATGGTGCGACTCCTTCGGTGATCAGGCCCGCCGTCTCCGGCAGGCCGAGGGCAAGGTTCATGGCCTGGACCGCCTGGCCGGCGGTGCCCTTGACGAGGTTGTCGATGGCGGTGACCGTCACGACGCGACCGACGGCCTCGTCGAGCGCCACCTGCACGAGCGCGGTGTTCGCGCCGAGCGTGGCGGCCGTCGTGGGCCACTGCCCTGGCGGCAGGAGCTCGACGAACGGCTCGTCGGCGTAGGCCTGCTCCCAGACGTCGCGCACCTCGTCCGCGGTCGCGCCCTCGTGGCCCGGCGCGAGCCGCGCCGTGACCGTGGCGAGGATGCCGCGGGACATCGGCACGAGCGTGGGCGTGAAGCTGATCGACACCTCGGGCGCCCCGGCCACGCGGAGGTTCTGCGCGATCTCGGGGATGTGCCGGTGCGTGCCGCCCACGGCGTAGGGCAGGGCGGACCCGAGGCCCTCGGCGGCGAGCAGGTGGGGCCTGAGCGACCTGCCGGCGCCCGAGTACCCGTTGGCAAGGACCGCGACGACGTCGGACGGGCTCACGAGCCCGGTGGCGACGCCGGGCTGCAGCCCCAGCGTGACGGCGGTGACGTTGCAGCCGGGCACGGCGATCCGACGGGCGCCGGGGAGCTCGTCGCGCTGGCGGCCCGTCACGACACCGGCGCCGTCGGCGTGGAGCAGCTCGGGCAGCCCGTAGGGCCAGGTGCCGGCGTGCGGCGAGCCGTAGAAGGCCTCCCAGTCCGCTGCGGACGCGAGGCGGTGGTCGGCGCCGAGGTCGAGCACGAGCACGTCGTCGGGGAGCTGCGCGGCGATCTCGCCGGACGCACCGTGGGGCAGCCCGAGCACGACCACGTCGTGACCGGCGAGCGCCTCGGGCGTCGTCGGCTCCAGCACGCGGCCGGCGAGCGAGCGCAGGTGCGGCTGCAGCTCGCCGAGGCGCGAGCCGGCGTTCGAGTGGGCGGTGAGGGTGCCGACCTCGAGGTGGGGGTGGCGGGCCGCCAGCCGGAGGAACTCGCCCCCGGCATAGCCCGACGCACCGGCCACCGCGACGCGGAGCTGCGACTGGGTGCTGACCATATGCAGCACTATACATATCTATGCAGTGGGATCCCAAGCCGACGCCGGCCGTCTCAGCCCGTGAGCGGCAGGTACATGACGTGCAGCCCGACGTACCCGTGGGTCGGGCTGCGGAACGCCCCGGGCACCGTGCCGACGATCTCGAAGCCCAGCGACCGCCACAGGCGTATCGCCGCGGTGTTCGTCTCCACGACGGCGTTGAACTGGATCCCCCGGTAGCCCTGCGCGCGATGCCAGGCGACGACGCGCTCCCCCAGCGCCCGGCCGACGCCGAGCCCGCGCGCCGCGGGCGACACCATGAACGACGCCGTCCCGACATGGTCGCCGTGGCCGGGCCGGTTGGGCCCCATCTTCGCGGTGCCGAGCACCATGCCGTCGGGGCGCTCGGCGACGACCGTCACGCCCGGCGGGCGCTCCAGCCACAGGCCCCGCCCCTGGTCGCTCGTGAGGTCCAGCGGGTAGGCGTAGGTCTCGCCCGCGCGCACCACGGCCTCGACGATCGGCCACAGGGCCTGCCAGTCGTCGTCGGTCGCGGGGCGGATGTCGAACGTCGCGGCCGTGTCGCTGTTCGTGTCGCTGTTCGTGTCGCTGGTCACAGGCGCAGCATAGGGTCGAGGTCATGACCAGCACCTCCACGCACGACGAACCCGCCGGCGCCGTTGCGGCCGCCTACGACGCGCGCGCCGCCACCTACGACGAGAGCCGCATGCATCGCGATCTCGCCACCGAGGTCGCCGCCTTCTGCGAGCTCGGCGAGACGGCGGGCGGTGGTCTCGACACGCCCGCCGCCCTCGACGTCCTGGACGTCGCGACCGGCACCGGGCTGGTCCTGCGCGCGCTGCGGGCGTCGTCGGCCGCGCCCCTGCGCCTGATGGGTGTCGATCTCTCCCCCGCGATGCTCGCGGCCGCGCGGCGCGAGCTGCCCGACGCGACGCTGCTGTTGGCGGACGCGGCGGCACTGCCGTTCGCTGACCGGTCGGCGGACCTGATCACCTGCGTCACGGCCCTGCACCTGATGCCCGACGCGTACGCCGCGATGGCGGAGTGGGCCCGCGTGCTGCGGCCCGGCGGCCGCGCGGTCACCGCGACCTTCACCGGCTTCGGCCGGCCAGCGCGGCAACGGCACGACTTCCCGGTGCACCACGACCGCTTCACCACGCCCGAGCTCCTCGCCGCGCCGGCCGCGAGCGCCGGGCTGCGGTGGGGGCGGTACGCGCCCTGGCGGCACGCCGACGGCGACACGTTCCTGCTGGCCGAGCTCGAGGCGGCGTCGTGAGCTCGGTGACGCCGGGCACCGCCCTCGAGCTCACCGACTGGCGCCGCCGCGTCGCCGAGCTCTACGCGGACGCCCGGGCAGACCCGGACCCGGCGGCCGGGCACGCGCGGTGGCGGGCGGGTCGCGACGCGCTGTTCCGCACCCACCCGCAGAGCCCGCTCGCCGGCGACGACCCGCTGCGCCACAGCGGGATCCCCGTCTGGCCCTACGATCCCGCGCTGCGCTTCGAGCTGGCCCTGCGGCCCGCGGCCCCCGCGAGCCTCGACGTCGACACCGGATCGGACGGCGTGACGACGATGGAGCGCGTCGGGGTCCTCGAGGTGCCGGGTGTCGGGACCCTCGACGCGTGGTGGCTCGCCCAGTACGGCGGCGGCCTGTTCGTCCCGCTGCGGGACGGCACTGCGGGCACCGAGACGTACGGCGGCGGGCGGTACCTGCTGGACACCGCGAAGGGCGCCGAGCTCGGCGGCCACGACGGGCGCGTGGTGGTGGACCTCAACTTCGCCTACCACCCGTCCTGCCGTTACGACCCGGCATGGACGTGCCCGCTCGCGCCCGCCGGCAACCGGGTGACGACGCCCGTCCGCGCCGGCGAGCGGCTCGACCCGATCGACGACTGAGGCCCGGGCGGCGACATCCCGGGCACCCGTAGGCTCGGACGCATGCACGCAGTCGTGGCCCGTGAGGCGGGCGGTCCCGAGGTCCTGTCGTACACCGAGCTCCCCGATCCCTCGCCTGGGCCGGACCAGCTCCTCGTCCGCGTCGCGGCGGCGGGGGTGAACTTCATCGATACGTACCGGCGCGCCGGCGTGTACGCGATGGACTACCCGCACGTGGCGGGCGTCGAGGGATCGGGCACGGTCGAGGCGGTCGGCGCGGAGGTGACCGGCTTCGCGGTCGGCGACGAGGTGTCCTGGCACGACACCCCCGGCTCGTACGCCGAGCTCGTCGCCGTCCCGGCGGCGCAGGCCATCCGCGTCCCGGCGGGGCTCGACCTGGTGACCGCGGCCGCCCTGCCGCTGCAGGGCATGACGGCCCACTACCTCGTGGCATCCACGTTCGAGGTCGGCCCCGGTCACGACGTGCTCCTCACCGCCGGCGCGGGTGGCGTCGGCCTGCTCACGACCCAGCTGGCCGCGGCCCGCGGGGGCAGGGTCGTCACCACGGTCTCGACCCCGGAGAAGGCCGCCCTGTCGTCCGCGGCGGGCGCGGCGCACACGGTGGACTACGCCGCGATGGACGATGTCGCGGCCGAGCTGCCCGCCGTCGTGCGCGACCTCACCGACGGCCAGGGCGTGCACGTGGCGTACGACGGCGTGGGCCGCGCGACGTTCGACGCGTCGCTCGCGTCCCTGCGTCCGCGCGGCACCCTCGTGCTCTTCGGCGGCGCGTCGGGGCAGGTGCCGCCGGTCAACCCGCAGCGGCTCAACGCCGGCGGTTCCCTGTACCTCACGCGGCCCACCCTGGCGCACTACACGCTCACCCGGGGCGAGCTCGAGTGGCGGGCGGGCGAGGTGCTCGGGGCGGCCGCGCGGGGCGACCTCGACGTGCGCGTCGGCGCACGGTTCCCGCTCGCGGACGCCGGGGAGGCCCACCGCGCGCTCGAGGGTCGCGCCACGACGGGCAAGGTGCTGCTGGTGCCTTAGCCCGCGGCGGCCGCGCGATGCATCTCGACGTGTATCTTGATGTCGAGATACTCGACATCAAAGGAGTTGCCGTGGCCGACTGGTCCCCCACCGCCTACCTGAGCTACACCGACGAGCGGTCCCGCCCCTTCGGCGAGCTGGTCGCGCGGGTGCGTCGCGAGCCCGCGAGCATCGTCGACCTGGGCTCCGGCCCGGGGCACCTCACGCCCGTCCTGCGCGAGCGGTGGCCGGGCGCGACGTTCGTCGGGCTCGACGCCTCCCCCGCGATGATCGAGCGGGCGAGGTCCGCCGACCCCGACGGGCGGTACGAGCTCGCCGACGTGCGCGACTTCGCCGCCGGCCGCGGCCCCGTCCCGGGCGCCGACGGTGCCGACGGTGCCGACCTCGTGATCAGCAACGCCACCCTGCAGTGGGTGCCCGGGCACCGCGAGCTGCTCCCGGCACTCGCCGCCACCGCGCAGCAGACGTTCGCCTTCTCCGTGCCGGGCAACCACGACGCACCGAGCCACCGGCTCCTGCGCGAGGTCGCCGGGCGCGAGCCGTACGCCGCCGTCGTCGGGCCGGTGGAGCGCCGCGCCGTGGGCGACCCGGCGGACTACCTGGGGATCCTCGCCGCCCCCGGCTGGGAGGTCGACACCTGGGAGACCATCTACACGCACGTACTCGACGGCGAGGACCCGGTGCTGCGCTGGATCTCCGCGACCGGCGCGCAGCCGGTGCTGCACGCGCTCGACGCCCACGACGCCGCGCACGGCACCGACCTGCGTGCCCGGTTCGACGCCGACCTCGGTGCGGCGCTGCGCGAGGCCTATCCCCGGCATGCGTTCGGCACGCCCCTCGCCTTCCGCCGGGTGTTCGTGGTCGCCACGCGGACGTCGCCGACCCTCGAGTGACCTGGGTCCCTATGCTCGCCGTATGAACGACACCCAGCACCCGATCCGCATCGGCGTCCAGCTGCAGCCGCAGCACGCCGACTACCAGCAGCTGCGTGACGCCGTCCGCCGCGCGGAGGACGCCGGGGTCGACGTGATCTTCAACTGGGACCACTTCTTCCCGCTCAACGGCGACCCCGACGGCAAGCACTTCGAGTGCTGGACCATGCTCGGCGCCTGGGCCGAGCAGACCGAACGCGTGCAGATCGGCGCGCTCGTCACGTGCAACTCGTACCGCAACCCCGACCTGCTCGCCGACATGGCCCGCACCGTCGACCACATCTCGGGCGGCCGCCTGATCCTCGGCATCGGGGCGGGCTGGTTCGCCAAGGACTACGACCAGTTCGGCTACGAGTTCGGCACCGCGGGAGCTCGTATCGCCGACCTCGCCGAGGCGCTCCCCCGCATCCGCCGGCGCCTGGCCGCGGGCAACCCCGCCCCGACGCGCGAGATCCCGGTCCTCGTCGGGGGCGGGGGCGAGAAGAAGACCTTGCGGGTCGTGGCCGAGCACGCCGACGTGTGGCACTCGTTCGGCGACGTCGAGACGCTGCGCCGCAAGTCCGCGATCCTCGACGAGCACGGCGAGGCCGTCGGGCGGGACACCGCGAGCCTCGTCGAGCGGTCGGTCGGCGTGGGCGCACCGCCATCGGAGGTCGGGGACCCGCTCCTCGACGCCGGCGCCACCCTGTTCACGGTCGGCGTTGGCGGGCCCGACTACGACCTGTCGCTCGTGGAGCAGTGGGTGCGCTGGCGCGACGAGCGCCGCTGAGGCCCGGGCCCGCGGCCCACGTTCGCGAGATCAGCGCCCCGTGAGCACTCCGGCCAGGGGGTCGTCGTCCGCCGCCGGCTGCACGCGCAGCCGGCGCGCGGCGGGCCCCGACGCCCGGGCCGCGAGCCGGGCCAGCGACTCCGGGGTGTCGTGCGTGACGCGCAGGTACCAGCCGGAGCAGGCGTCGAGGTCGCCGCGCGCGATCGCGACGACCATCTCCACCGTGCGCTCGACCGGCGTCCACTCGGTGCGCCCGGCGTGCATCGGCATGTCCGCGGTCATCTCGGTGGCGACCGTCCCGGGCGAGAGCTCGAAGACGCGCAGCCCGCGTTCGTGCCCCGCCTCGTGCAGGCCAGCGCCGAGCCGCAGCAACGCCGTCTTGCTCGCGTTGTAGGCGGTCGACGCGACCATCTCGTGCGTGCTCGCGCCGGAGGCGAGATCAACCACGCGCCCACCGCCGCGGGCCAGCATTCCCGGCACCGCGTGCCGGGCCAGCAGGAACGGGCCGCGCACGTTGGTCTCCAGCACCGACCACCACTCGTCGGGGTCGGCCTCCCACAGCGGCACCTCGGCGTCGATGCGGCCGGCGTTGTTGACCAGGAGGTCCACGGAGCCGAGGCCGCCCCCGGACACGGGGGCCTCCGCGCGGCGCACCGCCGCGGCGACGGCGGCCGCGTCCGTCACGTCGCACGGCAGCGCGACCACGGCCCGGCCGAGGGCGCGCACCTCGTCGGCGACCTCGGCCAGCCGGTCCGCGTCGCGGGCCAGCAGCGCGACGTCGAGCCCCGCCCGGGCGAGGGCGAGCGCGACCGCGCGGCCGATGCCGCGGGTCGCGCCCGTCACGAGCGCGGTGCGGGCCGGAGGCGGCGTGGGTTCGGTGGTTTCGACGGGCTCGACCGCCGGAGACGGCTCAGCCACGCAGCACGGCTCCCACGCGCTCGGCGGCCGCCGCCACGACGCCCTCGCGCACGGCGCGCACGTCGTCGGCGGTCAGCGTGCGGTCGGCGGCGCGCAGCCGCACCGAGTACGCGAGCGACTTGCGCCCCTCGCCCACCTGCTCGCCGGTGAAGACGTCGAAGAGCCGCGCCTCCTCCAGCAGCGGCCCCGCGCCCGCGGCCACGGCTGCCTCCACGTCCGCGGCCGGCACGGTCGCGTCGACCACGAACGCGAAGTCCTCCTTCGCCGCCGGGAACGCCGACACCGGGAACCCGGCGACCGGCTCGTCCCCCGCCGCCGCGATGAGCGCGCCCAGGTCGAGCTCGAACGCCGCCGCCCGCGCGGGCAGGTCCAGCCGCTCCACCACCTTCGGGTGCAGCTCGCCGGCGTGCCCCACGACCGTCCCGTCCGCGAGCGCCAGCGCGGCACAGCGGCCCGGATGCCAGGGCATGGTGCCCGTGTCCGCCGCGACCGTGACCCCGGCCCCCGCGCGCTGCGCGACGATCCGGGCCGCGTCGAGGGCGTCCGCCCAGTCGGCCGCGCGCCCGCCGCCCCACCAGCCGGCGGGCTCGGCCCGGCCGGTGAGCACGCCCGCGACGTGCCTCGGCTGGTCGGGCACCGAGGTCACCAGCGCCTCGAGGTCGTCGTCCGACGGCCGCACGCCGACCGGCAGCTGCGGCGGCGCCGGGGTGCCCGGCGTCGGCCGCGTGACCAGCCCGATCTCGAACACGGCGACGTCGCCCAGCCCGCGCGAGTAGTTGCGGCGCGCCGTGTCGAGCAGTGTCGTGAGCAGGTCGGCGCGCATCAGCGGCCGGTCGTCCGCCAGCGGGTTGGCGAGGCGCAGGGTCACCCGGCGCACGTCCTCGTCCGGCAGCCCCAGCGCGTCCAGGTCGGCCTCGCCGACGAACGGGTACGACAGGACCTCGACGAGCCCGGCCTCGGCCAGGGCGCGCGCGACCGAGCGGCGCGCGCGCTGCTCGGTCGTGAGCCCGCGCCCGCCGGGGGCGGAGGGCAGGACGGACGGGATCTGGTCGTAGCCCGCGATGCGCACGACCTCCTCGACCAGGGCGGCCGGCTCGGTGAGGTCGGGCCGCCACGTCGGCGGGGTGACGAGAATGGTGGTCTCGACGGGCGCGACCGGCGTGACCGTGGCGCCGATCTGCTCGAGGATGCCCACGACCGTCGCCCGGTCGTACTCGACGCCCGACAGCCGCGTGGGCAGGCTGACGTCGAGGCGGACCGGCGCCGGCGCGGAGGTCGTGTCCAGGTCGCTCACGGCCGGGTCGGCGGTGCCGCCGCCGAGCTCGACCAGCAGGTCGACGACGCGCTGCGCCGCGACCGCGGGCAGGCGCGGGTCGACGCCGCGCTCGAACCGCTTGGCAGCCTCCGACGGCAGCCGGTGGCGGCGCGCGGTGCGCGCCACGGTGATCGGGTCGAAGTGCGCCGCCTCGACGAGCACGTCGGTGGTCGCGTCGCTCACCTCGGAGGACGCCCCGCCCATGACGCCGGCCAGCCCCAGGACGCGCGACCCGCGCGCCCCCTCCGGCGAGTCGGTGATGAGCAGGTCCTCGGCGTCCAGGGCGCGGTCGGCGCCGTCGAGCGTGGTGAGACGCTCGGCGTTCCCGTCCGTCATGCCCGCACGACGGACGACGATCGGCGCCGCGACGCGTGCCAGGTCGTAGGCGTGCAGCGGCTGCCCGAGGTCGAGCATGACGTAGTTGGTGACGTCCACCGCCAGGGAGATGGCGCGCATGCCGGAGCCCTCGAGGCGGCGCTTCATCCACGGCGGGGTCGGGGCCGACGGATCGATCCCCCGCACGATCCGCGTGACGAACCGGTCGCACCCGTCGTTCCCGTGGATCGGCGCGGCATCGTCGACCTCGACGACGAACCCGTCGGCGGTCGGGGCCGGCGGGGCCGTCTCGAGGTTCTCCACGAGCCCACGGTCCGTGAAGCGCGCGCCAGTCGAGTGGGCGTACTCGCGACCGACGCCGCGGTAGCTGAAGGCGTAGCCGCGGTCGGGGGTGACGTTGATCTCGAGGACCTCGTCGCTCAGCCCGAGCAGAGCGATCGCGTCCTGGCCGGGCGTGAGGTCCGCGGCGTCGAACCCGGCGCGGGTGAGCACCAGGATGCCGTCGCGATCCTCGCCGATGGCGAGCTCGCGCACCGAGCAGATCATGCCGTCGGACACGTGCCCGTACGTCTTGCGCGCCGCGATCGCGAACCCGCCGGGCAGCACCGTGCCGGGCAGCGAGACGACGACGTAGTCACCCACGCCGAAGTTGTGCGCCCCGCAGACGATGCCGCGCGCGCCGTCGGCGTCGTTGTGCTCCGGGCCGACGTCGACGCGACACCAGTTGATGGTCTTGCCGTTCTTCTGCGGCTCGGGCGTCTGCTCCAGCACGCGCCCGACCACGAGCGGGCCCGTGACGGCGGCGGGGTGGATCTCCTCCTCCTCCAGCCCCACCCTCACGAGCGCGGCCGCGAGCTGCTCCGCGGTGAGGTCCACCGGCAGCTCGACGTGCTCGCCGAGCCAGTCAATGACGATGCGAGGCATCAGATCTCCGTCCCGAACTGCGTGGAGAAGCGCACGTCGCCCTCCACGATGTCGTGCATGTCCGCGATCGAGTGGCGCAGCATGAGCGTGCGCTCGATCCCCATCCCGAAGGCGAAGCCCTGGTACTCCTCGGGGTCGATGCCGGCCGCCCGCAGCACGTTCGGGTTGACCATGCCGCAGCCGCCCCACTCGATCCAGCCCGCGCCGCCCTTCTTCTGCGGGAACCACAGGTCCATCTCGGCGCTGGGCTCGGTGAACGGGAAGAACGCGGGGCGCAGCCGCGTACGGGCCTCGGGCCCGAACATCGCGCGCGCGAAGGCGTCCAGCGTGCCGACCAGGTTCGCCATCGTGAGGCCCTTGTCGACCGCGAGGCCCTCGACCTGGTGGAAGACGGGCGTGTGCGTCTGGTCGAGCGCGTCGGTGCGGAACACCTTGCCCGGGCACGCGACGTACAGCGGCACGCCACGCTCCAGCAGCGAGCGCGACTGCACCGGGGAGGTGTGCGTGCGCAGCACGAGGTTGGACGGCTTGCCGCCCTCTCCCTGCACATAGAACGTGTCCTGCATCTGCCGCGCAGGGTGGTCCGGGTCGAAGTTGAGCGCGTCGAAGTTGAACCACTCAGCCTCGACCTCGGGGCCGTCGGCGATCTCCCAGCCCATCCCGACGAAGAAGTCGGCGATGCGCTCCTGCACCAGCTCGATGGGGTGCCGGGCGCCCAGCGGGCGACGGTCGGTCGGCAGGGTGACGTCGACGGACTCCTCGACCAGGACCCGCTCGTCGCGCTCGGCCTCGAGCTCGGCCTGGCGCGCGGCGATCGCCTCGTTCACCCGACCGCGCCGGGGCCCGACGTTCTTGCCCGCGGCGGACTTGTCCGGGCCCGGCAGGGCGCCGATGGCACGGTTGGCGAGCGCGAGCGGGCTCTTGTCGCCCGTGTGCGCGCTGCGGACGGCCTTCAGCTCGTCGAGGTCGCTCGCGGCGGCGACGGCGGCGAGCGCGGCATCGACGGCAGCGTCGAGCGCGGCGACGTCGAGCGGGTCGATGCTCGGCTGTGCGGTGCTCGGCTGTGCGGTGCTCGGCTGTGCGGTGCTCGGCTGTGCGGCGCCGGGGTCTGGCGAGGGTGCGGGCGTGGACATGCGTGCCTTCCTGAGAGGGGCCCTGCGAGGGGTGTGGCGGCGGGGTCAGTTTATGTGCCCGCCCGGGCCGGTCAGGTCGGCGTCCGCGGCTTCGCGGAGGCGCCCGCCCTCAGTGCGTGAGGGCTGCTGAGACCAGGCCCGTGGCGGGCCCGGTAAATCGGCGATCACGACGTGTCACGCTCACCATGATGGCACGTCATGTCGGGTCCGCGGCGTCGGCCCCCGCCAGCGGCACGACGGCGATGTCCTCGTGCAGCGGGCCACCGGACCGACCCTCGCCGAGCCGCGAGGCGACCACGTGCACGGCGTCCACCTGCCAGGCCGGACCCCGGTAGACGGCGAGGGCGCGCGCCCACGGTACGAGCGGCGACCCCTCCGCCCCACGGCCCCGCGGCCCGCGCGTGCCACCGCGTGCCCCGTCGACGCGGCGCCGGTCCGGCAGCCCGCGTAGCGTCGCGCGCGCGACCGTCAGGTGCGGCCGGCCGGAGGCGCGGTCGGCAGCCGGCAGCCCTGCCGCGCCGACGGCGGCGTCCAGGGCGAGCTCGGCGGCTCGACGCAGGTCGTCGATCGCTCCGGTCAGGCCGACCCACAGGGTGCGCCCGCCGAACGAGCCGCTCCCGGCGAGCGCGAGCTCGAACGGCGGCACGTCGCGCAGCGCTCCACCCAGCGCGTCGACGTAGCCGGGGACGGCGCCGTCCGGCACCTCTCCGTGGAAGGCGAGAGTGACGTGCCGTTGTTCCGCGGGCACCCAGCGCAGCCCGCGCCCCGGGTCGCTCAGCGCGTTCCCGCCGACCCCGCCGAGGGCGAGGTCCAGGTGCGCGACGGCGTCGGCGGAGGGGTACACGGCCGTGAAGAGACGCACCCTGTCATCGTGTCACGGTGCGGACCACGATCATCCTGAGCTTCGCCGCCGGCGTCTGGGGCGGCAACGTGATCCCGCACTTCGTCCGGGAGATCACGCCCCGCGGTAGGGCGGTCGCCCTCCGCGGCGCTCAGCGTTGGGCGCGGCCGCTCGCGTACAGGCAGACCGTGGCGGCGGTCGCGAGGTTCAGCGACTCGGCCCTGCCGCGGATGGGCACCCGGACCACGGCGTCCGCCAGCGCCCGGTCGGCCTCGGGCAGGCCCCAGGCCTCGTTGCCGAAGATCCACGCGGTGGAGCCGGCGAGGTCGGGCACGCGGTCGGGCACAGGTTCGGCTCCGTGTTCGGGCCCGTCACCGGCGGCGGACGCCCCGGCGACGTCGAGCAGGTCGTCGAGGTCGTGCTCGCCGGCGCCGTCCGCGGCCAGCACGACGCAGCCCGCGGCGCGCGCCGTCGAGGCCGCCTCCGCGAGCGGGACGCCGGTGACGACGGGCAGGTGGAAGAGCGACCCCGCGGTCGAGCGGACCACCTTGGGGTTGTGCACGTCGACGCTCTCGCCGGCGAGCACGACGAGGTCGGCGCCGGCGGCGTCGGACGCGCGGATCACCGTGCCGGCGTTGCCGGGGTCCCGGACGTTCGCGAGCATCGCGACCAGGAGCGGGCGGCCGTCGGTCGCGACCGCCTTCAGGGCGTCGTCGAGGGTCGTCGACGTCGCCCGCACGACGGCGAGCACGCCCTGCGCGTCGGGGCTCATGGCCTCGAGCACCTCGGGCGTGCCGAGGTGCACGAAATGCCCCGCCTCGCAGGCCGCGTCGAGGATCTCGGGGTAGCGCTCCGCGGCGGAGGGCGTGAGGTAGACGTCCCGCACGTCGGCCCGCGCGTGGCGCACGGCCTCGCGCACGCCTTGCGGCCCCTCCACGAGGAACTGGCCGTGCCGGGAACGCGCGGGACGCCCGGCCAGCGCCCTGACCTGCTTGACCCGGTCCGCCCGCGGGTTCGCGAGCGTCACGTCGGGGATGCGGGGCATCGACAGGTCAGAGGTGTCCGGGCGTCCTGGGAATGCTGGGCGCGTGGCTCAGGCAGCCTTCGGCGCGTTGACGTCAGCCGGCAGCGCGCCCTTGGCGACCTGGACGAGCGCGTTGAACGCCGCCACGTCGTTGACCGCGAGCTCGGCGAGCATGCGACGGTCGACCTCCACGCCCGCGGCCTTGAGGCCCTGGATGAGGCGGTTGTAGGTGAGGCCCTGGGCGCGGGACGCAGCGTTGATGCGCTGGATCCACAGCTTGCGGAAATCGCCCTTCTTGGCCTTGCGGTCGCGGTACGAGTAGACGAGGGAGTGGGTGACCTGCTCCTTCGCCTTCCGGTACAGACGCGAACGCTGGCCGCGATAGCCGCTGGCGCGCTCGAGGGTCGTACGGCGCTTCTTGTGGGCGTTGACCGCCCGCTTCACGCGTGCCACGTGATGCTCCTTGCAGTGTCGGGTCCGGAAGTGCTGCCGGCGGCCGCGCTCGACGAGTTGCTCATCGAGTGCGCGATCCGCCCGGGCGGGTCACTTGCCGAGCAGCTTCTTGATGGACTTGGTGTCGGCGGCCGAAACCACCTGGTCCTGGGCCAGACGACGGGTACGGCGGCTGGACTTGTGCTCGAGGTAGTGGCGAGCGTTCGTCTGCTCACGCATGAGCTTGCCGCTACCGGTGACCCGGAAACGCTTCTTGGCGCCGGAGTGCGTCTTGTTCTTCGGCATGACTGCCGTCTCTCCTCATGTCGGTCTCCCGCCCGGGTGGGCGAGGACTTGTGCGGACCGTGGCCGGCTGGCGACCCGGTGCCTGATGGACTGTCCCGCCCTCAGCGCCCTGCGCGGGGCGTCGGCCTGGGCCGAGGCGCGGCCGGCCGGGGGGCCGGCGGGCGTGGCGCGGCCGACGACGCCGGCTTTGCGGCGACGGGCTTCGGCGCGGCCTTCTCGACCGGAGCCTCCTCGACCGGAGCCTTCTCGGCGACCGGCTCGGCCTTCGGGGCCTTCGGGGCCTTCTCGACCGGCGCCTTCTCGGCGACCGGCTCAGCCTTCGGGGCCTTCGGGGCCTTCTCGACCGGAGCCTTCTCGGCGACCGGCTCAGCCTTCGGGGCCTTCTCGACCGGCGCCTTCTCAGCAACCGGCTCTGCCTTCGGGGCCTTCTCGACCGGAGCCTTCTCGGCGACCGGCTCAGCCTTCTCGACGGGGGCCTCCTCGACGACCGGCTCGGCCTGCTCCACCGGAGCCTGCTCCACCGGAGCCTCCTCGACCGGGGCCTCGGCCTCGGGCGCCTCGGCAAGGGCCTGCGTCGGCTCGGCATGGGCGCGAGCCTCGGCCTTCACCTCCGACTTGGTCTTGCGCTGGGAGTCGATCTCGGTGGATCGCTTGCGCTGCTCGACCTTGGCGTCGGCCTTCTTCTTCACCGGGCCGAGCACCATGGTCATGTTGCGGCCGTCCTGCTTCGGCATCGACTCCACGAAGCCGAGCTCGGAAACCTCGTCCGCGAGCCGCTGCAGCAGGCGCACGCCCATCTCGGGGCGGGACTGCTCACGACCGCGGAACATGATCATGACCTTGACCTTGTCGCCCGCTGCGAGGAAGCGCTCGACGTGGCCCTTCTTGGTGCCGTAGTCGTGCGGGTCGATCTTGAGACGGAACCGGATCTCCTTGAGGACCGTGTTCGCCTGGTTGCGCCGCGCCTCGCGCGCCTTCATGTCCGACTCGTACTTGAACTTGCCGAAATCCATGAGCTTGGTGACGGGCGGACGGGCGTCCGGGGCCACCTCGACGAGGTCGAGGTCGGCGTCCTGGGCGAGCTTGAGGGCGACTCCCGTGGCGACCACGCCGACCTGCTCCCCGCCCGGGCCGATGAGTCGGACCTCGGGGACGCGGATCCGATCGTTGATGCGAGGCTCGCTGATGGTGATGCTCCTAGGAACTCGTCGGTAGACCGCCAGGGACGGGAAAGGCCCCCGACCTGAGCACAGGTGGAGGCCAAAACACCGACGCCGGCGCGCGAGCGCTCCGACGACCGAGGCGAGCGCCCACGAGGAGCGCCCGACCGGGACCCGGCTCCTGTCGGCGTCCCCGGAGGGCCGCGCTGTCGGTGCTCGGGTGGGATGGAATCCACTTGATGCACCCCGGTCCGACGACGCACGCTCCGACGGAGCGACATGCATTCGGACCCGGGTCGGTCAGCGGTCAAGATTAGCACGACCCCCGCCCGCCTCGGACGCCTGTGGCGAGCGTCTCCGCGGTCGCGCTCCACACCGCGCCCGTTATTGGAATCGTTCCAGAAAGTGTGGCAAGGTCACGGCCATGACCACGGCAAGGACGGACGACGCGATGCTGCGGGAGCGCGGCCTGCGCGTCACCGGTGCCCGGCTCGCCGTCCTGCGCGCGCTCCACGAGCAGCAGCACGCTACCGCGGACGACGTCGTGCGGGCCGTGCGGGCCGACCTCGGCTCGGTGTCGGTGCAGGCGGTCTACGACTGCCTGCACGCCCTCACGACGGCCGGCCTCCTGCGCCGCATGGAGCCGGCCGGGCACCCGGCGCGCTACGAGCGGCGCACCGACGACAACCACCACCACGTGGTGTGCCGCTCGTGCGGGGCCGTCGCCGACGTCGACTGCACGGCAGGCCACGCGCCCTGCCTGACGCCGAGCGGGGGTCACGGCTTCGCCGTCGACCTCGCCGAGGTCACCTTCTGGGGCCTGTGCCCCGCCTGCGCTGCTGATCCCGTCCCGGCAGCCGGACCCTCCAGCACGGCCCTCTGACCTGGAACCCCCTGAGAAAGGACGTCATCACATGACGACGCCGTTCACGACGACGCAGACAGGCACCCCAGTGGCGAGCGACGCGCACTCGCTGACCGTGGGTGCGGACGGGCCCACCGTCCTGCACGACCGGTACCTGGTCGAGAAGCTCGCCTCCTTCAACCGGGAGCGCGTGCCGGAGCGCAACCCCCACGCCAAGGGCGGCGGCGCCTTCGGGGAGCTCGTCGTCACCGAGGACGTGTCGCGCTACACCCGCGCGGCCGTCTTCCAGCAGGGCGCGAAGAGCGAGACGCTCCTGCGCTTCTCCTCCGTCGCCGGCGAGCAGGGCTCCCCCGACACCTGGCGCGACGTGCGCGGCTTCTCGCTGCGTTTCTACACGGAGGAGGGCAACCTCGACGTCGTCGGCAACAACACCCCGGTGTTCTTCCTGCGCGACGCCATGAAGTTCCCCGACTTCATCCACTCGCAGAAGCGCCTGGGCGCCTCCGGCCTGCGCGACGCCGACATGCAGTGGGACTTCTGGACCCTCTCCCCCGAGTCCGCCCACCAGGTCACCTACGTGATGGGCGACCGCGGCCTGTCGAAGTCGTGGCGGCACCTCAACGGCTACGGCTCGCACACCTATCAGTGGATCAACGCCGAGGGCGAGCGCTTCTGGGTGCAGTACCACTTCATCTCCCAGCAGGGCGTGGAGAACATCTCCTCCGAGGACGCCGAGCGCATCGCCGGCGAGGACGCGGACCACTACCGCCGCGACCTGTACGAGGCCATCGACCGGGGCGAGTACCCCTCGTGGGACGTCAAGGTGCAGGTCATGCCGTACGAGGACGCGAAGGCGTACCGCTTCAACCCGTTCGACATGACGAAGGTCTGGCCGCACGCCGACTATCCGCTCATCAAGGTCGGCACCTTCACGCTGAACCGGAACCCGCAGAACTTCTTCGCCGAGATCGAGCAGGCGGCGTTCTCCCCGGGCAACCAGGTGCCGGGCACCGGCATCTCGCCGGACAAGATGCTCATGGCCCGCGTGTTCGCCTACAACGACGCACACCGCCACCGCATCGGCGCCAACTTCAACCAGCTGCCGGTGAACCAGCCGCACGCCGCACCCGTGTCGAACTACATGCACCAGGGCCCGATGCAGTACCACTTCAACGGCCCGGAACACCGCGCCTACACCCCGAACTCGTTCGGCGAGCAGGGCGGCCCCGTCGCCGACCCGACGCTCGGTGTGGAGTCGGCGTGGGAGTCCGACGGCGCGCTGCTGCGCTCCGCACAGACCCTGCACTCCGAGGACGACGACTTCGGCCAGGCGGGCACGCTGTACCGCGAGATCTTCGACGACGCCGCCAAGGCGCGCTTCCTCGAGACCCTCACGGGCCAGGGCCTCGCAATCACGATCGACGAGATCCGCGAGCGCTTCTTCTGGTACTGGACGAGCGTCGACGCCGAGCTCGGTGCCAAGCTCCGCGTCGAGGTGACCGCCGGCCGCGCCCCGACTCCGGTCGCCGAGGGCTCCGGCCCCGACGTGGAGCCCGTCGGGATCTGACGCACGGGTCCGCGCGCAGGGGCCGCACGCACGTCCCGCACGCACGTCCCGCACGCCGAGGCCGGGTCCCCACGGGGGGCCCGGCCTCGGCCATGCTCGGCCATGCTCGGTCTTGCTCGGCCATGCTCGGCCTTGCTCAGCCATGCTCGGCCATGCTCGGCCCGAGCCCGACCCGCCCTCGACCGACCGGCACGATGCGAAGATGGACCCCATGACCACCTCGCCTGATGCGGCCCCCGCCGCCGACGCCCCGACCACCTCCTCGACGAGCACCGAGGATTCGGCGACCCGTGACATCGCCGACGTCGCCGCCGTCGAGGTCATCACGGCCGCCGCGGTCCACCTCATGAGCGCCGCCGCCGTCAAGTGCGGCCTGGCCGAGGACGCCCAGGCCGGGGACCACCTCGACCTGGACGAGGCCCGCAAGCTCATCACCGCGCTCGCCGCGCTCGTCACCGCCAGCGCCCCCGACATCGGGAACCAGCACGCGCGGTCCCTGCGGGACGGCCTGCGCTCGCTCCAGCTCGCCTTCCGCGAGGCGTCGGTCGTCCCGGACGCGCCCGGCGAGGGCCCCGGCGAGAAGTACACCGGCTCCGTCGTCTGACATGTCCGCCCCGTCCGCCTGGCCCCCACCACCGCCGGAACCGTCGGTAACCCCCCCGCGGGCCGGCTCGCCGGTGCGGCGCCGTCGGTCGACCGTGGTCGTGGTCGGGGTACTCCTGGCCGGGGCCGTCGGCCTCGCCGCCTACCTCTGGCTCACCACGGCCCGCTGGCAGGAGCACAGCGCCTCGTGGGAGGACGAGGCACGCGGCTACGCCGGGCAGGTCGCGGCCCTGGGCACCAAGCTCGAGGCCACGGACGCGGAGCTGGTCGCGGCGCGGGAGCAGCTCGCCGCCGCGACGGGCCGCATCACCGACCTCGCCAACGAGAAGGCGCAGCTCGGCGACGAGAACGTCGCGTCGCAGCAGTACCTCGACTACCAGACCCGGGTGAGCGAGGCCGCGGGCGTCGTCACGACGGCCCTCGGCGACTGCGTCGACGCCCAGTCACAGCTCATCGAGTACCTGGAGGACAGCGGCTCCTACGACCCGACGGACCTCGACCGCTTCGCCTCCGACGTCAAGACGCTCTGCAAGCAGGCCGCCCGCGCGAACGACCAGCTCCAGCAGGAGCTGGAGCAGTGACCCGGCTGTCGGCGCGGCTGGCGCGGTCGGCGGTGGCCGTCACGCTCGCCGCGGCCACCGTGGCGGGCTGTGGGGTTCTCCCCACGCTGCCCGACCCCGTGCCCAGCGACGTCGTGCCCACGTCTCCGCCGGTGCTGGACCCGACCGGCGGGGAGGGACTCTCCCCGGACGGCTTCGACGCCGTGCAGCGCATGGCCGTGCGCATCCGCAACGTCGGCTGCGCGGGCCTCTCCACCGGCTCGGGCTTCGCCGTCGACGAGCACACCCTGATCACCAACAGACACGTCGTGGCCGACTCCGAGTCGCTCGAGGTCAGCACCTACGACGGCCGCGACCTCGAGGTCGCGGCCGCGGGGAGCGCCTCGCTGGCGGATCTCGCCCTGGTGCGCACCGCCGACCCCCTGCCCAGCTTCCCGACGCTCGCGGACTCCGACCCACGCCCCGGCGACGACGTCACGGTGGTGGGCTACCCCGAGGGCGGCGAGCTCACCGTCACCGCGGGCGAGGTCATCGGCGCGACGACCGACCCGCTGCACGAGAACCTGGGCGAGGTGCTGCTCACCGACGCCCCTGTCGAGCCCGGGTCGTCCGGCTCGGCCGCGATCGACGCGGAGGGCCGGGTGATCGGCGTCGTGTACGCCAAGACCTCCGACGGCCGCTCGCTGCTGGTGCCCCTGTCCACGCTGGAACGCGTGCTGGACGACGCCGAGGGCTTCCGGGCCATCCCGCCCTGCGACTGAGATCGTGCCGGCGGGGGCGACTCGCTCGAGCGGCGGGTCAGCGCGCCGCGCCCACCCGCAGCTCGAGCGAGTCGACCCGCTCCGCGATCACGGTCGAGGCGCCGAGGCGCGCGTTCACCTGGGCCAGCACCCGGTCCAGGCCCGCCCGGTCCAGGCCCGGATCCAGGGCGAGCACCACCGCGATCTCCGCCCGCCTGCCCCGCTCCGCGTGCGCGCGCACGACGTACTGCACCGGCGCGGCGGCGTCCGCGACCGCCGCGGCGACCTCCGCGTCGACCTCGAGCTGCGCGCTGTCGCCGGCCGCCGGCACGAGCGCCGGCCGCCACTCCTGGCCCTTCGCGAGCGCCCAGACCGCCGGCCGCGGCACCAGCGCGGTCGCCGGGCCCGCCGGGTCGACGACCAGCAGCGACCAGTCCTCGCTCACGGCCGACAGCGCGGCGCGCGCGGCCTCGACCGGGACCGGGCGGGCATCGACGCGCCATGCCCGCATCGCGTCGACGGAGGTGAAGACAGGCAGCGCGCGACGCCCGTCGGCCGCCTCGATCGCCACGACGCCGGCGGCGGCCTCCTTGTCCACCTGCAGCTCCTGGGTGCCCGACGACCCCTCGTGCTCCACGACGTCGGCCACCGCCAGCTCGGCGAGCACGGGCACCAGCACCCGGGTCGCGGCCAGCCGCCGCACCACGTCCTGCAGCGAGCCCGCCCCGTCGGCGTGCGCCCGCAGCAGCCGGGCGAGCTCCGGGTCGGCCGTCCCGTCGTCGCCCGCGAACTGCGAGGACGGCTGGATCGAGCGCAAGTGGCCGGGCAGCGCGCGCCCGTCCACCCCGGCGGTGCTCCCGTCGGAACCGCCCTGGCCGGCGCCCTGGCCGACGCCCGGGTCGGAGGCGCTCATCGCCGGCCCGCCACGTCGAGCGCCTCGGGCAGCGTGAACGCGCCGGCGTACAGCGCCTTGCCCACGACCGCGCCCTCGACGCCGTCCGGCACCAGCGCGCGCAGCGCCTCGAGGTCCGCGAGCGACGAGATCCCGCCCGACGCCACGACCTTGGCCGGCGTCCGGGACGCGACCTCGCGCAGCAGGTCCACGTTCGGGCCCCGCAGGGTGCCGTCCTTCGTCACGTCGGTGACCACGTACCGCGCGCAGCCGGCGGCATCCAGGCGGGCGAGCACCTCCCACAGGTCGCCGCCCTCCTTCGTCCAGCCCCGGGCGGCGAGGGTGGTGCCGCGCACGTCCAGCCCCACGGCGACGGCGTCGCCTTGCTCCGCGATGACGCGCGCGGTCCACTCCGGGTCCTCCAGCGCGGCCGTGCCGATGTTGACGCGGCGCGCACCGGTCGCCAGCGCCCGCTCGAGGGAGGCGTCGTCCCGGATCCCGCCCGACAGCTCGACCTGCACGTCGAGGTCGGCCACGACCTGCGCCAGGAGCTCCGCGTTCGAGCCGCGCCCGAAGGCCGCGTCGAGATCCACGAGATGGATCCACTCCGCGCCACCGGACTGCCAGTCGCGGGCGGCGGCGAGCGGGTCGCCGTACGAGGTCTCGGACCCGGCCTCCCCCTGCACGAGGCGGACGGCCTGGCCGTCGGCGACGTCGACGGCGGGCAGCAGGACGAGGCGGTCGGTCATGGGTGTGTCTCCAAGCATCGGCGGTGGTCGAGCCTGTCGAGACCACCAGGGTTGCGGCAACGGTGGCCTCGACAGGCTCGACCACCGGTCAGGTCAGAGGGACCGGACCCAGTTCTCCAGCAGGGTGGCGCCGGCGTCGCCGGACTTCTCCGGGTGGAACTGCGTCGCGGCCAGGGGGCCGCTCTCGACGGCGGCCACGAACCGGGACTCGGCGCCGGGCGCACCGTGCCGCGCCCACGTCACGAGGGGCGGCGTGAAGCGGGGGTCCGCGCCGGCGTCGTGGCCCTGAGCGAACTCCTGGGCGGCGTACGAGTGCACGAAGTAGAACCGCTCGCGCTCCACCCCCGCGAACAGCCGGGAGCCCTCGGGCACCTCGACGGGGGACCAGCCCATGTGCGGCACCACCGGCGCCTGGAGCTTCTCGACGACGCCCGGCCACTCCCCCAGGCCCTCGGCCCGGTCGCCGTGCTCCACGCCCGCGTCGAACATGACCTGCATCCCGACGCAGATGCCTAGCACCGGGCGGTTCCCGGCAAGCCGCCGGTCGATCACCTGGTCGCCGCGCACCGCCCGCAGCCCGGCCATGCACGCCGCGAACGCGCCGACGCCGGGCACCACGAGGCCGTCCGCCTCACCCGCGACCGCCAGGTCCGCCGTGAGATCGACGTCGGCCCCGACCCGTTCGAGCGCCCGGACGGCCGAGCGCACGTTGCCGAAGCCGTAGTCGAGCACGACCACCCGCGGGTGACCCTCGACCCGGGCAGCGGCAGGAGCCGGGTTCAGCCGTGCGGCCGTGCCTCCGTGGGGCAGGAGCGGGGGGATCCCCGCACCGGCGTCGGCGGGGACCCGGGCACCGCTCGGTGCGGCATCACGAGGAGTGTCCTGCATACGTCCCCCTACTGCTTCTTGCGCGCCTTGCGCGCGGCGCCGGAGAGCATCCGCATCGCCTTGAAGCGGCCGATGCTGGCGGAGGGCACGACGCCGGGCAGGTCGGCCACGGTGATCTGCCCGGTGACGAGGTCCTCGAGCGCCTCGGGCGCTCCGCCGAGGACCAGCCCCGGAGGGAGCTCCCCCTCGGCCTTGCCGTCGGCGTAGCGCACGCAGGTGAGCTGCTCGCCCCAGCGCGTCACCAGGACCAGGGGCACGCCCGCCACGAGCTTCGAGATGGCGGTCGCGGCCTTGTCGGGGGCGTCGTTGCTCGTGTCGCGAAGAACGGCGACGGCACCCACCGGGGTGGGCGCGGCGTCGACGTCGAGCTCGGCCAGCGCGCTAGCGGCGGCCAGCGGCTCGGCCCCGGCGATCTGGGTGATGAGGACCGCCAGCTCGGGGTCCTTTCGTGTGCCGTCGAGCCCCGACAGGTCGTCGGGGATCTCCAGGTCCGCGGGAAGGCCCTCCGGGAGGCTCTCGGGCAGGTCGGGGTCGTTGGTCATGCGGTTACAGCGCACCCTTCGTGGACGGGACACCCTCGACGCGCGGGTCGGGGGTGACGGCGGCGCGCAGCGCACGCGCCAACGCCTTGAACTGAGCCTCGACGATGTGGTGCGGGTCGCGACCCGCGAGGACCCGCACGTGCAGGCAGATGCCCGCGTGGTGGGCGATCGACTCGAGCACGTGCCGGGTCAGCGACCCGGTGAAGTGCCCGCCGATGAGGTGGTACTCCTGCCCGGCCGGCTCGCCGGAGTGCACGAGGTACGGGCGCCCCGACACGTCGACCACGGCGAGCGCGAGCGCCTCGTCCAGCGGCACGGTCGCGTCGCCGAAGCGGGCGATGCCGCGCTTGTCGCCGAGCGCCTCGCGCAGGGCCTCGCCGAGCACGATCGCGACGTCCTCGACCGTGTGGTGGGCGTCGATGTCGGTGTCGCCCGTGGCGCGGACCGTGAGATCGATGAGCGAGTGCTTGCCCAGCGCAGTGAGCATGTGGTCGTAGAACGGCACGGACGTGGAGATCTCCGTGCGTCCCGTGCCGTCGAGGTCAAGCTCGACGACGACGCTCGACTCGCTGGTCGTGCGCTCGACGCGGGCGGTGCGGCGGGTCATCGGTCCTCCTGCTCGGTCGGTGCGCCGGCCGGTGCACCCGTCATGACGTCGGTGAGCGCCGTGCGGAAGGTCGTGTTCTCCGCGGGCGTGCCCACCGAGACGCGCAGCCAGCCGTCGGGCCCGGTCTCGCGGATGAGCACGCCGCGGTCGAGCAGCCCCTGCCACACGGCGTGCCGGTCGGCGAAGGTGCCGAACAGCACGAAGTTGGCGTCGGAGTCGGCCACCTGCAGGGGTCGGCCATCGACCTGCTGCGCGCGGAGCCACGCGACGAGCGCGTCCCGCTCGGTGCTTAGGTCGCGCACCTGGGCGCGCAGCTCGTCGTGGTGCGCGAGCGCGCCCCGTGCCGCCGCCTGCGTCACGGCCGACAGGTGGTACGGCAGCCGGACCACCCGGAGCGCGTCGACGAGCGCCGTCGACCCGAGGAGGTAGCCGAGACGTAGCCCCGCGGCCGCGAACGCCTTCGACATCGTACGCGTCACCGCCAGGTGCGGGTGGTCGCCGAGCAGCTCCAGCGCCGACGGGGTGCCAGGGCGCCGGAACTCGGCGTAGGCCTCGTCCACGACGACGACCGCCCCCGCGCGGCGCCCGCCGGCCTCGGGGGCGTCCGGGACCTCGACCCGGGCGGCGGCGGCCAGCACGGCCTCGACCGTCGCGGGGGGCAGCGCCGTCCCGGTGGGGTTGTTGGGGCTCGCGAGAAGGATCACCGACGGCCGGACCTCCTCGATCGTCGCGACCGCGTGGTCGACGTCGAGCGTGAAGTCGGTCTCGCGGCGTCCGGTGACCCAGCGGGTGTGGGTGTCGCGCGCGTACTCCGGGTACATCGAGTAGGTGGGCGCGAACGACAGCGCCGTGCGGCCCGGGCCGCCGAACGCCTGCAGCAGGTGCAGCATGACCTCGTTCGAGCCGTTGGCCGCCCAGACCTGCTCGGCACCCACGCGCACGCCCGACTCGAGCGCCAGGTAGCCGGCGAGGTCCTCGCGCAGCGCGGCGAAGTCGCGGTCCGGGTAGCGGTTGAGGCCGCGCGCCGCGTCCGCGACGTGCTCGGCGATCGTCGCGACGACCGCCTCCGAGGGCGCGTAGGGGTTCTCGTTCACGTTGAGCCGGACAGGCACGTCGAGCTGCGGGGCGCCGTAGGGCACCTCGTCGGCGAGCTCGGGTCGCAGCGGCAGCCGTGCGCCGGCCACGCCACCCGTGGGCGCGGGGGCGGGCAGAGGGATGGTCACCGCGCCAGTCTACGGAACGGCCGGGGACCCGGCGGCCCCCGTCCACACGCTGCGATCGGGACGGGCCGTGCTTACCGTCGAGGTGTCAGCAGTTCCGACGTGGGGGCCGTGACGCGTCCGGCCCAGGACGGAGTTCCAGATGAGCACCATGCAGGCCGCAGTCGTCCACTCGTTCACCGAGCCGCTGTCCGTCGAGGAGCGGGAGGTCCCCGCCCCGGGGCCGCGCGAGGCCCTCGTCAAGGTCGACTACACCGGCGTGTGCCACACGGACCTGCACGCCGCGCACGGCGACTGGCCGGTCAAGCCGAACCCGCCGTTCGTCCCCGGGCACGAGGGCGTCGGGCACGTCGTCGCGGTCGGCGACCAGGTGACCCGCGTCAAGATCGGCGACACGGTCGGCAACGCGTGGCTCTGGAGCGCCTGCGGCGAGTGCGAGTACTGCGAGACCGGCTGGGAGACCCTCTGCCCGAACCAGGAGAACGGCGGCTACTCGGTCGACGGGTCGTTCGGGCAGTACATGCTCGTCGACGCGCGCTACGCGCCGCTCGTCCCCGACGGCGTCGACCTGTCCGCCGTCGGGCCGATCCTGTGCGCGGGCGTCACGGTCTACAAGGGCCTCAAGGTGACCGACACCAAGCCCGGCGAGTGGGTGCTGATCTCCGGGATCGGCGGGCTCGGGCACATCGCGGTCCAGTACGCGGTCGCGATGGGCCGCCGCGTGGCCGCGGTCGACGTCGACGACGCGAAGCTCGAGCTCGCGCGCGCGCACGGCGCCGAGGTGACGGCCAACGCGGCGACCTCCGCCGACCCGGCCGCCGACCTGCAGGACCAGACCGGGGGCGGCGTCCATGGCGCGCTGGTGACCGCCGTCAACGCGCACGCGTTCCCGCAGGCCGTGGGCGCGCTGCGGCGCGGCGGCACGGTCTCGCTCGTGGGGCTGCCGCCGGAGAAGTTCCCGCTGGACATCTTCACCACGGTCCTGTTCGGCCTCACGGTGCGCGGCTCGATCGTCGGGACACGCAAGGACATGGCGGAGGCGCTCGACTTCTTCGCCCGCGGCAAGGTGAGCCCGACCTACACCGTGCGGCCCCTCGGCGACATCAACGCGATCTTCGACGAGATGACCCATGGCAAGATCGACGGCCGCGTCGTGATGGACATGCGGAGCTGACGCTCACGCGAGGACGACGTCCTCGCCCGAGACCGTGACCTCGAGGGCCGGCAGCGGCTCCGGCGCCGGCCCCCCGAGCACGGCCGCGTCCTCGAGCGCGTACCGCGACTGGTGGCACGGGCAGACCAGCTCCCCCTCGCCGGGCGCCACGGTGCACCCCGCGTGCGTACAGATCGCGCTGAACGCGCGTACCTCGCCCTCGGTCGGCTGCGTGACTAGCACGTCCTGGCCCTCCACCTTCGTGGCGACGGCGCCGCCCACGGGCACGTCCGCGAGCGCCACGACGACCGTCCCAGCCCCGGCGGAGCTCGCGGAGTCCGCCGCCTCCTGCGGGGACGGCTCCGGGTCCGAGCAGGATGCCAGCGCACCGGCTCCGACGACAGCCCCCGCGACCACCCCGGTGCTGCGCAGGACCTGGCGCCGCGTCGGGCCGCAGGCACAGGGGTGCCCGGCCTCGCACCCGGTACCGGCGGCGGTCACGGACGGTCCGGACGCCGAGACGGGATGCTGCTGCGCACGAGGTCCTCCGGGGGGTCGGACGGGTTGCGGCGGAACGTGCCGACCACGACGACGGCGCGCCCGTGGAATGGGAGCATCATTATCATGGACTCGTCGCAGGGAGCCGTGCCACCCCGGCATCACGGCGCGCCCGCCGCCCGGGCGCCCGTCGCCCGGTGGTGGCGCCTGGTCGCCGCCGCCGCGGTCCTCGTCTCGGCCGTGGTTCACGTGGTGCTGTACCTCGACGGCTACGACACCGTCGCCGTCGTCGGCCCGCTGTTCCTGCTCAACGCCCTCGCCGGGGTGGTGCTCGCGGTGCTGCTCGTCGCCTGGCGGCACTGGCTGCCGCTCGTCGGCGGCATCGGCTTCGGCGGCCTGACGCTGCTCGCGTTCGTCCTGTCGTCGACCGTCGGCTTCTACGGCATCAACGAGACGTTCGCCGGGACCACGCAGATCGTCGCGGCGGCCTCCGAGGTGGTGGCGGTGGTGGCCTCGGCCGTGGCGCTCCTGCGCGAGTACGTGCGCTGACGTCCGCTGCCGCGGGTCGTTCGGAGGGGCACGGGGGCGCCGGGCCTGTGGAGGGCCGGGGACGGGCGTCGGCGGGGGCGCCTACGATCGACGACGTGAGTCACTCCGACGACCCGTACGCCGACCTCGTGTTCGCCCCGACCGACGAGGACGTCCCGCCGGACGACCAGATGCCCGACGACCAGATGCCGGACGACCAGATGCCGCATGGGCAGGTGCCGCCGGGTGACCCCGCTCCGGAGCCGGAGCCGCCCGCCGCACCGACCGCTGAACCAAGCCAGGAGTCCGCGACACGGCAGCCGTCCGGCGATGCGGCGAAGCGCGCGAAGCTCGCGATGCTGCGCGGCCTGCTCGACAGTGCCGGCGAGGGCGGCGGCACCCTGCGCGAGCAGGCCGAGGAGGCCCTGCGTGCCCTGGTCGGCCGCGAGGACGCCGCGCTGCGCGACGACCAGTGGCGCGCCATCGAGGCGCTGGTCGCGTTCCGTCGTCGAGCCCTGGTGGTGCAGCGCACCGGCTGGGGCAAGTCGGCGGTCTACTTCGTCGCCACGTCGCTGCTGCGCGCGCGTGGTGCCGGGCCCACCGTGATCGTGTCTCCGCTGCTGGCACTGATGCGCGACCAGATCTCCGCCGCGGCGCGCGCCGGCATCAGGGCCGTGACCATCAACTCCTCGAACATCACCGAGTGGGACCAGGTGCACGCGGCGATCGCCGCCGGCGAGGTCGACGTGCTGCTGTGCTCCCCGGAGCGGCTCAACAACCCCGCCTTCCGTGACGAGGTGCTCCCCCGGCTCGCGGCGGACGCCGGCCTGGTCGTGATCGACGAGGCGCACTGCATCTCCGACTGGGGGCACGACTTCCGCCCGGACTACCGGCGCATCCGCACGCTACTCACCGACCTGCCCGAGGGCATCCCGGTGCTGGCCACCACCGCCACCGCCAACGCCCGCGTCACGGCCGACGTCGCCGAGCAGCTGGCCATCCGGGGCAACCGCCCGGCCGCCGCCCAGGGCGAGACGTCGACCACCGACGAGGTCCTGGTGCTCCGCGGCGGGCTGGACCGCGAATCCCTGCACCTGGCCGTCCTCGAGCTGCCCGACCAGCCCACGCGCGTCGCGTGGCTGGTCGAGGCGCTGCAGGACGTCGACGGGTCGGGCATCGTCTACTGCCTCACGGTGTCGGCGGCCGAGCAGGTCGCGGAGCAGCTGCGGGGGGCCGGGCTCACCGTCGCCGCGTACACCGGCCGCACCGACCCAACCCAGCGGGAGCAGCTGGAGGAGGACCTCAAGGAGAACCGGGTCAAGGCGCTCGTCGCGACGTCTGCGCTCGGCATGGGCTTCGACAAGCCGGACCTCGCGTTCGTGGTGCACCTCGGGGCCCCGTCGTCGCCCATCGCCTACTACCAGCAGGTGGGGCGTGCCGGGCGTGGCGTGGACGACGCGATCGTGGTGCTGCTGCCGGGGCAGGAGGACCGGGCGATCTGGGACTGGTTCGGCGCGCAGGCCTTCCCGGCCGAGGCGCAGGTAAGGGCCACGCTCGACGCCCTGTCCGCCGCGGACGGCGCGGTGTCGACGCCCGTGCTCGAGACGCAGGTCGACCTCAAGCGCTCGCGCCTGGAGACGATGCTCAAGGTGCTCGACGTCGACGGCGCGGTGCGCCGGGTGCAGGGCGGCTGGGTCGCGACGGGGACGCCGTGGGAGTACGACGCCGAGCGGTACGCCAGGGTGGCGGCCACGCGCGAGGCCGAGCAGCAGGCGATGGTGGACTACGTCGCCACCTCCGGGTGTCGGATGGCCTACCTGCGCGCCCAGCTCGACGACCCGGAGCTTCCGGCGGGCTGGACCTGCGGGCGCTGCGACCGGTGCGGGTCGGTCGCGCTGCCGGCGGTGCCCGACGCCGAGGCCATCGCCGCGGCCCGCGCGGACATGGACCGACCCGGGGTCGAGGTCGGGCCGCGCGCGATGTGGCCGTCCGGGCTGGCCGCCCTCGGTCTCGATCTCAAGGGCAAGATCCCCCCGGCGGAGCGCGCCGAGACCGGGCGGGCGGTGGCCCGGCTCGACGGGCTCGGCTGGTCCGGTCCGTTGCGGGAGCTCCTCGCCCCGACGGCTCCCGACGGCGAGGTGCCCGTACCCCTGCGGCACGCCGCGGCCCGGGTTCTGGACGACTGGGACGCGATCCACCCCGGCGGCGCCCCCGGTGGCGACGGCGCGGACGACGACTCCCGGGGCGCCGACGAGGCGCCGCCCCGGCACCTGATCGAGGGAGTGGTCGCGGTGCGGTCGGTCACCAGGCCGCAGCTCACCTACCACCTGGCCTCCGGCCTGGCTGCCTACCTGGGAGTACCTCTCATCGGCGCCGTGGGCCCCGAGCCGGGTGCCGAGCAGCCTGGCCGGCACGACGTGAACTCGGCGATGCGCCTGGCGGGGGTGGCACGCCGGCTGCGGCTCGAGCTGAACGACGCGGCGCTGCAAGGGCTGCCCGGGCGCACCGTGCTGCTGGTGGACGACTGGACGGAGTCGGGCTGGACCCTCACGGTCGCGGCACGGCTGCTCCGCCAGGCGGGCGCGACCGCGGTGCACCCGTTCGTGCTCGGGATCCGCTGACGACCCGCCGCCGACGACCCGCCACTGACGGCCTGGCCCGGGCGGGCTATCCCTCCAGCAGCCCGCGCACGTCCTCGGCGGCGAGGGCGCGCGCGAACGTGCCCGCCTCGTCGTCCATGACGGCGTCGAAGAGCCGGGCCTTGCGCCGGGCCAGGGCCATGACCTTCTCCTCGATCGTGTCCGCCGCGACCAGGCGGGTGACCACGACGTTGCGGGTCTGGCCGATGCGGTGCGTCCGGTCGATCGCCTGGGCTTCCGCCGCCGGGTTCCACCAGGGGTCGAGCAGGTAGACGTAGTCGGCCTCCGTGAGGTTGAGCCCCACTCCCCCCGCCTTGAGGCTGACGAGGAAGACCGGGGCGTCGCCGTCCTTCCAGCCACGGATCACCTCGGCGCGCCGGCGGGTGGCGCCGTCGAGGTAGGCCGTGGCGAGGCCGGCGGCCGCGCACCGCGACTCCACCCGCCGCAGGAACGACGTGAACTGCGAAAAGACCAGGGCGCGGTGCCCCTCCGCCGCGATCTCGACGAGCTCGTCGGCGATGACGTCCAGCTTCGCCGAGGCGACGTGCGCGTACGCGTCGTCCACCAGCGCGGCGTCGAGGGCCAGGCGGCGCAGCGTCGTGAGGGACCGGAAGATCGCCACTCGGTTGGCGTCGAAGTCCTCCAGCAGGCCGAGCAGCCGCTGCCGCTCGCGCTGCAGGTGCGTGTCGTAGATCTTGCGGTGGTCGGGCGTGAGCGGCACCCGCAGCACCCGCTCCTGGCGCTCCGGCAGCTCGGGCGCGACCTGCTCCTTGGTGCGGCGGAGCACGAGCGGACGGATGCGGCGCTTGAGCCGCCCGAGAGCGCGGTTGCCGGCCGCGACCACCTGGGGGTCGTCGTCCTTCCCGGCGGCGTCGACGAGGCGGGCCGTCTCGGCGCGGAACCGGTGCATCGAGGGGTAGAGTCCCGGCGCGACGATCGCGAGCACCGCCCAGAGCTCCATGAGGTTGTTCTCGAGCGGGGTCCCGGTGATCGCGAGCTTGAACGGAGCGCCCAGCAGGCGCGCCGTCTCGTGCGCCCGGGTACGCGGGTTCTTGGCTACCTGCGCCTCGTCCAGGATCAGCCCGCTCCAGTCGAGGGCCTCGAAGGCGTCGAACTCGAGCCGGAAGACGGCGTACGACGTGACGAGCACGTCGGCCTGCGCGGCGAGCTCCGCCACGCTCGAGCCCAGCTTGCGGCCCGTGGCCACCATCGGGACCACCCGTAGGTCCGGCGTGAACCGCGCGGCCTCGTCCGCCCAGTTGCCGACCACGGAGGCCGGCGCGACGACGACGAACGGCGGGGCGCCCGGCTCCGTGGCCCGCGCGTGCGCCAGGAATGCCAGGGCCTCGACGGTCTTTCCGAGCCCCATGTCGTCGGCGAGGACGCCGCCCAGCCCGTGCCGCCACAGGAAGGTGAGCCACTCGAACGCCTGGTGCTGGTAGGGCCGCAGCTCCGCCCGGACCCCCGCGGGCACGGCGACCGGCTCGGGTACGGCCTCCCCGGCGGCCAGCGAGCGCAGCCCCGCGAGCGACCGCCGCCACGCCTCGGCCGCCTCCACCACGTCGGCGACGTCCTCCAGCTCGCCCCACAGCTGCGCGTCGTAGCGGCTGACGCGAGCCCTGCCGGGACGGTCGCTCAGCGCGGTGGCCTCTGCGATCAGGTCACGCAGCCGCCCCAGCACCGGCTGGTCGAGGCGCAGCCACGAGCCGTCCACGAGCAGCAGCCGCCTGTCCCCGTGCGTGAGCGCGGTGAACAGGCGGGTGAACGGGAGCAACTTGCCGGCCACCGTCACGGAGATGCCGAGGTCGAGCCAGTCGGAGTCGCCGGACGGCGCCCCCGACACGACCACCCGCGGCGCGGCGTCGAGGTGCAGGTAGTCCGGCACGTCGCTGGCGTCGACGCGCACGTCCCCCACCGTCGCCAGCGCCGGGAGCACGCCGTGGGCGAGGTCCAGCGCGTCGAGCCCGGCGAGCTCCGCGCGGGTGCCGAGCTCGAAGCGCTCGAACCCGGGCACGCCACGCACCGTCGCCTGCGCCTTCGCGAGGATCTCTGCCTCCGTGTCGACGTCGCGGAGGCTGTCGGCGGCGGCGCCCTCGAGCGGCACGGTGCGGGGCCGCTCCGCGGGGCGCCGGCCGGCGTGCTCCGCGGCGAGCTCGACCGGCGGGTACTCGAACGACCACTCGACCCGCGCGTTCTCGGGCGAGGCGAACGCGACCCGGGCGACGAGGACCGGGCGCGGCAGCTCCGGCAGCGCGACGCTGCCGTCGGAGACGACTCGCATCGCCCGCCGCAGCGCCGGGAGGTGCTCGGCGAAGAGCTCGCCGACGTCGTCGGTGGGCACGTCGACGCGGCCCACCACGACCAGCTCGCGGGTCGCGTCGCCCAGGCGCCGAGCCGTGGGACCCAGGCGTAGCACCGTGCGCCCGTCCCCCGCCTCGACCGCATACAGACCGGTGTCGCCGACGGTCCCGAGCGTCGCGCCGTCGACCCGGTCCACGCCGTCGAAGGCGGCGACCGCCTCCAGCCGCACACCCGCCCCGCTGTCGCCGGCGGCCCCGACGACCAGACGGGCCTCGGCCCGGCGCGCGAGGCGGACCTCGTCGCGCGCCCCGTGCGCGACCAGCGGGATCTCGAGGTCCGGCGCCTCGGCCAGCAGCGCCCACACGCCCCGGCCGCCCGCGGCGAGCGGGCGCCAGGCCTGGCGGGTGCGGCCGTATCCGCCGCCTTCGCCGAGGGCCGACCCAAGGTCCGCGAACCAACGCCGGGCCTCCGGCGCGGGGGTCGCGCGGACGTCGGAGAACGCGTAGAGCCCGGTGGCGAGCGCCTCCCAGCTGCCCTCCGGCGCGACCTTCCAGCCGTTCCGGCCCCGGACCACCGGCCGCACGGCCAGCTGGGGCGGCAGGTCGCCGAACGGCTCGTCGAGGCGGAACCGCAGCGCGACGGGCAGGACACCGCCGGAGCCGTGCCCCGCCGCCGGCAGCGGCCCCGCCCTCGTGACAGGGGCGAGGAGACCGCGCCATCCGTCGGGCTGGTCCGACCGGTCGCCGGCCCCGCGCTCGCTCTCAGCGCCCGCCACCTGACCGACGTGGAGCAGGGTGGCCGCGACGTGCTTGCAGTCGCCGCCGACGGGGCAGCTGCAGGTGGACGCGTCGAACTCGTACCGGCCGTCGCCGCCGATCGTGAACCAGACGCGGCAGGTATATGGCTGCGGCCCGCTCCCCGCGACGCGGGACGTCAGCACCAGCGCGTCGGGGTCCCACCGCCACGTCGTCACCATGCCCGCGCGCTGGTAGCCCTGGGCCCGTCGGAACGCGGCGTTCCCGACGATCCCGCCCACCGCGATCGGATCGAGGCGGGGCGGCGGGGCGGGCATGCGTCAATGCTCGCACGCGCCACCGACCGAGCCGACAGGGTGGAGTCGTGCGCTTGGCACACTATTCTTTGCACGTCGGAACATCGTGTTCGCGGAACAACGGGGGCCACCGCCCGGCGCGATGCCGGTCGACGGCCCCGAGTCGATCCCGCTCTCGGTCGATCGCGTCCTCAGAGGAAGCGGCCGCGCACCGCCTCGCCGTGCGCAGGCAGGTCTTCGTCGTCGGCGACCGCGACGATCCGGTCGGCGAGCTCCCCCAGTGCCTCGCGCGTGTACTCGATCACCTGGACGGACTTCAGGTAGGCGTGTACGCCGAGCCCGCTGGAGAAGTGTGCCGACCCCCCGGTGGGAAGCACGTGGTTGCTGCCCGCCATGTAGTCCCCCAGCGACACCGGCGACCACGGCCCCACGAAGATCGCCCCCGCCGAGCGGACCCGCTCGGCGAGCTCAGCCGCGTTCTCGGTCTGGATCTCCAGGTGCTCCGCCCCGTAGGCGTCCACGACCGCGAGGCCGTGCTCGAGGTCGTCGACCAGCACGACCGCGGACTGCGGCCCGCCGAGCGCCTGCATGACGCGCGCGGAGTGCTTCGTGGAGCCGACGAGGTCGCTGACGCGCGCCTCCACGGCACCCGCCAGCTCCACCGACGGGGTGACCAGCACGGACGCCGCCATCGGGTCGTGCTCGGCCTGGCTGATGAGGTCGAGGGCGACGTGCCCCGGGTCCGCCGTGGCGTCGGCCAGGACGGCGATCTCGGTGGGGCCAGCCTCCGCGTCGATGCCGACCACCCCGCGCACCAGGCGCTTCGCGGCCGTGACGAAGACGTTGCCCGGCCCCGTCACGACGTCCACGGGTTCGCACAGCACCGCTCCGTCCTGCGGCTCGGAGCCCGCCGCGCCGTAGGCGAACATGCCGACCGCCTGGGCGCCGCCGACGCCGTACACCTCGTCCACGCCGAGCAGGGCGCACGCCGCGAGGATGGTCGGGTGCGGCAGTCCGCCGCTCTCCTTCTGCGGCGGCGACGCGAGGGCCAGGCTGCGCACCCCCGCCTCCTGCGCGGCGACGACGTTCATGATCACCGAGGACGGGTAGACCGCCAGCCCCCCGGGCGCGTAGAGCCCCACGCGCTGGACAGGGATCCAGCGCTGGCGCACGACCGCGCCGGGGCCGAGCCGCGTCGTGTGCTCGGTCGGGACCTGCTCGGCGTGCACGGCCCGTACGCGGCGGATCGCCTCCTCCAGGCCGGCGCGCACGACCGGGTCAAGCCCCGCGAGCGCGTCGTCCAGGGCGGCCGCCGGGACGCGGAGATGCTCCGGTCGCACCCCGTCGAAGCGCTCCGCCAGGTCGCGCAGCGCGGCGGCGCCCCGGGTGCGGACGTCGGCGAGGATGCGGGCGACGGCGTCCAGCGCCTGGTCCACACCGACCTCGGGGCGCGGCAGCACCCCGAGCAGCTCGGTGCGGGTCAGGTGCTGCCCGCGAAGATCGATGCGTCGGATCACCCGACCAGTCTAGGCAGCGCAGGTCGGCGGCGGGCGGCGTCTGTCGGAGAATGGACGCATGAGCGCGAATCCCGATACCCCGGACGTCCCGATCCGCGACGATCTGATCCGGCTGGGTCAGTTCCTCAAGCTCGCCGGCCTGGCCGAGTCCGGCACCCACGCGCGGGAGCTGGTGTCCGACGGCGAGGTGCGGGTCAACGGCGAGGTCGAGACCCGCCGGGGCCGCCAGCTGGTGCGCGGCGACCGCGTGACGCTCTCCCTGCCCGAGGGCGACGAGTCCGCGGTCGTCGCCTGACCAGCGCTCTCGTTGTGGGCGCGAGACACGCCGCTATCACCTCCATCATTGCGGCGTGTCTCGCGCCCACAACGCTCCTCAGGCCATGTAGGTCGACGCCATGGCGCGGTCCACCCGCAGCCGCAGCACGACCGGGTCCGGTTCGGGCGCGAGCGGCCCGTAGCGTCTCGCGTTCCGGACGACGACCTCCGCGACCTCCTGGGCGTCCTCGGCCACCTCGATCGCGCCCTCGAGCGTGATCCAGCGACCGCCGTCGACCTGGCAGAGCGCCGCTCGCGGCAGTGAGCCGTCGGAGGCCGCGCGGCGGGCGTTGGTCACCTTGACCGACGTCCGCGGCGCGACGGCACGCGCCACACCCGTGCCGGCGTCCCACGTGAAGGCCACCGGCACCACGTGCGGGCTGCCATCGGCGCGCAGCGTGGTCAAGGTGGCGAGATGGCGCTCGGTGACGAACACGAGCTGCTCGGGGTTGAGGCGGAACACGGCATGAGCCTACGGGCAACCACCCAGCGCCCCCGCGGAGTCAGAAGCCGTCGGTGTCAGAAGCCGTCGGTGTCAGAAGCCGTCGGTGTCAGAAGCCGTCGGTGTCAGAAGCCGTGGGTGAGGATCGGCGGCACCTGGGTGCCGTGCCGACCCGCGTCGTGCAGCGCCCGCAGGACGGCGAGCTCGTGCGGCACCACCGGCTCAGGCAGCGCGACGAACGCGAACCACCGCAGGTCGGCCGCCTTGTGCGGCTCGCGGATCTCGGGGGTGCCCGACCAGCGCGTCGCGGTGAAGAAGAAGTCGGCCCGCTGCTCGAGCGCGGGGCCACCGGGCTGCCCGCGGTGCATGGTCGTCACCGGGGCCAGGTCCGCGGGCTCGATCTCGACGCCCAGCTCCTCGCGCGCCTCGCGCACGGCGGCATCGACGACGGACTCCCCCGGCTCCACGTGCCCGGCGGCACCCGCCGCCCAGTGGCCGTCCATGAACCCGGTGCCCTGCCGCAGGTGCAGCAGTACCTGCCCCTCCCGCCGCAGGTACACGTACGCGGCCGGCACCACGCGGAACCGATGGTCCGCGGATCCGTCGTCCCAGGTCTCGACAGGCTCGACCGGCGGGGTGGGCTCGACCGGTGGGGTGGTCATGACAGGCAGCTCGGGCCGAGCAGGGCCTTGAGATCACCGAACAGGGCGGGCGACTTCTCGACCCGCAGGGTGTCCGCGGCCCGGACCACCGTGCGCTTGCCCGGCTCGGCGACGCTCACGTGCACCTCGGCCGAGCCGGGGTGCGTGGCGAGCACCTCGCGCAGCCGCACCATGACCGGCTCGACGCACCGGGTGTGCGGCACGGTCACGAGCACGGGCGCGTCCGCGACGGCGGACGTGTCCGGCAGGGACACCTCCATGGCCTGCAGCTGCATCTGATCGTCGCGCCGGCGCACCCGGCCCCGCAGCGTCACGACCTGGTCCTCCGCGAGGATCGTCGAGTACGCGAGGTACGTCTCGCCGAAGAACATCACCTCGACCGCGCCCTCGAGGTCCTCGACCGTGACGGCCGCCCACGGGTTGCCGTTCTTGCTCATCTTGCGCTGCACGCTGGTGAGCAGACCGGCCACCGTGACGGTCGACCCGTCCTGCCGGCCCTCGTCGGCCATCAGGGAGGCGATCGACGTGTCGGCGGCCCGCGCGAGCACGTGCTCCAGCCCGGACAACGGGTGATCGGACACGTACAGGCCGAGCATCTCGCGCTCGAAAGCGAGCCGCTGCTTCTTGTCCCAGTCCGGCAGGTCGGGCACGTCGACGGCAAACGTCATCGCCGCGTCCTCCTGGTCGCCGCCGAAGTCGGCGAAGAGGTCGAACTGCCCCTCGGCCTCCTTGCGCTTCACGGAGATGACCGAGTCCACGGCCTGCTCGTGGACCACGAGCAGCGCCCGGCGAGGGTGCCCGAGCGAGTCGAACGCCCCGGCCTTGATGAGCGACTCGATGGTGCGCTTGTTGCACACGACGGCCGGCACCTTGTCCAGGAAGTCCGTGAACGAGGTGAAGACGCCCTTGGCCTCGCGGGCGGCGATGATCGCGTCCACCACGTTGGCGCCGACGTTGCGCACGGCGGTGAGGCCGAACCGGATGTCGGAGCCGACCGCGGTGAACTTGGCCGCGGAGTCGTTGACGTCCGGGGGCAGCACCGTGATGTGCATGCGACGGCACTCGCCCAGGTAGAGCGCCATCTTGTCCTTGTCGTCCCGCACGCTCTGCAGCAGGCCGGCCATGTACTCGGTCGGGTAGTTCGCCTTGAGGTACGCCGTCCAGTAGGACACGACCCCGTACCCGGCGGAGTGCGCCTTGTTGAAGGCGTACCCGGCGAACGGCACCAGGGTGTCCCAGACCGCCTGGATCGCGGCCTTGGAGTAGCCGCGCTCCTTCATGCCCGCCTCGAACGGCACGAACTCCTTGTCGAGGATCTCCTTCTTCTTCTTGCCCATCGCGCGGCGCAGCAGGTCGGCCTGACCGAGCGAGTAGCCGGCGAGGACCTGCGCGGCGCGTTGCACCTGCTCCTGGTAGACGATCAGGCCGTAGGTCTCGTCGAGCACCTCGGCCAGCGGCTCCGCCAGCTCCGGGTGGATCGGCTCGATCTGCTGCAGGCCGTTCTTGCGCAGCGCGTAGTTGATGTGCGAGTTCATGCCCATCGGCCCGGGCCGGTACAGCGCGATGACGGCGGAGACGTCCTCGAAGTTGTCGGGCCGCATCTGGCGCAGCAGGGAGCGCATGGCTCCGCCGTCGAGCTGAAAGACGCCGAGCGTGTCGCCCCGGGCCAGCAGGTCGTAGGTGGCCTGGTTGTCGAGCGCCACCGTCTCGATCTCGAGCGGCTCCTTGCCGTTCATCTCGATGTTCTCGAGCGCGTCGTCGAGGATCGTGAGGTTGCGCAGCCCGAGGAAGTCCATCTTGATGAGGCCGAGGCCCTCGGACGTCGGGTAGTCGAACTGGGTGATGACGGCGCCGTCCTGGGGGCGGCGCATGATCGGGATGATGTCGATCAGCGGGTCGCTGGACATGATGACGCCCGCGGCGTGCACGCCCCACTGCCGCTTGAGGCCCTCGATGCCGCGGGCCGTCTCGACCACCCGCTGGGCCTCGGGGTCGGCGTCGTGCACCGCGCGGAACTCCGCGGCTTCGGCGTACCGCTCGTGCTTCGGGTCGAAGATCCCGGACAGCGGGATGTCCTTGCCCATGACGGCCGGCGGCATCGCCTTGGTGAGCTTCTCCCCCATGGCGAAGGGGAAGCCGAGCACGCGCGAGCCGTCCTTGAGGGCCTGCTTGGCCTTGATGGAGCCGTACGTGACGATCATCGCGACGCGGTCGTCGCCGTACTTCTCGGTGACGTACCGGATCACCTCGGAGCGCCGGCGCTCGTCGAAGTCCACGTCGACGTCGGGCATCGAGATGCGCTCCGGGTTGAGGAAGCGCTCGAAGATCAGGCCGTGCTTGAGCGGGTCGAGCTCCGTGATGCCCATGACGTAGGACACCATCGAGCCCGCCGCGGAGCCACGGCCCGGCCCGACCCGGATGCCCTGCGCCTTGGCCCAGTTGATGAAGTCGGCCACCACGAGGAAGTACCCCGGGAAGCCCATCTGCATGATGACCTCGACCTCGTAGTTCGCCTGCTTGCGCACGTCGTCGGGGATGCCGTCCGGGTAGCGGCGGCGCAGGCCCGCCTCCACCTCCTTGACGAACCAGCTGATCTCGTCCTCGCCGTCCGGCACGGGGAACCGCGGCATGTAGTTCGCCTTGGTGTCGAACGAGACCTCGCAGCGCTCGGCGATGAGCAGCGTGTTGTCGATCGCCTCCGGCAGCTCGGAGAACAGGCGGCGCATCTCGGCGCCCGAGCGGACGTAGAAGCTGTCCCCGCTGAACGCGAAGCGGCTGCCGCCCTGGTCGTAGGTCGGCTCGTCGAGCGTCGACCCGGAGTTCACCGCGAGGAGGACCTCGTGCGAGCTGGAGTCGTCCTGCTTGGTGTAGTGCAGGTCGTTCGTGGCCACCAACGGCGCGCCGATCGTCTCGGCGAGACGCAGCAGGTCCTTGTACGTGCGGGACTCGATCTCGATCCCGTGGTCCATGACCTCGACGAAGAAGTTCTCCTTGCCGAGGATGTCCTGCAGATCGCCCGCCGCGCGGACCGCCTCGTCCCACTGCCCCAGCCGCAGCCGGGTCTGGACCTCGCCCGACACGCAGCCGGACGTGCCCATGAGCCCCTTGCCGTAGGTCTCCAGCAGCTCGCGGTCCATCCGCGGCCACTTGCCCATCTGACCTTCGAGGGAGGCCAGCGACGACGCGCGGAACAGGTTGTGCATGCCCTCGTTGTTGCGCGCCCACAGGGTCATGTGGGTGTACGCGCCGCCCGCGGACACGTCGTCGCGCCGCTGGTGCTGCTCGCCCCACAGCACCTTGGTGCGGTCGTGGCGGCTCGTGCCCGGCGTCACGTACGCCTCGACGCCGATGATCGGCTTGATGTCGTACTTCTGGGCCGTGCTCCAGAAGTCGAACGCGCCGAACAGGTAGCCGTGGTCGGTGATGGCGATGGCCTTCTGGCCCAGCCGTTGCACCTCGCTGAACAGGTCGTTCATCCGCGCCGCGCCGTCGAGCATCGAGTACTCGGTGTGCACGTGCAGATGGACGAAATCGTCAGTCTCGGCGGGCATGCGATGAGTCTAGGCAGAGCCACCGACGGGCCGGTGCCACTAGCCCGGGGTGTCCCGACCCCGCGTAAGGTGCTGGCAACCGTCGACAGCCCGAGGAGGAGCAGTGCCGCGAGTGACCAGTGCCGACGTCGCGCGCGCGGCAGGCGTGTCGCGGACGACGGTGAGCTACGTGCTCAACGAGACGCCCGGGGCGTCGGTCTCCGACACCACACGAGGGCGCATCCGCGCCGCCGCCGAGCGGCTGGGGTACGCGCCGTCCGCCGCCGCGCGGACGCTGCGACGCGGGCGCAGCGACCTGGTGGTGGCCGTGCTGCCGGACTGGCCGGCCGGCCCCGTCGTCGAGGACCTCCTGGACCACCTCACCGACCCGCTCGCAGCCCGCGGGCTCTTCGTCCTCGTGCACCACCATCGCGACTCCCGCGACCTGGCCGAACTCTGGCGCGCCGTGGCGCCCCTGGCGGTGGTCGGGCTCGCGCCGTTCACCGCGGCGGACGCGCTCGCCATGGAGCTGGCCGGGATCCTTGTCGTCGGGGCGGTCGAGCACACCACCACCGACGCCACCTCCGACGGCACGGCCGGGGACGACTTCGACGCCTCGCAGCGCGGGATCGGCGACCTCCAGGTGCGGCACCTGGCGCGGGCCGGCCACGAGCGCCTGGCGTTCGCCACCACCGACGACCCCCGCCTGAGCCGGTTCGCCGACGGCCGCCTCGCCGGCGTCCGCGCGGCGTGCGCCGCCCTCGGGCTCCCCCCGCCGCCGTCGGTCGCCGTCCCGGCCGGGGAGCCGGCGGCCGGTGCGGTGCGCGCCTGGTCCGACGGGGGGATCACCGCCGTCGCGGCCTACAACGACGACGTCGCCCTCGCCGTGCTCGCGGGCGCGCGCGAGGCGGGGCTGACGGTGCCGTCGGGGCTCGCGGTCGTCGGCGTCGACGACTCCCCCGCGGCGCGCGTAGCCGCCCCGCCGCTCACGACGGTCGCGCAGCCCGTGACCCGCCAGGCGGAGCACCTGGCCGCCTCGGTCCTCGCCGCCCTCGACGGCCGCGAGGCCCCGCCCTGGCCGGCCGAGGGCGCCCGCGTCGTGGTGCGCGGGTCCGCCTGACCCTCGGCCGGCGCGCGTCAGGGCGTCGGGTGGTCGACGACGTACTCGGGGGTGCCCGACGTCGACGGCGGCACCGCGTCGCCCACGCCGTTGACGACGTGCTCGATGGTCCCCGCGCTGAGGTTCACGGTCATGAGGTGGTGCAGCCGCACGCCCGGCCGCTCGGGCACCGCGAACCCGTTCTCGGTGACGATCTGCGGGTTGTTCTGGTTGAACACGTACACCCCGCCGCCGAAGAGCCGGTGCCGCCGCACGTCGTCGCCGACCTTGTACCCCTCCCAGCCCAGGGTCCCGTCCGGCTGCGTCCAGTCCGCCTGCGTCGGCGGGTCGTACGGCAGCTCGTTCTGGTAGAGCACCACGGTGCCGTCCTCGCCGTTCCAGACCGTGTTGTGCTCCTGGAAATGCTCGACGAACAGGCCCGTCGCCGTCACCCGGTCGCCGTTGACGACCACGCCGGTGCGACCGACGTTGGTGCGCCAGCGCTCCGAGTCGCCGTTGACCCCCTCGGACCCGTCCGTGGCGAAACTCTCCACGCCGTGGTCCGCGCGCCACACCCAGGCGTGGTCGATGAGCACGTCGTCGGCGTTGATCTCGAGCGCGACATCGGTGCTGCCGACGTGCGGCCCGCCGACGCGGAAGTACACGTCGGACAGCGTGACCGGGTTCGTGCCGGTGGTGCAGCGCGGGTCGAGCCAGGCGTAGAGCGGGCGGGTGCAGAGGCGGTCGCGCAGCGCGTCGACCTTCTCGGCCCATCCGCGCTTCGGGGCCGTGCCGACCCGCAGCAGCGCGGGCGACTCCTCGACCCCGGCGTCGATCGTCACGCCGGCGACGACGACGCCCGCGGTGTCCGCGACGACGAGCGGCACCGCTCCGCCTACCGACGTGAGGGTCGCGTGACCCAGGCCGAGCACGACCGTGCCCGGCCGCGTCACCCGGATGCTGCGCGCTACGTCGTACACGCCGGGGGTGACCAGGAGGTGCTTGCCCCGCGCGAGCTGGGCGTTGATCGTGGCCACCGAGTCGCCCGGCCGCGCGATGTAGAAGTCCGTGATCGGCACGGTGCGACCCGCCGTGACGCCGTCCGCCCACGAGACGCCGCTCGTCCCGGTCCGCGCCTCCGGCACGCGCACCTGGTACCGGCCCTTCGCGTCCACGAACAGGTACGGCTTCTCGCGGCTCACGGGCGTCTCGTCCAGCGTGGTGTACGGCTCCGCGGGGAAGCCCGCCTCGCTCGGCGCGCCCTCGACCCCGGAGAACACCTGGTTCCACACTCCGTTGGACCAGCCGCCGCCCAGCTCGCTGTTGCGGGTGAGCCACTGCTGCTGGGACCCGTTGACGACGGACGTGTCGAACCGGGAGTCGGCGATGAACCCACCGCTGGCGAACTGCGGCCCCGCGGTGCAGTAGTCCATGAGCGACAGCGGCCCGCGGACGTCGAGCCGGCGCATCGAGACCGCCTGCGAGACGGCCCAGAAGTTCGCCGTGGCCTTGCAGCCGTCCTGGCCGGACGTGTTCACCTCGAGGGAGAGGTTCGAGACCGTGCGCCAGAAGTTCACCAGCGCGATGCAGTTCGGGTTCGCGTCGTCGCCCAAGCAGCGGTTGCGCACCTCGATCGCGCCCTCGACGGTGACGTCCTGCGGCGAGGCGCCGAGCCCGGCGACCTCGGTGTAGTAGCCGACGTTCACCTGCAGCGGGTCCGCCGCGGACCCGTAGGTGCCGGGCAGGAAGTACACCGCGTGCCGGCCGGCGCCCATCTCCGCATCCACCTGCTGCTCGTGCAGCGCGTCCATCGTCGCCTGGATCTCGGCCTGCGGCGTGTCCGGGCCGAAGACCGTGACGTTCGGGCCGAGGTCCGGGTCGGTCGGATCGACGCGCTGGGTCGGGGCGGCCTGCGCCTCGCCGACTCCTGTGGCGGCCCCCGCCAGGACGGTCACGAGTGCTGCTCCTGCCGCGACGACCGGCGTGAGCCGGTGCCGACGTCTCGGCGCCGGGGATCCCGGCGCAGGGTGTGCTGGCATGCGTCCTCCTCGTCGAGGTCGCGAGTGACTCGTGTCACCCGTCCCGACGAACGCTAGGGCGTGGGACGTCGTGGGACAAGACCTGCGCTACGCGTACGCGCCGCGCACGACCTCGAGGGCGTGGGCGAGGTCGTCGGGGTACTCGCTGGTCACCTCGACCCAGCGGCCGGTCAGCGGGTGCTCGAACCCGAGCCGCACGGCGTGCAGCCACTGCCGCTCCAGCCCCACCTTCGACGCCAGCACCGGGTCCGCGCCGTAGGTGAGGTCGCCGACCAGCGGGTGGCGCACGGCCTGGAAGTGCACCCGGATCTGGTGCGTGCGCCCCGTCTCCAGGTGCACCTCGACCAGCGACGCCGCGGGCAGCATCTCGAGCACCTCGTAGTGCGTCACCGAGTGCTTGCCGTCCGCCACGACGGCGAACCGGTAGTCCGCGCTCGGGTGCCGGCCGATGGGCGCGTCGATGGTGCCCGCGGTCGGCTCCGGGTGGCCCTGCGCGAGCGCGTGGTAGACCTTCTCGACGGTGCGCTCCTTGAACGCGCGCTTCAGGCCGGTGTACGCCGCCTCGCTCTTGGCCACCGCCATCAGGCCAGAGGTGCCCACGTCGAGGCGGTGCACGATCCCTTGCCGCTCGGCCGCGCCGGAAGTCGCGATCCGGTAGCCGGCCGCGGCCAGCGCCCCGACGACGGTGGGCCCGGTCCAGCCGGGCGACGGGTGCGCCGCGACCCCGACCGGCTTGTCCACGACCACGACGTCGTCGTCCTCGTAGGCGATCGACATGCCCGGCACGGGCTCCGCGACGACTGCGGCAGACGCGGGCCGGGCCTCGGGGACCGTCACCTCGAGCCGGCCGCCGGCCACCACCCGGTCGGACTTGCCGACCTCGCGACCGTCCAGGAGCACCGCCCCCGACGCCGCGAGCTCCGCCGCCTGGGTGCGCGAGAACCCGAGCATCCGGGCGAGGGCCGCATCGACGCGCTCGCCCGCCAGCCCGTCGGGGACGGGCAGCGTCCGCGTGGACACCGTCAACGTCCCTCGTCTGTCGCGCTGTCTGTCGCGCTGTCGGTCGCGGCGTCGTCGTCGCTGTCGGTCGCGGCGTCGTCGTCCGTGTGCCGACGGCCGTCGAGCCCGATCCCCCGGAACGACAGGATCACGATGAGCACCGCCGCGGTGACGACAGCGATGTCCGCGACGTTCCCCACGAAGACGCCGTAGTCGATGAAGTCGACCACGTGGCCGCGCGCGAAGCCGGGGTCGCGGAAGAACCGGTCGCCGAGGTTGCCGAGCGCCCCTCCGAGCAGCAGCCCCAGGGCGACGGCCCACCCGGTCGAACCGATCCGGCGGATCGCACGCACGATGACCACGACCACCACGCAGACCACGATGGTCAGCAGCCACGTCATGCCGGTCGCGATCGACAGCGCCGCACCCGAGTTGTAGATCAGGCGCAGCTGCAGCAGCTCGCCCACCAGGGGCGACGGCGCGTCGCCGAGGGTGAGGGCCGACTCGGCCCACCACTTGGTGAGCTGGTCCGCGAGCAGCACGATCGCGGCCAGCGCGAACGTCCAGGTCAGCAGGCGCCGGCGCCGCGCCGGGGACACGGTCTCGGCGGGGGCGCCCGACAGGGGCGACTCGGGTGCGCCGGCGCGCGGCAAGGGCTCAGGGGCCGGGGCAGAGCCGGCGGGCGTGGTCGACATCGTGCGCAAGTCTAGGCCGACGCACGGTGGGCCAGGACGTGCGCCAGGACGTGCGCCAGGACGCGGGTCAGCGCCGCTCCTCGCGCGCCTTCGCCTCGAGGGAGAGCGTCGCGCGAGGGAACGCCTGCAGGCGGGCCTTGCCGATGGGCAGCCCGGTGACCTCGCAGGTGGCGTAGGTGCCCTTGCTGATGCGGTCGACGGCGTGCGACGTCTGGGCGAGCAGGTCGCGCATGTTGTTGACCAGGGTCAGCTCCTGCTCCCGCTCGAGCGCGCTCGAGCCGTAGTCGGCCTGGTCGTCGCCCGCGCCGTCCCCGGAGTTGCGCAGCAGGTCCGAGAGCTCCTGGTCGGCCGTGGCGAGCTCGCGCTCGAGCCGCTCCCTGTCCTCGAGCAGGAAGGCGGCAAGCTCCTCGACCTCGCGCAGGCTCCACGGCTCCTCACCGTCTCGGACCGGGAACGACTTCACGTCCCGCGCGAGGTGCGGGAAGTTCTCCCGCAGAGCGGCGCGGGTGGTGGTCGAGAGCTTAGCCATCGGTGCCCTTTCGTTGGTGCGTCGACGACGAGTCAACGCAGCGTAAGGGCGCCGAGCGGCCCGCACAACAGCACGCGCGGTGAGGCGCGTGAGGTCGTGCGGGCCGCTCGGCGCGACAGAGGGAAGACGGAGCGGGATGCGCGGGGTGACGGCCCCCCGCTCAGAGCTCCGAGCTACGGCCGGCGGCGGCGTTCTGCCGCTGCTGGGGCGGCAGCGCCGAACCCCGGGCGTCGAGGTCGCCCAGCAGGTTCTGCAGGAAGCTCTTGAGGCGCGTCCGGTAGTCCCGCTCGAAGAGCCGCAGCTCGTCGATCTTGCGCTCGAGCAGCGACCGCTCCTGCTCCAGCTGCGAGAGCGTGCGGTGGCTCGTCTCCTCCGCCTCGCGGACGATGCGCGAGCCCTCGGACTTGGCCTCGGAGATGAGCCGGTCGCCCTCCTCCTGGCCGGACCGCACGTAGTCGTCGTGCAGCTTCTGGGCCAGCTGGAGCATCCCGGTCGCGGACTCCGGCTCCGCCGGCTGCTGCTGCGCCGCCGCGGCGACCGGCGCAGGGGTCGGCGCGGGAGCCGGGGTGGGCGTGGGGTGCGCCTGCTGCGCCGCGTCCGAGCGGCTCAGCTCGCCGACGCGGTGCTCCGCAGCCGTGAGCTTGGAGCGCAGGTCGTCGTTCTCCTCCTGGACCGCCGTGAGGGTCCGGACGACCTCGTCGAGGAAGTCGTCGACCTCTTCGACGTCGTAGCCCTCACGGAACTTTGTCGCGGAGAACTTCTTGTTCAGGATGTCCTCTGCCGTCAGCAGCGCCATCGTCTCACCTCATTGCGGTTGCAACAGTAGTCGGGGGACCCCGTACCGGGTCGTCTGGGTGACCACGGTAGCGGACGCGTCCACGGACGACCCGCTCGAGGGGGCCGGTGCGTCCCGCCCACACGACGTCTTCACACCTGCCGCCGTGGGCGTGCCAAAGGGGTCGAGGTCGGGGCCGACCGCTCAGCGGCTCGCGAGGGACGAGAAGACCCGCATGAGGATCGACACCCCGAGGAAGAGCACGAGGAACGCGAGGTCCAGGCGGATCTGGCCCAGCGTCAGGGGCGGGATGAGGCGGCGCAGAAACCGTAGCGGGGGGTCCGTGACGGTGTAGACCCCCTCGGCGACGACCAGGAGGACACCCTTCGGGCGCCAGTCCCGGGCGAAGAACTGGACCCAGTCGAAGACGAGGCGCACGATCAGGCACAGCAGGAACAGCCAGAGGACGACGTAGACCAGGTTGAAGACGAGGCTCACAGGTCGAACCTACCGGAGGGGCGGACGGCCCCGGGCCGGGCGCGGGCTGCCCCGGCCGGTCGTGCGCGTCGGAACGCGGTCAGCTCTGGTTGTAGAAGGCGCCCCGGCCGGCGGTGGGCTTCTCCGGAGGGCGGCGCTCCTCCCCCGCGATCTCGACGTGCTCGGGAGACAGCAGGAACACCTTGTTGGTCACGCGCTCGATCGAGCCACGGAGCCCGAAGATCAGGCCGGCCGAGAAGTCGACCAGGCGCTTGGCATCGGCGTCGTCCATGTCGGACAGGTTCATGATCACGGGCGTACCACCACGGAACGCCTCGCCGATGGTGCGCGCGTCGTTGTACGAACGCGGGTGGATGGTCGTGATCCGCCGCAGGTCGGAGGCGACGACGGACTCGCCTGCGCCGCCCCGATGCAGAGGGGTGACCTGCGCCTGGTAGTCGTCACGGTCGCGCACCGGTGCCTCCTGCTCCTCGTACTCGTCGAGGTACTCCTCCGACTCACCCTGGTCGTCGGCGAGCCCCAGGTACAACATCGTCTTGCGAAGCGCTCCGCCCATCGCCCTGCTCCGTTCGTCGCCACGTACCGTCCTCCGTCCCGGACGGTGTCACGACGTTAACCACGCCCGTCCACGCGGGGCCGCACGACACGCCGGGTGTGTCCCGCTCCACGCAGGGCGCCGCTCCGGACGGCACTCCAGGTCACACGAGGACGACGACGCCCGCCTGACGCCCCGTCGTCGCACCGCGGGCGGTGGCGCGACGGTGGGAGTAGAGGTCGGGATCCGTGAGCGTGCACCGGTCCACCCGCACGGCCGGGACGCCGCGGGCGGCGAGCTGCGCCAGCACCCCCGCGGGGAGGTCGAGTGCCGGCGTGCCCGCGGTCGTGGTCGACCAGGTCTCGGGGACGACGGCGCTGACCTCGGCACGCATCAGTGCCGGCACCTCGTAGCAGGTGCCGCAGACCGCCGGGCCGACGGCCGCGCGAACGTCCTCGACGCGGGCGCCGCGGGCGACCATCGCGTCGAGGACGCGGTGCACGACGCCCGCTGCGACGCCCTTGCGCCCGGCGTGCGCGCCGGCCACCACGCGCGCCACCGGGTCGGCCAGCACGACGGGCACGCAGTCGGCGACGAGGACCCCGAGGCCGAGGCCGGCCTCCGCGGTGACCATCGCGTCGGCCTCCCCCGCCGAGGCCGGCGGCTCGGACGACGACCACTCGGCATGCTCGGGTGCCCCCAGGCTCAGCACCTGGTCGCCGTGCACCTGCGCGGCGAACGCGACCGGAGCCCCGATCCATTCCCCGAGCCGCGCCCGGTTCGCCCGGACCCGCACGGGGTCGTCACCGGTCGACATGCCCAGGTCGAGCGAGGACCACGGCGCCGGGGACACCCCGCCGTGGCGCGTCGTGAAGCCCGCCACGACGCCCTCCCCGAGGTCCACCCGCAGCAGCCCCGCACCGAACTGTGCCGGCAACAGCGCCTCCTGAGCCCAGCCGACCATGCCGTCGAGCCTTCCGCTCACTCCTGGCTCACTTGAGGAAGTCGGGCACGTCGAGCTCCTCGGCCGGGCGGCGCGGCTCGTCGAACAGCCGGGGCACCTCGACCGGACGCTCGACGGTGACCCCCTCGCCCTCGGCGTCCTCGACCACCGTGAACGGCCGCCGGGGGTCCGCCGACGCCACCGGGACCGGCGGGGCCGGGGGCGCGTCGAGGCTCACGGGCACGTCGTCCGGCTCGGCCGGGATGGGACGCGGCTGGCCCACCGCCGGGTTGGCCCCCTGGGCGGTACGCGCCGCATCGGGCTGCGGCACGGGCGTGGTCGCCGGGCCGCCCTGCCCGGGCAGCCCCGGCGTGGCGGGCTTCGGGGAAGCCCCCGCGATCTGCCCGAGGCCGCGCCCGTCCTTGCGGGTCTGCGGGACCCCGCCGTCGAAGCCGGCCGCGATGACCGTCACCCGCACCTCGTCGCCGAGTGCGTCGTCGATGACGGTGCCGAAGATGATGTTCGCCTCGGAGTGCGCGGCCTCCTGGACCAGGCGTGCGGCCTCGTGCACCTCGAAGAGCCCGATGTCGCTGCCGCCCTGGATCGACAGAAGGACGCCGTGCGCCCCGTCGATCGACGCCTCGAGCAGCGGCGACGAGATCGCCAGCTCGGCCGCCTGGATGGCCCGGTCCTCGCCCCGCGCCGAACCGATGCCCATCAGCGCCGAGCCCGCCCCCTGCATGACGGACTTGACGTCCGCGAAGTCGAGGTTGATCAGCCCCGGTGTGGTGATGAGGTCCGTGATGCCCTGGACGCCCGAGTGCAGCACCTGGTCCGCGGAGTGGAACGCCGCGATCGCCGAGACGCTCTTGTCGGACATCGACAGGAGCCGGTCGTTGGGGATGACGATCAGGGTGTCGACCTCCTCGCGGAGCGCCTCGATCCCCTGCTCGGCCTGCACGGAGCGGCGCCGCCCCTCGAAGGTGAACGGACGTGTCACGACGCCCACCGTCAGCGCGCCGAGCGAGCGCGCGATGCGCGCCACCACGGGTGCGCCGCCGGTGCCGGTGCCGCCGCCCTCGCCCGCCGTCACGAAGACCATGTCGGCGCCCCGCAGGACGTCCTCGATCTCCTCGGCGTGGTCCTCGGCCGCCCTCTTGCCGACCTCGGGGTCGGCGCCGGCGCCCAGGCCACGAGTGAGCTCGCGGCCGACGTCGAGCTTGACGTCGGCGTCCGACATCAGCAGCGCCTGCGCGTCGGTGTTGATGGCGATGAACTCGACACCCTTGAGCCCGACCTCGATCATGCGGTTCACGGCGTTCACGCCGCCACCGCCGATACCGACCACCTTGATCACTGCCAGGTAGTTCTGCGGAGTTGCCACGTCGTTGCCTCTCGGGTCGTTCCTTGTCCCGACGTCCGGTCTCGTTCCCCCTCGTCGACCCGTAAGGTCTCACCTTAAGGTTCGAGTTGAGGGTTAGAGTTATGTCAGGCTGCTGCTGCGATCGACGGTAGGCGTCGTGTCAGGCACGACGCCGGACGTCTCTCGGCGTGTCGCACGCACCCGGTACTTGTGGTGCCCGCACCCGGGTGCTCGACCCGCCCGGTCCCGCGCCGGCCCGGTCACCGGTTCACCGGGTCACCGGGAGCTCGGGCGACGACACGTCGATGGTGCGCGCCTCGCCGTCCAGCTTGCGCAGGGTGCGCACCGCCTCGACCTTGAGGGGCAGGTCCGAGCTACCGCCCCAGCGGATCGTGGTGCCGTCCTCCAGCACCGTCTCCACCGCGTCCTGCGTGTCCGCACTCACCTGCTCGACCTTGTCGGAGAGTCCTGCCGGCAGGGCCGCGAGCACGTGCAGCGCGGCCTGCAGTGCCCGCCCGTCGTCCACCGGCACGTCCACCTGCGGCAACCCGCGGGGAGCCGCGTCGCGCGTCGCGACGCGGACGCCCGCCGAGTCCAGCAGTGCGAGCTCGTCGCCGTCCGGGACGGCGGCCACGGGGACGCGCGGCGTGAGCGACACGACCAGGCCGTGCGGCCAGGCACGCGAGATCCGTACGTCCTTCACGCCGCGGACGTCGAGGACCTGCTCGCGCAGCGCGACGGTGTCGAGCCGCGGCAGGGGCGTGCCGCCGGGGGCCTCGACGATCTCGCGCACCGCGTCCTCGTCGATGTACTCGTCCGCCCCGGAGACGGAGACGTCGCCCTTCTCGAGGGCCAGGACCGGGGACCAGAACGCCGCCACCGCGAGCCCGACCACCACCGCCACGGACAGCACCCCGGCGGCCACCCGTCGCCAGGCGCGGTGCCGACGCATCGCGGTGCGCTCCGCGAGCCGGTCGGCCATCGCCGTCGACACCCGCGGGGGAACCGCCTGTCCGGCCGGCACGACGGCGGTCGTCCCGGAAGACTTCGAGGACGCGGGGGCCTTCTTCCTCGTCGTCGGGGTCGGTGCCCTCGGGGTCGGTGCCCTCGGGGTCGGTGCCGTCGCGGTCGGTGCCGTCGCGGTCGGTGCCGTCGCGGTCGAGGCCGCCCGTGCCGCCGACCTCGTGGCGCCCGTCGCAGGACCCGATGGGGTCGCGCGAGGCGTCGGGCGCGGGCGGGCTGGCGGTCGCATCACCCCATGTTCGCGTCGCCGGGAGCGCTGGTCGGCGACGCCACGCCGGTGGCCCGTGCGGCGAGGTCCGCGAGGATCACCGGCCCGAGCTCGGTCACGTCGCCCGCACCGACCGTCAGCACCAGGTCACCCGGGCGAGCGAGCGCCGCGGCCACGTGCGCGGCCTCGTCGCGGTCCTCCACGGCGCGCACTCCCCCGCCGGACTCCGTCCGCTCGAGCAGGTCCGTGATCGTGCGGGGGCCCACGGCCGGGTCGACGTCCTCGCGCGCCCGGTAGATCCCTGTGACCACGACCTCGTCCGCGAGCGCGAGCGCAGCGGCGAACCGCTCGGCAAAGATGCGCGTGCGCGAGTACAGGTGCGGCTGGAACAGCACGACGATGCGCCCGTCGCCCGCCACGGGCCGCGCCGCGCGCAGCAAGGCCGCGACCTCGGTCGGGTGGTGGTCGTAGCTGTCCACCACTTGCACGCCGTCGGCCTCGCCCTTGGGCTCGAACCGCCGCCCGGTCCCGACGAACGTCGCCGCGCCGGCCACCGCGGCGCCCGGCTCGACGCCCAGCAGCGCTGCCGTGACGACGGCGGCCGTGGCGTTGAGCGCGTTGTGCGCCCCCGGCACGGCAAGCCGCAGGTCACGCGGATCGGCGCCCAGCGGGCCGCCGGACACGACGGCCGCCACGGTCCCGGCGCCGACGACGACGTCGCGGACCCGGACATCGGCCCCTTCGGCCTGCCCGTAGGTGACGACGGCGTGGCCCGCCGCACGGTGGGCCGCGGCGAGCGCCGCCGAGCCGGCGTCGTCGGCGCACGCCACGAGCGTGCCTCCCGGGACGATCCGTGCCGCGAACCGGACGAAGGCCTGCTCGAACGCCTGCTGCGAGCCGTAATGGTCGAGGTGGTCCGGCTCGACGTTGGTCACGACGGCCACCGTGGGGGCGTAGTTGAGGAACGAGCCGTCGGACTCGTCCGCCTCGGCGACCAGCACGTCGGAGCTGCCGAGGTGGCCGCCCGGGACGGCGGTCTCACGGCCGGCGTCGTCCCGCACACGCACCGTGCCGCCGATCGCGAACGAGGCGTCGACCCCGCAGGCCCTCAGCACGGTGGCGACCATCGCCGAGGTGGTCGTCTTGCCGTGGGCCCCGGCGACGGCCACCGCGCGGCGCTCGAGCATCAGGGAGGCGAGGGCCTGCGAGCGGTGCAGCACGCGCACCCCCGCGCCGCGGGCGGCTGCCAGCTCCGGGTTGGTGTCCCGGACGGCCGACGATACGACGACGGTGTCGACGAGCGGCGCGCCGTCCGTGCCCACGACGTGCGCCGCGTCGTGCCCGACCCAGACTCGCACGCCGTCGGCGCGCAGCGCCTCGAGCGCCGGGCCGTCGGCGGCGTCGGAGCCCTGGACGTCGGCGCCGCGGGCGGCCAGCAGCCGCGCCACGACGGAGACGCCCGCGCCGCCCACGCCGATCAGGTGCACCCGGCCGAGGGACTCCACCGGCAGCGCCGGGGGCGGCTCGGGGGCCGGCGTCGCGGGTCCCGTCCCGCTCATGCCTGCTGCTCGGAGTCGGGGCGGGTGCCCGCCTCGGCGACGGCCTCGGCCACGAGATCCGCCACCCGGGCGGCGCCGTCGCGGACGCCGGACGCCCGCGCCGCGGACGACATGGCCTCGAGCCGGGCCCGGTCGGCGAGCAGCGCGGGCACGTGCTGCGCGACCCACGCCGGGCTGAGGTCCGCGTCGTTGACCAGCACCCCACCCCCGTCCTCCACGAGGGGCGTGGCGTTGAGCCGCTGCTCCCCGTTGCCATAGGGCAGCGGCACGTAGACGGCCGGGACACCCAGCGCGGCGAGTTCGCACACCGTGCCCGCGCCGGCCCGACCCACGACGAGGTCCGCGGCGGCGAGCGCCAGGTGCATCTCGGACAGGTACTCCCGCACCTGGTAACGCGCCGCCTCGTGCCCGCCCGCCGCGGTGGCGGCCACGACCGCCGCCCGCACGGGGCCGTCCTTGCCCTTGCCGGTGAGGTGCAGCACCTGGATCCCGCTGGCCAGCAGGGCGTCCACCGATCCCGCGAGCGCCGCGTTGACCGACACCGCACCCGACGAGCCACCGGTGACGACGAGCGTCGGCAGCGCGGCGTCCAGGCCCAGCGCGTCCGCGGCCTGCACCCGCGCCGCCACGGGGTCGGCCTCGCGCCGCGTGATCAGGTCCGCGATCTCCGCCCGCAGCGGCAGGCCGACCATCTGGGCTCCCGGCAGCGGCGTGCCGGGGAAGGTCGCGCCCACGCGCGCGGCCCACCGGGCGCCGAGCTTGTTCGCCAGGCCCGGGCGCGCGTTCTGCTCGTGAACCACCACGGGGATGCCGCGGCGCCGGGCAGCGAGGTACGCCGGGGTGGAGACATACCCGCCGAAGCCGACGACCACCTCGGCGCCGATCTCGTCGATCGCCGCCTCGGCGGCCCGCACGGCCGCCGTCAGCCGGCCCGGGAGGCGCAGCAGGTCGACGCTCGGGCGGCGGGGCAGCGGCACGCGGGGCACGGGCCACAGCCGGTAGCCGCGCGCCGGGACGAGCTCGGCCTCCAGGCCCGTGGTGGTGCCGAGCGCGAGGACCCGCGCCTCGGGCTCGCGCGCACGTAGCTCGTCGGCGACGGCGAGCAGCGGGTTGACGTGGCCGGCGGTGCCGCCCCCGGCGAGGACGACGGACGTGACTGCAGATCTCTTCACACCCGGGACCCTATCGGCCCCCGCCCCCCTTGCCCGAGCCCGCCCGGCGCCGTCGGCCGAGCACCGCCATGGACCTGCGCACGACGCTCGGGCGGGCGGCGAGCGCCTCCGCGGCGCCCGGCTCGCTGCGCGCGAAGCTGATGACCACTCCCAGGGCAACCATCGTGGTGACCAGCGCGGATCCGCCCGCCGAGACCAGCGGCAGCGGCACGCCGATCACCGGTAGCACCCCGATGACCACGCCGATGTTGATGAACGCCTGCCCGACGATCCAGCAGCCGATCGCGGCCGTGGTGATCTTCACGAACGGGTCGAGGTGCCGGCGCACCACGCGCGCCATCGCGACGCCGAGGACGGCGAACAGGGCGAGCACCAGCAGGGTGCCCAGCAGCCCGAGCTCCTCCCCGATCACCGAGAAGATGAAGTCGTTGTGCGCCTCCGGCAGGTACTTCCACTTCTCGCGGCTGGCGCCGAGCCCGACGCCGAAGAGCCCGCCGGTGCCCAGGCCGTACATGCCGTGGATCGACTGGTAGCACTCGCCCTGCCGGTCGGTGCAGGAACCGTAGGCAGCGAAGATGCGGGTGAGCCGGTCGGAGCTGTCCTGGTTGACGATGAACGTCCATCCGACGAACAGCGCGGCGCTCACCGCCCCCAGCCCGAGCATCGTGGCGGGCGCCCCCGAGACCCAGTAGGCGCCGAGCCCCAGCATCGCGAGGATGAGAGCTGTGCCGAGGTCGTGCCCGGCCATGACGAGCCCCAGCACCGCACCGAGGCCGAGCACCCCGGGCACCACGGCCTGCGGCCAGCTGCCCAGCAGGTGCTGCTTGCGGCCGAGCACCGCGCCCAGCCACACCGCGAGCGCCAGCTTGGCGAGCTCCGAGGGCTGGAACTGGAGGGGGCCGAGCTCCAGCCAGTTGCGGTTGCCGTTGACGTCCTTGCCGAGGAAGAGCACCGCGACGAGCAGCCCCAGCCCGACGAGCATCGCCGGCCAGGCGAGGCGCTTGTACCAGCGCACCGGCAGCCGCGCGGCCAGCAGCATGAACGGCAGCCCGATGAGGGCGTATCGCGCCTGGACCAGGAATGCCGCGTAGGCGGAGTCGCCCTCGGCGATCGACGTGACCGCGGAGCTGGACAGCACCATGACGAGCCCGATGACGAGCAGCAGCCCCGTCGCCCCGACCATGAGGTAGTAGCTCGTGACCGTGGAGTTCCACTGTCCGAGCCAGGGCCGGTCGCCTGGTCCTCTCGACGTGCCGGGTCCTCTCGACGTGCCGGGCCCCCTCGACGTGCCCGGCCCCCTCGACGTGCCCGGCCCCCTCGACGTGCCCGGTGCTCTCGGCTTGCCCGGTGCTCTCGGCTTGCCCGGCCCGCGCGACGAGCCTCGCGGGGTGCCCGTCGTGACCGCCATCCGGCACCCCTCGCTCGTCCCGGCAGGAGCCCCTGCCGCCTACAGCTCCGCCACGGCCGTGGCGAAGGCCTCCCCGCGCTGCGCGTAGGAGGCGAACTGGTCCATCGACGCGCCGGCGGGGGCCAGCAGCACGGTGTCGCCCGGACGGGCGGCGTCACGTGCTGCCGCGACCGCGCGACGCATCACCGACCCAGTGTCGCCGGGATCGACCACCACGACGGGGATCTCGGGGGCGTGTCGGGCCAGCGCCCCCCGCATCGGCTCGGGGTTCGCCCCGATCACGACGGCGGCACGCAGCCGGTCCGCGCGGTCGGCGACGAGCTCGTCGAACGACGCGCCCTTGGCCAGGCCGCCCGCCACCCACACGACGGTGCCGGGCGCGTACGCGGCGAGCGAGGCCGCGGCCGCGTGGGCGTTGGTCGCCTTCGAGTCGTCCACCCACGCGACGCCGTCGAGCTCGCGCACCCGGGCGATGCGGTGCGCCCCGGGCCGGTACGCCCGCAGGCCGTCCCGCACCGCGGACGCGGGCACCCCGTGGGCGCGGGCGAGCGCGGCGGCGGCCAGGGCGTTGGCGACCACGTGCGCCGGCACCGTGGCGCCGCCCGCGGGCGCGAGGTGCGCCAGGTCGGCGAGCGTGCCGAGCTCGGCCGCGGTGCCCTGCCGGTCGCGGGCGTCGGGCACCGCGTGGAACGCCCGGTCGACCAGGACGTCGTCCACGACGCCGAGCTGGCCGGGCCCGGGGGCGCCGATCGTGAACCCGACGGCCCGGGCGCCCTCCTGCACGTCGGCGTCGAGCACGAGCCGCTCGGTGCGCGGGTCGGCCACGTTGTAGACGCACGCCACCCGCGCCCGCGCGTAGATCCGCCCCTTGTCGGCGGCGTACGCGTCGAGCGAGCCGTGCCAGTCCAGGTGGTCGGGCGCCACGTTGAGCACCGCCGCCGCCTCGAACGACGTCGAGAGCGTGTGGTGCAGCTGGAAGCTGGACAGCTCCACCGCGAGGACGTCGAGCCCGGGGTCCTGGGCCGCCTGCACGACGGGCGTCCCGACGTTCCCGACCGCGACGGCGCGCAGCCCCGCGGCGGACAGGATCGAGGCGAGCATCTCGACCGTCGTCGTCTTGCCGTTGGTCCCGGTCACGGCGAGCCACGGCGCCGGGCCGGAGCCGTCCGCACGATCAGCCCGGTCCGCACGCAGCCGCCAAGCCAGCTCGACCTCGCTCCAGACCGGGACGCCCGCGGCCCTCGCCGCGGCCAGCAGCGGGGTGCTGGGCGCCCATCCGGGTGACGTGACGACCAGGTCGGCCGCCGCGACGACCCGCTCGGCCACCGCGGGGTCGTCGGTGTCGCGCACGTCGGCATCGTCCGCCCGGACGTCGACCGTCACGAGCGAGCCCACCCGGTCCGCGAGCGCCTCGACCACGGCTCGCCCGCTCACGCCGAGCCCGGCGACCACGACCCGCGCCCGGCCCAGATCGACGTCCGGGGCCGTCCCCGGAACGACGCCCCGCCCGTCGGGCGACGGCGTCACGTGACCACCCACTCGGCGTAGAAGATGCCCATCCCGAGGGCGGCGAACAGGCCGGCGATGAGCCAGAACCGGATGACGATCGTCACCTCGCCCCACCCGGACAGCTCGAAGTGGTGGTGCAGCGGCGCCATCTTGAACACGCGCCGCCCGGTCAGCTTGAAGAAGCCGATCTGGATGACGTCGGACATGACGATGATGACGAACAGACCGCCGATGATGGCCGCGAGCAGCTCCGTGCGCGACAGGATCGAGATGCCGGCCAGCGCGCCGCCCAGGGCCAAGGACCCGGTGTCGCCCATGAAGATCTTCGCCGGGCTCGCGTTCCACCACAGGAACCCGAGGCAGGCTCCCGTGATCGCCGCGGCGACGATCGCCAGGTCCTGCGGGTCGCGCACCTCGTAGCAGCGGGGCCCGGCCGCGGCGAGCCGCTGGCACGACTGGTTGAGCTGCCAGATGCTCACCAGCACGTAGGCGCCGAACACGGCGAGGGACACACCCGTCGCGAGCCCGTCCAGCCCGTCGGTGAGGTTGACGGCGTTGGACCAGGCCGTGATGAGGAAGTTGGCCCACACCACGAACAGGATCAGGCCGACCGTCGCGCCCGCGAACGCCAGGTCCAGGTTGGTGTCGCGCAGGAACGAGATGCGCATCGATGCGGGCGTGCGGGCGTTGTCGTTGGGGAACTGCAGCGCCAGCACCGCGAAGCTGATGCCCACGAAGCCCTGGCCGACGATCTTCGCCTTCGGGGTGAGCCCGAGCGACCGCTGCTTGCGGATCTTGGTGAAGTCGTCGAGGAACCCGACCACGCCCAGACCCGTCATGAGGTACAGGCTCAGCAGGGCCGAGGCGCTCGGCAGCCGGCCCGCCACCGCCATCGACGCGGCGACGCCGACCAGCGTCGCGCCGATGATCACGACCCCGCCCATCGTCGGGGTGCCGCGCTTGGTGAAGTGCGCCGTCGGGCCGTCCTGCCGCACGAACTGGCCGTAGTTGCGGCGCACGAGGAACCGGATGAACAGCGGCGTGCCGAAGAGCGCGACGACCAGCGAGACGCCGGCCGAGGCCAGGATCGCGATCACGGGGCGACCTCCGAGCCGGACTCGACACTGGACTCGCTGCCGGACTCGACGCCGGGCTCGACGCCGGAGTCAGTGGCCGGCGCTGCCGGCCCGCCCGCGGCGAGCTCGTCGCCGAGGCGCCACAGCCCGGACCCGAGCGACGACTTCACGAGGACGACGTCCCCGGGCTCGAGTGCCTCGGCGAGCACCGCGCGCGCGGCCTCGAGGTCGGGCACGAAGACCGACTCCTCTCCCCAGGACCCCTCCTGCAGGGCACCTTCGTGGATGTGGTATGCCCCGTCGCCGACGACGACGAGCAGCTTGATGTTCAAACGCACCACGAGCCGGCCGATCGCGTCGTGCGCGGCGCGCGCGTCGTCGCCCAGCTCGAGCATCTCACCGAGCACCGCGACGGACCGGCGCGTGCGCCCGGAGATCACCGCGAGAGCACGCAGGCCCGCGCGCATCGAGTCGGGGTTGGCGTTGTACGCGTCGTCGATGACGGTGATGCCGTCCGGCCGCTCGGTCACGGCCATCCGGTGCGGGCTGACGGGCGTCGCGCGGGACAGCCCGGCGGCCACCTCGGCCGCGGGGACGCCCAGCGCGAGCGCGGTGGCGCCGGCCGCGAGCGCGTTGCTCACGTGGTGCGCGCCGACGAGGCGCAGCGCCACGGGCAGCGGCTCCGGTGCGCCGTCGTCCGCCCCGTTCCGGGGGCGGACGACGAGCGCGAACGAGGCCCGGCTGGAGGCCTCGACCTCCACGTCGGCGGCGCGCACGTCGGCCGACGGGATCGTCCCGAAGGTCACGACCGTGTGCTCCGGGGTCGCGAGCGACGCCATCGTCGCCACCCGCTGGTCGTCCGCGTTGAGCACCACGGTGCCGCCCGGCAGGACGCCGGTGACCATCTCGGCCTTGGTGCGCGCGATGGCCTCGACCGAGCCGAACTTGCCCACGTGCGCGGTGCCGACGGCCAGCACGATGCCGACGTCGGGCGGCGCGATGCGCGTGAGGTCGGCGATGTTGCCCGGGCCGTCCGCACCCATCTCGAGGACGAGATACCGGGTGGCCTCGGTGACGCCCAGCACGGTGAGCGGCAGGCCCACCTCGTTGTTGTACGACCCCGCAGTCACGACCAGGGCGTCCTCGGGGCGCACGCCGTCCGGCAGCGCGTCCGCGAGCAGCTGTCCGAGCAGGTCCTTCGTCGTCGTCTTGCCGACCGAGCCGGTCACGGCCACGACGCGCAGTTCCCCCCCGTCCCGCACGCGGGCGAGTACCGCGCGGGCGAGCTCGCCGAGCGCCGCCCGCACGTCGTCGACGACGACCGTGGGCACGCCGTCGACCTCCCGCGCGGCGAGCACGAGCGCCGCGCCGGCCTCGACGGCGGTCCGCGCGAAGTCGTGCCCGTCCACCCGCTCCCCTGGCAGCGCCACGAACAGCCCGCCGGCCACGACCCGCCGCGAGTCCACGACGACGGGCCCTGTCACGGCGGTCTGCGGCGCGGCGTGCAGCCGGCCCCCGGTCGCCTCGGCGACGTCGGCGGCGGTCAGCTCGATCATGCGGTCGTCCTTTCGTGCCGGCGCACCAGCGCCCGGCGGGCCTCTGCCCTGTCGTCGAGCTCGAGGTCGACGCCCGCGACCTCCTGGATCGTCTCGTGGCCGCGTCCCGCCACGAGCACCGTGTCCTGGGCGGCCGCGTCGAGCACGGCGTCCGCGATCGCCTTCGCTCGGGGCGCGACCTCGCTCAGGACGACGTCGCGGCCGGCCTCGTGGGCGACCTGCCGGGCGGCCCGAGCGCCATCGAGGACCTCCGCGCGCACCGCGGCCGGGTCCTCCCCGTGGGGGTCGTCGTCGGTCACCACGACGACGTCCGCGCCGGCGACGGCGGCCGCGCCCATGGCGGGGCGCTTGCCCTTGTCCCGGTCGCCGGTGGCGCCGAAGACGACGACCAGCCGGCCGGCGGTCGTGGGGCGCAGCGCTGCGAGAGCCAGCTCCAGGGCGTCCGTGTTGTGCGCGAAGTCCACGATCACGCGTGGGTCTCCTTCCCCCTCGGCGCCCCCTGCCCCGACGACCTCCATCCGGCCGGGCACGACGGCCGAGAGCCCGTCGCCGGCCTCGAGCGCCTCGGCGACGTCAGCCACGTGCGCGCCGCCCTCCAGCACCATCGCGACCGCCAGCGCGGCGTTCGCCACGTTGAACTCCCCCGGCAGCGACGTGGAGGTCCGCAGGGACCGACCGTCCGTGTGGGTCAGCGTGAACGCGGAGCCGGTGCCGTGCGCCGTCACGTCGGTGACCGCCCAGTCGACGGCGCGCTCGCCGTCGCGGGCGGGGCGGGTGCGCAGCGTCGCGACGGGCACCTGCGCGGCGGCCGCCATGCGCTCGCCCCACACGTCGTCGACCACCACGACGCCGCGGCGCGCGTGCTCGGGCGTGAACAGGGACGCCTTCGCGTCGAAGTAGGCCTGCAGGTCGCCGTGGAAGTCGAGGTGGTCCTGGCTGAGGTTGGTGAATCCGACCACGCCGAACTCGATGCCGTCCACGCGGTGCATGGACAGCGAGTGCGAGGACACCTCCATCGCGAGCGTGCGCACCTCGGCCTCGCACATCGCGGCGAGCAGCGCCTGCAGGTCGGCGGCCTCGGGCGTCGTCAGCCGGCTCGGCAGCACACGGTCGCCCGCGCGCATCTCGACGGTGCCGATCAGCCCGCCCGTCCAGCCCAGGGCGCGCAGCAGGTGGTCGAGCTGGTAGGTGGTGGTCGTCTTCCCGTTGGTGCCGGTGACGCCGAAGGTCATGAGGTGCTCGGCGGGCTCGCCGTAGACCCAGGCCGCCACCGGTCCGAGGACGGCCCGCGGGTCGGCCGCGACGAGCACGGGGACCGCCGGGTCGAGCCGGTCGGGGCCGGCGGCGAGGGCCTCGGCCCCCGTGGCGTCGGTGAGGACGGCACGGGCGCCGCGCGCGACCGCGTCGGCGGCAAACCGCGCGCCGTGCGCGTGCGCGCCCGGCAGGGCGACGAAGAGGTCGCCGTCGGTGGCGACGCGGTTGTCGGACGCGACCGAGGTGACGACGACGTCGGTACCGGCCGACGGTCGTGCCACCTGGTGGGGGTCGGCCGCCGGCGTCGTCACCTCGAGCCCGAAGGTCAGAGCGAGGTCCCGCACCCGTCGGGGCGTCGTGCCCGCGGGCCGGATACGGGGAAGCGGGGATGTCACGGAGAAGAACCTACCGCTTGCGGGCTGACGGCCCCGCACCCGACGTGCCGGGCATGACGACCGTCACGGACGTCACCACGGCATTCACCACGTCAGGTCGTAGGGGTCGGCCGGGGCGCTGCTGGGGGGCACGTCCATCTTCTGCAGCGTGTACCCCATGAGGTCGCTGAACACCGGCGCCGCGACGACACCACCGTAGATCGAGGACTGCGGGCTGCGCAGGAACACCGACACCGTGTAGCGCGGGTCGTCCGCGGGCGCGACCCCGATGAACGAGGCCATGTAGGTGGTGCCCCCGCCGGGCAGCCACATCTGCGCGGTGCCGGTCTTGCCCGCCACCCGGTAGCCGGGGACGCGGGCGTTCTCGGCGGTGCCCTCCTCGCCCGTCACCGACTCCATCATCCGCATCACGGAGTCGGCGGTCTTCTCGGACACCACGCGCGTCTTCTCGGGCGCCGCCGTTGGCGTGAGGGTGCCGTCCGCGGCGCGCGTGCCCGCCACCAGGCCCGGCTCCACCCGCACGCCGCCGTTCGCGACCGTCGAGAAGACCTGCGTGGCCTGCATCGCGTTCACGGCCACGCCCTGGCCGAACAGGATCGTGTACGGGGTGCGCGCGTCGTTCGCGAAAGACTTCGGGTCGGGCATGATGCCCGCCGACTCGCCCGGCAGGCCCAGGCCCGTCGGCGAGCCGAAGCCGAACTTCCCGAGGTAGTCGTACCGCACCTGCGCGGGGATCTTCTCCCCGACCTGCACGGTGCCCGTGTTCGACGAGTGCGCCAGCACCCCCGCGAGGGTCAGCTGCTGCACCGGGTGGTCGTGCGAGTCCTTGAAGCTCTCCCCGTTGGGCGCGGTGTAGCGGTACGGCACGGAGAACTGGCTGTCCGGCTTCCAGTAGCCCTCCTCCAGGGCGGCGGCCATGGTGATGACCTTGCCGGTGGAGCCGGGCTCGAAGACGTCCTTGACGGCCCGGGAGCCGTTCGCCACGGCGGAGGTGCTCCGGTCGTTCGGGTCGACGTCGCCCGAGTCGGCCACCGCGAGCACCTTTCCCGTGCGCATGTCCTGCACCACGGCCATGGCGTACTTCGAGCCGGTCTTCGACACGGCGTCGTCGAGCAGCTCCTCCGCCTTCCACTGCACGTCCGCGTCGATCGTCAGCTCGACGTCGCCGCCCGGCACGGCCGGGGTGGAGTCGCGCGCGGAATTCGGGATCTTGACGCCGTCGCGGCCCCGCTCGAAGGTGGTGCTGCCGTCCGTGCCCGCGAGCACGTCCTCGTACGCCCGCTCGAGACCGCCCTTGCCGACCTGGTCCTGGTCGACGTACCCCACGAGCGTGCCCGCGACCACGCCGGACGGGTAGGTGCGGCGCGACGTCAGCTCCGTGCGGACGTACGCCTGCAGCTTCAGCTTGGCGATCGCCCGCTGCACCTCGGGCACGACGTTGCGCTTGAGGATCACGTACCGGTCGTCGCCGTTGAGCTTGGCCGCGAGCTCCGCCGGCTGCGCGTCGAGGACGGGGGCCAGGAGCTGGGCGATGCCCAGGGCCCCGTCCTGCACCGCCTCGCCCGTCGCGGCGTCCACGCGCTGCCCGCCCTGGAAGCTCTGGATCGCCAGGGTGTCGGCGGAGATCGTGTACCGGTCCACGGACGTCGCGAGCACGCGGCCGTTCGCGTCCACGATGTCACCGCGGTGCGCGACCTCCACGGAGCTCGTGGTCCGCTCGTCCTGGGCCTTGGCGGCGAGCGCCGGGCCCTGGAAGATCTGCACCTGGACGAGGCGCCCGACGAACACCGTCAGGACGAGCACCGCGACCACCATGATCCAGCGCTGCCGGCGCTCCGGGTCTCCGGGCCGGCCGCCCCGCGCACGCCCGGTGCGCGGCCGCGGCGGGGAACCGCCACCGGAGCGCACCGCGCTTCGCCCGCCGGTGCGGCGGGCGGGCGGCGCCGCGGTCGTCCGTTTCGACGTGCGGTCCCGCTTCGCCGCGCCCGCCTTCGCCGGGCCCGACGTGGCGCGGCCGGACGCCGTCGCGCCGCGTGCCGTCGTCCCTGTCGTGCGTCGAGGTGCCACCCCCCGAGTCTGCGGCGAGGCGGCCCGGGTCGTGCGCGCCGGGGCCGGGCGTGTCGCACGACCGCTGACCGAGCCGCGCCCAGCCCCGGATGTCGAGCCCGCGCCCGACCGCGGCGCAGGAGACCTCCGCCGCTCGCTCACGGCTTCTCCGAGGAGCCCGCCTCCGCGCCGAACCCGACCTTGGCACGCTTCTCGATGCTGATCATCGTCGGGTCCTCGGCGGGAACCATGCCGAGCTTCTCGGCCCGATCGGCGAGCGACGCCTCGTTGGCGCGCAGGTCCGCCTGCTTCGCCTCGACGTCCTGGGCGACCAGCCCGACCTGGGCCTGCAGGCGGGCCGCCTCGTAGGACCCGCGGGCCATCGTCGTGTTCAGCAGGAGCGCGGCGAGCAGCGCCCCCGCGAGCACGACGGCGCACAGGACGAGGAACGGCACGCCCGACGTCGCCTGGAGGGGCGCGCGGACCGCGTCGAGCCTGCGCCCGCGGTCGGCGGTGGCGCCGCCGGGCAGCGAGGTGAGCGGCGCGCGGCGCGGCGCGGCGGCGGGACGGGTCCCGGGGGTGGCGGGGGCACGCAGGGCACTCATCGGCGGTCCTCCTTGGTCTGTCGCGAGCTGGACTGTCGCGAGCTCGACTGTCGCGAGCTGGTCTTCAGGTGGGCAGGGGTGGGGCGCACGCGGCGGGCGGCGCGCAGCCGCACCGAGGCGGCCCGCGGGTTGCGCACCAGCTCCGCCTCGTCGGCCTCCTCGGCGCCCCGCGTCAGGGCCTCGAGGTAGGGCTTGTGCGTCTCCGGCTCGACGGGCAGGCCCGCCGGGGCGCTCGACGTCGTCCCCCGGGCCAGGGCCCGCTTCACGATGCGGTCCTCCAGCGACTGGTAGGACTCCACGACGATCCGCCCGTCCACCGCGAGCGCCTCGATCGCGGCGGGCACCGCGCGCTCGAGCGCCTCGAGCTCGCCGTTCACCTCGATCCGCAGCGCCTGGAAGGTGCGCTTGGAGGGGTTGCCGCCGGTCCGACGCGCGGCCGCGGGGATGGACGCGCGCACGACGTCGGCCAGCTCGGCCGTGCGCTCCCAGGGACGCTCCGCACGGCGCCGCACGATCGCGCGCGCGACGCGCGGAGCGAACCGCTCCTCGCCGTACTCGCGCAGCACCCGGGCGAGAGCACGCTCGTCGTAGGTGTTGAGCACCTCGGCCGCGGTGATCCCGCGCGTCTGGTCCATGCGCATGTCCAGCGGCGCGTCCTGCGAGTAGGCGAAGCCGCGGCCGGCCTCGTCGAGCTGGAGCGACGAGACCCCGAGGTCCATGAGCACGCCCTGGACCGCGCTCAGCCCGAGGTCCGCCACCACGTCGCCGATCTCGTCGTAGACCGCGTGCACCGGCATGAACCGCTCGCCGAAGCGGGCGAGCCGCTCCCCGGCGAGGCGGAGCGCCTGCGGGTCGCGGTCGATCCCGACGACGCGCGCCGTCGGGACCTGCTCCAGGACGGCCTCGGTGTGACCGCCCATGCCGAGCGTGCAGTCGACCAGCACGCTGCCCGGCTCCGTGAGGGCCGGCGCGAGGAGGTCGACGCAGCGCTGCAGCAGCACGGGCCGGTGCCGGTCCCCGGTGGGGCGGGCGTCGTGGGTCGGGCTCATCGGTGGTCTCCTCTCGCTGTCTCTCGTGTCGCGGTCTCGTGCCGGCTGGTCGTCGGGCCCCGTCCGGCCAGGTCTCCCTCCGCGTCGTTCTGGCGCCGGGGAAGTACGCCAGACCCTCGCGGGAGGAGGCCTCGCCGTGCGGGGCCCGGTGGCACCCGGTGTGCGGGGTGCCCTGTTGCTCTGCGGTTGTCGGTGGTGCTCAGAACTGCAGGTCCGGGAAGATCTGCTCGGACGTCTCGGAGTACGACGACTCCTGCTCGGCCAGGTAGCTCTCCCACGTCGTCCGGTCCCAGACCTCCACCCGGGTGCCGGCGCCGATGACGGCGACGTCCCGGTCGAGGCCGGCGTACGCGCGCAGGGCGGGCGGGACGACGACCCTGCCCTGTTTGTCCGGCAGCTCGTCGCTCGCGCCCGACAGGAACACGCGGAGGTAGTCGCGCGCCTGCCGGCTGGTCACCGGAGCCTGCCGGACCTGCTCGTACATGCGGCCGAACTCGTCCATGGGGAGTAGGAAGAGGCAACGCTCCTGCCCCCTCGTCATGACGAGACCGGGAGCGAGTCGGGCGCGGAACTTCGCCGGGAGGATGAGCCGGCCCTTCTCGTCGAGCTTGGGGGTGTAGGTGCCCAGCAGCAGCCCGACCCCAGGAAACGCGTCCTCCAGTCCTGCCACGGCCGGCACCTCCCCTCGGGCTCCCGCATGCTCCACGCTACTCCACTTTGCTCCACCAGGCGCGGTCAAGGATGGGTAGGGCTCCCCATCTCACCCGCGGTTCACACATCGCCGCAGGTCAGCCGTACAGAGCCCGGGTGGAGCGGGATGGAGGGCGTGCGCCGTGGAGGCGCGACCGGGTGACCGCACCGCCCCGGCAGGCGCCTCCCGCCGCCTCCCGCCGCTTCCCGCCGCCTCCAGGCAACGGTCGACACCGGCGCGACGCCCTGCGGCGAGCGGCCCGTGGAGCGACGTGGAGCGACGTGGATCGGGTGATCGTCGTCACGTCCGGTCGCGATTCCACTAGGCTGCGAGAACCGTCATGAGCACGTGAACCGGAGGTCACCCGTGCACCCAGAACCCGTCTCCCCCACGCTCGCCGGCGCCCGCACGGAGACGGAGGACGCCGAGGGTCGCACCCGGCCGGACGACGAGCTCGGCCCGGACGCCCTGGCCCGCGGTCTCGACGAGCTCGTGGCCGCCACCGGCCGCGTCCGGGACGCGGTGGACTCGGTCGTCTCGGGGCGCCGCGGGCTGGCCGACACGACCGTCGCAGTCCTCCTCGCCGAGGGTCACCTGTTGATCGAGGACGTCCCCGGAGTCGGCAAGACGACGCTCGCGAAGGCGCTCGCCCGCAGCGTCGACTGCCAGGTCGGTCGCATCCAGTTCACACCCGACCTGCTGCCCAGCGACCTCACGGGCGTCAACATCTTCCGCACCGGCACCCACGACTTCGAGTTCCGGCCGGGACCGGTCTTCAACAACGTCGTGATCGGCGACGAGATCAACCGCGCCTCCCCCAAGACGCAGTCCGCGCTCCTGGAGTGCATGGAGGAGGGTCAGACGACCATCGACGGCACCACACACATGCTGCCGCGCCCGTTCCTCGTCGTCGCGACCCAGAACCCGGTGGAGATGGAGGGCACGTACCCGCTGCCCGAGGCCCAGCGCGACCGCTTCATGGCCCGGCTGACCGTCGGCTACCCGGACAACGACGCCGAGATGCAGATGCTGGACCGCCAGGAGGTGTCCGACCCGCTCTCCCACCTGTCACCCGTCACGACCGGCGACGACATGGTGCGGTACGCACGCCTGGTCCGGGCCGTCTACGCCGCGCCGGCCGTGAAGCAGTACGTCCTCGACCTCGTCGGCGCGACGCGCACCCACGACGGTCTCCGGCTCGGCGCCTCGCCCCGCGCCTCGCTCCAGCTGCTGCGCGTCGCCAAGGCCACGGCGGCGATGTCCGGCCGGGACCACGTGCTGCCCGACGACGTGCAGGAACTCGCGACCCCGGTCCTCGCGCACCGTCTCATCCTCAGCACCGAGTCGCGGCTCGGGGGCGTGACCGCCCAGGGCGTGATCGACGAGATCGTCCAGCGCACGGCCGTGCCGGGCGGCCAGGTCCGGGCGGTCCGGTCGCCACCGCCTCCCGCGTCCTTCTCGCGCCCCACGCGCGAGCGCGGTCGGTGAGGCGCCGACCATGACCGGCGACGTCGCCACGGACCGCCCTGTCGGTCGCGTCGAGGGCGGCACCCCTCGCGACACACCCCCGGGCGCCACGACCGCCACGACGGCCACGCCGAAGACCGAGCACCCGGCGCTGGGACGCCTCGCCCGGGTGCGGCCCACCCGCCGCGGCCTCGCGCTCCTGTGCGCGGGCGCTGTGCTCGGCGTGACGGGAGCGCTGCTCGAGCTGCCCGACGTCGTCGGGCTCGGCGCTGCCGCCGCGCTCGCCGTCCTGCTCGCCTGGGCCCTCATGGGCGCGCAGCGGCTCGACGCCGGCCGCGGAGCGCTGGACGTCACGCGCGAGCTCACCCCGAACCCGGTCGTGCGCGACCAGTCCGCCGCGGTCCGCCTCGTCGTCGGCGCCCGGGCCCGCACCGGCGCCGCGTACGAGCGCCTCGCTCGCCTGCGCCTGTCCGAGCAGGCGGCGCACGAGCTCGCCGGGCCGCACGGCATCCGGGCCCGCGTGACGGCGCACGCGGACCGCATCGCGGTCTCCTACGCGCTCACCCCGTCGCGGCGCGGGCGCTGGCCGCTCGGGCCCCTGCTGACCACCCGGACCGACGCGTTCGGTCTGGTCCGCACCACGCAACCCCTGGGCGTCGCGACGCGCGTCGCGGTGTGGCCCCGCACCGTCGAGCTCCCCACCCGCACGCGCGTGCTGGGCGAGGTCGAACGGGCCGCGACCGGTGCACGGCTCGCGTCGACCGACGACTCGGTGCTGCGCGAGTACGTCGCCGGCGACGACCCCCGCCGCGTCCACTGGGCCGGGTCCGCCCGGCAGGGCCGCCTCATGGTCCGCGCCGACGAGAGCGCGGGCGTGCGCCCCGTGACCGTTCTGCTCGACCGGTCGCTGCTCCCGCCCCCGGTGGACTCCCGGAACGGCGCGTGGCCCACGCCCCGCGGCGTGCGCACCCTCGCGGAGGGCGAGATGTCGGTGGAGCTCGCCGCCTCGATCGCCCTGTCGTTCCTCGACGCCGGACACCCGGCACGGCTCGTGCCGACGGGAGCGGGGCCGGCACCGACGCCCTTCGCCGCGGGCGCGCGGACCGGGCGCGCGGCAATCCTCGACTCGACGGTCGACCTGCAGGGGCACCGCGGCGGTGCCGACGCGGAGCGCGCCACCCTCACCACCGTCCGGGCGCTGCGCACGACACGCTCCCAGGACGAGATCACGGTGGCCATCCTCGGCGTGCTGCCCGACGCCGCCCTCCGCGAGGTCGCCGAGCTCGGCGTCGAGGGCACCTGCTGGGCCGTGGTGGTCGCGCCCACGGACGGTCGCACGCAGGACGGTCGCACGCAGGACGGTCGCGCGGCCGGCCCCGCCGACCGGACCGTCACGGAGCTGCGCGCCGCGGGATGGCGCGTCACCACCTGCCGGCCCGGGACGCCGCCCGAGCACGCGTGGGCGCTCCTCGCGGAGGGCATCGCATGATCCCCGCCCACGCCGGCCCCACGACCCGCATCGTCGCGTCGGGCGTGCTCGTCGCGGTCGCGGTGGCCGCATCGATGCTCTCTCTCACGACTGTCGTGCTGGCGGGCGGCTGGACGCGGGCCGGGCTGGTCGGGATCGTCCTCGTCTCCGCGACGACGGTCACGACCCGCGTCCTGCTCGAGCGCCGGGCCCGCGCGCAGGGCCGGCGCGCGCGCGAGTCGGGCTCGGCCCTGCCCACCCTTCTCGGGGCCGTCGTCGCCGCCTGGTTCGTGCTCGCCCGGTTCGGCGGGCCCACCGCCGACCCGACGTTCATCGTCACGCCGGAACACTTCGCCCGCGTGGTCACGCGGCTCGGCGAGGGCGGGGAGATCGCGCGCTCCGAGGTGGCACCCGTCGCAGGCAGCGTCCCGATGGGCCTGCTCACCGTGGGGGGCACCCTCCTGGTGCTGCTGCTCGCCGACATCCTCGCCGGCGCCCTGCGCCGCCCCGCGGCGGTCGGCGCGCCGCTGCTCGCGCTCTGGTGCCCCCCGCTCGTGCTCACCGGCAGGGTGCCGTGGGGCGTGTTCCTCGTGACGGTCACCGCGCTGCTGCTCCTGCTCACCGTCGACGGCCCGCTGGCCCCACGGGCCCGGCGTCCGGAACGCACCCCCGCCCCGGTGCGTCGCGCAGAGCGGTCGCGCGCGGTCGCCACCACAGCCGCCGCGGCCGTCCTCGCCGTGGTCGCCGGGCTCGTCGGGACGGCGTCCGCCGCCCTGCCGGGCGGGCCCGCCGGCTGGTACCGGGCGTTCACCACCACCGGCGACACGATCCGGCTGGCCGAGGACCTCGACATCCTGCGCAGCCTCACGGACCGCTCGGACGCCGTCGTGCTCGCCTACGACACCGGGACGGACACCGATGTCGGGCCCCTGCGCAGCTACACGGCGACCGCGTTCGACGGCCGGCGCTGGCAGCGCGGCGAGGAGCGCGGCGGCCGGGAGTTCTCCCCGGGCGACGTGCTCTGGCCCGAGGACCCGCCCGCCGGGCAGAGCGCGGTCCGCCAGGTTGCCGTCGACATCGGCGAGCTGCGCGACGACAAGCTGCCACTGCCGATCGACCCGCGCGCGGTCGACGCCCAGGCCGTCGGCGGCGGCGACTGGGGCTACGACCCCGCCCGCGACGAGGTCGTCGGCGGGCTCACCGACTCCGGCGACGGCTACGCCCTGACGGTCCACGAGCGCGAGCTCGACCCGCGCGCCCTGCGCGACGCGCCCGCCGCCGACCTCGACGACGTGTACACGCAGCTGCCCGAGACGGCGCACGCGGGCGACGTGGAGCAGGCGGCACGGGACGCGGTGGACGACGCCGACAATCCGTATGACCAGGCCGTGGCGCTCCAGCGGTGGTTGCGCGACCCGAGCCGCTTCACCTACTCCACCACGATCCCCCGCGGGGGCACCGGCGACCCCGTCTGGGACTTCCTGCAGCACCGCACGGGGTACTGCATCCAGTTCGCGACCACGATGGTGGTCATGGCCCGCTCGCTCGACATCCCGGCGCGCCTGGCCGTCGGATACCTGCCCGGCGCCCGCACAGGCGAGACGAGCTGGGAGATCACCGGCCAGGACTCGCACGCGTGGCCCGAGATCTACTTCCCCGGCACCGGCTGGGTGCGGTTCGAGCCCACCCCCGCACAGCAGACCGGCAGCGCCCCCGCGTACACGATGCCGAGGGTGCAGGGCGACCCGGCCGCGGTCCCGACATCTGACCAGCTCCGCGACCGACGGCCGACGGCGGGGAGCGATCCGAGCCAGGACGTGTCGCCGACGTCGTCCACCGGCATCGCGGTTAACCCGGTCGTCGACACGGGCCTGCCTGCCTGGGTGTGGTTCACGTCCGGTGCGCTCGTCGTGGGTCTGGCCGGCGTGCTGGTCCTGCTCCTGGCACGTCGGCGACGCGCGGCGCAGGAGCTCGACCCGGAGCTGGCCTGGCAGCAGGTGCTCGGAGCTCTCGCCGCCGAGGGTGTTGAGCTGCCTCCCGCCACGACGCTCCGCCGCGCCCCGGGGGCGATCGCCACCGCCGTCACATCACGGTCGGGCCGGTCGCTCCCCCCGGAGGTGCTCGACGACCTGACGGTCCTCGCGGACGCCGCAGAGTCGAGCCGCTATGCCCGCGAGCCCCACCCCACGGACCCCGCCGAGCTCGAACGGCTCGCGGAGTCGGTGATGGCGGGGCTCGGCGAACGCCTCGGCGCCCGCTGACGCCCGGCCCGAACTGACGCCCGGCCCGAGCTGACGCCCAGGCCGAGCGAGCAGGCCCGGGTCAGCGACCCTGGTCGCGACGGCGCTCCCAACGCTCCTCGAGCCGCGTCAGGAAGCCCTCCTTCTTCGGCGGGGCGGCGGGCCTCGTCGTGGTCCGGCCGGGACGTGCCCGGTCGGGGTTCGTCGTCGGGTCGACCGTACCGTCGGGGCGGGCCACTCCCACGGGGCCCGTCTTGCGGGGTGCGGCGAACGCGTACGCCACCCCGGCAAACATGAGCACGAAGCCGACGACTCCCACCCATGCCTGCGACGTGGCGGCACCGAGCACGAGCAGCAGCAGGCCCGCGACCACTCCGACACCGGCCAGGACATAACGCAGTGGCGACCGGCGGCGCGCCTGCTGCAGCGTGTTCGCCAGACGGGGATCGTCGCTGCTCAGCGCGCGCTCCATCTGCTCCAGCACTCGCTGCTCGTACTCGGACAGAGGCATCGAGTCCCCCCGGGTCTCGCGGTGGAACATGAACTCCCTCAGGATATGCCTGCGTTGCCCGGCACGGTAGTCGGCGGGGGCGGACTCGGTCGCCGCCGCGCGGCGGCGCCGAGGCTGATCGCCGAACTTCCGAACCGTTCGCGCACCGCGTCGAGCGCCAACTCGGCCTCGCGCCTCGCCTCCTGGCGCGGATCGACCGCCTCATCGAGCGTCATCTGCTCCGCAAGACCGGTCCTGACCTGCAGGTTCTCCCCGCGCACCCCGACCAACCGCACGGGAAGCCCGCGCAGCTCCGCCGCGGCCAGCAGCTCGCGCGCGACCAAGAAGATCACCCGCGCCACGTCCGTGGGCGCGGGCAGTGTCCGCGACCGGCTGAAGGTGCGGAAGTCGCTCGTGCGCACCTTGATCGCCACGGTGCGCGCCACGACACCCTGATGACGCATCCGCGCCGCGACACGGTCGGCGAGCTCGAGCACCCGCTGCTCCACCGCGCCCAGGTCCCACAGGTCCCGTTCGAACGTGGTCTCGGCCCCCACGCTCCGTTCCTCGCGGCCCGGGACGACCGGACGCGGATCGCGCCCCCACGCGAGGTCGTGGAGGTGGGCGCCGACGACGCTGCCTACGGCCGCCTGGAGCGTCGGCACGTCCGTGTCGGCGAGCTCGGCCACCGTGCCGATGCCCCACCGCCCGAGCGCGGCCTCCGTCTTCTCCCCGACGCCCCACAGCGCCCCGACCGGCAGCGTCCGCAGGAACCGCACGGTGGCGTCCGCCGGGACCAGCATCATCCCGTCGGGCTTCGCGTGCGTCGACGCGAGCTTGGCCACGAACTTGTTCTGCGCGACCCCGACCGAACAGGTGATCCCGTGCTCGGCGTAGACCTGTTCCCGCAACCGTGCCGCGATCGCCGTCGGAGCACCAAGCCTGCGGCGCGCTCCGCTCACGTCGAGGAAGGCCTCGTCGACCGACACACGCTCGACCAACGGGGTGACCGTGGACAGCAGGGCCATCATCGACTCGGAGACCTCGTGGTACAGGTGGTGGTCCGGCGGCACGACCACGGCGTGCGGGCACAGCCGCAGCGCGGCGGCCATCGACATCGCCGACCGGACGCCGAAGGCCCTCGCCTCGTAGGTGGCCGCGAGGACGACGCCGCGCTCCCGGCCGCCGACGATCACCGCCCGACCCCGCAGCTCCGGACGGCGGACGACCTCGCACGAGGCGAAGAACGCATCCATGTCGACGTGCAGGACGGAGGTGCCCGACTCGTCGGAACCCCAGTCGCGGAACGCGCCGACGGCCCGCGGGCCGCGACTCACGACGCCGCCGGCGCGACCGCGAGCGGCCGCGCGAAGCCGGCACGCGGGTCGACGAGCAGCCCGACCTCGTCCCGGAAGTCCTCCGCGCACGCGACCAGCTCCGCGGCACGACGCTCGTCGACCTCCGGCTCGAGCCCCGCCTCGACCGCCGCCCGCACCCGCGCGCCCGCGGCGAAGTAACCCGACCACGCGGCGAGGCCCGGCTCCACGAGGGCCAGCATGTCCCACACCGATCGCGCACGGCTGCGGACCGAGGGGCGACCCCGCAGCGCCACCACCGCAGCCGCCGCCCGGAGCGCAGCCAGATGCGCGTGCACGAAGCGCTGGGCAGGATCGACTGCGTTCGTCGCCGCCGCGAGCTCTGCGTCCGACCGGTCCAGGAGCCGCGTCACCTCGGGGCTCGGCGGCAGGGCGCCTACGACGGCGGGGCCACGGCCACCCGCCGTCCTGGCAGATCTCGTGCGAGCCGACATCCTGCACCTCCCGTGCTCCGCGACCTTCGCCGCGCCCTCGTCAGTGTCGAACACCTGTTCGACTCCTGTCAACCGGCGGCCGGCCGGCCCGGCCGGGCGATGGACCGGGGAGACTGGTCCCATGTCCCGTTCGCCCCGAGGGGGCTCCCGCCCCGACCGCCGGTCCGGTCGACGCCACCCAGCATCCACCGACGCACCGACACTGCCGGACGGCGAGGTGCCGATCGACACCGGGACCGCGCGCGTCGAGCGCGACCCCGACCACCCGGACCGCGTGACGCTGCACGTCAACGGCGTGCCCAGCTCGGCGCTCGACCTCGCGGACCCCGGGTTCCTCGCCTTCGAGTACATGCAGCAGATGGCGACCGTGATGGCCACGATGCCGGCCGGACCGCTGCGGGTGCTGCACCTCGGCGCGGCCGGGTGCGCCCTGGCCCGCGCCGTGGAGCACGAGCGGCCCGGCTCGCGCCAGCTCGGCGTCGACGTCGACGCACGCCTGCTCGAGCTCGTGCGGGCCTGGTTCGCGCTGCCTCGTGCACCGCGGCTGCGGCTGCGAGCCGACGACGCCGGCCATGCCCTCGGGACCCTCCCGCCGCAGTCGTTCGACGTCGTCGTCCGCGACGTGTTCGCCGGCGACAGCACTCCCGAGCACCTCGCGGACGCGGAGTTCGCGGCCGCCGCGCACCGGGTGCTCCGGCCCGGCGGGGTGCTCCTCGCCAACTGCGCGGACCGCCCGCCGCTGCACCTCGCCCGCCGCGAGATCGGCACGCTCGCGGAGGTCTTCGGCGACGACGGGGCGGGCGACGGACGCCTCGGGGTCGTCGCCGAGCCGGCCATCCTCAAGGGCCGCCGCTACGGGAACGTCGTGCTCGCCGCGGTGCGGTCCGCGCCGGCCGGCGAGGCCGACCTCTCTCCGGCGGTCGACCTGCACGACCCGGCCCTCGCTCGCGGGCTGCGCAGCCTTCCGGTCCCGACTCGGCTCCTCGTCGGCGACGAGCTCGCGCGGTTCGCGGGCATCTGAGTTCGCGGGCATCAGTTCGCGGGCATCAGTTCGCGGGTATCTGAGTTCGCGGGCATCTGAGGGGCCCCGCAACGACGGCGGCCGCACCCCCATCGGGGACGCGGCCGCCGTCAGGCAGATCAGTACCTCAGAGCGGGACGACCCGCTCCGCCTGCGGGCCCTTGGGACCCTGGGTGATCTCGAACTCGACCCGCTGGGCCTCGTCCAGGGAGCGGTACCCCTGCGTCTCGATCGCGGAGTAGTGCACGAAGACGTCGGCGCCGCCGTCGTCCTGCGCGATGAAACCGAAGCCCTTCTCGGCGTTGAACCACTTCACAGAACCCTGCGCCATGCTGATCCTTCGACCTTCCGTCCACACGGTCACGGGCGTACCGGACGGCAGCCTGTCGCTGCGCGAGCCCGCCGCCGATCCTCCGGAAGCGCGCTCCTGCAACGCGGTCAGTGTGGCACGGACCACACGGGTATGCCACGGACGCCGCGCGACGACCAACCGGGACGGTCGCGACATCACGCCCTGGTGCCAGAACGGACCGGGAGCCCCGGGACCCGTCAATCGTCGTCCTGGTGGGCCAGGAACCGCTCGAACTCCGCGCCGAGCTCCTCGGCCGTCGGCAGCGGCGCCTGCTCGGCGAGCAGGGAGGGGCGCCCGACGGACCGCGTGAACGCGTCGTACTGCTCCTCGAGCGCCTGCACCACGGCCTTGACCTCGGTCGACTCGCCCACCTGCTTCTCGACCTCGATCGTCGCGTCCGCCGCGGCCTCCGCCAGGCGACCCGTCGCCAGGTCGAGGCCCGTGGCGCGCTCGACGTGCCGCAGCGCGACCACCGCCGCCGGCGTGTACCGGGACTGGGCGAGATAGTGCGGCACGTGCACGGTGAACCCGATGGCGTCGTAGCCGGCCTCGCCCAGGCGGTACTCGAGCAGGGCGGCCATCGAGCCCGGCACACGCACGGCGCCGAAGAACGACGTGTAGTCCTCGACCAGGCCCGGCCGCGTCCCGTGCGCCGTGAGCGACAGCGGCCGGGTGTGGGGAACGCCCATCGGGATCCCGTGGAAGCCGACGGTCAAGGAGACGTCGAAGCGCTCCACGAGCGTCTTCACCGCCGCGGCGACGCGCTCCCACTGCAGGTCGGGCTCGGACCCGTGCAGCAGCAGGAAGCCCGTGCCCTCCCGGTCGACCAGATGGTCGACCGCCAGGAACGGCTCGTCGTACGACGACCACCGGTCGGCGTCGAACGTCATCCCCACCCGCTTCGAGCGGTAATCGAGCAGCTGGTCCACGTCGAAGGTCACGACGCGCGTGGTGGTCAGCTCCTTGGTGAGGTGCTCCACGGCGACCTCGGCCGCGGAGCCGGCGTCGACGAACCCGTCCAGGGCGTGCAGCAGCACCGGCCCGTCGCCGGTCGGCTGCGCGTCCGGCCCACGGTGGGGCAGGGCGCGCGCGACGGCGGCCTCGTCGACCTCGTAGATGCTCTGCGGGTCCAGCAACGGGTTCCTCCTCAGGTACCGACGTGCACGGCTCGGGCGGACTCCCGCCCGCACGAGGCACAACCGTGCCACCGCCCGGATCCTTCCCGAGGGCCCTCAGCGTCGCGGGAGCCGCACCACCGTGACGAAGAAATCGTCGATCTCGCGGACCACCTGGATGAATCGGTCGAAGTCGACCGGCTTCGTCACGTACGCGTTCGCGTGCAGGGAGTACGAGCGCAGCACGTCCTCCTCGGCCTCCGACGTCGTGAGTACCACGACGGGGATGTGCTTGAGCCGCGGGTCGTCCTTCACGGCCGCGAGCACCTCGCGGCCGTCCATCCGGGGCAGGTTGAGGTCCAGCAGGACGAGGTCCGGCGTCGGCGCCTGGGCGTGCTCGCCCTCCTTGCGCAGGAACTCCATCGCGCTGACCCCGTCCGAGACCACCGAGAGCCGGTTCGCGACCTTGTGCTCCTCGAACGCCTCACGGGTCATGAGCACGTCCCCGGGGTCGTCCTCGACGAGCAGGACCTCGATGCCTGCCTGCTGGTCCGTCATTCCCACTCCTTGCCGTCGGTCCCGCCGCCCGTTGACCTGCGACTTCGCACGTCTTCGCAGGTCAGCGACGTGCACCGAGCCTAACCGACGACGGCCTCCTATGCCTCGTCACCGTCCGGGAGGGTCCAGCGGACCGTGGTCCCCCCGCCGTCCGTGGGCTCGAGCCACACCCGCCCGCCGTGGTGCTCCACCACCCGCTTCACCAGTGCGAGCCCGATGCCGGTGCCGGAGTACACGTCCTTGGGGTGCAGCCGCTGGAAGATGACGAAGACGCGCTCGGCGTACTGGGGGTCGATGCCGATCCCGTTGTCCGTGCACGAGATCTCCCAGCCCTCCTCCGGCGCGGACAACCGGCGTGCGGACAGGTGGACGTGCGGCGGGCGCCCCGGGCCGCGGAACTTCACCGCGTTGCCGATCACGTTGCCGAGCAGCATCGCGAGGAGCGCCCGCTCGCCCCGCACCACCGGCAGCGGGTCGTGGGTCACCCGGGCGCCCGCCTCCGCGATCCGCTCCCCCTGGTCGTGCCGCACCTGTTCGAGGACCTGCTCGAGGTCGACCTGCTCGGGCGGGCTTCCCGACCGCCCCACGCGCGAGAAGCTCAGCAGGTCCTGGATGAGCCGCTGCATGCGCCGCGCACCGTCGACCGCGAACGCGATGTACTGGTCGGCGCGGTCGTCGAGCTGGTCCCCGTAGCGCTTCTGCAGCAGCTGCGTGAAGCTCGCGACCTTGCGCAACGGCTCCTGGAGGTCGTGGGAGGCGACGTAGGCGAACTGCTCGAGGTCGCGGTTCGACCTCGCGAGCTCCTGGTTCGACCGCGCCAGCTCGCGCGTCTGCTCGGCCAGCCGGGCGTGCGCCTGCTCGGTCTCGGTGTGGGAGGCGCGCACCTCGGCCACATGCTGCACGAGCTCGCGGCGCATGTGCTCGACGTCGGCCGCGAGCGCCGCGACCTCGCCGGTGCCCTCGACCCGGATCTCGTGCTCGTGCGCGCCGGTGCTCGCGGCCCGGACGGACGCGGTCAGACGGGCCAGCGGGCCCGTCACGCCGCGCTGCAGCGCACGCCACATGAACAGGCCCATCAGGACGACGAGCAGCACGAGCACGATCACCACGGCCAACAGCGTGCGGTTCCACGCGTGCGCCGCGTCCATCGCCTCGTCCCCGGCGCCCACGCGCAGCAGCGCCAGGGAGCGCTGGATGGCGACGAGCGCCACCCCGAGCGCGAGCAGGAGCACCGCACCGACGACGAGGAGCAGACGCAGGACGACGTCGCGCAGGCTGCGCTGGTCCGTCACGGGCGCGCCCACTCGGCCGAGTCCGCGAGCGTCGAGGACCGCTCCCCCACCACGGAGTTGCCGCGACCGGTCCAGCCGACGACGAGCATGGCCGCGTCGTCCGTGAGCGGCCCGCCGTGCAGCGCGCGCACCCGACGCAGCACCCGCTCCACCACTCCGACGATGCCGTGCCGCTCCAGCTCCTCCCGGACGAGCTCGTGCAGCCCGGACTGCCCGAGCCGCGGCACGCGCCGCCGCAGCGGGCCGGGGCGGGCGGGGCGCTGAACCTGAAGGGCGACCAGGCCGAGCGCGTCCTTGCCCAGCCCGTCCAGCATCGGCTCGCCGGCGGCCTGCGCTGATGGGACGTCGGCGGCGCTGATCTCCGCCTCGACCAGGCCGTCCGTATACAGCATGAGGGCGAAGGGTCCGTGGAGGGCGATGCGACGCGGCTCCCACCCGCCGTCGACCGGGACCCCTAGCGCGCGCCCGCGGCCCGCCGGCGACAGCGCCTCGCAGCGCAGCCCGCCCACCGGGCCCGTGATGAGCAGGGGCGGGAGGTGCCCGGCCAGGTAGAGGTCGACGGCGGTCCGGTCCGACGTCACGACCACCTGGCAGAGCGTCACGAAGACCTCCGGGCGGGCGCGCTCCGTCAGGAGCACCCGCTCGAGCTGCTCGAGGATGCGCTCTGGCGGCGCCCCGGTGAGGACCAGGGTGCGCCAGGCCGTGCGGAGGGTAGCGCCCAGGGCCGCCTCGTCGGGGCCGTGCCCCGCGACGTCGCCCACCACCGACAGGATGGACCCGTCGGGCCGCTCCACCGTGTCGAAGAAGTCGCCGCCGAGCAGCCCGCCGCCGCCCGGCAGGTAGCCGACCATCACCGACACCTTCTCGTCCCCGACGAGCGGCTTGGGCAGCAACGCCCGCTCGAGCCGCGCCGTCTCCTCGGCGCGGACCGCGCTCCGGTACAGCGCGCGCTGCTGCGCGGCGGAACGGCGCCGCTGCAGCGCGTAGCGCAGCGACCGACCCAGCAGGCGCGCGTCGGTCTCGCCCTTGACCAGGTAGTCGTCGGCCCCTGCGGCCACGGCACGCAGCCCCTGGTCTCCCCCCGTGAGGCCGGTGAGCACGACCAGGGCCGGGACGTCCCGGACCCGCTCGGCGACCTCCCGGAGCCGCTCGATCGCCGTGAGCCCCACGGCGTCGGGCAGGCCGAGGTCCAGGAGCACGCAGTCCACCCCGGGGACACCGCCAGGTCGAGCTAGCGCCTCCACCGCCTCCGCGACCGAGCGCGCGCGGCGCAGCGCGACCTCGACCCCCGCGTCCTCGAGCAGCTCCGTGACGAGCAGCGCGTCCCCGTCGTCGTCCTCGACGAGGAGCACGGTCGCCGTCGCGTCCTCGACCGGCCCCTCGGGCCCGGCTCGCAGGACGTCGCCGCTGCTCATGGGCCAGATCCTAGCCCGCACCCCACCTCGGGCGCGGTGCCCCCCGCCCGGCGCGTCGCCTCTCGGCGCGTGGACGTCGTGCCCGATGCCCGGCCAGATCTGCAATGATGGTCCGCCGCACGAGGCCGCGCCGTTGCACGTGCGTGGCGCGATTGATGCGGCGTGATTGATGCTGGGGAGGTTGCGTGGCGGGCAGGCACGACGAGCTGGCACGTGAGCAAGGGGTCGTCGATCACCTCTACGCGAGACTTGACGAGCTGCGACGCGCGACGCGCGAACGGCTCGCGGACGTACGGAGGTCGGGACCCTCGGGCTCACCGCAGAACCGCAGCGAACGGGACGCCTTCGCCACCCTGTACGAGGACCGCGTGGCACAGCTCGACGCGGTCGAGGACCGGCTCGCCTTCGGGCGGCTCGACCTCGACGACGGCGTCACCCGGTATGTCGGGCGGATCGGGCTCGCGGACGACGAGCACGTCTCGCTGCTCACCGACTGGCGCGCGCCCGCCGCTACCGCCTTCTACCGCGCCACGGCCCTGCACCCGTCCGGCGTCCGCCGGCGCCGGCACCTCGTGACCACCCGCCGCACCGTGACGGGGCTCGAGGACGAGGTGCTCGACCTGGACGCGCTGGCGACCGGCGACGGTGGGGCGACGGGCGCCGACGGTGCCCTCGCGGCGTCGACGCTCTCGGGCGAGGGTGCCCTGCTCGCGTCGCTCGCCGCGCGCCGCACCGGCCGGATGACCGACATCGTCGCGACTATCCAGGCGGAGCAGGACCGCATCATCCGGGCCGACCTCGCCGGGGCGCTGGTGGTCCAGGGCGGGCCTGGCACCGGCAAGACGGCAGTCGCACTGCACCGCGCTGCCTACCTCCTGTACGCCCACCGACGCGTGCTCGAGCGCAGCGGCGTCCTGCTCGTCGGTCCCAGCCGGGCCTTCCTGCGCTACATCGACCAGGTGCTCCCCTCCCTCGGCGAGACGGGCGTCGTGGCGACGACGGTGGGCGAGCTGCTGCCCGGGGTGCGGGCGACCGCCTTCGACCCGGCGGCCGCCGCGCGCATCAAGGGACGCCTCGTCTGGCGCGACATCGTCCGCCGGGCCGTGCGGGCCCGCGAGCGGATCCCCGCCCAGGACGTGCGGTTCCAGCTGGAGGGGTACGACCTCGCCGTGCGGCCGCGCGACGTGCGCGAGGCCATCGCCCGCGCCCGGCGTACCCACAAGCCGCACAACGAGGCCCGGTCCGCGTTCGTGCGGGAGATGCTGTCCCGCCTCGTCGACCAGTACCGCACGGTGTCCGACAACGACCTCGCGCCGGAGGACGTCACGATGGTCACCGAGGACCTGCGCTCGCACCGGGACGTGCGCGTCGCCCTCAACCTCGCGTGGTTCCCCATCACGCCCGAGAAGCTCGTCGCCGACCTCTTCGCGAAGCCGCACCGCCTCGCGGAGGCAGCTCCTGAGCTCTCGGCGGCCGATCGCGCTGCGCTGCGCCGGTCGCCCGACGCGCCGTGGACCGAGTCCGACGTCCCCCTGCTGGACGAGGCGGCCGAGCTGCTGGGCGAGGACGACTCCATCGCGCGTGCCGAGGCCCACACCCGCACGTCCGAGCGGGCCGCGGAGCTCGAGTACGCCCGGTCGGTACTCGAGTCCACCGGCGCGGGCGGCGGGCTCGTGGACGCCGAGACCCTGGCATCCCGCTTCGAGTCCACCGGCCCGCAGCTGACCACAGCCGAGCGCGCGGCCGGGGACCGCAGCTGGACCTACGGGCACGTGGTCGTGGACGAGGCCCAGGAGCTGTCACCGATGGCGTGGCGGATGCTGGTCCGACGCGTGCCCACGCGGTCGATGACCATCGTCGGCGACGTCGCGCAGACATCGTCCCCTGCGGGGGCACGGTCGTGGGCGGGCGCGCTCGACCCCGTGCTGGGCGGCTCGTGGCGCCTCGAGGAGCTCACGATCAGCTACCGCACCCCGGCCGAGGTGGCCGACGCCGCGCAGCGCATGGCGACCGCGGCCGACCTCCCGGTCTCCCCCCTCACGGCGGCCCGGCAGGTGGACCGCGCACTGGAGCTGCTGCGCGTCGACGACCCCGACCCCTCCGCGCCGGCCCTCGTCCAGGAGGTCGTCGACCAGGTCGTCGCGCTGGCGGGCGAGTTCGTGGAGTCCGACGGCGCGGGCCGGGTGGCGGTGATCGCCCCCGGCGACCGCGTCCCGGCGCTCCGCGAGGCCGTGCGGTCCGCCGTCGCGCAGCGGCTGGGCGCCGAGGGCGCGCGCCTCCTCGCCCAGCGTCCCGACGACGCCCAGGTGAGCGTCCTCGACCCGCGCGCGGCCAAGGGCCTGGAGTTCGACGCCGTCGTCCTGGTCGAGCCTGCCGCCGTCGCGGACGGCCCCGGCCGCTCTTCCGACCTGTACGTCGCCATGACCCGGCCGACCCAGCGGCTCGTGATCGTGCACGGGCAGCCGCTGCCCGCCGGAATCGTGGAGCCGGCCGTGGCGTGAGACGGGTTTGTGGGCGCCGACGGGACAGCGCACCATGGGGGCGTGCTGCGCGCCCTGTTGCTCGAGAACGTCCATCCTGTCGCCGCCCAGAATCTCCGTGACGCGGGGATCGAGGTCGTCACGCGCTCCGGTGCGCTCGACGAGGCCGAGCTGATCGAGTCCCTCGCGGACTTCCAGATCCTCGGCATCCGGTCCAAGACCACCGTCACCCGGAAGGTCCTGGCGAGCGTGCCCGGGCTGCTCGCCGTGGGGACGTTCTCCATCGGCACCAACCAGATCGATCTCGACGCCGCCGCGGCCCACGGCGTCGCCGTGTTCAACGCGCCGTACTCGAACACCCGGTCGGTGGTGGAGCTCGCCGTCTCCGAGATCATCGCCCTGACCCGGCGACTCACGGTGCGCGACAAGGCGCTGCACGACGGCGTGTGGGACAAGACCGCCGACGGCGCGCACGAGGTGCGCGGCCGCACGCTGGGCATCATCGGGTACGGCAACATCGGCTCACAGCTCTCCGTCCTGGCGGAGAACCTCGGGCTGCGCGTCGTCTTCTACGACACGGCCGAGAAGCTGGCGCTCGGCAACGCGCGCCGCGTCGAGACGATCGAGGAGCTCCTCGCGGTCGCCGACGCCGTGACCATCCACGTCGACGGCCGTCCCGGCAACGCCGGGCTCTTCGGCGCGGACCTCTTCGCGGGGATGAAGCCTGGGGCCATCTTCCTCAACCTGTCCCGCGGCTTCGTCGTCGACGTGGAGGCGCTCCGCGAGCACATCCTGTCGGGCCACCTCGGCGGCGCCGCCGTCGACGTCTTCCCGACCGAACCCAAAAAGCGCGGCGACGAGTTCACCTCGCCCCTGCGGGGGCTGCCGAACGTCATCCTGACGCCGCACGTCGGCGGCTCGACGGAGGAGGCCCAGGAGGCCATCGGCGAGTTCGTGTCCAAGAAGGTCCGCGACTTCGTGCAGACCGGATCCACCACGCTGTCCGTGAACCTGCCGGGCCTGCAGCTCGCGCACACCGGTGTCGGCCGCATCATGCTGCTGCACCGCAACGTCCCGGGCGTCCTCGCGGCCGTCAACCAGGTCTTCGCCGACCACGGCGCCAACATCGAGGCACAGATGCTCGCGACGCGCGGGGAGATCGGGTACGTCGTGACCGACATCTCGGACGTGACGCAACGGGGCGCCTCGGCCAAGCTCCAGGAGATGCCCTCGACGATCCGGCTGCGCATCCGCGACGCTTTCGAGCGTCCCGAGTTCCCGCCCGGGCCGGCCGCCGGCTGACCTCGACGACGCCTCGACGACGCCGATGCGCGAAGGGCGCCCCCGGAGTTCCGGGGGCGCCCTTCGCGCGCGTGGTCGAGATCGCTCAGCCGGACTTGCGGCGGAACATCTTCTGGACCGGACCGGCGGTCTCGGAGCCGTGGACCTGTCCCGTGTTCGCGTCCTTGCCCGTGGTCGGGTGGCTGGCTGCGTTCTTCTTCTCCAGCGCCTCCCGGAAGCGCGCCTTCGTATCCTCGCTGGGCTTCTCCGCCCGTGAATTGTCCGTCGTCATCACGATCACCTCGTCGTCCGTCGGGGTGGGCGTGCTGGCACGGCCATCCGCGCAAGCACCTGATCCGGTCCAGCATGCGCTACCGCCATCCGGGACGCCAGGGCATTTCGGGCGTCGGACGCGCGGGCGCCGGACGCCGTCATTCCGTGCCGTCCCCGGCCGCCGCCCGCGCACCGACCGCATCCCGGCTGTCCCCGGCCTCGTCCCCGTCGTCGTCACGGGTCTCGCGCTCGGCGCGCAGCGACGTGATGGCGCTCTCGAAGTCCTCGAGCGACTCGAACGACTGGTAGACGCTGGCGAAGCGCAGGTAGGCGACCTCGTCGAGCTCGCGCAGCGGCCCGAGGATCGCGAGCCCCACCTCGTTGGCCTCGATCTCCGGGCGCCCAGAAGCGCGCAGGGTCTCCTCCACCTTCTGCGCCAGCACGGCCAGGTCGTCGGCGCTCACCGGACGCCCCTGGCAGGCCTTGCGCACCCCGGACACCACCTTGTCCCGGCTGAAGGGCTCGGTGACGCCGGAGCGCTTCGCGACCGACAGGCTCGCGGTCTCGATGGTGGTGAAGCGGCGCTGGCACGCGGGGCACTGCCGGCGACGACGGATGGACGCACCGTCGTCGGAGGTGCGCGAGTCGATGACTCGCGAGTCCGCGTGGCGGCAGAACGGGCAGTGCATCGCTGGTCTCCTGCGCTCGGCTCCGGACCGGCGCCCGGCTGCCCGACAAGGTAAGCGCCCGGTGACGCTCGGCGCAAGCAGGCCCGTCATGGACCGGGCGCCCTGCTGCACCGTGGTGCGCGCCCGTGATGCGCGCCACGCTCGGTCCAGGAAGTGCGCGCGACGCTCAGTCCAGCGGGAGGATCACCATCTGGCCGGTCAGCAGCTCCGCCGACGCCAGCCCGTTCAGCTCGCGCAGCTCCGCGACCACGTCCCGCACGTCCTCCCCCGCCCCGCGCACCGCGCTCGCGTACTGCCACAGCGTCTCGCCCGGGGCGACCGTGTGCAGCCGGACCTCCACGCCGGACCCCGGCGACTCCGCCACCGCGCGCTGACCGGCGAGCCCCGCACCCACCAGGACGAGCACGACGAGCAACATGATCACGACGCGGCCGCGCCGCGTGAGCCGCAGGCCACCGAGCCCCAGAAAGCCGGTCACGTCCTTGGTCGCGCTCGAGGTGGTCATCATCCCGTCCTCCGGTCCACGTCGCGGTTGCCGGCTTCGCCGGCTTCGTCGAACACACGTTCTTCGAACACCTGTACGTCGAACTGCTGTACTAGGTGTACCACGTCCGACCGACACGGTCGAGACCCGATCGAACAGATGTTTGATGTCGGGGGGCATCTGGCCTAGAGTGACGACCAGCGCGATGGAAGGTTTGTCGGATTTCATCGGCCCGGCGGCGGGCCGCCCCTGGAGGACGGAGAACGCGATGACCAGCGGACGGGACCAGGCCCCGGCGACCACGGCGGAGTCGTGGACGGCGACCGCCGACACGGCGACGGACGCCCCCGGCGCCACGCTCGCCTCGGTGAGCGAGCTCACGCCATCCGCCGACCGGCTCACTCCGCGCCAGCGGCGTGTCCTCGAGACCATCCGGAGCTCCGTGGCGGCGCGCGGCTACCCCCCGACCATGCGCGAGATCGGCGAGGCCGTGGGCCTGGCGAGCCCGTCCTCGGTCAAGCACCAGCTCACCACCTTGGAGCGCAAGGGGTACCTGCGGCGCGACCCGAACCGGCCGCGCGCCATCGAGGTCGTCGACCCCGATGCCGGGACCGCGCGCGAGGCGCCGGGCACCGTCGGTGCCCGCACCCCGGGCTTCGTCGCCGGCTCCGTGGCCGGCTCTGACGCCCAGGCGGCCACGCCGCCCTCGTATGTACCGTTGGTGGGCCGGATCGCCGCGGGCGGTCCGATCCTCGCCGAGCAGGTCGTCGAGGACGTCTTCCCGCTCCCGCGGCAGATCGTGGGCGACGGCGACCTGTTCCTGCTGAAGGTCGCGGGCGACTCGATGGTGGACGCGGCGATCTGCGACGGGGACTGGGTCGTGGTGCGTAGCCAGCCCGTCGCGGAGAACGGCGAGGTCGTCGCCGCGATGATCGACGGCGAGGCCACGGTCAAGACGTTCAGGCAGGCGGACGGCCACACCTGGCTGATGCCGCAGAACCCGGCGTACTCCCCCATCGCCGGCGACGAGGCACAGGTGCTCGGCCGGGTCGTGGCGGTACTCCGCAGCCTCTGAGCCGCGACGGCGTCACGGCCGCGGCGGCCCGGTCGTCACAGGCCCAGTGTCGTCACAGGCCCAGTGTCGTCACAGGCCCAGTCGCTGCTGGACCGCACGCATGCTCTCGGCCGACGCTCGCAGACCCGCGACCTCGTCGTCCGAGAGCGGCGTGTCGATGGTTTCTGCCACGCCGCGCCGGTCGACGAGCGACGGGATCGAGAGGCACACGTCCTCGATCCCGTAGAAGCCGTCGAGGCGTGACGACACGGTCATCACGCGGTGCTCGTCGTTGAGGATCGCCTCGATGATGCGGGTGGCGGCCAGGCCCACGGCGTAGTTGGTCGCCCCCTTGCCCGCGATGACCCGGTAGGCGGACTCGACGACGTCGGTCGCGATCCGGCGCCGCGCCGGCTCGTCGAGCGGCGGCCGGCCGCGGAACGGGCGCCAGTCCAGCAGGGGCACGCCGGCGATCGTGGCCGAGCTCCACAGCACGATCTCCGAGTCACCGTGCTCCCCGGCGATGTTGGCGTGCACGTTTCCGACGGCGACCCCGCAGTGCCGCGAGAGTGTGTCGCGCAGCCGGGACGAGTCGAGCACGGTGCCGCTGCCGAAGACGCGCTCCTGCGGGAGCCCGCTGATCTGCTGGGCCGCATAGGTGACGACGTCCACCGGGTTCGTGACCATGAGGTAGACCGCGTCGGGCGCCACCTCAAGGAGCCGCGGCAGGATCGTGCGGGTCAGGTTGACGGTCGCCTCGGCGAGGTCCAGGCGGGTCTGCCCCGGCTTCTGCTTGGCGCCCGCCGTGACCGCCACGACGTCCGCACCCCGGCACACCTCGATGTCGTCCGAGCCCTCGATCTCGGCCTGCGGGATGAACATGCCGCCGTGCCGCAGGTCCAGGACCTCCGCCTCGACCTTCGCGCGGTTCACGTCCATAAGCGCGACGGACCTGGCGGCGCCCCGGCCGAGCGCCGCGTACGCGAGGGTCGAACCCACCGCGCCGGCGCCGACGATCGCGAGCTTGGTCGTGCTCCGTGTGCCGTTCACTGCTCCAGGCTAGGTGTCGAGCCGACGCAGCGCAGCGCGGACGAGCTCGCCGTCGGTGGTCGGCCAGAAGTCGGGCATCGACCGGGTGAGGAAGGTGCCGTAGCGGGCCGTCGCGAGCCGGGGGTCGAGGACGGCGACGACGCCCCGGTCCTCGCTGCCCCGCACCAGGCGGCCGGAGCCCTGGGCGAGCAGCAGCGCCGCGTGCGTGGCCGAGACCTGCATGAAGCCGTTGCCGCCCGACTCCTCCACGGCCCGCGCCCGTGCGGCCTTGACCGGGTCGTCCGGGCGCGGGAACGGGATACGGTCGACGAGCACGAGCTGGCACGACGGGCCCGGCACGTCCACGCCCTGCCACAGCGAGAGGGTGCCGAAGAGGCACGTCGCCGGGTCGTCGGCGAAGGCCTGGACCAGGGTGGGCAGCTGGTCGTCGCCCTGGCAGAGCACGGGCACGTCGAGCCGCTCGCGCATGGCCTCGGCCGCCGCGAGCGCCGCGCGTCGCGACGAGAACAGGCCGAGCGTGCGGCCCCCGGCCGCCTCGATCAAGCCGGCGATCTCGTCGAGCTGGGCGTCCGTGGTCGGCTCGCGACCGGGGGCGGGCAGGTGTCGGGCCACGTAGAGGATGCCCTGGCGCGGGTAGTCGAAGGGGCTGCCCACGTCGAGCCCGGTCCAGTCCGGGGTCTCGTCGGTGCCGCCCGACCCGGCCAGCCCCAGCGACCGGGCGACGGGGTCGAACGTGCCGCCCAGCGTCAGCGTCGCGGAGGTGAACACCCCTGTCGCCTCGGCGAGCAGGTGCGTGCGGATCAGGCCGGCGACCGCCAGCGGGGCCGCGTGCAGCCGGGTGACGCCGTCACCGGCCCAGGGCGCGTTCTCGGGCGGTCGCGAGCACCACAGCACGTCCGACGTCGTGTCCTCGGCGGCCATCCGCTCCGCGATCTCGAAGAGCTGCAGCACCGCCGACTGCGCCATCTTCATGCCCGCGTCGGGCGCTCCCTGTTCCCGGCCCTTGGGCTCGCCCTGCGGCTTGAGCCGGGTGAGCAGCTCGCGCGCCGCGTCGCGCACCGAGGCGACAGCCGCGCGCAGCTCGTCGGGGAGCCCGAGGGGGAAGCGCTCGGCCGGCGCCGTGGCGAGCAGCGAGCCCAGCCGCTGCGACGCGGCGTCCAGGGCCTCCGTCTCGGTACCCCCGTGCCGCCGCGCGAGGCGGGCCGCGTGCTCGACGACCGTCAGCGACAGGTCCATCGTCGCGGCGGCGGTCACGCGCTCGGCGAGCTCGTGCGCCTCGTCCACGACGACCGTGTCGTGCTCTGGCAGGACTCCGGGGTTCCCGGAGACGGCGATCCCGAGCATCGCGTGGTTGGTCACGACCACGTCCGCGTCCCGCGCGGCGGCCCGCGCGCGCTCGGGGAAGCACTCGGCCAGCAGCGGGCACCGGTTGCCGAGGCACTCGAGGGCCGTGACGGAGACCTGGCGCCAGGCACGGTCGGGGACGCCCGGGACGAGGTCGTCGCGGTCACCGGTCGTCGTCTCGTCGGCCCACGCGTGCACGCGGCGCACTTGGTCGGCGAGGGTGGTCGCGTCGTCGCGCGCCCCGCGGCGGCCGCGCGATGCCGCCGGCGCGGGGTGCTGCTCGGCGCCGGCGCCCTCCCCCGGTCCGGGGTCGGCCGGCAGGTCGAAGAGTGTGGCGCCCTCCACCGGATAGCCGCCGGTGACCTTGTGGCGGCACAGGTAGTTGTGCCAGCCCTTGAGCAGGGCAACCTTCGGGGCGCGGGGCAGTCGGGGGCCCACGGTCTCGGCGACCAGCGGGAGGTCCCGGGTCACGACCTGGCGCTGCAGCGCGAGCGTCGCGGTGGAGATCACCACGCGCCGCTTGTCCACCACCGCGTGCCGGACCGCGGGCACGAGGTACGCGAGCGACTTGCCGGTGCCGGTGCCCGCCTGGACCAGGAGGTGGCGGCCCTCGTCGACGGATTCGGCGACCGCCTCGGCCATCTGGTGCTGCCCCTCCCGGCGTCCGCCGCCGAGCGCTCCCACGGCCAGGTCGAGGAGCGTCTGAGCGTCGGGGGCGTCGGGAGAGTTCACCCGTCGATCCTAGGGCCGGTCACCGACCGTCCGGGGCCGCGCCCACAGCGCAAGCGAGCCCGAGCACCGCCGCCGGGAACGACAGTCGGGAAGAGCCGCGCGCCGACGTCAGCCGGCGACGGCGACGTGCCGCAGCTCGGCCGCAAGGCCCTCGTCCACGCGCCCGCGCAGCCGTGTGCCCTGGGCGAGGTGCTCCTCCTCGACGGAGCCCCCGGTCTCGTGCGCCCGGTGCACCAGGTCGCCGCGCGAGTACGGGACGACGAGGTCGACCTCGACCTGCGGCTGGGGCAGCTCGGCGGCGATCAGCGCGCGCAGCTCGGCGAGACCCTCGCCGCTGTGCGCGGAGACGACGACGCTGCGACGCTCGCGCCGCTGCAGCCTGCCCACGACGGCCGGGTCGGCGACGTCGGCCTTGTTCAGCACGATCACCTCGGGCACGTCGGCGATACCCGGGATCTCGGCGAGAACCTCGCGCACCGCGGTGATCTGCCCCTCCGGGTCGGGGTGCGACGCGTCGACCACGTGCAGCAGCAGCCCGGCGTCGCCTACCTCCTCGAGCGTGGAGCGGAACGCCTCGACGAGCTGGTGCGGCAGGTGCCGGACGAACCCGACGGTGTCGGTGAGCGTGTAGGGGCGGCCGTCCTCGGTGCGGGCGCGCCGCACCGTCGGGTCGAGGGTCGCGAACAGCGCGTTCTCGACGAGCACGCCCGCGTCGGTCAGGGCGTTGAGCAGGGACGACTTGCCGGCGTTGGTGTAGCCGGCGATCGCCACGTTGGGCACGGCGTGCCGCTTGCGCTCCAGCCGCTTGGTCTCGCGGGCGGGGGCCATCGCCGCGATCTCCCGGCGCAGCTTCGCCATCCGGTTGCGGATGCGCCGCCGGTCCAGTTCGATCTTGGTCTCGCCGGGTCCGCGCGAGCCCATGCCGGCGCCCTGGCCGCCCACCTGACCACCGGCCTGGCGGGACATCGAGTCGCCCCAGCCGCGCAGGCGCGGCAGCAGGTACTCGAGCTGTGCGAGCTCCACCTGCGCCTTGCCCTCCCGGGACTTGGCGTGCTGGGCGAAGATGTCGAGGATCAGCGCCGTGCGGTCGACGACCTTGACCTTGACGATGTCCTCCAGCGCGCGCCGCTGCGAGGGCGCGAGCTCGGTGTCGGCCACCACGGTGTCGGCGCCGACGGACGCGACGACTTCGGCCAGCTCCGCGGCCTTGCCGGACCCGAGGTAGGTGCCCGGGTCCGGCTTCTGCCGGCGTTGGAGCATTCCGTCGAGCACCTGGGAGCCCGCCGTCTCGGCGAGCGCGGCGAGCTCGCGGAGCGACACCTCGGCCTCGAGCGCCGCGGCCTCGCCGCCCGAGAACAGGCCCACGAGGACGACGCGCTCCAACCGCAGCTGGCGGTACTCGACCTCGGTGACGTCCTCGAGCTCCGTGGAGAGCCCGGCGACCCGGCGCAGCGAGATCCGCTCCTGGAGGTCGAGCTGGTCCCCGTCGTGGGAGGTGTGCACCGTGGCGCCCTCGGACCGCGCCGTCCCAGCCCGAGCGAGCACCCGTGCCACGACGTCCTGCGCGATCGCCTGAGCGTCGCGCTCCGCCTCGCGGCGCGCGTCCGGCGACGTCTCCGAGCCCGCAGGCCCGGGCGTCGCCGGGTCCTCGGTCGGCGGGGTGTCGGGGTTGGCCGGGGTGTGGGTCAAGGTGTGCCTCTCGGGTCGATGTCGGCGGGCGTGGCCGCCATGGGTCTACAACAAGGGTCCCACGCGAGATCGTCCCGGCGGAGGGCTTTTTTGTGGGGGCGACCTAGGATCGCCGGGTGAGCGAGCAGCCCGACCACTACTTCACCGCCCAGCCGGCCTCGGACGCCGAGCGGCGGCACACCACCCTCCGGCTCGCCGGCCGGGAGGTGGACGTCGACGTCGCGGCGGGGGTGTTCTCACCCGGCGGGGTCGACAAGGGCACCCAGGTGCTGCTGCGCGAGGTGCCCGACCCGCCGGCCACGGGAGACCTGCTGGACCTCGGCTGCGGCTGGGGGCCGATCGCGCTGACGATGGCCCTGACCTCGCCGGACGCCACCGTGTGGGCCGTCGACGTGAACGAGCGGGCGCTGGACCTGCTGCGCGGGACGGCGGTGCGGCTCGGGCTCGACAACCTTCGCGCTGTCCTCCCCGACGAGGTCCCCGCGGACGTCAGGTTCGCGACGGTCTGGTCGAACCCGCCGATCCGCGTGGGCAAGGCGGTGCTGCACGATCTCCTGCGCACCTGGCTCCCCCGCCTGGCGCCCGACGCCGCGGCGTGGCTCGTCGTGCAGAAGAACCTCGGTGCGGACTCGCTGGCCCGGTGGATCGAGACCGAGCTGGGCCTGACCGTGGAGCGGGCCGCGTCGTCCAAGGGCTTCCGCGTCCTGCGCGTCGACTGACGACGGCGTGGACGGCGTGGTGCTCAGACCTCGATCTCGCCGCTGAAGACGAGCTCGGCGGGCCCGGCGAGCTCGACGTGCCCGTCGTCGAGCAACCGCACGCGGAGCAGGCCGCCGGGCACCTCGACCTCCCAGGTGTCGGGCACCGGCCCCGCGGCGCCCGACACGGCCCAGGTGCGCACCGCGAGCGCCGCCGCGCAGGCACCGGTGCCGCACGACCACGTCTCGCCGACCCCGCGCTCGTGCACGCGCATCCGCAGGCGGCCCACCGCTCGGCCCTCGGCGTCCATCGCCTCGGCGAGCGGCACGACGAGCTCCACGTTGGTGCCCTCGGGCGGCAGCGGGTCGACCTCGGGCGCGCGCGTCAGGTCGGCGTCGGCGAGCTCTTCCGTCCGCGCGAGGGCGACCACCGTGTGGGGGTTGCCCACGTCGACGCTCAGGGCCGGCCGCGGGGTGGTCCAGCCGTGCACGAGCACGAGGGCGTCCCCGCCCTGCGCCGCGGACTGCTCGCCTCCCGGCAGGAACCAGGGCCCCATGTCGACGGCGTACCAGCCGCTCGCCTCCTTGCGGACCCGCCGCACCCCCGCGCGCGTGCCGAGCGCGAGCTCCTGCCCGTCGTCGAGGTCGGCCAGGCCGAGGTGCTCGGCGAAGGCCGTGAAGACGCGCACGCCGTTGCCGCACATCTGCGCGGGGGAACCGTCCGCGTTGCGGTAGTCCATGAACCAGATGGCCGCGGGTTCCTCGGCCAGGACCTTGTCGGCGATCTTCTCGCCCGCACGGGCGATCGCCGCCGTGGGGGTGAGGCGGATGACGCCGTCGCCCCCGATGCCGGTGCGGCGATCGGTGAGGTGGCGCACCTGGTCGGCGGTGAGGTCGAGGTCCCCCCGGGTGTCGGCGAGCAGCACGAAGTCGTTCTGCGTGCCGTGGCCCTTGGTGAAGCGCAGCGTCATGAGCCCAGACTACGGCGCACGGCCTGCGCGGAGGGCTCGGGCAGGGCGCCGGCGTCGGCGGCGTGGACCACGGCGAGCGCGTCGTCGAGCAGGCTCGGCGAGCCCGCGTCGAGCCATCGCACGCGCGGGTCGCGGCCGAACCATCCCATCTGCTTGCGCGCCAGGCGCCGGGTGTTCGCGACGATCGCGTCGCGCACCTCGTCGAGGCCGAGCTCTCCGCGCCAGCACGCGAGGAGCTCGGCGTAGCCGACGGCGCGGGCCGCCGTGGTCCCCAGGCCCGGCCCCGTTCCCCCTTGCTCCGGGGAGGCGAGCGCGCGGACCTCCGCCACCAGCCCCCCGTCCCACATCCGCTCCACCCGGTGCGCCACCCGCGCGTCGAGTACCTCGCGGCCGCAGTCCAGCCCGATCTGGACGGCGGGCCGCACGTGCTCCTGGCGCGGCAGGTTCGCCGTGTACGGCCGCCCGGTGATCTCGATGACCTCCAGGGCACGCACGATGCGGCGCGTGTTCTGCGGCCCGATCGACGCGGCGGCCCCCGGGTCGCGGCGGGCGAGCTCGTCGTGCAGCGCTCGGCGCCCCTCGGCCTCGGCGCGCTCCTCCAGCCGGGCGCGCACCTCGGGGTCCGTGCCCGGAAAGTCCATGTGGTCCAGCAGCGCGCGCACGTACAGCCCGGAGCCGCCGACCACGACCGCGCGGGCGCCCCGGTCCGCGATGGCGTCGAGGTCGCGCCGGGCGTCCGTCTGGTAGCGGGCCACGGACGCGTCCTGGAGCGGGTCGAGCACGTCGAGCTGGTGGTGGACGATCCCGCGCCGCTCGGCGACCGGGACCTTCGCCGTCCCGACGTCCATGCCGCGATAGAGCTGGAAGGCGTCGGCGTTGACCACCTCGGCAGGCGCCAGCGCCTCGGCGAGGTCGAGCGCGAGGTCCGACTTGCCGGTGGCCGTCGGACCCACGACGGCCACGACCACGGGGGCCGGTCCAGGGGATCCAGGGGGTACGGGCGCCGCTCTCACCCGCCGACACTAGCCCGCCGACCGGCGCGGAGGGGGCCCCCCGCGCGACCGAGCGTCCGTCCGGCCGACCCGGCGTCGGCGTCGCGGCAGACGGTGACGGCGTAGGCCTCCGGCAGATGCCCGCCCCGGGCGGCGACCGACGTCGTCCGCCACGACCACCCCGCCGGCCCGGCGACGGCATCGAGCGCCGCCGCCACCTCGGGGGCCAGGTCGGGAGCTTGGTCGCGGGCTCGGCCGGCGGCACCGCCCGTCGTGGCGGGCGCCGGGCCGCCCACCACGACGATCCCCCGCGCCCCCCGCAGGGTTGCGAGCGTGGCCGGTTCGTCGTCTCCCGGGCCGGGCGCGCGGCCGTCGGGGCCGACCGGCTCGGCGACCTCGACCTCGACCTCGACCTCGACCTCGACCTCGACCTCGACCTCGACCTCGACCGTGAGGATGCCGGACGTCTCGGCGTCGCGTCCCCGCTCCGCGAGGGCCCGGCGGAGCACGAGCAGGGCGACCGACGCGGGGACGTGGGCGGCCGGCAAGCCCGCGACGGGCCAGGCGGCGACGTACGGGACCCACCGGTCGGACACCCCCGCGCCCCCGAGCGACGGGCGCAGGCGCCCGACCCGGCCGCCGGCGCCACGCGGCACCGGCGCCAGGACCACGAGCGAGCCGGTCGGCACGTCCACGAGCAGCTCGTCGAGGGCGCGGGACACCGCTCGCCGGGCCTCCTCCAGCGGGTCCGCGGCCCCCGCGGCGCCGGGCACGAGCAGGGACGTTCCGGGCACGACCACGGCGCGAACGGGCATCGGGCCAACCTACCCGCGCGGTCTCGCCGCCGTCCGCGGTGCGGGCGGCCGGACGTCCTCCGGGCCGACGGCGTGTAGCGTGGGCGGGTGAGGTTCTTCGGTTCACGCCGGGCAAACAAGGTCCGGCCGACCGCCGTCGGCCGGGACGACGAGCCCGCCCCCGATCTGCGAGACGACGAGCTCCACGACCGGATCGAGGGCCTGCTGGCCAGCGAGGTCGATGGCGCGGGGGACGCGCTGTCGCCGCTCTCGCGCGACCGGGTCACCGACTGGCTGGAGCGGTCCGGATTCTCCTACTTCGTCGACTCCGACGGCGACGTGGGTGGGCTGTGGCACGGCTGGCTGTTCTACTTCCTCGTCCTCGGCGAGCGCGAAGAGGTCCTGCAGGTCCGCGGCCAGTGGCACCGCGACCTGACGATCGACCGCCTCGAGGAGATCCTCGAGCTCTGCAACGAGTGGAACGCCGAGCGGATCTGGCCCAAGACATATGTGCGGGTTCGCGACGACGGGTCGGTAGTGGTGTGCGCGGAGGTCACGGTCGATGTCGGGAGCGAGGTCGGCGAGTCACAGCTCGACCAGCTGCTGCAGTGCGGCCTCAGCACGGGGTCGATGTTCTTCGAGCACCTCGACACCACCTTCCGCGACCCGCTGCGGGCTGCGTCGTGACCGGCGACCAGCGCCGCAACGACGCAGCCCGGGGTGCGGCCCGCCGCGCCTACCACGGGGCCCGTCGCGCCGCCGCCGCGGTCGGGCGCGCCGTGCAGGGGGCGGGGACACGGGTCGCCGAGCGCGGCGCCGGGCGCACGCCGGGGGCGGCGCGCTCGACGAGGACCGCGACCCGCCCGCAGCCGCTGACGAGCGCACGGGTCGCGGACGACCTCACCCGCCGCGGCTACCGGTTCCGCACCGACGACGACGGCGACGTGACGGGCACCTGGGACGGCAACCGCTTCTGGTTCCTCCTGCTCGGCGACCACGAGGAGATCCTGCAGGTGCGCGGACGCTGGGCGGGCACCGTGCCGGCCCCCGCACGCCTGCCCGTGCTGCAGGCCGTCAACGACTGGAACCGCGAGCGCGTGTGGCCCAAGGTGTACACGCGCCCCGAGGGAGACGGCCTGGCGCTCTACGCAGAGGTCTCAGTCGACTTCGAGCGCGGCGCGACGGACGAGCAGCTCGCCGCCACCGTGTCCTGCGGCCTCGTCACGTCGTCGCAGTTCTTCAGCACCGTCGGCGCGATGGCGCCGGGGCCCGAGCCGGACGACGACCTCGACTGACCCCACGCAGCTGACCGACCCGACCGGCCCGACTGGCTCGATCGACCAGGGCCGGCGTCAGCGACGCAGCGACGGCATCCCGAGCGTCACCGGACCGGCGGCCGGCGCGCCACCGTGGGCGTGCTCGTCCTCGCCGCCGCCGAGCCGCGCCCGCTCCCGCTGGGTCCAGGCGTCGCCCGACCGGGTGCGACGCACCGCGTAGGCGCCGCCTTCCAGCGCCGAGTCGGCGATGAGGTGGTGCGGCGCGGCGCGGGTGACGTCCACCGACACGACGTCGCCGGGCCGGGGCAGACGCGGGTCGAGCGCCGCCGTGTCGGCGAGCCGCGGGTCGTCGAGGGACGCGGGTGCGCCCGCGAGGCCCGCCTCGCCGGCGGAGAGGTCGGCCGGCAGGCCGACGTGCACGAGCCGGTTGTCGGGGCCGCGCCCGGACAGCCGGTGGGTGGCGCCGTCCTTCCGGCCCGCCCCCTCGGACACCAGGACGTCGGTGCGACGGCCCACCTGATCCACGGCCTCCTCGCCGGCGATGCGCTCCTGGAGCGCCATGAGGCGCTCGAAGCGCTCCTGCACGACCTCCTTGGGCAGCTGGTCCGCCATCGTCGCGGCGGGCGTGCCCGGCCGTGGCGAGTACTGGAACATGAACGCCGAGCTGAAGCGGGAGGCCTCCACGACACGCAGCGTCTCGCGGAAGTCCTCCTCGGTCTCCCCCGGGAAGCCGACGATGATGTCGGTGGTGATCGCGGCGTCCGGCATCGCGGCGCGGACGCGGTCCAGGATGCCCAGGAACTTTGCGGACCGGTAGGAGCGGCGCATCGCCCGCAGCACACGGTCTGAGCCGGACTGCAGCGGCATGTGCAGGCTCGGCATGACATTCGGCGTCTCAGCCATGGCGGCGATGACGTCGTCCGTGAAGGCCGCGGGGTGCGGGGACGTGAAGCGCACCCGCTCCAGGCCCTCGATCGTGCCGCAGGCGCGCAGCAGCTTCGCGAACGCGCCCCGGTCGCCGAACTCGACCCCGTAGCTGTTGACGTTCTGGCCCAGCAGGGTGACCTCCACGGCGCCCGCGACGACGAGCGCCTCGACCTCCGCGAGGACCTCCCCCGGCCGCCGGTCGCGCTCCTTGCCGCGCAGGTGCGGCACGATGCAGAAGGTGCACGTGTTGTTGCAGCCCACCGAGATCGACACCCACCCGGCGTAGACCGACTCGCGCCGCGTCGGCAGCGTCGACGGGAACACCTGCAGCGACTCCGCGATCTCGACCTGCGCCTGCTCGTTGTGCCGGGCACGCTCGAGCAGCACCGGGAGCGCGTCGAGGTTGTGCGTGCCGAAGACGACGTCCACCCACGGCGCCTTGCTGACGATCTCGCCGCGGTCCTTCTGCGCGAGGCAGCCCCCGACGGCGATCTGCATGCCGGGGCGCGCGGACTTGAGACTCGCGAGCTGCCCCAGGTTGCCGTACAGCCGCGTCGCCGCGTTCTCGCGCACGGCGCACGTGTTGATGACGACGACGTCGGCGCGGCTCGCGGCCTCGTCCTCGGCGGTGGCCCGGGCGTAGCCCGCCTGCTCGAGCATGCCGGCCATGTGCTCGGAGTCGTGGACGTTCATCTGGCAGCCCAGCGTGCGCACGAGGTAGGTGCGGCGGCCGGGCGCCTCGTCCGTGGTGCGGACCGGCGCGGCGGGGCTCTGCGTGGTACTGGACATCACATCTAGGGTACGGTGCCGGACGGCCGGGCCCCGACGTGGCGACCCCCTGTCTCCGGAGCCCGTCGACGTCGCGGCCAGCCCGGGCACGCGGGAACTGCGGGTGCACTGTTACTGAACCGTTGCGGAACCGGACTACCCGGTGCTGGTCGCGGAAACACCGAGTGGATAGGTTCGAGGGATGGATCACGGCGAAGCGACCACGACGACCGAGACGGCGGGGACGTCGACGACCCTCGGCCCCCCGCTCGTCGAGCTCAAGGACGTCAACAAGCACTTCGGCGACCTGCACGTGCTGCGGGACATCGACCTCACCGTCCGCAAGGGTGAGGTCCTCGTCGTCATCGGCCCGTCCGGCTCGGGCAAGTCCACGCTCTGCCGGGCGATCAACCGCCTCGAGACCATCGACTCCGGCGAGATCCGCATCGACGGCCAGCCGCTCCCCGAGGAGGGCCGGGCCCTGGCCAAGCTGCGGGCCGACGTCGGCATGGTGTTCCAGGCGTTCAACCTCTTCGCCCACAAGACGATCCTCGAGAACGTCACGCTCGGGCCGATCAAGGTGCGCCGGGAGCCCACGAGCGCCGCGAAGGAGCGCGCCCTCACCCTGCTCGACCGGGTCGGGGTGAAGAACCAGGCCGGCAAGATGCCCGCCCAGCTCTCGGGCGGGCAGCAGCAGCGCGTCGCCATCGCCCGCGCCCTGGCCATGGAGCCCAAGGTGATGCTCTTCGACGAGCCGACCTCTGCGCTCGACCCGGAGATGATCAACGAGGTGCTCGACGTCATGGTCGCCCTCGCGAAGGAGGGCATGACGATGATCGTCGTGACCCACGAGATGGGCTTCGCCCGCAAGGCCGCGAACCGCGTCGTCTTCATGGCGGACGGCCAGATCGTCGAGGAGGCCACCCCCGAGGAGTTCTTCACCGCGCCGAAGAGCGACCGGGCGAAGGACTTCCTGTCCAAGATCCTCAGCCACTGACCTCAGCCACGACCTCAGCCGACCGTCCACCGACCTTCCCCACCGACAAGGCGGGAACCCCCGCCGGCCGTGCTCCCCGGACTCCGACACCGCAGTCCCCGGGCCGCGCGGGCGACCACTCACGAAGGGCAAGAACGATGCGCACACGACACACAGGTGCTGCCACGCTCGCCGCACTGACCGCGCTCACGCTCGCCGCATGCGGAGGCGGAGACGTCGGTGGTGGCGACGGCGAGGAGACCGGCGGCTCCGACGGCGGCGACTCCATCAAGATCGGCATCAAGTACGACCAGCCCGGCCTCGGCTACCAGGACGGCAGCGAGTACACGGGCTTCGACGTCGACGTCGCGACCTACGTCGCCGACAAGCTCGGCTACTCGGCCGACCAGATCGAGTGGGTCGAGGCCCCGTCGGCCAACCGCGAGACCATGCTGCAGACCGGCCAGGTCGACATGATCCTCGCGACCTACTCGATCACCGACGAGCGCAAGGAGCAGGTCGCGTTCGCCGGCCCGTACTTCGTCGCCGGCCAGGACCTCCTCGTCGCGGAGGACAACACCGACATCACCGGGCCTGAGGCGCTCGAGGGCAAGAACCTCTGCTCGGTGACCGGCTCGACGTCGGCACAGCGGATCAAGGACGAATACGCCGAGGGCGTGCAGCTCGTGGAGCGCCCCAGCTACGTCGAGTGCGTCACCGCGCTCACCGCGGGCCAGGTGGACGCCGTCACGACCGACGACATCATCCTCGCCGGCCTGGCCGCGCAGCCCGCCAACCAGGGCAAGGTGAAGGTGGTCGGCGCCCCGTTCTCCGAGGAGAACTACGGCGTGGGCCTCCCGCAGGACGCCGACACCTGCGAGGACATCAACGCCGCCATCCAGTCGATGATCGACGACGGCGCCTGGGAAGAGGCCGTCACCACGAACACCGACGGCACCGGCTACACGCCCAACGCCGACCTGAACCCGCCGACGCCCGAACCCTGCGCCTGACGCCGACACACCTGAGCGATTCACCAGGGGGAGCGGCGTCCCGCGCCGCTCCCTCCGTTCGTCCACCGCGGCATCCGTCGCACCACACTCCGGGAGGCTGACACACCGTGGGTGACTTCCTGTCCCAGTTCGGGACGCTCTTCGGCGAGTACCCCATCGTGGGAGCGTTCTGGGTCAACATCCAGCTGACGTTCTGGGCCGCGATCTTCTCACTGATCCTCGGCACGGTCCTCGCGCTCATGCGGATCTCCCCCATCGGGAGCCTGCGGTGGGCCGGCACGGCCTACGTGAACATCCTGCGGAACACGCCGCTGACCGTCATCATGACGTTTCTCTTCCTCGCGGTCTGGACGCAGCTGCAGGTCAGCCTTGCCGACGACTTCGCGACGAACTTCTTCCGCTTCGGCGTGATCGGCCTGACCGTGTACCACGCGGCATTCGTGTGCGAGGCGATCCGCTCCGGCGTGAACACGGTGCCCCTCGGCCAGGCGGAGGCCGCCCGTGCGATCGGGCTGTCGTTCCTCCCCGCGGCCCGGATCGTCATCCTGCCGCAGGCGTTCCGCGGCGCTATCGCACCGCTGGGCAACACCCTCATCGCGCTGCTGAAGAACTCGACGGTCGCCGTGGCGGTGAGCGTCTCCACGGAGACCTCGACCCTCATGCGGGAGATGATCGACAGCAACGCGAACTACATCTACGCGATCTTCATGATCTTCGCGATCGGCTTCGTCGTCCTGGTGATTCCCGTCGGCCTGCTCACCACCTACCTCTCCAACCGACTGGCGGTGCGCCGATGAGCTCCCAGCAGTCCGTCCTCTTCGACGCCCCGGGACCGCGCGCCCGGCGCCGCATCGCTGTCGGCAACATCGTCGGCGCGCTCGTCGTGCTCGGCGTCGCCGCCCTGGTCGTGGCCCAGCTCGCCAGCAAGGGGCAGTTCGCCGCCGACCTGTGGACCCCGATCTTCACCGCGAGCGCGTGGCAGAACTACTTCATCCCCGGCCTGGAGAACACTCTGCGCGCCGCCGGTTTCGCCATCGTCGGCGCGGTGCTCTTCGGCCTGATCCTCGGGTCGGGCAGGCTCGCCCGGTCGACGACGATCCGTTGGGTGAGCGGCATCGTCGTGGAGTTCTTCCGCGCTGTGCCCGTGCTGTTGATGATGATCTTCTTCTGGCTGCTCATCGGCTTCAACACGGACTACGAGGACCCCGCCTTCCTCGCGGTCGTCGTCGCGCTCGTGCTCTACAACGGGTCGGTCATCGCCGAGCTCGTGCGGGCCGGCGTCGGCAACCTGCCCAAGGGGCAGTCCGAGGCAGGCCTCGCGGTCGGGCTCACCGGCGGGCAGACGCTGCGCTCCATCCAGCTCCCCCAGGCCCTCATCGCCATGCTGCCGGCCCTGGTGTCCCAGCTCGTCGTCGTGCTGAAGGACTCCGCGCTCGGCCAGATCATCAGCTACGACGAGCTGCTCCGCGCGGCGCAGATCTTCGGCAACGGCAACAGCAACAACCTGCAGACGCTCACCGTCGCGGCGGTCGTCTTCATCGTCATCAACTGGGCGCTCACCGCGGTCGCCCAGCGACTCTCGCGGTTCCTCAGCGGGCGCACCTCCGGCACCACGGCCACCGGGCCGGGGATCGGGAACCCGACCGTCGTCGCCGGAGGCGGACCCGGCGCACCGGCCGCGCCTGCCGTCCCCGGCGGGGGACCCAGCAGTACCTGACGCGACAGACCTCGCGACAGACCTCCCGACAGACATGCTGCGCCATGACAACGCCCCGGACGCTGCAGCGTCCGGGGCGTTCTGTCGTGGCGGCTCAGTCGTCCGTGCCGGGATAGCCGTCGTCGAGGTCGTCCTCGCCCTCGGCGGCCAGCGCGTCGCGGACCGCGCCGAACGCGACCCCGGGCGGGTAGCCCTTGCGCCCGAGCGAGCCGACGGCGCGACGCAGGCGCACGTCGCGGTCCAGCCCGCGGGTCCGGGCGACGTGCTTGTGCGCCAGGGTCAGCGCTGCGGCCCGCTCGTCGTCGCCGTCCACCTGCCCGAGCGCATCGGCCGCGGTGTCCTCGTCGATCCCGCGCCGGCGCAGCTCCATGGCGATCGCCCGCCGGGACAGCCCGCGCTCGGTGTGCCGCGTGCGCACGAGCATCTCGGCGTACGAGGCGTCGTCCACGAGCCCGACCGCGTCGAACCGCTCGAGTACCGGCCCCACCACGGACGCGGGGTATCCCTTGCGGACGAGGGACTGCTCGAGCTCGGCGCGACTCTTCGGGGCGGCCGTGAGGGTCCGCAGCAGCGCCTCGCGCGCCTTCTCGGCCGCGTCCTCGAGGCTCAGCTCCCCCGCCTCGAGACGCTCGGCCACCGTGCGGCGCGGGGTCCGCGGCCGCCGGTTGCCACCGTCCGGTCCCTCACCACCCGGGCTCTCGCCGTCCGGCCGCGCATCACCCGAGCCGAAGGACCGCGAGCCCTGGCGGCGGCCGCGACGCTTCCCCGCGCCGTGACCGCCCGGGAAGGCCTCTGACGTCACGCGACTCTCCCCGGCACCGTCCCGATCAGAACGGCGCCTTCTTGCCCTTGGCGCCGGCCTTCGCCGGCGGCGCGTCGACCGTCGGGCCGGTCGCCGGTGCCCCGGCCGGGGCGGGAGCGTCCTCGGCGGGAGCGTCCAGCTTCGCCCCGACGCCCAGCTTCTCCTTGATCCGCTTCTCGATCTCGTTCGCCAGGTCCGGGTTGTCGCGCAGGAAGGCCCGAGCGTTCTCCTTGCCCTGCCCCAGCTGGTCGCCCTCGTAGGTGAACCACGACCCGGACTTGCGCACGAACCCGTGCTCCACGCCCATGTCGATGAGCCCGCCCTCGCGGGAGATGCCCACGCCGTAGAGGATGTCGAACTCGGCCTGCTTGAACGGCGGCGCCATCTTGTTCTTGACGACCTTGATCCGGGTGCGGTTACCGACCGCGTCCGTGCCCTCCTTGAGGGTCTCGATCCGCCGGATGTCCAGGCGCACCGAGGCGTAGAACTTGAGCGCCTTGCCACCCGTGGTGGTCTCCGGGGACCCGAAGAAGACACCGATCTTCTCGCGGAGCTGGTTGATGAAGATGGCGGTGGTGCCCGACGAGCTCAGCGCACCCGTGATCTTGCGCAGCGCCTGCGACATCAGCCGGGCCTGCAGGCCGACGTGGCTGTCACCCATCTCGCCCTCGATCTCGGCCTTGGGCACGAGCGCCGCGACGGAGTCGATGACGATGACGTCCAGCGCGCCGGAGCGGATCAGCATGTCCATGATCTCCAGCGCCTGCTCGCCGGTGTCCGGCTGCGACACGAGCAGTGCGTCGGTGTCGACGCCGAGCTTCTTGGCGTACTCCGGGTCCAGCGCGTGCTCGGCGTCGACGAACGCCGCGATGCCGCCGGCCCGCTGGGCGTTGGCCACCGCGTGCAGCGCGACGGTGGTCTTGCCGGAGGATTCCGGCCCGTAGATCTCGACGACGCGGCCCCGCGGGAGGCCGCCGATGCCGAGCGCGACGTCCAGTGCGATGGAGCCGGTGGGGATGACCTCGACGGGCGCGCGGCCTTCGTCGCCGAGGCGCATGATCGAGCCCTTGCCGAAGTTGCGGTCGATCTGGGCGAGCGCGGCCTCGAGTGCCTTCTCGCGATCTGCCGTTGCGGGCATGTCGGTCACCTTTGCGTTCTGGGCGCGGCGACTGCGCGCCGACGTTCGTGGCTGCGTGCTCATGTTGTTGCCGACCGTACGTGCCGCCACCGACAGCTCCGGGAGCAGATCGCCGCGGGTGTGGACAACGACGGGCGAGAACCTTCTGTGGACAGACTCTACCCGAACACGTGTTCGAGGCCGCCGTCCCCGTCGGGCGTGTCGCACCACTCCTCACCGGGCCGCAGCGTCACGACCCGCACCCCCGGCGCCACCCGACGCACGGCGGCCGCGAAGGCCTCGCCGGCGTGGTCCATCCACCCCTTGGGCAGGTTCCGGCCGCCCGGCGCGTGGAGCGTGCCCCAGTGCACCGGGATCGCGACCCGCGGCCGCACCTCGGCGCACACCTCGGCCGCGCCCTGCGGCCCCAGGTGGCCGCCGGAGAGCCGCGGGCCCCACCCCGAGACGGGCACGAGCGCCACATCGACGCGCCCACCCGCCAGGTCGCGCACCCGCCCGATGCCGGGGAAGCGCTCCGTGTCGCCCACGGCCCACACCGTGCGGGCCGCCACGCCGTCGGCCCGTCCCCCGCCGAGCCGCACCAGGTGCCCGTTCGTCGCGTTGGGGCGGTGCGGCATGGGGCGGTCCCCGTGCACGGCGGTGACGAGCCGCACCTGCACGCCCGCGACGTCGTGCCACGCCCCGCCGTGCCGAGCGCCGTCATGCCCCGCACCATGACCCGCACCGTGGCCCGCACCGTGGCCCGGCAGCTCCACCGGCGGATCGAGGCCGACCCCGCGCAGCCCCTTGCCGCGCAGCCAGCGCGCGTTGGCCGGCGCGGTGAGCACGGGCACGTCGCCGAGCAGCCGCAGCGAGCCCAGCTCGGCGTGGTCGTGGTGCAGGTGCGACAGCAGGGCGGCGTCGGCGCCGCGCCACGCGTCCGTTGCAGGCCGGTCTCCTCGGCGCCTCAGCATGCCCGCGTGCCGCCGCAGCAGCGGATCGGTCACGAGCCGGGTCGTGCGCCCGTCCGCCGCGGTGAGGTCGAGGACGACCGTCGAGTGGCCCAGCCACGTCACCCTGAGCGACGGCCCAGGCGGTGTCTGGGACGGGGACCCGCGGCTCATGGCGCCTCCCGCAGCCCGAGCTCGGCGAGCCACGCGACCAGCCGCCGGTGCACGGCCTCGGCCCCCACGAGCATGCGTGCGCCGTCCACGTCCTCGCGCTCGTCGTCCGGCACCACGAGCCCGACCGGGTGCAGCAGGAGCGCCTCGCTCTGCGCCCCGCCGAGCCCGCCGTGCGAGCCCACCAGACCCTCCAGCGCATGCACCCGACCCATCTCGTCCACGGCCGAGACGACCACGAGGTCGCCCGCGTCCTCCAGGCCGGCGACCCGCAGCAGGTCGGCCCTCGCACGCGACCCGTACCCGGCCAGGGGGTCGCGGCCGGTCACGCGGCCGGTCGCCAGGTCGTGCGACCCACGGCGGCCGCGCGCCACCGGCCCCTGCGCGCCGTGGACCACGACGAACCCGACGGCGGGACTCTCGACCAGCCCCGGGACGAGGGCCGGCCACCGCGCGGCCACCTCCGCGGCCGCGACGCGGCGCGGCTCGCGGCAGAACCAGATCATCCCGAGGTTCCCCGAGCCGACCACCGCGACCTCGGGGAGGTCCGCGTCCCCGGTGCCCCGGTCGGGGCCGACGAGGACGCGCCCGGCCCCGTCGCGCTCCCTGCGCAGGGCGTTCAGCGCAGTGTTCGCCGGGCCCCACACCTCGCCGTCGGGCGAGGGCCTCCGGCCGGTGCGCCGGGCGCCACCGGGATCCGTCGGGGCGCGCTCCCCGACGAGCCTGGTCACCTCGTCCGCGAACGACCGGCCCACCACCTGCTCGAAGGTGGCGCCGAGCGACTGTCCGTGGTCGGACACCACCACCACCTGGTACCGGCGCGGGGCGCCCCGGGCGATCTCCTCCCAGAGGCCGACGACGCGGTCGAGCCCTTCGAGCGCACGAAGGGCCTCGGGCCGCAGCGGGCCGGCGTGGTGGGCGATCTCGTCGTAGTCGACGAGGTCGACGCACACCACCGGAGCGCCCTGCACGAGCTGCTCCGCGACGAGCGCCGTGTTGAGGTCGCGCAGCAGCACGTTGGTGATCGCCCGCAGGACCGGGTACCAGCCACGCCGGCGCACGCGCGGTCGCACGCCGCGCACCGCCTGCTGCCAGCCCTGGTACAGCTCCTTGACGGCCTCCCCCACCGTGCCGACCACCGCGCGCACCAGCACGAACGGGCTGGCGAAGAACCGGACGAACAGCTGCCCTGGACCGAGCCCCTGCGCCGCGCGGCTCATCACCAGCAGGTGGGTGGCGGCGTCGCCGGAGAACATCGTCGACACGGCGACCCCGCCGCCCGCGAGGAGGCCGCGCCCGTCGCTCGCACCGCGCTCGACATCGGCGGCGTCGGAGGGCCGGTTCGTCACCACCAGGCGCCCGAGCCGCCGCGACCACCACCGGAAGGCGGGGACGGCGTCCGTCGTGCCGTGCAGCAGCCCGAGCGTGCTGGCCGGCGTGGTGCACGGCACGCGGGCCCACCACGACTCCATCCGGTGGCTGCCGGAACCCAGCCACCGCTCGAGCGTCGGCACGAGGCCCGCCTGCAGCGCGTGGTCGAGTGTCGGCCTGGCGACGCCGTCGAGCATGACGACGAGCACGCCGGGCGGCCGGTCGTCACCCTCCGGCATGTCCCCCCGCGCGTCGTGCCGCGCGTCGTGCCGCGCGTCGGCCGCCCCGCGCGACGCGCTCCGCGGGACGCCGGCCTGACGGCGCGCACGACGCAGGAGGTCGCCGACCACGTACGCGTTGTCGCTCGCCCCGACGGCCCAGTGCCCGCAGGCCATGACCACCGACGCCACCAGCAGCACCGCCAGCACGTCCGTCCAGGACCGGCTGGAGACCCCGGGCAGGAACGTCAGAGCCGCCCACACGACGAGCACCTGCGCGCCGAGGCCGAGCAGCAGGGCGCCGACCGCACCGCCGGCCCGCGCGAGCCGCCGCAGCGGCACGCGGAGGAGCACGTCACCGGCGCCCACCACGACGGCGACCAGGACGACGGCCCAGGGCGTGGTCACCCGGACGCCGTCGACCACCCGGATCGCGATCCCGAGGCCTGCGGCGGTCGACACCAGCGACCAGAGCGCGCCGCGGACGTCGGCCACCGTGACGAGCGGAGCTCGGGCGCGGGGCATGACGCCATGATGCCGCCTCCGGCCGGCGCCGTCGCGGGGTCCGGGCAGGGACGGCGGGCGAGGTCAGCGGGCCGGCGGTGCCTGCCGCCGGTTGTCGGAGCCCCAGCGCTCCGAGTCGGGCACGTCGAGCGCGTCGCACAGGGCGTGCCACACGACGCGAGGTTCCATGCCGGCTTCGAGGGCCTGGGCGGGCGTGCGCCCGTCCAGACGGGGCAGCACCTGCTCCCGCACGAGGGCGCGGCCATAGGCCGGCCCGAAGACCTCGTCGACCAGCTCGGCGAACTCGCGAAAACGCACCGGCCCAGCCTCGCACGCCGCGCGGGGTGGTCGAGAGCGACTCGGGGTTCCTTCGGTCTGCGCGCTGTCGGTGGAGGCTGTCAGGATGGCGGGGTGGTCGCATCCCCGCCGCCCGTCGGCCCCGTCGAGGCGCCCGTCGAGGTGCTCGCGCGGTTCGGCCCCGCCACCCGCTCCTGGTTCGCCGGGGCGTTCGAGGCGCCGACGGCGGCGCAGGCCGGCGCGTGGGAGGCGATCAGCTCCGACCGGCACGCGCTGGTCGTCGCGCCGACAGGATCGGGCAAGACCCTCGCGGCGTTCCTCTGGGCGATCGACCGCCTGACCACCGAGCCGCCCCCGGAGCGGGCCCGCCGCTGCCGCGTGCTGTACGTGTCGCCGCTCAAGGCCCTCGCGGCGGACGTGCAGCGCAACCTGCGCTCGCCGCTCGCCGGCATCCGGCAGGCCGCCGCGCGCGACGGGCTGTCGGTCGAGGAGGTGACGGTCGGCGCCCGCACGGGTGACACGCCGCCGTCGGAGCGGCGCGCGTTCGCCACGCGCCCCCCGGACGTGCTGGTCACGACACCCGAGTCGCTCTTCCTCGTCCTCACCTCCCAGGCGCGGGCGGGCCTCGCCGGCGTGCAGACCGTCGTCCTCGACGAGATCCACGCCGTGGCGGGCACCAAGCGGGGCGCGCACCTCGCCCTGAGCCTGGAACGCCTCGACGAGCTCCTCGACCGGCCGGCGCAGCGCGTCGGGCTGTCGGCGACGGTGCGACCTGTGGAGACCGTCGCCGAGTTCCTCGGCGGCCACCGCACACCGGAGGACGGCGGCCGCGAGGTGGTCGTGGTCCAGCCGCCGGCCACCAAGCGGTGGGCGATCGACGTCGTCGTGCCGGTGCCCGACCTCGCCGACCTGGACGCCGCGCAGACGGTGCCGGACCCGACCGCCCCGGTCCCGGCCGGCACCGCCGGCGCGGGCCGCGGGTCCGGAAATGGGCCCGGCCTCGGCGACGAGGAGGTGGACCTCAGCGGGGACGCGTCCTCCCCGCTGCGCCGTGCGTCGGTCTGGCCGCACGTCGAGGAACGGGTGGTGGACCTGGTCGCCGAGCACCGCTCGACCCTGGTGTTCACCAACTCCCGCCGCGGTGCCGAGCGGCTCACCGCCCGGATGAACGAGATCTGGGCGGAGCGCACCGGGGCGAACCTGCCCGAGCCGGGCACCCAGTGGCCCGCACAGACCCAGGCGCAGTCCGGGGCGTCGGTCGCGCTGCCGCCCGGTCCGGACGGCGCCGAGGCGCCGCCGCTCGCCCGCGCCCACCACGGCTCCATGAGCCGGGTGGAGCGCACCCGCACCGAGTCCGACCTCAAGGCGGGTCGCCTGCCGGCGGTGGTCGCGACCTCGTCCCTCGAGCTGGGCATCGACATGGGCGCCATCGACCTCGTCGTCCAGGTGGGCGCGCCGCCGTCGGTCGCGAGCGGCCTGCAGCGCATCGGCCGCGCCGGGCACCAGGTGGGCGCGGTCTCCCACGGCGTGGTCTTCCCGACCTTCCGCGGCGACCTCGTGCCGGCCACCGTGGTGGCGCGTCGGATGCGCGCCGGCGAGATCGAGCACCTGCACGTCCCCGCGAACGCCCTCGACGTGCTGGCCCAGCAGGTGGTGGCGACGCTGGCCACGGACGACTGGCCGGCGGAGGAGCTCCTCGCCACGTTCCGCCGGGCACACCCGTTCCACACCCTCGGCGACGCGACCTGGCGGGCCGTGCTGGACATGCTCGCCGGCCGCTACCCGAGCGAGGACTTCGCCGAGCTGCGGGCCCGGATCGTGTGGGACCGCACCACCGGCCGCCTCTCCGGGCGGCCGGGCGCCCTGCGCCTCGCGGCCACGAGCGGCGGCACCATCCCCGACCGCGGGCTGTACGGCGTCTACCTCGCCACCGAGCCCCCGACCTCGGGCCCCCCCGACGACGGCGCACCCGCCGGCGGGGCCCGCCCCCGCGGTGGCAAGCGCGTGGGCGAGCTCGACGAGGAGATGGTCTACGAGTCGCGGGTCGGGGACACGTTCACCCTCGGCTCGTCCACCTGGCGCATCGAGGCGATCACACCGGACCGGGTGCTCGTGACCCCGGCGCCCGGGCTCCCGGGGCGGCTGCCCTTCTGGAGGGGCGACTCGCCGGGCCGCCCGGTCGAGCTCGGCCGCGCCGTGGGCGCCTTCGTGCGCGAGACCGACGTACTCCTGGCCGAGGACGAGGCCCAGGGCACCGCGCAGGGCCAGGCCAGCCTGCGGGACGCCGGCCTGGACACGTGGGCGGCCGACAACCTGGCGTCGTACCTGGGCGAGCAGCGGCGCGCCACCGGCCGGCTCCCGGACGACCGCACCGTGGTCGTGGAACGGTTCCGCGACGAGCTGGGCGACTGGCGCGTGGTGATCCACTCCCCGTTCGGCGCGCCCGTGCACGCGCCGTGGGCGCTGGTGGTGGCCGCGCGCCTGCGGGCGCGGTACGGCACGGACGTGGCGGCGATGCATGCCGACGACGGGATCGTGCTGCGGCTGCCGGACGCGGGCGACGCCGGCTGGGACCTGGGCGGGCCCGGCTGGGACCTCGGCTCCGACGGCGCGGCGGGCGACGATGCCGCGGGCTCCGAGCGGGCCGCCGACGCGCCCGCTGTCACGGCCGAGGACCTCCTGGTGGACCCCGACGACGTGCTGGGCGCCGTGCGCGACGAGCTGGGCGGCTCGGTGATGTTCGCGGCGCGCTTCCGCGAGGCCGCCGCCCGGGCGCTGCTGCTGCCGCGCCGGCGTCCCGACCGCCGCCAGCCGCTGTGGCAGCAGCGCCAGCGGGCATCTCAGCTGCTGCAGGTGGCGTCGCAGTTCCCGGACTTCCCGATCATGCTCGAGGCCGCCCGCGAGTGCCTGCGCGACGACTTCGACGTGGCCGCGCTCACCGAGCTCATGGGCGACCTGCAGGCGGGGCGGGTGCGGCTCGTCGAGGTGACCACCTCCTCGCCGTCGCCATTTGCCCAGGCGCTCCTGTTCGGCTACACGGCGCAGTTCCTCTACGACGGCGACGCCCCGCTGGCCGAGCGCCGGGCGGCTGCGCTGTCCCTGGACCCGGACCTCCTGACCGAGCTGCTGGGCGAGCAGGGCGCAACCCCCCTGGCCGACCTTCTCGACCCCGGGGCGGTCGAACGGACCGAGGCAGAGCTGCAGGCCCTCGCCCCCGACCGTCAGGCCCGCGACGCCGAGGCGATCTGGGACGTGCTGCGACGCACCGGCCCCCACCCGGCGTCCGCGCTGCGGGCCCGGACGCGGGAGGCGGGCCGGGAGCAGGTCGACGCCTGGCTCGCCGACCTGGAGGGCGCCCGCCGGGTGATCAGGGTGCGCCTCGGGGGGCAGCAGGGCGACGACGCCGAGCAGTGGGCCGTGGTCGAGGACGCGGGCCGGCTCCGGGACGCGCTCGGCGTGGCCCTCCCGGTGGGCGTGCCGGAGACGTTCACCGAGCCGGTGGCCGACCCCCTGGGCGACCTGGTGCGCCGGCACGCGCGGACCCACGGCCCGTTCCCGGCGACGGACGTCGCGCGCCGCTTCGGGCTCGGGATCGCCGTCGTGGCGCAGGTGCTCGCGCGGCTCGAGGCCGTCGGCGCCGTCGCACGGGGCGCGCTGCTGCCGTCGTCGCTGGGCGGCACGGGGGACGAGTGGTGCGACCCCGAGGTGCTGCGCACGCTGCGGCGGCGGTCGCTCGCCGCGCTGCGGGCCGAGGTCGAGCCGGTGGAGCCCGAGGCCCTGGGCGTCTTCCTGCCGCGCTGGCACGGCATCGGCATGCGGGTGGGCGGCACGGGCAGCGGCGGCGGCGCCCTGCGCGGGGCGGACGGCGTGCTGCGGGCGGTGGAGCAGCTCTCCGGGGCGGCTGTGCCCGCGTCCGCGCTGGAGACGCTCGTGCTCCCCGCCCGCGTGGCGGACTACTCCCCCGCGGTGCTCGACGAGCTGACCACGGCTGGCGAGGTGCTGTGGTGCGGCCACGGCCGGCTGCCCGGGTCCGGCGGCGGGGACGGCATGGTGAGCCTGCACCTGGCCGACGGCGCGCCCCTCACGCTCCGCGATCCCGACCCCGTCGCCGGGAGCGCGGCCGAGGGCGGGCCGCTCGACACCGACCTGCACCGGGCGGTGCTCGATCTCCTGACCGGGTCGGGGGGCTACTTCCTGCCACGCCTGGCGGAGCTGGCGAGCGCGAGCCAGTCGGCCACCCTCGAGGTCCTGTGGGACCTCGTCTGGGCGGGCTGGGTGACCAACGACCGCCTCGGGCCGCTGCGCGAAGCCCTCGGCGGATCGGGCCGGCACTCGGGCAGGCATGGCGGCGGCGCCCACCGCGCCCCCGCCGCCCCGGGGCGCGCCCGGCCGGTGCGGGTGGCGCGCTTCGGCCTGGTCCGCCCCACGTCCGCCGCCGCGCTGCCGCGCGCGGGCGGCGGGCGGTGGTCGGCGCTGCCTGCGGTGGAGCAGGACCCGACCGTGCGCGCGCACGCTCTCGCCCAGGTGCTGCTCGAGCGGCACGGCGTGCTCACCCGCGCCGTCGCCCCGGCCGAGGGGGTGACGTCGCGCTTCCGCGACGTGTACCGCGTGCTCACGGGCCTCGAGGAGCGCGGCGCGGCCCGCCGCGGGTACTTCCTCGAGGGCCTGGGCGGCTCGCAGTTCGCGCTGCCCGGGGCCGTCGACCAGCTGCGCACCGACGCGGCGGACCGTGTCCGCGCCCTCGACTCCCTCGTGGAGGGGCCGGCTGCGCCGTCGGCCGGCAGGATCGAGCCCGGCGCCCTCCTGCTCGCCGCGACCGACCCGGCCAACCCGTACGGCGCCGCGGTTGCCTGGCCGCGCACGTCGGCGGGCTCCCCCGCCGGGGACGGTGGGGCGACGGGCGCGCACCGTCCCGGGCGCAAGGCCGGCGCCGTGGTGGTGCTGGTGGACGGCGAGCTCGTGCTGTTCGTCGAGCGGGGCGGGCGCACGGTGCTGTCCTTCGGGCGCGGCGACGCCGGCGACGGAGCCCGGCTCGCCGCTGCCGCGCGCCTCCTCGCCGCCGACACGCGGGCGGGACGGTTGGGCCGGGTCACCGTGCAGCGGGTCGACGGCGTGCCCGCGCTCGCCGCCGCGCGGGATCGGACCCCCGCCGCCGCCGCGCTGCTGGACTCCGGCTTCGGCGTCACCCCGCGCGGGCTGCGGCCGGCCTGAGGCGAGCAGGAGCCCACCGTGCCCGAGGGAGACGTGCTGCGGCTGACCGCCGAGCGGCTCGGAGCCGCGCTGCGGGGGTCGCCGCTGGTCCGGGCCGAGCTGCGCTGGCCATCGGCGGGAGGCGTCGACCTGGTGGGTGCCGCCGTGACCGAGTCCGTCGCGTACGGCAAGCATCTGCTGCTGCGGCTCGACGACGGGCGCACCCTGCACACCCACCTGCGCATGGACGGCTCGTGGCGAGTGTGCAGGACCGGGTCCCGCGAGTCTGCCGGCCGGGCGGACGCGGTGCGGGCCGTGCTGGCCACCGCCTCCTGGACGTGCCTGGGCGTGCAGCTCGGCATGCTGGACGTGCTGCGCACGCGGGACGAGCCGCGCCTGCTGGGCCACCTGGGCCCCGACGTGCTGGGCGGCGACTTCCCCGACCGGCTCGACGAGGGCGCGGCCCGGCTCGGCGCGGACCCGGGGCGCCCGCTCTGCGTCGCGCTGCTCGACCAGCGGACGGTCGCCGGGTTGGGGACCATCTGGACCGCGGAGTCGCTGTTCGCAACCCGACGGTGGCCGTGGACCACCGTCGGGTCCCTCGACGACGAGGCACGCCGCACCCTGCTGGTCACCGCGCGGCGGCTGATGTCACGCAGCGTCACTGTGGGCCGCACCTCCGGCCTGGGCGCCGTCGAGCTCGCCGTGCACGGGCGCCATCGCGCGCCCTGCCGCCGGTGCCGGACGCCCGTGGCCCTCGGCAGCACCGCGGGGCCGGGCCTGCGGCCGGACGCCGGTGAGCGGGCGATCTACTGGTGCCCGTCGTGCCAGGCCTCGCCGGCATAGCGGAGGCATAGCGAAAGCCCCTTCGCGAGATTCTCGTGAAGGGGCCTTCTCTGTTGCCGTCAGCCGACCGGTGCGAGGTCTCCTCGCAGCGCCTGGCCGGTGTCGCGCGGCTCGCCGCCACGGCTGAGCATGCCGGCGAAGACGTCCGCCGGGATCGTGTCGGGGATGTGCAGACCCTCCACCACCGCGATCCGGTCGCTCACCTCGCGCAGCACGAGCGACATCGGAACGTCGAGCGCCTCGCAGATCGAGGCCAGCAGCTCGGAGGACGCCTCCTTCTGCCCGCGCTCCACCTCGCTCAGGTACCCGAGCGAGACCCTCGCAGCGGAAGACACCTCTCGCAGGGTGCGCCCCTGGCGCTGCCGCGCGTCGCGCAGCACGTCGCCGATCTCTCGTCGCAGTACGACCATCTCGCGCCCCCTCTCCGTGGCCGATCGTCGCGGCTCCGGACCCGTCGCCGGGTTCCTCGTCCGTCCTGTCGTCCCCCTGACTCCAGGGGTGGCACTACCGTACCGCGCGCGCGGCCCACCCGGCCTGGCGTGGCCCGGCTCCGGACGGCTTCGTGCCTTCTCGATGATCACACCCTCCGCAACGCACGCACCGCATGCCTTGTTCCCGGCGTCACGACCCCGGCGTGCCCGTCACGCATCCTTCACCGGAGCGACGCGCCGCACCGCGTCCAACGCCAGCGCGAGCACCTCGCGCGTGGCGGCGGCGCGCACCGTATCCCGATCGCCCGGGACGTCGAGGCGGCGCACCTGCTCACCGCCCGGCATGCTGACCGCGACGTACACCTCGCCCGGCGGGTGCCCGTCCTGGGTGTCGGGGCCCGCCACGCCCGTCGTCGCCAGCCCGACGTCGGCCCCCAGCACCCGTCGCGCCCCGGCCGCCATCTGGGTCGCCACCTCGGGGTCCACGGCGCCCCGCCGCGCGAGCAGGTCCGGGTCCACCGTGAGCACCGAGGCCTTCACGTCCGTCGCGTACGCCACGACGGCGCCCCGCACCACGGCCGACGCTCCGGGCACGTCGACCAGCGCCGCGACGACCAGGCCGCCGGTCAAGGACTCCGCCGTGCCCAGCGACCACCCGCGACCCCGGGCTGCGTCGAGCAGGGCGGGCGCGAGCTCCTCGGCGGGCGCGCCCGGCGCGCGCGCCGGGACGGTCATGCGGCCGCTCGCGGCCCCGCCTCGCGACGCCCGGCCGAGAACAGCCGCCATCCGCGCACGGCGTAGTCGACGCCGGTCACGACGGTGACCGCGATCGCGAGTGCTAGCACCACCCAGGCCACGATCAGCACCGCGTCGGGCAGGGCGGACAGGGGCAGCAGGAAGAGGGTGATCGCGACAGCCTGCAGCACTGTCTTCAGCTTGCCGCCGCGCGAGGCGGGCATGACGGCGTAGCGGAGAACGACCATCCGCAGCGCGGTGATCCCAAGCTCGCGCACCAGGATCACGGTGGGCACCCACCAGGGCAGCTCGCCCAGCGGCCAGCAGAGCAGGATCAGCGCCGTGCCGATCAGCGCCTTGTCGGCGATCGGGTCGAGCAGCTTGCCGAGGTCGGTGACGAGGTTGCGCGAGCGGGCCAGATAGCCGTCGACGCGGTCGCTCACGGCGGCGACCACGAAGATCGCCGTCGCGACGAGACGCCAGGTGATGGAGTCGCCGCCCTCCACGAGCAACGCCCAGGCGAACACGGGCACGAGCGCGATGCGCACGAGAGTCACCGCATTGGCGACGTTCCAGGGCGAGGGCGCTTCGTTGACCACCGGGCCACCCTATAGGCGCTCATCGGACGCCAGGACCCTCGCGGGCAGTACTCTCCTGCCGTGCCCCATCACGCGTCCGACGACGGGCGACCGACACGACGAGGCCTCGCGGTCGCCGCCGCAGCTCTGTGCGGCGCCGCCGTCGGCGTGGCCGCGGCGCTCGCGCTGGGCGGCCCCCTCGCCGGGCTCGACCCGCCCGACGCCGCCGGGCCCGGGTCCGCGAGCCCGGAGACGTCGGCCGCACCCAGCCCGACGCCCAGCCCCACGCCCAGCCCCACACCCAACCCTGCCGAGTTCACGCTGCTGGCCGGGGGCGACCTCCTCACCCACGACCCCGTCGTCGACTCGGCGGGCGGCCCCGACGACCCGGACTTCACCCCGCTGCTGGCCGGGATCGACGCCTGGGTGCAGGGCGCCGACCTGGCCTTGTGCCACCTCGAGGTGCCGGTGGCGCCGAAGGGGACCCCGCCGAGCGGGTACCCGCTCTTCGGCGCACCCGCGGGCCTCGTTCGTGACCTGCAGGAGCAGGGCTGGGACGGCTGCTCCACCGCGTCCAACCACTCGGTCGACCGGGGGTACGACGGCGTGCGTGCCACCATCCGCCGCCTGGCCGACGCAGGGATGGGGCACGCCGGGACGGCACGCAGCGAGGCCGAGCAGGACGAGCCGCAGCTGTACGTGCTGGACCGCGAGGGCCGCAAGATCACCGTGGCGCACCTGGCCGCCGCCTACGGCCTCAACGGACTGGCCATGCCCGCGGACGCCCCCTGGGCCGTCGACCTCATCGACGCCGACCAGCTCGTCGAGCAGGCCCGCGTCGCCCGAGAGGAGGGCGCCGACGTGGTGGTCGTCAGTTTGCACGCCGGGGTCGAGTACACGGAGGAGCTCACCGACCAGCAGGAGGACGTCGTGAGCCGGCTCGCCCGCTCGGGCGAGGTCGACCTCGTCATCGGGCACCACGCGCACATCCCGCAGGCCTTCGACCGCGTCGGGAAGGGGCCGGACGGCGACGGCATGTGGGTCGCCTACGGCCTGGGCAACCTGCTGTCGAACCAGAGCTCCGACTGCTGCGACGCCCGCACGAGCAACGGCGTGCTCCTCTCCGCGACCTTCACGCAGGAGGGCCCCGACGATCCGACGCGCGTGAGCGAGGTGCGCTGGACCGGCGTCACCGTCGACGTCGGCGCGGGGCACGACGTCGCCGCGCTGCCGGACGCGCTGGCCGACCCGGGCGGCACCACGCTCTCCGAGGCCGAGCTCGCGGCGCGGGAGCAGCGCGTGCAGGACGCCGTGGGCAAGGTCGCGAAGGAGCGCAAGGAGCCCACCGCGACCACCGGCCCGCCGCCACAGGTCGTCCCCCGCGGCGACTGACGGTCAACTGACGGACACGGAGGCCGGCGTGGTCAGCGCCAGCCGTGCTCGGGGTCGGTGTCGGCGCCGTCGTGGTATTCCGTCGCCACGGGCGGCGCGTGCCCGTCCGTGCCGTCCGCGTACGGGTCGGCCGGCGCGTCCGCCACGGCCCCGGCGGGCGGGTCCGGCGGCGCCGGCGAGGCGGCGTCGGCGTCCTGGTCGTAGGCCCGCGACGGCTCGCCGCGCAGGAGCGCGAGCGTCGACGGCAGGTCGTCCGGGTTCACCAGCACCTCGCGGGCCTTCGACCCCTCGGACGGCCCGACGATCTCGCGCGACTCCAGCAGGTCCATGAGCCGGCCTGCCTTGGCGAAGCCGACGCGCAGCTTGCGCTGCAGCATCGACGTCGACCCGAACTGCGTGGTCACGACGAGCTCGGCCGCCTGCAGCAGCAGGTCGAGGTCGTCGCCGATGTCCTCGTCCACCTGCTTCTTGGCGGCCGCGGGCGCGGTCACGTCCTCCCGGTACACGGGCTTGAGCTGGGCCTTCACGTGCTCGACGACGGCGTGCACCTCGGTCTCGGTGACCCACGCCCCCTGCACGCGCATCGGCTTGGCCGCGCCCATCGGCAGGAAGAGCGCGTCGCCCTGCCCGATGAGCTTCTCGGCGCCCGGCTGGTCGAGCACCACGCGCGAGTCGGTGACGGACGACGTCGCGAAGGCGAGCCGGGACGGCACGTTCGCCTTGATCAGGCCGGTGACGACGTCGACCGACGGGCGCTGCGTCGCGAGCACCAGGTGGATGCCGGCCGCGCGCGCGAGCTGGGTGATGCGCTGGATCGAGGACTCGACGTCGCGGGGGGCGACCATCATGAGGTCCGCGAGCTCGTCGACGACGACCAGCAGGTACGGGTACGGCGCGATCTTGCGCTCGGAGCCCGGCAGCGGCTTCACCTTGCCGGCGCGCACGGCGACGTTGAAGTCGTCGAGGTGCTTGAAGCCGAACATCGCCAGGTCGTCGTAGCGGGCGTCCATCTCGCGCACCACCCAGTCGAGGGCCTCGGCGGCCTTCTTGGGGCTCGTGATGATCGGCGTGATCAGGTGCGGGATGCCCTCGTAGATGGTCAGCTCGACGCGCTTCGGGTCGACGAGGACGAGACGCACCTGCTCCGGCGTGGCCCGCATGAGGATCGACGTGATCAGCGAGTTGATGAAGCTCGACTTGCCCGCGCCGGTGGCGCCGGCCACGAGGATGTGCGGCATCTTGGCCAGGTTCGCCACGACATAGCCGCCCTCGACGTCCTTGCCCACGCCCATCACCATCGCGTGCTCGGTGCGGCGGGCTGCCGAGGAGCGCAGCACGTCGCCGAGCACGACCGTCTCGCGGTCGGAGTTCGGGATTTCGATGCCGATGGCCGACTTGCCCGGGATCGGGGACAGGATCCGCACGTCCGCGCTCGCCACCGCGTAGGCGATGTTGTTGGAGAGCGACGTGATGCGCTCCACCTTGGTCTTGGCCCCCACCTCGACCTCGTAGCGCGTGACGGTCGGCCCGCGCGTGAAGCCCGTGACCTGTGCGTCGACGCCGAAGTCCTCGAAGACCTTGGTGAGCGACTCGACCACGCGGTCGTTCGCCGCGGACCGGGTCTTGTGCGGCGCGCCCTTGCCGAGGGCGTCCTCGGGGGGCAGCAGGTAGACCGTGTCGCCGTCGAGCATCGGCTGCTCGCCGCGCCCCATGGGCGGTAGGTCGCCGGACGGGGCCTTGGAGTCGGGAGCGGCCGTCGATCCGGAGGTCGCCGCCACGGCCTCGACGGACTCGGTCGCCGCGGGCCCGACCCGCCGCGTGGCGGTGGCACCGTCCGCACGGTCGGGCTTGGCCGTGCCGCCGGACTTCGCCGCGGCGGTCTCCCGCTCGAGCGTCGCCGCCTTCTCGAACGCCTCGTCGCCGACGTACCCGTCGAGCCCTGCGGCCTCCGCCGCCTCGGCGGCGCGCTGGGCCTTCGTCTTGCGGGTGCGCTTCTTGCGCGGCGCCGCGTCGGTGCCGTCGTGCCGTGAGACGCCCTCGGCGAGCGGCAGCCCGTCGTCCGCCGCGCCGTGGTCCGGGTGGTGGTTACCGGTGAGCCGGTCGTAGAGGCCGCGTGCCCGCTCGGGGATGCGGTGGAAGGGGGTGGCGGTGACCACGAGGAGGCCGAAGAACCCGAGCAGAAGGAACAGCGGCACGGCCACCCACTCCGTCACGCCGGTCACCACGGGCGTGCCCGCGAGGTAGCCGATGATGCCGCCGGCCGCCTGCAGGGCGGCGAAGCCGTCGCTCGGCGCAGGAGTGTCCTCGGCGATGGCGACGAGCGCGCACACCGACACGACGATCAGGGCGAGACCGATCGCGACACGGGAGTTCGCCCGGGCGCGTTCGGGATGGCGCATCACGCGGAACCCGAGCCACAGCAGGAGCACCGGCACGGCCACCCCGGCCAGGCCGACGGTGCCGGCGACGACGGTGTGGACGACGGTGCCGAACGTGCCGGAGATCCCCCACCACTCTCGCGCGGCGACGACCAGCGCGAACGCGATGAGGAAGAAGGCGACGCCGTCTCGGCGGTGCTCGGGTTCCAGGTCTCTTGCTCCCTTGGTGATGCTGCGGGTCAGGCTGCCGACCCCGTGTGCGACGCCAAGGTACAGGCCGCGGACGGCCCGGACCGGCCACGACGGCTCGTGGCGCGCGGGCCGGCGCGCCGGCGCACGACGACCACCGCTCTTGCCGCCGCGCCCTGAGCTCTTGGTCGAGCGCGCGGACGAGGTGCGGGCGGGCGCTCGATGGTTCGGGGCCGCCACGGAAGCGGTCCGCCCCGTCGTCGTCCCCCGCGGGGTCCCGGTGATCCTCCGGGCGGGTGTCCGGATCGCCATGATGCCCTCACCGTACCCGCCGACCCCCGCGCGACGGCGCAGGTCCCGGGCGCGTGTCACCGCGCTCAGCCCGCTGTGAGAAGCCCCACGGCCAGGGTCACGACGCCCGCGGCGAGAAGGCCCGCGCCCGCGAGGAGCAGCACGACGGCGCGGTTCGGTGACGTGCGGCCCCTCCCCATGGCGGAGAAGAAGAAGCCGGCGGGCATCAGGATCGCGGCGACCAGGACGCCCGTGGCCGCGAGCCAGCGCCAGCCGCCCGACAGGTCGGTGGCCTCGGCGAGGACGACGCACAGCAGCCCGAGGATGACGAGCACCCCGGCGTGCGCGTGCCCGGCGCGGAAGAACGAAGCCTGGAACGCGGTCGCAGGGACCTTGCCCGTGACCACCTTGACCAGGAAGTACCCGCCGGACTCGATGGCGACGACTGTCAACAGGACGATGCCCGCGGTGACGCGGGCCGCTTCGGTGAGCTCAAGCACGGCGGCCTCCTTGGACGGCAATTTACGAACACTGTTATAGAACACCGTTCGCAAACTCTCGTCAAGCCGTCTAGGCTCGCGGCATGGCACGACCACGGCTGCACGACGACGCCCTGCGCACCCGCCTCCTGGAGGTCGCCTCCGAGGCGATCTCCACCGGCGGCGAGCCCACCACCACCGTGCGGTCCGTGGCCTCCGCGGCCGGCACGAGCCCGTCCGCGGTGTACGCGCTGTTCGGGTCCCGCGACGCCCTCCTGGCCGCGGTGAGCGCCGAGGGCTTCCGGCGCTTCGCCGGCCACCTCGCCGCCGTGCCCCGGACCGACGACCCGGTGGCCGACCTTCGCGCCCTGGGGTCGGCCTACCGCCACAGCGCGCTCGCCGCCCCCCACTTCTACCGGGTGATGTTCGACCGGGCGGTGCTGCCGGGCAGCGACGCCCCGCCCGCGGTGCAGCGGCCCACCTTCGGGGTGCTGCACGACGCCGTCGCGCGGGTGATCGGCGGGCATCCGGAACGCGCCGAACCCGTGGCCGTCGGGCTCTGGGGGCTGGTGCACGGCCTGGTCTCGCTCGAGCTCGCCGGGCTCCTCCCCGGGGACGCGCACGCCCGGGCCGTGCGCTACGACGCGGCCGTGGGATCCCTCGGCCCGGCGTTGCTGGCCGGCTGAGCGTCAGACCGCGGCGCGCCAGGCCTCGACGTCGACGAGGTGCCGCGCGACCTGCTCGGGCGACAGGAACGAACCCCGGAACGACGCGGCGGCGAGGTCGGCGCGCTGGTCGCGGGTCAGTCCGAAGGCGGCGGTCACGGCGTCGTCGACCTCGTCGACGTAGGCGCCGAAGTACGACGGGTCGTCCGAGTTCAGCGAGACGTCGAGGCCGGCGGCCAGCATGGCGGGCAGCGGGTGCGCGGCCAGCGACGGCACCGCCCCCAGCCGCACGTTCGACCACGGGCACACCGTCAGCGGCACCCGGTCGCGCACGAGCCGGGCCACCACCGCGTCGTCCTCCAGGGCGCGGATGCCGTGGTCGACCCGCTCGGCCCCGAGGACGTCGAGCACCTCGGTCACGTTCGCCGCCGGGCCCTCCTCGCCCGCGTGGGCGGTGCGGCGCAGCCCGTGGGCCGCCGCACGCTCGAACGCCGGCGCGAACGGCGACGCGGCGAAGCCCACCTCGCTCGACGCCAGCCCGACCGCGGCGAACGGGGCACCCGCCGCCAGCACGGCGTCCAGCACCGCGTCCGCCTCGGCGGGCGGGCGGTGCCGCAGGAATGCCAGGACCAGCAGGCTCGACACTCCGTGTGCCGCCTCGGCGTCGGCCGCGCCGCGGGTCACGCCGGCCGCCAGGTCCTCCAGCGGGACCCCGCGCGCCAGGTGCGTCTGCAGGTCGATCATGAGCTCCGCGTGCCGCACCCCGCCGGCCGCCGCGCGGCGCAGGTAGGCGCGAGTGAGGTCCGCGAAGTCCTCGGCGGTGCGCAGCACCTGCGAGGTCGCGTGGTACAGGTCGAGGAAGGACTGCAGGTCGGTGAAGGCGTACGCGGAGCGCAGCTGGTCCGGGTCGCGGTAGGGCAGGGCGATCCGGTTCCGCTCCGCCAGCGTGAAGGCCAGCTCCGGCTCCAGCGTGCCCTCCAGGTGCAGGTGCAGCTCGGCGCGCGGCAGGCGCGGCAGGTTCGTCGCAGGCGCAGTCATGCCACGCAGGGTACGTGCGGATCAGCGGGGGGCGGCGCCACGCACGACGGAGCGGACGGCACGAGGGGCCTCCCAGCGGTGGCGGACGGTGGTAGTCACCGTAGCCGCGCGCCGGGAGGCCCCTCGGGTGTTTCCACAGCCCCCACGTGGGTGCCGCGGGGTGGGTCGTCAGGCGTCAGGCCTCCACGACCACCGGCACGATCATGGGGCGGCGGCGCAGGCGCCGGTTGACCCACTGGCCGATGACGCGGCGCATCACCTGCTGGAGCTGGTAGGCGTCGGTAGCCCCCCCGGCGATGGCGGTCTCGAGTGCCGCGACGACGTCGGGCTGGACCTCCTCGAAGACCGCGTCGTCCTCGGCCATGCCGCGCGCGAGGATCTGCGGGCCGGCGAGCACCTTGCCGGTGGCCGTGTCGACGACCGCGAAGACCGAGACGAAGCCCTCCTCGGCGAGGGTGCGCCGGTCCTTGAGCTCGTTCTCCGTCACCTCTCCGACCGACGATCCGTCGACGAACACGTAGCCGCACGGCACCGCGCCCACGACGGACGCCTTGCCGTCGACGAGGTCGACGACGACGCCGTCCTCGGCGAGCACCACCCGGTCGGCCGGCACGCCGGTACGCACCGCGAGCGCCGCGTTCGCCACGAGGTGGCGCACCTCGCCGTGCACGGGCATGACGTTCTTGGGCTTGAGGATGTTGTAGCAGTACAGGAGCTCGCCCGCGCTGGCGTGCCCGGAGACGTGCACCTTGGCGTTGCCGGAGTGCACGACGCGCGCGCCGAGGCGCGTGAGCCCGTTGATGACGCGGAACACGGAGTTCTCGTTGCCCGGGATGAGCGACGACGCGAGGATCACGGTGTCGCCGTGGCCCACCTGGACCCGGTGGTCGCCGTTCGCCATCCGGCTCAGGGCGGCCATCGGCTCGCCCTGGGAACCGGTGGACATGTAGACGACGCGGTCGTCCGGCAGGCTCGCGGCCTGCTTGAGCTCGATGAGGACGCCCGGCGGGACGTCGAGGTAGCCGAGCTCGGCGGCGATGCCCATGTTGCGGACCATCGAGCGCCCCACGAGGGCGACCTTGCGGCCGTGGGCCTGCGCCGCGTTGAGCACCTGCTGCACGCGGTGCACGTGCGAGGAGAACGACGCGACGATGACGCGCTTCTCCGCCTGGGCGAAGACGCTGTCGAGCACCGGGCCGATCTCGACCTCGTTGGTGACGAAGCCCGGCACCTCGGCGTTCGTGGAGTCGACCATGAACAGGTCGACGCCCTTCTCCCCCAGCCGCGCGAACGCGCGCAGGTCGGTGACGCGGCCGTCCAGCGGCAGCTGGTCCATCTTGAAGTCGCCCGTGTGCAGCACGGTGCCGGCGCCGGTCGTGACGGCGACGGCGAGCGCATCGGGGATCGAGTGGTTGACCGCGACGAACTCGAGGTCGAACTTGCCGAGCCGCTCGGTCTGGCCCTCGGCCACGACGCGCAGCACCGGCTTGATGCGGTGCTCCTTGAGCTTGGCCTCGACGAAGGCGAGGGTGAGCCGCGAGCCGATCAGCGGGATGTCCCGGCGCAGCCGCAGCAGGTAGGGCACGGCGCCGATGTGGTCCTCGTGCCCGTGGGTGAGGACGATCGCCTCGATGTCGTCCAGGCGATCCTTGATGTACTCGAAGTCCGGGAGGATCAGGTCGACGCCGGGCTGGTGGTCCTCGGGGAAGAGCACGCCGCAGTCGATGATCAGCAGGCGCCCCTCGTACTCGAAGACGGCCATGTTGCGCCCCACCTCGCCCAGACCGCCGAGGGCGACGATGCGCAGCCCCTTCGACGGCAGTGCGGGGGGCAGGGGAAGTTCGGGGTGAGGGTGGCTCACGGGGCCTCCAGGCCGATCGGTATTACGGACGTGTGGTGGCGCCCACGCGGGCGCCGTCGAGATATCCGGCCGCCGCGAGCGCGTCGCGCACCAGCGCGACGTCGTCCTGAGAGGCGGCCACGTTGGGCAGGCGCAGCTCGCGGTTGTCGAGCACGCCGAGCGCCTCGAGCGCGGCCTTGACCATCACGGCCTGTGCGCCGGCGCCGTTCAGCGCGGCGATGACGGGCAGGGTCGTGGCGAAGACGTCGAGCGCAGCGGCGTGGTTGCCGGCGTCGAACCGACGCACGGCCTCGGCGAACCGGTCGCCGACGACGTGCGCGGAGACGGAGACGATGCCGGCCCCGCCGTGGGCGAGGAACGGCAGCAGGAGTCCGTCGTCGCCCGAGTACCAGGCGAGTCCCGTGGCGGCGCGCAGGCCGGCCACGGCGGCGACGTCGCCCGTCGCGTCCTTCGTCGCGACGACCTGGGGGTGGCGCGCGATGCGCTCGTAGGTCGCCGGCGCGATGCGCACGCAGGTGCGGCCGGGCACGTCGTAGAGCATGACGGGGAGCTCGGTCGCGTCCGCGACGGTCGCGAAGTGCTGGTAGAGACCCTCCTGGGAGGGACGGGAGTAGTAGGGCGACACGACGAGCAGCCCGTGGGCGCCCGCCTCGGCGGCCTGCTCGGCCATGCGCACGGCGTGCACCGTGTCGTTCGAGCCCGCGCCCGCGAGCACGTACGCGCGGTCACCGACGGCGCCGACCACGGCGCGGACGAGGTCCGCCTTCTCCGGGGTGTGCGTGGCCGGGGACTCGCCGGTCGTGCCCGAGAGCACGAGGCCGTCGTTGCCGTCGTCGACCAGCCGCTTCGCCAGGCGTACCGCCGCAGCGAGGTCCAGGTCACCCGACGGAGTCATCGGCGTGACCATCGCGGTGAGCACGGCGCCGAACGGGCGCGCGATGCTGGGGACGAGCGTCATGGGTCAACCGTACCGGCCACGCCCGCCGCGGGTGGACGCGTCCACCCCTCGCCTCGGGCATCGCGTCGGGCATCGCGTCGGGCATCGCGTCGTCACCCGAGCAGCGGCTCCACACGGCGGGCGACGGCGGCCAGGTCGGCGCCGGCGTCGACCCGGACCGCTCCTGTCGACCGCGTCACCTCGCGCAGCCCCGCCGCGTAGGCGGCCAGGGTCTCGTCGTCCAGGCCACGGCGGTGCGCGGCCCGGCCCGCCGCGTCATCCTGTGCGACCCGGCCGGCGACCGTCGCCGGCGGGGCCTCGAGGACGGTGTGCACGAAACGCGCCCTTGCCTCCGCCGCGGCGCGCTCGAAGCGAGCCACCTGGTCGGCGCGCGCGACGAGCTGGGGGACGACGACGCCGCACCCGGCGCGCAGGTGGGACCGGGCCATGTCCAGGGCCAGGCGCCGCGCAGGCTCCGCCGCGTCGCGGGGGTCGCCGGAGATCAGGGTGCGCACGACATCGACGTCGAGGACGAGCGTGCCCGGTCGCGCGGCCGCGGCCGCCACGGCCGACTTCCCGACGCCCGGCAGCCCGTTCAGGAGCAGCAGCACCGGTGCGTCCGCGATTCGTCCGTCGTCCACGGCCCGATCGTACGGCGACCTTCGCTGTCGCACCCTGTCGCATGTCGAGCGGACGGCGGTCTGTGCATACTCGGGTGCATGAGCTCGCTCTCGCCCGCGCTCGTGGCCCACCTGCCCACCGGCATGCTCGCCGGCGGGCAGTGGGCCGCCGCTGCCGGCGGGCACACCTTCGAGGTCGTGGACCCGGCCAGCGGCGAGGTGCTGTTCGACGTCGCCGACGCCTCCCCCGAGGACGGACGCCGCGCCCTCGGCTCCGCCGCCGACGCGGCCGCCGCCTGGCGCGCCGTCGCGCCCCGCGAGCGGTCCGAGCTGCTGCGCGCCGTGTACGAGCGGATCGTCGCGCGCACCGACGCCTTTGCCTCCCTCATCACGGCCGAGTGCGGCAAGCCGCTCGCCGAGGCGCGGGCCGAGGTGACCTACGGCGCCGACTTCCTGCGTTGGTACGCCGAGCAGGCGGTGCGCGCCGACGGCCTGGCCCGCACCGCGCCCGCCGGCGCGAACCGCCAGCTGGTGCACCGGCGCCCCGTCGGGCCGGCGCTCCTGATCACCCCGTGGAACTTCCCGATCGCCATGGCCACTCGCAAGATCGGCCCGGCGCTCGCCGCCGGCTGCACCGTGGTGATCAAGCCGGCGCACCAGACACCGCTGACCACCATGCTCGTCGCCGAGGTGATCCGCTCCGAGCTCGCCGACCGCGGCCTGCCCCGCGGGGTGGTGAACGTGGTCCCGACGGCCCACTCGAAGGACCTGGTCGCGCCGCTCCTCGCCGACGACCGGCTGCGCAAGCTGTCGTTCACGGGCTCCACGGCGGTGGGCCGCACGCTGCTGCGGCAGTCCGCCGACCTCGTGCTGCGCACGTCGATGGAGCTCGGCGGCAACGCCCCGTTCGTCGTCTTCGCCGACGCGGACCTCGACGCGGCGGTCGAGGGCGCGACCGTCGCCAAGCTGCGCAACGCGGGCCAGTCGTGCGTGGCGGCCAACCGGTTCCTCGTGCACGACTCGGTGGCCCGGGAGTTCGCGCGCCGCCTCAGCGACCGCTTCGCCGCGCTGCGGGTGGGTCCGGGCGACCAGGACGGCGTCGACGTCGGCCCGCTCATCGACGCGGAGGCCGTCGAGAAGGTCGCCGAGATCGTGGGGGACGCCGCCGACCGGGGCGCCCAGGTGCTCACCGGCGGCGACCGACCCGACGGCCCCGGGAGCTTCTACGAGCCCACCGTGCTCGCCGGCGTCGACGCGGACGCGCGCGCGGTCCGCGAGGAGATCTTCGGCCCGGTGGCGCCCGTCGTGGCGTTCGCCGACGACGACGAGGCGCTCGCCCTTGCAAACGACACCGAGTACGGGCTCGCCGCCTACGCCTACACGACGTCGCTGGATCGGGCGATGCGCGCCGCCGCGGAGATCGACGCCGGGATGATCGGGATCAACCGCGGGATGGTGTCGGACGCCAGCGCCCCCTTCGGCGGGGTCAAGCAGTCCGGGCTCGGCCGGGAGGGCGGGGAGGCGGGGCTCGAGGAGTACCTCGAGACCGTCTACGTGGCCCTCTGACCGCGCCCGGGGCCGGACGACCCGCTTCCCGAGCCCCGGCGGGGCGTGGTTACCTACCGACGTGACACGTGGAGAGGGGCGGGACCCCGCGGTGCGTTCCGCCGTCCGCCAGGGGGCGAGCGTCGCGGTGGCCACCGGACTGTACGGAATCTCCTTCGGCGCGCTGTCCGTGGTGGCGGGCGTCGGCGTGCCGCAGACGATGGCGCTGAGCCTGCTGCTGTTCTCCGGCGGCTCGCAGTTCGCCCTCATCGGCGTGGTGGCCGCGGGCGGGTCGCCCGTGGCGGCGATCGCGACCTCGACCCTGCTGGGCGTGCGCAACACCCTGTACGGCGCGGTCGTCGCCCCCCTGCTCGACGTCCGCGGGTGGCGGCGCCTGGCCGCCGCCCAGCTCACGATCGACGAGTCCACCGCCGTGGCGGTCGGCCAGCGCGAGCCCGCGGCGACGCGGGCCGGGTTCTGGGCCACGGGCGTCGGCGTCTTCGTGCTCTGGAACGCGTTCACCCTGCTCGGCGCCCTGGCCGGCGACGCGCTCGGCGACCCGAAGGCCTGGGGCCTGGACGCCGCGGCCGGGGCGGCCTTCCTCGCGCTCGTCTGGCCGCGCCTCGCCGCCCGCCGCGCCCAGATCGTCGCCGCGCTGGCCGTCCTCGTGTCCGCCGCGCTGATCCCCTTCGTCCCGGCCGGCGTACCCGTGCTCGCGGCCGCCGCCGCGGCGATCGCCGTCGGGCTGATCGCGACGCCGCGGGCCGCCGCTCCCGAGGCCGGCACCGACATCGCGCCCGGAACTGAGGGGGACGAGGCCCGATGACCACCACCGTGCTGTGGGTGACGGTGCTCGTCGCCTCCTCGGCCAGCTTCGCCCTCAAGCTCGCGGGGCATCTGATCCCCGAGCACTGGCTGGCCACCGAGCGCGTGCAACGCACGTCGACGCTCGTCACCGTGGCGCTGCTCGTCTCCCTCGTCGTCGTGCAGACGTTCGCCGACGGGCAGGCGCTCGTCGTCGACGCCCGGGTGCCGGCGCTCGGCGTCGCCGCCGTCGCGCTGGCCCTGCGGGCCCCCTTCATCCTGGTCGTCGTGCTGGCCGCCGCGACCGCCGCGGGGCTCCGCGCACTCGGCTGGGGCTAACCTCGTCACCCGGCCTGCCGGAGATGAGGCCGCGTGTCGCCCAACAACGAAGGGATCGTCATGGCTCAGGACGTCGTCGTGATCGTCGGTGCAGGGGGGATGGGCGAGGCCGTCGCCCGCCGGGTGGGAGCCGGGCGACAGGTGGTCCTGGCGGACCGTGACGAGGGCCTGCTGGAACGGCTGTCCGCGCAGATGTCGGACGACGGCTTCGCGGTCACGACCGAGGAGGTGGACGTCTCGTCCCGCGAGTCGGTGGCGGCCCTGGCCGACCGGGCCGCCGAGCTCGGGCCGGTGACCGCGGTGGTGCACACGGCCGGGGTGTCTCCCGTCGCGGCGCCCACGAGCGCGATCCTGCACGTCGACCTGTACGGCGTGGCGGTCGTCCTCGACGAGTTCGCCCGCGTCGTCGCCCCGGGGGGCGCCGGCGTGGTCATCGCGAGCATGGCCGGCGCGATGGTCGCGGGCACGCTTCCCGCCGAGATCGAGTCGGCGCTCGCGCAGACCCCCACCGACGACCTCCTGGCGCTGCCGTTCCTCGCCGAGCAGGCCATCCCGAGCCCCGGCGCGGCGTACTCGATCGCGAAGCGCGCCAACCAGCTGCGGGTCCAGTCCGCCAGCATCACCTGGGGCGCACGGGGCGCACGGGTGAACAGCGTCAGCCCGGGCGTCATCTCCACCCCCATGGGTCAGCAGGAGCTGGCCGGAGAGTCGGGCGCGGGGATGCGGCGCATGATCGCCGGCTCGGGTACCGGGCGGATCGGCACGCCGGCGGACATCGCCGCCGCCGTCGCCTTCCTCGTCGGTCCGGAGTCGTCGTTCATCACCGGGACCGACCTCCTGGTCGACGGCGGCACGGTAGCGGCCGTCCGCGCCGGTAAGGTCGAGCTGCCGACCGGGTGAGGCGCAGTCCGGCGCGGCGCGCCGCTAGGGTGACCGGATGGCTCTCTTCCGCGAGACGGCTGACGTCTCGGTCCGCCCGGCCGTCCCCGGCGACGAGGACGCGGTCACGCGTGTGCAGGTGACCGCATGGCGCAGCACGCACGAGGTGGCGCTGGGCGACGGCGTCGTCGACAGCCTGGACACCGCCGCGATGCGGGACCGCTGGGCGCGGGCGATCACCGCTCCCCCGGGGCCCGGCTTCGCCGTCCTGGTGGCGCTCGCCGGACCCGACGTCGTGGGCTTCGCGGCGGTCGGCCCCGGCCAGCTCCTCGCCCTCGAGGTCGAGCCCGACCACCAGCGCGGCGGACACGGGTCGCGGCTGCTCGCGGCCGCGGTGGACCGGCTCCGCACCGACGGCGCCCCCGAGGTCGTCACGTGGGTTCTCGACGACGACAGCGCGCGCGAGCGGTTCTTCTCAGTGGCGGGGCTCGGGCCGGACGGCACGGAGCGCACGCTCGCCACGGGCGTGCGGGACGTGGTGGAGCAGCGCTGGTCGGCCGCGATCTGATACCGAGGGCCACCGCGATCCTGGAGCAATTCCCTACCAGACGGTAGGTTTCTTGCTACGCTGCCCTGGTTGCACTGCCGCCGACCCTGGAGCGCACCCGTGACCTTCGACCGGATCCCGACCCCCGCCGTCCAGACCGAGAGCACCGGACTGCCGTTCGACGGCGAGCGCGTGCTCGGCGAGCTCACCCTCGCCGAGAAGGCCTCGCTGCTCTCCGGCCTCGACTTCTGGCACACCCAGCCGGTCGAGCGCGACGGGACGACGCTCGTGCCGTCCGTGATGGTCACCGACGGGCCGCACGGCCTGCGCAAGCAGGACGAGGCCGCGGACCACCTCGGCCTCGGCAACAGCGTGCCCGCCACCTGCTTCCCCACCGCCGCCGCGCTCGGGTCGAGCTGGGACGCCGACCTGCTGCGCCGCGTGGGCGAGGCGCTGGGCCGCGAGACGCGCGCCAACGACGTCGCGGTGCTGCTCGGCCCGGGCGTGAACATCAAGCGGTCGCCGCTGTGCGGGCGCAACTTCGAGTACTTCTCGGAGGACCCGGTGGTGGCCGGCGACCTCGCGGCCGCGCTGGTCGAGGGCATCCAGTCCCAGGGCGTCGGCACGTCGCTCAAGCACTTCGCGGCCAACAACCAGGAGGCCGACCGCATGCGGGTCTCGGCCGACGTCGACGAGCGGACGCTCCGCGAGATCTACCTGCCGGCCTTCGAGCGGGTCGTCACGCGCGCGCAGCCGTGGACCGTCATGTGCTCGTACAACAAGGTGAACGGCGTGTACGCCTCGCAGCACGACTGGCTGCTCACCACCGTGCTGCGCGACGAGTGGGGCTTCGAGGGCCTGGTCGTCTCCGACTGGGGTGCCGTCCGCGACCGCGTCGCCGGCGTCGTGGCCGGGCTCGACCTCGAGATGCCCGCGAGCGGCGGCCGCACGGACGCACAGGTCGTCGCCGCCGTCGAGGCGGGCGAGCTCGACGAGGCCCTCGTCGACGCCGCCGCCCGGCGCGTGCTGGAGCTCGTCGCCCGCTCCCTGCCGACGACGAGCGCCCCCGGGTCGTTCGACGTCGACGCGCACCACGCGCTGGCCCGCGAGGCCGCCGCGGCGGGCACGGTGCTGCTCAAGAACGACCCCGTCGGCAGCTCGACCGACGACCCGACCGACGCTGTGCCCCTGCTCCCCCTGACGAGCCCCGCGGACGTCGCCGTGATCGGCGAGCTGGCCCGCACGCCGCGCTACCAGGGTGCCGGCTCGTCGCAGGTGAACCCCACCCGCCTCGACGACGCCCTCACAGCGCTTCGCGACGCCGCGGGCACGGACGTGCCGTTCGCGCCCGGCTACACGCTGGCCGAGGGCCCCGCCGACGACCGCTCCCCCGCGGACCTCGTCGCCGAGGCCGCCGACGCGGCCCGCGGCGCCGGCACGGCGCTCGTCTTCCTCGGCCTGCCCGCGGCCTACGAGTCCGAGGGCTACGACCGCGAGCACCTGGACCTCCCCGCCGAGCAGGTTGCGCTCCTCGAGGCGGTCGCCGCGGCGAACCCCCGCGTCGTCGTCGTCCTGGCCGGCGGCTCCGCGATCTCCGTCACCGCCTGGCAGGACGCCGCCCCGGCGCTGCTCACCGGCTGGCTGGGCGGGCAGGCAGGCGGCTCCGCCGTCGTCGACGTGCTCACCGGGGCGGCCGCGCCGTCGGGCAAGCTCACCGAGACGATCCCGCTGCGGCTCGAGGACACCCCGGCGTTCGGCAACTTCCCGGGCGAGCTGGGGCACGTCCGCTACGGCGAGGGCCAGCTCGTGGGCTACCGCTGGTACGACGCCCGGCAGCTGCCGGTGGCGTTCCCGTTCGGCCACGGTCTGTCGTACACGACGTTCACCTACGACGACGCGACCGCCGAGGTCCGCGGGTCCGGCGCCGGCGCCTCGGTGCGCGTGCGGGTGCGGGTGACCAACTCCGGCCCGGTCTCGGGCGCCGAGGTGGTGCAGGTGTACGTGGCCGACCCGCAGGCGCAGGTGCAGCGGCCCGAGCGGGAGCTCAAGGCGTTCGCCAAGGTGCGCCTGGAGCCCGGTGCGTCGCAGGTCGTGACGCTCGACCTCGACGCGCGCGACCTGTCGTACTGGCACCCCGTGCTGCGCCGCTGGGTGCTCGAGGGCGGCGAGTTCGTGATCGGCGTCGGCGCGTCCTCGCGCGACCTGCGCGCCGAGGTGTCGGTCGACGTCGTCGGCGAGGACGTCACGGTTCCCCTGCACGAGCTGTCCACGCTGGGCGAGGCGCTGGCGCACCCCGTGGCAGGCCCCGTGGTGCGCGGGTACCTGGACGCCACGCCGATCGACCCCGGCATGCTCGCCATGGCCACCGACATGCCGCTCGCAGTGATCGCGGACTTCGGCCTGGCCGGCGTTGACCGGGAGTCCCTCGCGCAGCTCGTCGAGGCGGCGAACGCCGGTTGAGCCGTCCCTGCTGGTTGAGCGCTGGTCGAGCCTGTCGAAACCCGCTGGTCGAGCCTGTCGAAACCCGCTGGTCGAGCCTGTCGAAACCCGCTGGTTGAGCGTGTCGAAACCCGGGCTTCGACAAGCTCAACCCGCGGCGCCGACCAGGATCAGGTCGAGGTACGCCCCCAGGTCGGCCGCCATGTCGACGCGCGCGGCGCGCGGGCCGTCGAGCGAGTAGAGCCACTGCACCTGCAGGCCGTCCATGAGCGCGACGACCGTGCGGGCGGCCGTGGCCGGGTCGACACCCGGCCGCAGCCGCCCGGCCGCGTCGAGGCGCTCCAGCTCGGTGCGCAACCGCGCCACCGTGGTGGGGTACCGCTCGGCGAAGTAGTCGTGCGCCGGGTGCTCGGCGGTCGTCGCCTCCGCGGCGAGTCCGGCGAAGACCTCGACGACGGGTCGCCGCAGCGCGTTGCGCTCCACCAGCCGCACCAGCGCCTCGAACAGCGAGCGCCCCTGCACGAGGTCGGTGTCGACGTCGGCGAAGTCGATGGCGTCGCGGTGCTCGAGCACGGCTTCCAGCAGGTCCGCCTTCGTCGGGAAGTGGTGCAGGAGGCCCGGGTGCGAGATCCCGACGCGCGCCGCGACCTCCCGCAGCGAGGCGCCGTGATAGCCGACCTCGCCGAACAGCACGATGGCCGCCTGCAGGATCTCCTCGCGCTTGGCGCGCCCCTTGGCGTAGCCGCGCCGCGGCGCCGCGCCCTCCTCGATCGTCGTCTCGCTCACGCCCGCCATTGTGCCCGGTCCTCGCGCGCCCGACCCCGTACGGGGACGCGTCGCTGTACCCGGGCCGGCGGTTCGGCCACGGCCTGGACGTCTGATCGCGAAGACACGATGGCAGGATGAGGCAGTGCCTCAACGAACCGTCCGCGACGCCGCCGCGGGGATCGCCGTCCTCGCGGTCGCCAACTTCGTCGCCATCACCACCGAGGTGCTCCCCGTGGGGCTGCTGCCGCAGCTCGCGCGCGGCGTCGGCGTCACCGAGTCGACCGCCGGCCTGCTCGTCACCGTGTACGCGTTCGTGGTCGCGGCCTTCGCCGTCCCCCTGACGCTCGCCACGCGGTCCGTGGCCCGCAAGCCGCTGCTGCTCGTCACGCTCGCGACGTACGCCGCGAGCAATTTGCTGGTGGCCCTGGGGCCGTCCTACGCGGTGGTGGCCGGGGCACGGGTGCTCGGCGGGATCGGGCACGCGGTGTTCTTCTCCGTGTCGATCGCGTACGGGGCGCGGCTCGTCGGCCCCCTGTACACCGGCCGGGCGCTCACCCTGGTGACCGCCGGCGGCACCATCGGGTTCGTGCTGGGCGTGCCCCTCTCGACCTCGCTCGGCGCCGCCGTGGGCTGGCGCTGGTCGTTCGCGGTGCTCGCAGCCGTGTGCGCACTGACGGCGCTGCTGGTGGCCCGGCTGCTGCCCGCCGTCGCCGTCGAGCCGGCCGCGCCGCGGGACGGCCACGCCGCGCGCCGGGGCCGCAAACGACTCGGCGTCGTCGTCGGCGCCAACACCGTGCTCTTCGGCGGCCAGTACACCGTCTACACCTACATCTCGGTGCTCCTGCTGGCCGCGGGGCTGTCGGAGCCGGCCGTCGGGCCGACGCTCCTCGTGTTCGGCGCCCTCGGGCTGGTCGGGCTCTGGGGCGCGGCCCGCTACCTGGACCGCAGCCCGCGCGCGCTCACGATCGTCGCGATGGCGACGATCGCGGTGGCGCTCGTCGGGGTCGCGCTCGCGCTGCCCGGCGCCGTCGGCGTGCTCCTGGCGGCCGGAGTGTGGCTCGCCGCCTTCGGCGCGATCCCCGCCACGTTCCAGGCGGCGGCGCTGCGCACCCAGGGGGCCACCCCCGACGTGGCCGGCGCGTTCGTCAACGCGACGTCGAACTTCGGCATCGGGCTCGGCGCGGCGGTGGGCGCCGCCGTGGTCGCCGGCCCGGGCCCCCGGGCCCTCGCCCTGACCGGCGCGGCGATCGTCGCGGTCGCGCTGGTCGCGATCCTCGTGGCCAGACGCTCGTTCCCCCGCGACACGGCATAGCGGGCCGCCGACCACGCACGGCGACGCACGACGTCGTTCGGACGTTCCACGACCGTCACGACGCCGTGACCTGCGCGAAGCACCCCTCTGCCACCGTGGTGGTATGGACCGCGCAGACCCGCCCGTGACGCCGATCGTGACCGACTACTTCGCGGCGGTCGTCACCGTCTCGCAGGACTGACCGCGGCGCTCGCCGCGACGGCGCCTGAACGCCTCGCCGGGGTCGCGCGCCGCTGGACGCGCGACCCGGGTGTCACCGGACAGCGCCCCGAGCGCGTGCAGGCCCTCGTGCCGGCCCTCGTGGCGCTCGGCGACCTCCCCGGCCGCGCGAGGCAGGTGCGGCACGCCCTCTACTGCGGGACGGTGCGCGTCCCCGGCGCGCCGGGCCGGAACAGCGACGACGCCTTGCGCAGCGACTCCCGGGCACGACGGCGGTCGCCTGACGCGTCGTAGGCGAACGCCAGCTGGTACCAGGACTTCCAGTCCTCCGGGCGGGCCTCGGCCACCTCGCGACGCGCGGCGAACGCGGCGTCCGCCGCGGCGCGGTCGACGCGGCCCCCGGGCGAGCGCGGCAGGTCGTCCACCGGCAGCTCGCCGGCCGTGGCGAGCGCGTCGGCCATCTGCTGCACCCGCGTGGCGAGCCGGTACTCGCGGGCGATCAGCACGATGACGAGCAGCGGGATGACGAGCACCGCCGCGCCGATGCCGATGAGCACCGGCTCACCGGTGCGGATCATCGACACCCCGCGGCCGGCGATCTGCCAGACGTACAGCGCCAGCAGCGCGGTGACGGCGAGCGCCCCCACCAGCCCGCGGGGCATCCGCCGCCGCGCCGCGCCGCTCACGACAGGTCCAGCACGTTCTCGAGCCCCACCGTCAGGCCCGGCCGGGCGCCGACCTCGCGCACGGCGAGCAGCACGCCCGGCATGAACGACACGCGGTCGAACGAGTCCTGCCGGATCACCAGCTGCTCGCCGACGTTGCCGAACAGGACCTCCTCGTGCGCCACCAGCCCGCGCAGGCGCACCGCGTGCACCCGCACGCCGTCGACGTCCGCGCCGCGCGCCTCGACGCCCGACTCGGTGGCGTCCGGCATCGCACCCAGCCCGGCCTCCGACCGGGCCCGGGCGATCGCCGCGGCCGTGTGCCGCGCGGTGCCCGACGGGGCGTCGACCTTGTCCGGGTGGTGCAGCTCGATCACCTCGGCGGACTCGAAGTAGCGCGCCGCCTTCGCGGCGAACGTCATCGCCAGCACTGCGGAGAGGCCGAAGTTCGGCGCGATGAGCACGCCCAGCCCGGGCTGCTCGGACTGTCGGCGCTCGGAGTTCACGCGCTCCAGGTGCTCCGCGACGCGACCGCGCGAGCCGTCGTCCCAGCCCGTGGTGCCGACCACGGCGTGCACGCCCGCGTCGAGCACGGCGTGCACGTTGGCCTCGGTCGCCGCGGGGACCGTGAAGTCCACCACGACGCCGGCGCCGGCCAGCGTGGTCGCGTCGACAGCGTCGCCCGCGTCGAGGCGCGCGACGAGCTCGAGGCCGGGCGCTTCCTCGACGGCCCGGCACACGGTGACGCCCATGCGCCCCGCCGCGCCGAGCACCGCCACGGTGAGGGGCCGGCTGATCGTCTCGGTCATGGGGTGAGTGTCTCCGATCTCGTTCTTCGAACCGGCGTCAGTCGCCGAAGGGACCCACGCGCACGACGGACCGGGGGCGCGCGGCCAGGTCGGTCGCCAGGTCGCGCACGTCGTCCACCGTGACCGCGCGGACGCGCTCGAGCGACTCCTCCAGGCTCAGCAGCTCCCCGTAGACGAGCTCGGCCTTGCCGAGCCGGCTCATGCGCGACCCGGAGTCCTCCATACCGAGCACGAGGCCGCCGCAGAGCTGGCCGATGCTGCGGGTCAGCTCCGCGTCGGTCATGCCGTCGCTTGCGAGCCGCTCCAGCTCGGCGACCATGAGCTCGGTCACCTCGTCGACGTTCGCGGGCGAGCACCCGGCGTACAGGCCGAACGTGCCGAGGCCGCCGTGGCCGGAGGCGAACGAGTAGGTGGCGTAGGCGAGCCCGCGGCGCTCGCGGATCTCCTGGAACATGCGCGAGGACATCCCGCCGCCCAGCACGGCGTTGAGCACCGAGAGGGTGAAGCGACGGTCGTCGGTGGCGGCGAGCCCCGTGGACCCGACGATGACGTTCGCCTGCTCGACCTGGCGGCGCACCGTCAGCTCGACGCCCTCGGTCGGGACGCCGGCGGTCTGCGCCCCGGGGGGCCGGCGCTCGCGGGGCGCGGCCGAGGCGGCCAGGTCCCAGCCGCCGTCGGTCAGCACCCGTGCGACCTGGCCCACCAACGCGTCGTGGTCAACCCCGCCCGCGGCGGACACCACGAGCGTCTCGGGCCGGTAGTGCCAGCGGTAGTGCTCCCACACGGCGTCCCGCGGCACGGCACGGATGGTATCCGGGGTGCCGCCGATGGGCCGCCCGAGCGGGTGGGTGCCGAGCACCGCGGCGGAGAACTCCTCGTGCACGACGTCGCCGGGGTCGTCGTCGTTCATCGCGAGCTCTTCGAGGATGACGCCGCGCTCGGTCTCGAGCTCGCCCTCGTCGAGGCGCGCCGACGTGACCATGTCCGCGATGACGTCCACCGCCATCGGCAGGTCGGCGTCGAGCACGCGCGCGTAGTAGCAGGTGTGCTCCTTGCCGGTCGCCGCGTTGGCCTCGCCGCCGACGGCGTCGAACGACTCCGCGATGTCCATCGCCGAGCGCCGTGGCGTGCCCTTGAACAGCAGGTGCTCGAGGAAGTGTGTGGAACCGAAGTGCCCGTCGGACTCGTCGCGCGAGCCGACGCCGACCCAGGCGCCCACCGTGGCCGAGCGCAGGCCCGGCATCTGCTCGGTGAGCACACGAACACCGCCGGGCAGGACCGTGCGACGGATGGTCGCACCGTCCTGCCCGGCGGTCAGGTCGGCACCGGGCTCGCCGGCAGGGACGAGCGGGAGGTGCCAGGTCATCGGAGCGTCAGGCCTCCACGTGGTCCGTGGCGGCCGTCTCGGCCGGGGCGTCGGCGGACTCGTCCGCCGTCTCGTCCTCGGTGACCGCGACGAGCGAGAGCTTCCCACGCGGGTCGATCTCGCCGATCTCCACCTGGACCTTCTGGCCCACGGACAGCACGTCGTCGACGTTCTCGACGCGCTTGCCGCCCACGAGCTTGCGGATCTGGCTGATGTGCAGCAGACCGTCCTTGCCCGGGGAGAGGGAGATGAACGCGCCGAACGACGTCGTCTTGACGACCGTGCCGACGAAGCGCTCGCCCACCTCGGGGATGTGCGGGTTGGCGATCGCGTTGATCGCCGCGCGGGCGGCCTCGGCCGAGGGGCCGTCGGTGGCGCCGATGTACACGGTGCCGTCGTCCTCGATGGAGATGTCCGCGCCCGTCTCCTCCTGGATCTGGTTGATCATCTTGCCCTTGGGCCCGATGACCTCGCCGATCTTGTCGACCGGCACCTTCACGGAGATGACGCGCGGGGCGTTGGGGCTCATCTCGTCCGGCACGTCGATCGCCTCGGCGAGGACGTCCAGGATCGTCAGGCGCGCGTCGCGGGCCTGGGTGAGCGCGCCCGCCAGGACCGACGCGGGGATGCCGTCGAGCTTGGTGTCGAGCTGGATGGCCGTGACGAACTCGCTGGTACCGGCGACCTTGAAGTCCATGTCGCCGAACGCGTCCTCGGCGCCCAGGATGTCCGTGAGCGCGGCGTAGCGGGTCTCACCGTCGACGGTGTCGGAGATGAGGCCCATCGCGATGCCCGCGACCGGGGCCTTCAGCGGGACACCGGCGTTGAGCAGCGACAGCGTCGAGGCGCAGACCGAGCCCATGGACGTCGAGCCGTTGGAGCTGAGGGCCTCGGACACCTGGCGGATCGCGTAGGGGAAGTCCTCGCGGCTCGGCAGCACGGGCATGAGCGCCCGCTCCGCCAGCGCCCCGTGGCCGATCTCGCGGCGCTTCGGCGAACCGACGCGACCCGTCTCGCCCGTGGAGAACGGCGGGAAGTTGTAGTTGTGCATGTAGCGCTTGCGCGTGACCGGCCCGAGCGAGTCGATCTGTTGCTCCATGCGCAGCATGTTCAGCGTGGTGACGCCCAGGATCTGGGTCTCGCCGCGCTCGAACAGGGCGGAGCCGTGCACGCGGGGGATCACCTCGACCTCGGCCGAGAGGGTGCGGATGTCCGCGAGCCCGCGGCCGTCGATGCGCACGCCGTCGGTGAGCACGCGCTGGCGGATGAGCTTCTTCTGCAGGGCGCGGTACGCACCCGACAGCTCCTTCTCGCGACCCTCGAAGCTGTCGGCGAGCGCGCTGAGCAGGCCCGTCTTGAGCTCGTCCAGGCGGTTCTCGCGGTCCTGCTTGTCCGCGATGGCGAGCGCGTCGCGCAGGGCCGGCGAGACCTCGGCCTCGACGGCGGCGAACGCGTCGTCCTGGTAGTCGAGGAAGACCGGGTACACCTTGACCTCCTTGGCCGCCTGGGCGGCGAGCGAGGCCTGGGCCTCGCACAGGGCCTTGAGGAACGGCTTGGACGCCTCGATGCCCTGGGCGACGACCTCCTCGGTCGGCGCCGCGACGCCGTCTTCCTTGATGAGCTTCCAGGCGTTGTCCGAGGCCTCGGCCTCGATCATCGCGATGGCCACGTCGGAGCCGCCGTCGGCGCCGGTGACGATCCGGCCGGCCACGACCATGTTGAACACGGCGCGCTCGAGGTCCGAGTACTTCGGGAACGCGACCCACTGGCCGTCGATGAGGGCGACGCGGACGCCCGCGACCGGGCCGGAGAACGGCAGGCCGGAGATCTGCGTGGACGCCGACGCGGCGTTGATCGCCAGCACGTCGTAGGCGTCGTCGGGATGCATGGCCAGGACGTCGATGACGACCTGGACCTCGTTGCGCAGGCCCTTGACGAACAGGGGGCGCAGCGGGCGGTCGATGAGACGGCAGGCGAGGATCGCCTCCGTCGAGGGGCGGCCCTCACGGCGGAAGAACGAGCCGGGGATGCGGCCCGCGGCGTACATGCGCTCCTCGACGTCCACCGTCAGGGGGAAGAAGTCGAACTGCTCCTTGGGGTGCTTGCCGGCCGTCGTGGCCGACAGCAGCATCGTCTCGCCGTCCAGGTACGCGGCGACGGAGCCGGCGGCCTGGCGGGCGAGGCGGCCCGTCTCGAAACGGACGGTGCGGGTGCCGAAGCGGCCGTTGTCGATGACGGCCTCGGCGAACTGGATCTCGGGACCCTCCACGGGTGCCCTCCTTGATCTCGAGGGCGCCGCTGCGGCTCGGCGGTCTTCGATCGAGGCCCACGGAGCCGGCCCGGCCCGATGGGCCGAGCGGCTCGGGGGGCCACTACCGAGGACCGGACGAGGATCCGGCGGCGCGATGGTGGCGTGACGGGCGATCGCCCGTCACCGTCTAGTCAGTGTCTCGTCAGTCAGTGTCTCGTCAGTCAGTGTCTCTCGACAGTGACATCACACCACAGCCCGGCCCCGCGAGGGACCGGGCTGATGCGGTGTCAGCGGCGCAGGCCGAGGCGCTGGATCAGCGCGCGGTAGCGCTCGATGTCGATCTTCTGCAGGTAGCCCTGCAGGCGGCGGCGCTGGCCCACGAGGAGCAGCAGACCACGACGCGAGTGGTGGTCGTGCTTGTGCTCCTTGAGGTGCTCGTTCAGGTCGTTGATGCGCTGGGTCAGCAGCGCAATCTGCACCTCCGGCGAACCGGTGTCGCCCTCGTGGGTCGCGTACTCGGTGATGATGGACTGCTTGGTGGCAGCGTCGAGCGGCATGGCTCTCCTTCGGTGTCGTTGCGCGGTGCTCCGGGACTCGTTCACCGGGGCGCTCTGGATCCGCGGCCGTTCATACGGCCCCACCATGCTATCAGCGCGCGACGTCGCCCCCACCCGCAGCGGGACGGGGACGACGTGCTGCTGGCCACGTCCTGTGCGCTCAGGCGTCGCCGTCCTGCCCGGCCGGGCGCCCGTCGGTCGTGCGGAAGGTGCCGTCGGGTAGCGGGAGCAGCCCGGCGAACCGCTGGAGGTCGGGCAGCGTGGTGATCATCCGCCCGTCGTCGAACCGGACGCCGCCCGCCGGGGTCCAGGCCTCCGGGAGCGCCCGCAGGAACGAGCTCTCGTCCTGGCGCAGGAGGTAGACGAACGTCTCCGCGAGGATGCGGCTGCCGACCTCGCCGAGGAAGTTGCCGTTGCCCTCGGCCTCGGCCTCCTTGAGCACGTAGTACCAGAGCGGTGTGCCACCGAGCTCGTCCAGCGCCTGGCCGACCTCCGGCGCGGCGTTCGCCGTCAGCTGGTCGCGCGTCAGGGGCTCGACGCCCAGCGACTCGGCGACCTTCTCGCCCGTGGGCAGGGACAGCCAGTACCCGCGCACGAGGTTGCGCCGGGAGAGGTTCTTGAGCATCGCGCTGACCTCGGCCGGGAGGCCCGGGTCGTTGCCCTCGTTGCGCAGGTCGGCCAGGCTCGCGGCGAGGAACGTGTCGATCTTGCGGGCCGCGCGGGCGCCGGCAGGGTCGCCCTTGCGCACGAACCGCGCCCACTCGATCGGCCAGTTGGACGGCAGGACATCACCCCGTGCCGGTGCCGGCGCGCCGAGCCCGCCCCCGCCCGTGAACTGGAAGAGCTGCACGAGCGTGGCGATGCCGCCGGTGCCTCCCCCGGTGAAGTTGACGTTGAAGTCGTACGCGCCGCGCACCATCGAGTGGCCGAACCGGAACGCGGCCGTCGCGAACTCCAGCGGCATCGCGATCGGGTGGGGTGTGGTGAACAGCAGCGTGTCCGAGAGCAGCACCTGGTCGAGCACGCCCGGCTTGGTCAGCGTGCGCAGGTAGTCGTTCACCACGAGCCACTGGTAGTGGTACCGCACCAGCTGCTGCGCCCGGTCGAACACCGCCCGGTCGTCGACCAGCCCGGGCTCGTTCTCGCGGACCCAGTCCACCACCGCGTTGTGGAAGCGGATCATGCCCACCTGGAACTGCCCGACGACGAGGTTCTCGTCGTTGCGGCCGTCGGGGACCTTCGGGTCCCCGGCCTTCGGGAGCTCCTCCGGCGCACCCACCAGCCCGTCGACCTCCTCCGCCGAGAACCGCGGCAGGTCGCGCTGCGCGTCGGCGCCCGGCTCGACCAGCGCGAAGCCGGGGATCGGCGCCGTCGCGACCCGGCCGAGCGCGAGCTTGATCGGGTCCGTCGCCGCGTACGAGGCCTCGCTGCGCGTCGTCCCCTGGTCCGGTTCCCCGGGGAGGATCGGGCCGCTGCCGTACACGCTGTCGAGGTCGAGCGCCGGGTGCCGCCCGTTGTGCAGGGACGTCACGACCAGGTCCGGCGGGACGACGCGGAACGGCTCGTCGACGATGTCGCCGAGGATCAGGTCGCCGTCGCCGTCGCCGGTGCTGTCGCGGCCGTTCGTGTTGAGCGTGATGTCGTGGTCGATGAACTGGCCCCAGTAGGTGTACACCGCGGGGACGGTCGAGTCGCGCGCCGGGTCCGGCCCGGCCGGCTCCACCATGGCGTCGCCGAGCTTGGACAGGGCCGCGAGGACCCGCGGCACGTCGGCCTCCCCGGACGGGAGGTGCGCGGACGGGTCGTCGCGCAGGTCGCCGAACAGGTAGTCGAACCGGGTCGTCGCGTCGAATGTCCCGGCGTACACGTCGTCGTAGACCGCCCTCGCGGTCCCGGGCAGCAGCGGTGCGGCCGACGCCCGGGGATCCACCCCGTCGGCGCCCGACGTCACGGGCACGACGGCGCTGCCGTGACCGACGCTGCGCACGGTCCGGCCGGCGGGGTCCGCGCTGAGGTTGCTCTGCTGAGCCTCCATGGCTCTGCCTCTCTCGGGAGAAGCGGGCGCCGGGCACGCACGGCCCGGCGTGCGGGGCACGTCCCGGGCCGCCGGCAGGCGGCGGCCCGGGACCGCGCGTTGCGACGTCAGGCGTCCCGCCGTAACAGGGAGAACGGGGGCCGTGCCGCGACGGGGCCGCGATCGATCCGCGGCCCGGCGGGCCGGTCACGCCGACCCGTCACCCCGAGGGAACGACCCGCGCGCCGCCTGTGACGACGCCGGGCGGTTTTCATCCTCCCGGCAGCTGCCCCACGAGGCTCATCGGCGACGCAGGATCTCGCGTGCCCGGTCGACGTCGGCGTGCATCTGCTCGACCAGCGGCTCGATGCCGTCGAAGCGGAGCGTGGGCCGCAGGCGTTGGAGCAGCTCCAGCACGACCGTCTCGCCGTACAGGTCGAGATCGTCGCGGTCGAGCACGTATGCCTCGACGCGGCGCTCCACGCCGCCGAACGTCGGGTTGGTCCCCACCGAGATCGCGGCGGGCAGGTCCGCGTCCCGGGCGCCGGGGCTCGCCGCGGCGAGCGTAGGACGCAGCAGCCGGCCGGCGTAGACGCCGTCGGCGGGCACCATGCCCTGAACGTCCCCGAGGTTGGCCGTGGGGAAGCCGAGCTCGCGCCCGCGGGCGTCGCCGTGCACGACGGTGCCGCGCACGCGGTGGGGACGACCGAGCACCTCGGTCGCCTGCGCCACGTCGCCCTCGGCCAGCAGCGCGCGGGCCGCGGACGACGACCACCGCACGCGCGCGCCGCCGTCGCCGGGGACGTGCTCGCCGACGTCGTCGACCGCGACGACCTCGAACCCGTGCGCGCCGCCCAGCTCCACCATGGTGGCGAGCGTGCCGGCGTTGCCCTTGCCGAACCGCACGTCGTGACCCACGACGACGGAGCGCGCGCCGAGGCCGTCCACGAGGTACCGGGTCACGAACTCCTCGGGCGTCTGGGCGGCCAGCTCGAGCGTGTACGGCACGACCAGGACGGCATCCAGGCCGGTGCGCTCCAGCAGGTCGAGCCGGTCGGGCAGGCCGGTGAGCAGCTCGGGCGCGGTCTCGGGGCGGTGCACGGCGGCGGGGTGCGGGTCGAACGTCACCGCGACGGCCAGGTGCCCGTCAGCCTGGGCGAGCCGCACGAGACGACCGAGCACCGCCTGGTGCCCGCGGTGCACACCGTCGAAGTTGCCGATCGTGACGACCGATGGTCCGAAGCCGTCCGGGACCTGCTCCAGGTCCGTGAACACCTGCACGCGTCGTGCTCCGTCTCGTCGATCGTCCGCGGTCGGCGCTCGTGGCGGGCGCCAGCGGTCAAGGATAGTCCGCCGACGGCACCGCCCGCGGCACAGGCCGTCCGCCCGGCCTTGAGGTGCCCGCTCGCCAGGTCAGCCGGCGGGGGCGAGCACGAGCACGGGCTTCGCCAGTGCCTCGCCACGCCGGCGGGTGTCCTCCAGCAACGCGACGAGCACACCGTCCGGGCCGATCGCGGCGACGGTGCCCTTCTCACCACTGGCGGCGACCCACTGCCCGTACCCCAGTGCCCGGGCCTCGTCGTCGGTGAGGTCGCGCACCGGGAACGTCGCGCGGGCGGCGTCGGCGGGCGGCAGGGTGGCGAGCACTCCGTCGGCGTCCGCCTGCGCCTCGAGCTCCTCGAGCGTGCGGGCGGCCGCGAGGTCGTACCCGTCGACGCGCGTGCGCCGCAGCGCCGTGAGGTGACCGCCCACCCCGAGCGCGGACCCGAGGTCGCGTGCGAGGGCCCGCACGTAGGTCCCGGACGACACGACGACGTGGACCTCGACGTCGAGCACGCCGAGACCCTCGGCGGTGACCCCGGGCCGCGTACCCACGACGTCGAACCGGCTCACCGTGACCGGCCGCGCGTCGAGGGTGACCTCCTCGCCCGCCCGGGCGCGCGCATAGGCGCGCTTGCCGCCCACCTTGATCGCGCTCACGGTGGTGGGCACCTGCATGATGTCGCCGGTCAGCGCGGCGACCTCGCGCGCCAGGTCCGCAGGGTCGATTCCCCCGTCCGCTCCCCCGCCGACGCCGGCGGTCGAGAGGACCTCGCCCTCGGCGTCGTCGGTCGTGGTGCTCACGCCGAGCCGGATCGTGGCCTCGTACGCCTTGTCGGCTCCCACCACGTAGGTGAGCAGCTTCGTGGCGCGGCCGACGCCGACGACGAGCACGCCCGTCGCCATGGGGTCGAGCGTGCCCGCGTGGCCCACCTTGCGGGTCCCCGCGAGCCGGCGGCAGCGACCCACCACGTCGTGGCTGGTCCAGCCGGCAGGCTTGTCGACGACCAGGAACCCGTCCGGCGCCGTCGGGCGCCGGACGGGCGGCTCCCTGGTGCCGCTCATCTCTCCGCCACGCTCAGTCGTCCTCGTTCTCTTCCTCGTCGGGCTTCTTGTACGGGTCGGCCTCGCCGGCGAACCCCTTGCCCTCGCGCAGCGCGGCCAGCTCGGCATCGCGACGGCGCGCCTCGAGGAGCGCCGCGTCGAGGTTCGCCGCCGACTCGGGCATCGAGTCGAGGTGGAACTCGATCGTGGGCGTGAGCCGGATGCCGGTCTGCTTGCCCACCTCGGAGCGGATGACGCCCTTGGCGCTCTCCAGCGCCGCGGCCGTGCCCGTGCGCTCTTCGTCGGTGCCGTACACCGTGTAGAAGACGGACGCGTTCTGCAGGTCACCGGTGACGCGCACGTCGGTCACGGTCACGAAGCCCAGGCGCGGGTCCTTGATCCGGGTGTCGAGCAGCTGCGCGACGATCTCCTTGATGCGGTCCGCCAGCTTGCGGGCACGCGGGTTCTCGGGCCTGTCGGCCTTCTGACCAGGCATTGGGGTGTCTCCCTTTCTCGACGCCGACGGCGCCCCGCCCCGCGGAGTGCGGGGCGGGGCGCCGTCGAACGGTGACCGTCAGGCGCGCGGCTTCTCGCGCATCTCGAAGGTCTCGATGATGTCGCCCTCGGTGAGGTCGTTGAACGACCCGAGACCGATACCGCACTCGAAGCCCTCGCGGACCTCGGTGACGTCGTCCTTCTCGCGACGCAGCGACTCGATCGTCAGGTCGTTCCCGACCACCTTGCCATTGCGCAGCACGCGGGCCTTGGTGTTGCGGCGGATCGTGCCGGACCGCACGATCGAGCCCGCGATGTTGCCGAACTTCGAGGACCGGAAGACCTGGCGGATCTCCGCGGTGCCCAGCTGGGCCTCCTCGTACTCCGGCTTGAGCATGCCCTTGAGGGCGGCCTCGACGTCCTCGATCGCCTGGTAGATGACCGAGTAGAACTTGACCTCGACGCCCTCGCGGTCCGCCAGCTCCTCGACCCGCTCGCCGTACTTGACGTTGAAGCCGATGATCACCGCGTTGTCGACGGTGGCCAGGTTGACGTCGTTCTGCGTGATGGCACCCACACCGCGGTGGATGACGCGCAGCTCGACCTCCTCGCCGACGTCGATCTTGAGCAGCGCGTCCTCCAGTGCCTCGACGGCACCGGACACGTCGCCCTTGAGGACCAGGTTGAGGGTCTCGACCTTGCCCTGCTGGAGCGCCTGCGTGAAGTCCTCGAGGCTGATGCGCTTGCGACGCTTCGCCAGGAGGGCGGCACGCTCGGCGGCCTCGCGCTTCTCGGCGATCTGCCGGGCCGTGCGCTCGTCCGGCGCCACCAGGAAGGTGTCACCGGCCGACGGCACGGACGCGAGACCGAGCACGAGGACCGGGCGGGCCGGGCCCGCCTCCTTCACGGACTCGCCGTGCTCGTCGAACATGGCACGCACGCGGCCGTGGGCCGTGCCCGCGACGATCGCGTCGCCGACGTGCAGCGTGCCCGACTGGACCAGGACGGTCGCGACAGCGCCGCGACCCTTGTCGAGGTTGGCCTCGATGGCCACGCCGCGCGCGTTCTTGTCGGGGTTGGCCCGCAGGTCCAGGGAGGCGTCAGCCGTGAGGAGCACAGCCTCGAGGAGCTGGTCGATCCCCTGGTTCTGCTTGGCGGACACGTCGACGAACATGGTGTCGCCGCCGTACTCCTCGGCCACCAGGTTGTACTCGGTGAGCTGCTGGCGGATCTTGTCGGGGTTGGCCCCCTCCTTGTCCACCTTGTTCACCGCGACGACGATCGGCACGTTCGCGGCCTGGGCGTGGTTGAGCGCCTCGACCGTCTGCGGCATGACGCCGTCGTCGGCCGCCACCACGAGGATCGCGATGTCCGTCACCTGCGCACCACGCGCACGCATGGCGGTGAACGCCTCGTGACCCGGGGTGTCGATGAAGGTGATGGCGCGGTCGATGTCCTCGTGCACGTGACGCACCTGGTAGGCACCGATGTGCTGGGTGATGCCGCCGGCCTCGCCGGAGACGACGTCGGTCTGGCGGATCGCGTCGAGAAGACGCGTCTTGCCGTGGTCGACGTGACCCATGACGGTGACGACCGGCGGACGGGCCTGCAGCTCGTCGTCGCCCTCGCCCTCGAGCTCGGCGTCCAGGTCGATGTCGAAGGCCCCGAGCAGCTCGCGGTCCTCCTCCTCGGCGGAGACCATCTCGATGACGTAGCCGAGCTCGGTCGCGAGCGTGCCGAACGTGTCCTCGTCGAGCGACTGCGTCGCGGTGGCCATCTCACCGAGGTGGAAGAGCACCGTGACCAGGCTGGCGGGGTTCGCGTCGATCTTGTCCGCGAAGTCGTTCAGCGACGAGCCGTGCCGCAGGCGCACGACGGTCGTGCCGTTGCCGCGCGGGACCTGCACGCCGCCGAGTGACGGCGCCTGCATCTGCTCGAACTCCTGGCGCTTCGCGCGCTTCGACTTCCGCCCGCGAACGGGGCGACCGCCGGCGCGACCGAACGCACCCTGCGTCGAACCGCGCCCGGCGCCACCGCGGCCGCCGGGACGACCGGCGAAGCCGCCGCCACCACCGGGGCGGAAACCGCCGGGGCCGCCGCCGGGACCGCCACCGGGGCCGCCGCCACGACCGCCGCCACGACCGCCGGCAGCGGGCGCAGGACGCTCGCCCGGACGCGGCATGGACGTACGGCCGGGCATCATGCCCGGGTTGGGACGTGCGCCGCCGCCGGGGCGGGGCGCCGCGGGACGCGGGCCACCCGGGCGGGGACCGCCGGGGCGCTCGCCCGAGCGCTCCGGCGCAGCGGCGTCACCACGTTCGGGACGCTGCCCGGGACGCGGCATGCCCTGGCTGGACGCGAACGGGTTGTTGCCCGGGCGCGGGGCGCCGCCGGAGCGCTGCCCCTGACGCGGCATGCCCTGGCTGGACGCGAACGGGTTGTTGCCCGGGCGCGCGGAGCGCGAGCCGCCGCCCTTCTGCTCGCGGGCCGCGGGCGGGGGCTTCGGCGCCGCGGGGCGTGGGCCGGGCGTGGGTGCGCCGGGTCGGGCACCCGACTCCTTGGCCGGAGCCGGAGCCGGAGCGGGGGCCTCGGCCTCGGGCGCCGCCTGCGGGGCGGGCGCCTCGGCCACGGGGGCTGGGGTGGGGGCGGGCGCCTCCTGCTTCTGCGGAGCGGGCTTGGGCGCGGGCTTCGCCGGCGTCGCCTTCTGCTCGGCGCGCTGCGGCGCCTTCTGCTCCGAGGCCGCGGGCGCCGCGTCCTTGTGCTTGTCGCGCATCATGCGCTCGACCGGTGCCTCGAGCGTCGAGGACGCCGATCGGACGAACTCGCCGGCCGACTTCAGGTCGGCGAGCAGGGACTTGCTCTCCACTCCGAGCTGCTTTGCGAGCTCGTGAACGCGGATCTTCGCCACATCTCTCCTGTCTCGGCCCTCCTGCGAGACAGGGAGGACCGTCATTAGTACCGAGTACTCATCGCACGGAACTCATCGGGTGTCCATCGGCTTCTGACCCGCTTCCTTGTCGACAACGCGTGTGCGGCCGAGCGCGCTCGGTCGCGATGACCCGTCCGCCGGGCGGCGGCGCGGGCCGGAGGGACTCAACGGCCCTGCTGCTCCAGCTGGTCCCGGACGCCCGTCAGGTCGAGCGGGCCCGTGACGCGCAGAGCGCGCGGCACGGCCCGACGACGCTCGGCGAGCGCCAGGCAGGCGGGCGTCGGATGGATCCAGGCGCCACGCCCAGGGAGGGACCCGCGCGCGTCGACCACGAGGTGTGCCTCGTGACCCGACGGCTCGAGCACCAACCGCAGGAGAGCGGACCGTAGGTCACGCTTCCGGCACCCGACGCACGTACGTACCGGTCCGGTGTGATCCGGCGCGGTTCGTGGGCAGGTCGGAGGCTGGGCGCGTGGCCCGGTCCCCGACAGTCTAGCGCGGCGCCCCACGTGCCGTTACCGGCCCCCGGCGGCGCCGTCGTGCTCGGCCGCCGTCTCGCCTGCGTCGCCGGGCTTGTCGCCGTCGCCGGCGAGCGCCCCCTCGTCCGATCGGATGTCGATCCGCCACCCGGTCAGCTTCGCGGCGAGACGGGCGTTCTGCCCCTCCTTGCCGATCGCGAGGGAGAGCTGGTAGTCCGGGACGATCGCGCGCGCCGCCTTGGCGTCGGCGTCGACCACCGTGACCGAGCTCACACGTGCCGGGGACAGCGCGTTCGCCACGAACCGGGCCGGGTCGTCGCTGTGGTCGACGATGTCGATCTTCTCGGCGTGCAGCTCGGCCATGACAGCGCGCACGCGCGCTCCCATCGGGCCGATGCAGGCGCCCTTGGCGTTCAGCCCGGCCACCTTGGACCGGACGGCGACCTTGCTGCGGTGCCCCGCCTCGCGGGCGATGGCCGTGATCTCGACCGACCCGTCCGCGATCTCCGGCACCTCGAGCTCGAACAGCTTGCGGACGAGGCCCGGGTGCGTGCGGCTCAGCACGACCTGCGCACCCTTGGCACCGCGCGAGACCTCGACCACGTAAGCGCGCAGCCGCTCCCCGTGCACGTACTCCTCCGTGGGCACCTGCTCGTGCGGGGGCAGCACCGCCTCGGTGCCGCCTACGTCCACGAGCACCACGCGCGGGTCGCGGCCCTGCTGGATGACGCCGGCCAGGACCTCGCCCTCCTTGCCGCGGAACATCCCGAGCACCTGGTCGTCCTCCGCGTCGCGCAGACGCTGGACGATGACCTGGCGGGCGGTAGCGGTGGCGATGCGCCCGAAGTCGGCCGGCGTGTGCTCGAACTCGGGCCCGAGCTCGATCGTCGGCCGTGCCTCGGGGTCCTCCGGGTCCGGGGTACGGATCTCCTCGCGGGCCCACACGGTGACGTGCCCGGACTTGCGGTCGACCTCGACGCGGGCGTGCTGGTACGCGTCGGGGGTGCGGTGGTAGGCAGACAGCAGGGCCTGCTCGATCGCGGCGACGAGGACGTCGAGACTGATGTCCCGCTCCCGCTCCAGCAGCCGAAGCGTGCTCATGTCGATGTCCATCGTCAGCTCTCCTGGTGACGGGCGGAGCCCGTGTCGTCATGTCGGGCGGAGCCCGAGGTGTCGTCGTTCCGGGCGGGGCCCGTGGCGTCGGTCTGGTCGGGGGTCTCGTCGAGCCGCTTGAGCTCGACGTCGATCTTCCCCTTGCGTACGTCGGCGACGGCCACGCGGGTGCCGTCCTCCAGCACGAGCCACGGCCCGCCGTCTTCGCCCGTGCCGTCGGTGCCGTCGGTGACATCCGCCAGACGGCCCGCCGTCTGCCCGCCGTCGTGCCGCTGCAGCGTGACGAGCCGGCCGCGGGCGCGCCGGAAGTGGCGCAGCTCGGTCAGCGGCCGGGAGGTGCCGGGCGTCGAGGTCTCCAGCGTGTAGGCGCCGGGCACGACGTCGTCCGCGTCGAGCGCCGCCGAGATCGCCCGCGCGACGTCCCCGAGCGCGTCGGAGTCGAGGCTTCCCACCGCGTCCTCGGGCAGGTCGACCGTGATGCGCACCACCGACCGCTTCCCCGCCCGGGTCACGACGACGTCCTCGAGGAACAGGCCCGCCGCGTCGACCGCCGGGGTGACGATCTGCCGTACGGCTTCGACCTTGGGCCCGGTTGCCGTCGTACGGCTGTGCTGCGCTGCCATCGCTGCCTCCCGTGGGTCACGTCGTGAACTGCCGTGTGCTCCCGCGCCGGGACGTCCCGCGGCCGGTGTGTCGTTGTGTGCAGCGTCCAGCGTAACGAACGACCGGCCCGTCTCGCGCCGCACGGCCCGCTCCGCGCGGCGGGTGAACGTCACACCGCGCCCACCTCCGACGTGGCAAGATCGGCCCCGATGGAACCGCACCCCGCACCCGCCCGGCACGCCGACCGGTCCGCCGCCCGAGCCCGGACGGCCGCCGTCGGCGCGCTGCTGGCTGCGGGGCTGCTCGCCGGCTGCGGGGTACGCCTCGAGGCGCCGCCGATCGCCGAGCCCGTCCCCGACTCGCTCGAGGTGGTGCGGCGCACCGCGGTGTCCGACGCGCTGCTCGTGGCGGACGGCGCCCAGGCCGCGCTCGAGGCGGTCCCGGCGGACCGCGAGCGGGTCGTCACCGAGCTCACGCGCATCACGGCCGACTCCCGCGCGCAGGCGGACGCGCTGGGGGGCGAGTACGACTCGGGGCTCGCCACCGAGGAGCCGACGGACAGCCCGCAGTCCTCGGAGTCCGACGTGGGCACGCCGGCCGACGTGGTCAAGGTGCTCGACGACGCCGCCGCGCGCAGCCGGACCGCGGCCGGCACGACCACCGAAGGCCCGCTGGCGCGGCTCCTCGCGTCGGTCGGGGCCGCACAGACCGTGTCCGCCGAGCGCCTCGCGGAGCTCACTGACGCCGAGGGACCGGCTCCCGTCGACCCGCAGGTTCCCCTGCCCACCGGTTCCGGCCGTGCCGCCGAGGGCGCCTCGCCGTCCCCGAGCGGATCGACGGATGAAGACGTGACCGCGGACCCCGACGAAGACGACGGCGAGGACGACGGCGAGGACGAGGAGGCGGTGCCCGAGGGCCTCACCGCCGGCGACCTGAGCACGCTCGTCGTGTCGGAGGACGCGACCCGCTACGCCCTGCAGCTTCGCGCCGCGATCGGCAAGGGCGAGCAGCGCGAGCGTCTCCTCGAGCGCGTCGCCCGCCACGCGGAGCGGGCCGACGGGTGGGCGCTCGTCGCGGGGATCCAGGCCACGGCTCAGGACCCGCGGCGGGCCGCGTACACCGTCCCGCGGGTCGACGACCGGAGCGACGAGGCGCTGGTCGTCTCGCTCGAGAACGACCTGGCCACCGACTACGCGACCCTGGTGGGGAACACCACCGCCGGCACCCGGGACGTGCTGGTGGACCTGCTCGTGGACTCCGCGGTGACGCTCGACGACTGGGGCGCCGAGCCCGTGCCGTTCCCCGGCCTGCCGGAGCAGGCCGGGGACTCCGGGACGGACGCCGCCGACGCGGTCGCCTAGCCGGCGAGCAGCGCCTCGACCCGCTGGGTCACGACCCGCGCGGCGTCCCTCACGGGCACCTGCTCCGACTCCCCTGCGCGGGGCCGGACCTCGACGAGGCCGTCGGCCAGCCCTCGGCCCACCACGACGATCAGCGGCACGCCGAACAGCTCGGCGTCGGCGAACTTCACGCCCGGCGACACCTTGGGGCGGTCGTCGTACACGACCTCGACGCCGGCCTCCACGAGCTGCTCGGCGAGCTTCTCCGCAGCCTCGAAGATCTCGCCGCCCTTGCCGGTGGCCACGACGTGCACGTGCGCGGGCGCGACCTGCGCGGGCCAGGCGAGGCCCTTGCCGTCGTGGTTCGCCTCGGCGATGGCGGCGACGGCGCGCGTGACGCCGACGCCGTAGGAGCCCATGGTGACGGTGACGGCCTTGCCGTTCTCGTCGAGGACCTTGAGGTCGAGCGCCTCCGCGAACTTCCGGCCGAGCTGGAACACGTGCCCCATCTCGATGCCGCGCGCGGTCTCGAGGATGCCGTCGCCGTTCGGGCACGGGTCGCCGGGCCACACCTCGGCCACCTCGATCGTCCCGTCGGCCGTGAAGTCGCGACCCGCGACCAGGTCGAGCACGTGCTGGCCGGGCCGGTTCGCGCCCGTGACCCACCGCGTGCCCTCGACGACCCGGGGGTCGAGCAGGTAGCGCACCTTCGCTGTCCCCTCCTCGCCGAGCGCGCCGGGGCCGATGTAGCCCTTGACGAGGGCGGGGTTGGCGGCGAAGTCCCCGTCGCCGAGCGGGGCGAACTCCGCCGGGTAGAAGGCGGCCTCCATGCGCTTGACGTCCACCTCGCGGTCGCCCGGGAGGCCGATCGCGAGGGCCTCTGAGCTGCCGTCCGGGTGCCGGAGCTTGAAGAGGACGTTCTTGAGCGTGTCCGCCGCTGCCCAGGGCCGGTCGTCGCGCGGGAACCGCTCGTTGAGATGGTCGACCAGCGATTGGATGGTCGGCGTGTCCGGGGTGTCCTCGGCGTGTGCCTCGGGCGTGCCCTCGAACGGGATCGGGTCCGGCACGGGCGCCCGGGCCGCCTCGACGTTGGCCGCGTACCCGCAGGCCTTGCACTCGACGTAGGTGTCCTCGCCGATCGGCGACTTGGCGAGGAACTCCTCCGACCTGGAGCCGCCCATCGCGCCCGCGTGCGCGGAGACGATGACGTACTCGAACCCGAAGCGGTCGAAGATCCGCTGGTACGCGGCGCGGTGCTTCGCGTAGCTCGCGTCCAGACCCGCGTCGTCGATGTCGAAGGAGTAGGAGTCCTTCATGATGAACTCGCGCCCGCGGATCAGCCCGGCGCGGGGGCGGGCCTCGTCGCGGTACTTGGTCTGGATCTGGTACAGCGCCAGCGGCAGGTCCTTGTACGAGGAGTACAGGTCCTTGACCAGCAGGGTGAACATCTCCTCGTGCGTCGGGGCCAGGAGGTAGTCGGCACCCTTGCGGTCCTGCAGCCGGAAGAGGTTGGGCCCGTACTCGGTCCAGCGGCCGGACGCCTCGTACGGCTCGCGGGGCAGGAGCGCCGGGAAGTGCACTTCCTGCGCACCGATGGCCTGCATCTCCTCGCGCACGACGTTCTCGACCTTCGCCAGGACCCGCAGGCCCAGCGGCAGCCAGGTGTAGACGCCCGGCGCGGCGCGGCGGATGTAGCCGGCGCGCACGAGCAGCCTGTGGCTCGCGACCTCGGCGTCGACGGGGTCCTCGCGCAGCGTGCGGACGAAGAGCTGGGACAGGCGGAGCAGGTCGCCCCTGGGCTGGCGGGCGGACGCGATCGACATGGGGGCCAGCCTAGCGGCGCCCCGGCCCTCCCCTGGTCGCCGCCGGGGACGGCTGGCACGATGGCCGCATGCCCGAGCTTCCCGAGGTCCAGGCGCTGGCCGACTTCCTCGACGAGCGAGCGTCCGGGCGCCGGGTCGCCGCCGCCGACGTCGCGGCGATCGCCGCGCTCAAGACGTTCGACCCGCCGGTGTCGGCGCTCGTCGGACGGACGGTCGAGGGCGTGACGCGCCACGGCAAGTGGCTGGACGTGCGCACGGTGCCGGACGGAGCCGCCGGTCGGGGTGCCGACGACGAGATCCACCTGGTGTTCCACCTGTCGCGCGGGGGCTGGGTGCGCTGGTCGGAGCAGGCACCGACGACCCCGGTCCGCCCCCGCATGGGCGGGTCGTCCCGCGGCGCGGCGCTGGCGCTGCGCGTGCGGCTGGACGACGGCTCCGGCTTCGACCTCACCGAGGCGGGCACCCGCAAGCGGCTCGCCGTGTACGTGGTGCGCGACCCGCAGGAGGTGGGGCAGGTGCGCACGCTCGGCATCGACCCGCTGTCTCCGGACTTCACCACGGCCGCGCTCGCCGGCCTCATGGCGGCCAAGAACCAGCAGGTCAAGGGCCTGCTGCGCGACCAGCACGCGATCGCCGGCATCGGCAACGCCTACTCGGACGAGATCCTGCACGTGGCGCGCACGTCGCCGTTCAAGCTCACGCGCTCGTTCGCCGACGGCGACGTCGAGGCGCTGCACGAGGCCACCGTGACCACGCTGCGCGACGCCGTCGCGAAGTCGTCGGGCAAGCCCGCGAAAGAGCTGAAGGACGCCAAGCGGGCGGGCATGCGGGTGCACGGCCGCACCGGCGAGGCGTGCCCCGTGTGCGGCGACGTCGTGCGCGAGGTCAGCTTCGCCGACCGGTCGCTGCAGTACTGCGCCACGTGCCAGACCGGCGGTCAGGTGCTCGCCGACCGCCGCATGTCGAAGTTGCTCAAGTAACGGCCGCGGCTCAGTCGGGGGCGACCGCGTCGCGCGACGCGACGAACGCGTCCACGCAGGCACGGACCTGCTCCGGGGTGTGCGCCGCGGAGAGCTGCACCCGGATGCGGGCCTCGCCCCGCGGCACCACGGGGAAGCTGAAGGCGGTGACGTAGACCCCGCGCTCCCCCATCGCTTCGGCGACGCGCGACGCGATCACGGCGTCGCCGAACATCACCGGCACGATCGGGTGCTCGCCGGGCAGCAGGTCGAAGCCGGCCTCGGACATGAGGCCGCGGAAGAGCGCCGCGTTCTCGGCCAGGCGCGCCCGCAGGTCGCCCGACTGCTCCACGAGGTCGAGCGCCGTGAGCGTACCCGCCACGATCGTCGGCGCCAGCGTGTTCGAGAACAGGTACGGCCGCGCACGCTGGCGCAGCAGGTCGACGATCTCGGCGTGTGCCGCGACGTAGCCGCCGGACGCACCGCCGAGCGCCTTGCCGAACGTGCCCGTGAGGATGTCCACGCGGTCGGCGACGCCGCACAGCTCGGGCGTCCCCCGGCCGCTGGAGCCCATGAAGCCGACGGCGTGCGAGTCGTCCACGAGCACGAGGGCCTCGTAGCGGTCGGCCAGGTCGCAGATCTCGCGCAGCGGGGCCAGGTAGCCGTCCATCGAGAAGACGCCGTCCGTGACGATCACGACGTGCCGGGCCCCGCCGTCGCGCGCGGCCCGCAGCTGCTCCTCGAGGTCGGCCGTGTCGCGGTTGCGGTAGCGGAACCGCGCGGCCTTCGACAGCCGGATGCCGTCGATGAGGGAGGCGTGGTTCAGCGCGTCCGAGATGATGGCGTCCTGGGCGCCGAACAGGGTCTCGAAGACGCCCCCGTTCGCGTCGAAGCACGAGGAGAACAGGATCGACTCCTCGGTGCCGAGGAAGCCGGCCAGCCGCCGCTCCAGCGCGCGGTGCTGGTCCTGCGTGCCGCAGATGAACCGCACGCTCGCCAGCCCGTAGCCCCACGTGTCGAGGGCGTCGCGCGCGGAGGCGAGGATGCGCGGGTCGTCCGCCAGGCCGAGGTAGTTGTTGGCGCAGAAGTTGAGCAGCTCGGCGCCGTCCGCCCGGATGCGGGCGCCCTGCGGGCCCGTGATGCCGCGCTCGTGCTTGGTCAGGCCGGCGTGCTCGATCTCCCGCAGCTCGCCCGCCACGTGCTCCCGGAACGTCCCGTACATCAGTGCGCCTTCTTCCCTCGGGGGTGGTCGTCAGACCCCGCCCATTCCGTCCAGTCGAGGACCACCTTGCCGCCGTGTGCCGAGGCCGCCGCCTCGAAGCCCTCGCGCCAGCGGCTCGCGGGGAGCCGGTCGGTGACGACCGACGCGATCGCCGCGCGTAGCGTCGCGCTGGTGCGCAGCATCGCGTCCATCGCCTGCCAGGTCTCGAACATCTCGCGGCCGTAGATGCCCTTGAGCGTGAGCATATGAGTCACGACCGTGCCCCAGTCCACCGCGATCGGCTCCGCCGGCAGCCCCAGCATCGCGATGCGGCCGCCATGGTTCATGTTCGCGATCATCTCCGGCAGCGCGCTCGGGGCCCCGCTCATCTCGAAGCCGACGTCGAAGCCCTCCCGCAGGCCGAGGTCGCGCTGGGCCTGCGCGACCCGGGCCGTCCGCACGTCGACGGCAGCGTCGGCGCCCATGGCCCGCGCCATCTCGAGCCGCGCCGGGCTCACGTCCGTGCCGACCACCAGGTGCGCACCCGCGTGCCGGGCGACGGCGATCGCCATCAGGCCGATGGGGCCGCAGCCCGAGACGAGCACGTCCTCGCCGATGACGGGGAACGCGAGCGCGGTGTGCACCGCGTTGCCGAGCGGGTCGAAGATCGCAGCGACGTCGAGGTCGAGGCTGGCGTGGTGCACCCAGACGTTCGTGGCCGGCAGCACCACGTACTCCGCGAACGCGCCGTCGCGCTGCAGTCCGAGGCCCTGGGTGCGGATGCACATCTGGCGGCGGCCGGCCCGGCAGTTGCGGCACATGCCGCACACGATGTGCCCCTCGCCGGAGACGAGGTCCCCGACGGCCACGTCGTGCACGAGGTCGCCGACCTCCACGACCTCGCCGACGAACTCGTGGCCCGGCACCAGGGGCGGCCGGACGGTGGACGCCGCCCAGGCGTCCCAGCGGTCGATGTGCAGGTCCGTGCCGCAGATGCCGGTGCGCAGCACCCGGATCTTCACGTCCGCGAGGCCCGCCTCCGGCTCCGGCCGGTCCACGAGCTCCAGCCCCGGCCCCGGCCCCGGCTTGTACAGCGCCTTCACTCGCCACCCACCCGTGCCTCGCTCACCCGTGCGTCCCCCGTCGCATGCGTCGTCACGCCCGGTACCATCCCACGATCCGGACAGATCCGATAACCGGGGTCAGCACAGCCGTCAGAACAGCCGTCAGAACAGCACGGTCGTGAACGTGCCGACCTGCTCGAAGCCCACGCGCCGGTACGTGGCCAGCGCCGGGGTGTTGAAGGCGTTGACGTACAGGGACACGACGGGAGCCACCTCCCGGCGGGTCGCGACGACGACGGCGGCCATGCCGGGGGCCGCCAGCCCCCGGCCGCGCCGCACGGGGTCGACCCACACGCCCTGTACCTGAGCGACGCCACCCGCGACGGCGCCGAGCTCCGCCTTGAACGCCACGAGCGGCCCGGGCGCGCCGGTCGCCCGGGGGGCGGGCCGGGCGCCCGGCTCGACCCGCACGAACGAGCGCCCCTCGGCGATGAGCGAGCGGACCCGCAGCGCGTAGGCGCTGCCATGGGACGCCGCCGGGGCGTACCCGACCTCCTCGGCGAACATGCGCACGCACGCGGGCAGCACCAGGTCCGCCTCGGCGAGGGTCGAGCGGCGCACCGCGGGGTCGGGGTCGATGTCCGGGTCGCGGGAGATCGCCAGGGACGGTTGGTCGGCCCGCACCTCGCGCGCCGGCGGCCAGCGGGGGGCGAGGAGCTCCCACAGCGCCAGAGCCGCGGTCCGGTCCCCCACGATCGACGACGACCGTCGCCCCTGGAGGTGGGCGAGCCTCGCGAAGGCTTCGACGGCGTCCTCGGCCTCCTCACCCGCCAGGTCCGGCGCCAGCACGGGTACCAGGTTCGCGCCCGACCAGCAGACCGCGACCAGCGGGCCGGTCGACGGGAAGCCCCACGCCTGCCCGCCGGCGGCCGCGAACCCCGCCAGGGCGGCCACGTCCAGGCGCGACGCCGTCAGGACGGAGGCGACCGGGTCGAGCGCGCAGACGGCCCGCGCGGCGTCGAGATCCTCGGTGCCGAGCACCCGGGCGCGCGGGCGACGGGCGTCGAGCCTGCCCGCGGACGAGCCCCGCGCCCGCACCGCCGGTCGCCAGCCGCCCATCACGCCCCCTTCGCCGTCGTGGGCCCCTCAGGTCTCGTGGATCTCGATCCTGCCGACGTCCGTCGGTCTCAGCTCACCGAGACGACGGGAGCGCCGGCCTGCGTGTCGTTCTCGGGCGCCGGCATCGACTCGGCGATCCGCATGGCCTCCTCGATGAGCGTCTCGACGATCATCGCCTCCGGCACGGTCTTGATGACCTCGCCCTTGACGAAGATCTGGCCCTTGCCGTTGCCCGACGCGACGCCGAGGTCCGCCTCGCGCGCCTCGCCCGGGCCGTTGACGACGCAGCCCATCACGGCGACGCGCAGCGGCACGGTCATGCCCTCCAGGCCGGCAGTGACCTTCTCCGCGAGCGTGTAGACGTCCACCTGGGCGCGGCCGCACGACGGGCAGGAGACGATCTCGAGCTTGCGCGGGCGCAGGTTGAGCGCCTGCAGGATCTGCGTGCCGACCTTGACCTCCTCCACCGGGGGCGCCGACAGGGAGACCCGGATGGTGTCGCCGATGCCCTGGCTGAGCAGCGCGCCGAACGCCGTCGCGGACTTGATGGTGCCCTGGAAGGCGGGCCCGGCCTCGGTGACGCCGAGGTGCAGCGGCCAGTCGCCGCGCTGGGACAGCAGCTCGTAGGCCCGCACCATGACGACGGGGTCGTTGTGCTTGACCGAGATCTTGAAGTCGTGGAAGCCGTGCTCCTCGAAGAGGCTCGCCTCCCACACCGCCGACTCCACGAGCGCCTCCGCCGTCGGCTTGCCGTACTTCTCCAGCAAGCGCTTGTCGAGCGACCCGGCGTTGACGCCGATCCGCAGCGAGACCCCGGCTCCGGAGGCCGCCTTCGCGATCTCCTTGACCTGGTCGTCGAACTTGCGGATGTTGCCCGGGTTCACGCGGACGGCGGCGCAGCCGGCGTCGATCGCGGCGAACACGTACTTGGGCTGGAAGTGGATGTCGGCGATCACCGGGATCTGCGACTTCGTCGCGATCGCGGGCAGCGCCTCTGCGTCGTCGATGGTCGGCACGGCGACGCGCACGATGTCGCAGCCCGCGGCCGTCAGCTCGGCGATCTGCTGCAGCGTCGCGTTGATGTCGGTGGTGGGTGTCGTCGTCATCGACTGGATGCTGATCGGCGCGTCTCCGCCGACGGCCACCTTGCCCACCTGGATCTGGCGGGTCTTGCGGCGCGGGGCCAGCGTGGGCACGGGCGGGGTCGGCATGCCGAGGTTCACTGCAGTCACAGTGCCAGTATCGCGCGAACGAGCGGGTGTCACGCACGCGGGCGGGCACCGGCACCGAATCCCCGCCGTATCGTGCGCACGACCTTCACCCGGCGCCGGACGATCCGCGCTGCGCTACATCAGCCGCACGGGGTCGACCACGTCCGCGACGATGAGGATCGCCCCCGTCCCCAGCAGGACGACGAACATCACGTAGGCCACCGGCATCATCCGGGCGACGTCCGCCGGGCCCGGGAGCGGGAGCCCGCGCAGCCGGGCGAGCGTGCGCTTGGCGCCCTCGTACAGGGCGTTGACCACGTGGCCGCCGTCCAGCGGCAGCAGCGGGATGAGGTTGAAGACGAACAGGGCCACGTTCAGCGCCGCCAGCAGGCTCAGCAGGAACTGCAGGGTCGAGACGACCGGCGCATCCGCCGCGACGGCGTCCACGGCCATCCGGCCCACCCCGACCACCGACATCACGGAGTCCTGCGAGCGCGGCTCGTCGGTGAATGCCTGCACGGCAGCGTCGCCGATCCGCACCGGGAGGGTGACGATCATCGCCGCCGTGCCCGAGACCTGCTCCCACACCGCCTCCGGCACCGTGGAGACCGGCATCGGCTTGTGCTCCTGCGTGGGGGTCATGCCCAGGAAGCCCGCCGTCTCGGTGGCCGCCTCGCCGTCCGCGCCGACCTCGGGGTTCCCCTCGGCGTCGACGACAGGCACCTGCCGCGCGGCGGTCGTGACCGTCAGCGGCACCTCGGCACCGTCGCGCCGGACGACGACCTGCACCTCCTGGTCGGGCGAGTCCGCGATCATGCCGGCCAGCTGCTCCCACGACGTGACCTCCGTGCCGTCCCACTCGACGACCTCGTCGCCGGCCTGCAGCCCGGCCGCCGCCGCGGGGGACGGCGCGGCGTCGGCGCCGCACACGGGCTCGCCCTGCGCCGTCGTGGCGGTGGGGGTGCACCCGGTCACGGCACCGACGGTCGTCGTGACGGAGGGCATGCCGATCCCGACCAGCACGATGAACGTCAGCACGACGGCGATGACCAGGTTCATCACCGGCCCGCCGAGCATGACCACGAGCTTCTTGGGCGTGGACAGCTCGTAGAAGGCCCGGTGCTCCTCCCCCGGGCGGATCTCGCTCACCGACGCGTCGCGCGCGTCCGCGATCACCTGGCCGAAGAAGCCGCCGCGCCGCCGCGTGCCCGCCGGGGCCGGCGGCATCATGCCCACCATCCGCACGTACCCGCCCAGCGGGATCGCCTTGACGCCGTACTCGGTCTCGCCCTTCGTGCGCGACCAGAGCGTGGGCCCGAAGCCGACCATGTACTCGCTCACCCGCACGCCGAACTTCTTCGCGGGCACCATGTGGCCCACCTCGTGCAGCCCGATCGAGATCGCGAGGCCCACGATCATCACGGCGATGCCGACCACCCAGGAGAGAACGTCCACGGCCCCGAGCCTAGGTCAACCCGGAGCGCCCGCCGCGCGGCCGGGAGGGCCGCTCGTGCAGGAATCGTCAGGAGCGCGCGAGGATCTCGTCGGCGCGCGCCCGTGCCCAGGACTCCGCGGACTCGACGGCCTCCAGCGTCACGGCGTCCGGGGCGACGCCGTCGTGCTCGCCCAGCACCCGCTCGACGGTCTCCACGATGTCGAGGAAGCCGATCCGCCCGGCCAGGAACGCGGCGACGCCCTGCTCGTTCGCCGCGTTGTACACCGCGGGGTGGGTGGCGGACGCCGCCGCGGCGGCCCGCGCCAGCCCGACGGCGGGGAACGTCGCCTCGTCGAGCGGCTCGAACGTCCAGGACGCCGCGCGCGTCCAGTCGCACGGCGGGGACACGACGTCGAGACGCTCGGGCCACGACAGGCCCAGCGCGATCGGCAGGCGCATGTCCGGCGGGGACGCCTGGGCGATCGTCGAGCCATCGTGGAACTCGACCATGGAGTGCACCACCGACTGGGGATGCACCACCACGGTGATGTCGTCCACCGGCACGTCGAACAGCAGGTGCGCCTCGATCAGCTCCAGACCCTTGTTCATGAGCGACGCCGAATTGACCGTCACGACCGGCCCCATCGACCATGTCGGGTGGGCGAGCGCCTCGTCGGCCGTGGCCTTCTTGATGTCATCGCGGCTGCGGCCGCGGAACGGGCCGCCCGACGCGGTGAGCACAAGGCGCCGCACCTCGTCGCGGGCTCCCCCGCGCAGCGCCTGCGCGATCGCCGAGTGCTCGGAGTCCACGGGCACGATCTGCCCGGGCGCCGCGGCGGCCTTGACCAGCGAGCCGCCCACCACGAGCGACTCCTTGTTGGCGAGCGCCAGCGACGAGGAGCCCGCGAGCGCCGCGAGCGTCGGTCGCAGCCCGACGGACCCGGTGATGCCGTTGAGCACGACGTCGGAGCCGCGCCCGGCCAGCTCGGTGGCGGCGTCGGGGCCGGCCAGCACCTCGACGTCCTCGGCCCCCGCGCCGAGCCGCGCGGCCAGGGCTTCCCGCAGCTCCGCGGCGCGACCGGCGTCCGCCACGGCGACGGCGCGCACCCCGAGCGTCGCGGCCTGCTCGGCGAGCAGGCCGACGTCCGCACCCCCCGCGCTCAGGGCTTCCACCCGGAAGCGACCGGGATGCGCCCGGAGGACGTCGATCGCCTGCGTGCCGATGGAGCCGGTGGAGCCGAGGAGGGTGACGGAGCGGGTCATGCGGCACATCATCGCAGCCGGCCGGAATCCCAGCGGGCGCCCTCGCCACGGCGGCCCCGCCCTGGCGCAGGCGGCGTACCAGGACGGGCACCGCGGGTCGGCCGACCTGTGGAACCGCATCGGGCCGGGCCAGTACAGCTCCGGCGTGTACCTGCGCACGGGCACCGCGACCCGGTCGCCGCCGTCTGCTGACGGCTGACGGTGCTGACGGCTGGGGCCCGAGCGGGCAGGATGGCCGTATGTCCGACGCTGCCGCGCTCTCCCCGCTCGTCGACGTCCCTGCGGGGACGTTCCGGATGGGCTCCACCGAGTTCTATCCGGACGAGGGACCCGTGCGCGAGGTGCCGGTGGACGCGTTCGCCGTCGAGCAGCACCCGGTGACGAACGCGCAGTATGCGCGGTTCGTGGCCGAGACGGGCTACGTCACGGTGGCCGAGCGCGAGCTCGACCCGGCCGACTTCCCCGGCGCCGACCCGGCCGACCTCGTGCCCGGCGGCCTGGTGTTCACACCCACCACCGGGCCCGTGAACCTCGCCGACTGGACGCAGTGGTGGCGCTGGCAGCCCGGCGCGTCCTGGCGCACCCCCGGCGGCCCGGGCACCGACACCACCGGCCGCGAGGACCACCCGGTGGTGCTCCTCGCGTTCGACGACGCGCTCGCCTATGCGCGCTGGGCGGGCCGCGACCTGCCCACGGAGGCCGAGTTCGAGTACGCGGCGCGCGGCGGCACCGACGGCACCCGGTACGCGTGGGGCGACGAGCCGCGAGCGGACGGACGGCTGATGGCGAACACCTGGCAGGGCCGGTTCCCGTACGACAACACGGGGGCGGACGGCTGGGTGGGCACGTCCCCCGTCGGGACCTTCCGCGCCAACGGCTACGGCCTCGCGGACATGATCGGCAACGTGTGGGAATGGACGACGACGTTCTACCTCACCGGCGCCTCCCGGCACGCGCACGACGGCGCGTGCTGCGCGCCGTCCGCCGACGACCTGGGCCCCGCCGCCCGCGCTTCCGTCGGCCCGGGCGAGCGGCACCCGCGCAAGGCGCTCAAGGGCGGCTCGCACCTGTGCGCCCCGGAGTACTGCCTGCGCTACCGCCCCGCCGCCCGGTCGGCCCAGTCGGTCGACTCCGCGACCACGCACATCGGCTTCCGCTGCGTCGTGCGGCCGGCCTCCCCGTCACTGCCCGCCGGGGCCCGGAACCTCCTCGCCGGTTCGCGCCAGGCGCGCGAGCCCGCGACCAGGGCCAGCGCCGTCGCCGCGACCAGGACGGCGGCGGGCACGGGCAGCACCTCGACGCCGGCGCGCGCCACGAGCAGCGACGCGAGCGCGGCGCCCACGGCGATCCCCCCGTTGAAGACCACGGGGATGAGCGCCCCCGCCGTCTCGCGCCGCCCGGGGCCGCCCAGCCGCAGAATCAGCGTCTGGGCCAGCGGCGGGAGCGCGCCGGACGCCACGCCCCAGGCGACGACGACCGCCACCCCGAGCGCGGGGTGCACGTCGACCACGGCGAGGCCGAGCAGCGCGACGGCCGTCGCGGCCACGCTCACGACGAGCGCGGGCGCCGTGCGGGTGCCGAACCTGCCGGCCAGCAGCACGCCGAGCGCCGAGGCGAGCCCGAACACCAGGAGCAGGCTGCTGACCCCGCCCGGCACGGAGGCGGCGGGCGCCTCGACGATCCGCGTGACGTACGTGTACACGCCGTAGTGGCCCACCAGCAGCACGCCGACGATCCCCGTGACCGCGATCATCGGCCCCGGCCCCGACACCGGTCGCGCGGCGCCCGCCCCCTCGTGCGCGGCACCCGCGCCCGACTGCGTGGCCGGCGCCCCGGACCGGGCGACGACGACCCTGACCAGCACCGCGACGACCAGCGTCGCCACGGCGAGCCCTGCGAACGCCGCCCGCCACCCGACGCCGCGCGTGACGAGGCTGGCGAGCGGGGTGCCGAGGACCATGCCGAGCGTGGCGCCGCCGAGCACGACCGCCACGGAACGGGCGAGCAGCCGGTCGGGCACGAGGTCGGCCACGTGCGCGTTGGCGGTGGCCCACAGCAGGCCGACGGCCGCGGCGCCGACGAGCCGGGCACCCGCCGCGACGCCGTACGACGACGCGAGGGCGGTTGCGGCGGACGAGGCGGCGAGCACGACCAGCGCCACGGCGATCACCGATCGGCGGTCCCGCCCGCGGGAGAGGCGCACGAGGGGGAAGCTCGCCACCACGACGGCGGCCGCCCAGATCGAGACGAGGAGGCCGGTCCGCGCCTCCGTGACCCCGAGGCCGGCGCTCATCTGCGGCAGCACCGCGGTGGGGAGCATCTCGGCCGTGACCATGGTGAACGTCGCGCCGCCCAGCACGATCAGCGACGGCCACAAGGCGCTGCGCCGGCGGGATACGGTCTCTGTCGTCGTCATGTGGCCGACGCTAGAGTTTGACACTGATGTCAATGTCAAGCGTGACTCAGGTCACGCAGTCGACCCAGGACAGGAGGCGCGAGATGAAGATCGGCGAGGTCGCCCGGCGCACCGGTGTGGCGCCCCGGCTGGTGCGGTACTACGAGCAGCAGGGCCTGCTCACGGCGGCCCGGGCCTCGAACGGGTACCGCACGTACGCCGAGGACGACGTCGCGCGCGTGTCGCGGGTCGCGAGCATGGTCCGGGCCGGTATCCCCACCCGGCTCATCAAGGTCCTCCTCGACATGGAGGAGGCGTGGGCGGCGGACTTCCCCACCTGCCCCCGCGCGGTGGCCGAGATGCTCGCGAGCGAGCTCGTGGAGATCGAGGACCGGCTCGCCTGCCTCACCCGCAGCCGCGACACCATCCGCGACGTCCTCGCGCGCACCGAGCACACCGCCCTGCTGTCGGAGGCCGGCGCGCCCTGACCGACGTCACTCGACGCCGAGCAGCACCTCGATGGCGCGGGCGAAGAAGCTGTCCACCGAGGCCTCGGCGTACCCGTCGGAACCCTTCGCACGGCCGAAGGTCGCCGAACGGACCTCCAACGCGGCCAGCGGCTCCTGCCGATCGAAGTAGGCCACGAGCTGGTCGCAGAGGGCGTCGACGTCGTCGCAGTCGTACGCCCGCGCGCCACGCTCGGCGGGCGCGAACTTCTTCCCGTCCGGCCGGCCCAGGCGCCCGTACATCGTGCGCGCCCGGTCGGCCAGCGCCGCCATCCACGCCTCCTGCCCGTGCGCGGCCACGTACTCGGCCCGCTGCCGCGCGATGAACGCGGCCTCCAGCCGGTCCAGCGCGGCGTCGACCTCGTGCGTGTCGTACCCGCCGCGCACCAGGTCGAACGTCGAGACCTGGATGTCTGCGTGCGACAGCGGTTCGGCGGTGCGCCCCTCGTAGGCCTGACGAGCGTGGTCGAAGAACTCCTCGACCTCGTCCCGCTCGTACCCGGAGCGCATCGCGGAGACCGTGCTGAACAGAGAGCTCACTCGTCGTCCTCCTCGGCGGCCAGCTGCCCGCAGGCGCCGTCGATGTCGCTCCCGCGGGTGTCACGGATCGTGGTGGGGATGCCGTGCCCGTGCAAGCGTGCCACAAACTCGTCCTCGACGGCACGCTCGCTCGCGGTCCAGATGGACCCGGGCGTCGGGTTCAGCGGGATGGGGTTCACGTGCACCCAGCCGCGCCCGCGGGCGTTGAGCTTCTCCCCCAGGAGGTCGGCGCGCCAGCCGTGGTCGTTCATGTCCTTGATGAGCGCGTACTCGATGGACACGCGCCGGCCGGTGACCTCGTAGTAGTGCCGGGCCGCGTCGATCGCCTCGTCCACGCTCCACCGGGTGTTGATCGGCACCAGCTCGCTGCGCAGGTCGTCGTCCGGGGCGTGCAGGCTGAGCGCGAGCGTCACCGGGATGCCCAGGTCGGCGAGCTTCAGCATCGCCGGCACGAGCCCCACCGTGGAGACCGTGATGTTGCGCGCGGACATGCCGAAGCCCTCGGGCTGCGGCGCCACCAGGGCCTTGACCGTCTCGATCACCGCCCGCGGGTTCGCCAGCGGCTCGCCCATACCCATGAAGACGAGGTTGTTCAGCCGCGTCGGGCCGCCCGGGATCTCCCCGGCGGCCAGCGACCGGAACGCGGCCCGCACCTGCTCGAGGATCTCTGCCGTCGACAGGTTGCGCGTGAGCCCGAGCTGGCCGGTGGCGCAGAACGGGCACGCCATGCCGCAGCCCGCCTGCGACGACACGCACAGCGTGGTGCGCTGCGGGTAGCGCATCAGCACCGACTCGACCTTCGCGTCGTCGAACAGGTGCCACAGCGTCTTCACCGTCGTGCCGCCGTCGGCCTCGAGCGTGCGCGTGGGCCGGATGAGCGGCGGGAACATCGTGGTCGCCATCGCCTCGCGGGTCGCCGCGGGCAGGTCGGTCATCAGCTCCGGGTCGGACGTGTAGTGCTGGAAGTAGTGCGTTGCGAGCTGCTTGGCCCGGAACGACTTCTCCCCCATCGCCTCCACGGACGCGACCCGTTCGGCCGGCGTGAGGTCGGCGAAGTGCTTCGGCGGCTTGCCCCGCCGGCGCGGCGCCATCTGCAGCGGCATCGGCGCGGTCTCGTCGCCCGGCCGGATGACGGGCATCCCGAGGTCGGTGCCGGGCGTCGCGGGACGTGCGGGGGTGGCAGGCATGGGGGTTCCTTACAGGGCCGTCGACGGCGCCATCGTGAGCACGAGGTACACGAACGGAGCGGTGACGACCAGCGAGTCGAGTCGGTCCAGCACGCCCCCGTGGCCGGGGAGCAGCGAACCCATGTCCTTCAATTCTAGGTCCCGCTTGATGAGCGACTCGGCAAGGTCGCCCACCGTGGCCGTGATCGCGGTCAGGATGCCCAGCACGACGCCGAGCAGCGGGCTGGCGTCGAGCACCAGGACCGCGCCCGCGACGCCCACGGCGGTCGCGAGCGCGAACGAGCCCGCCAGGCCCTCCCAGGTCTTCTTGGGGCTCACCGTGGGTGCCAGCGGGTGCCGCCCGAGCGTCACCCCGGCCACGTACCCGCCGACGTCGTTCGCGACGGCCAGGAGGATGAACAGCGCTACGCGGAGCTCACCCTCCGGCTGTGCGAGCAGCAGGAGGACGAAACCCGCGAGGAACGGCACGTAGGTGGCGGCGAAGACCGCCGCCGCCGAGTCCCGCAGCGCCTGGGGGCCCGGGCCGTCCAACACCCGCCAGACGACCACCGCACCCACCGTCAGCACGTACGCGACGAGCAGGGCCTCCGGCCCCGACGTGTACGCGGAGACGACCATCCCCACCCCGCCCACCAGGAGCGGGAGCATCGGGATGTGGATGTCGCGACGCGCGAAGGCCTGGCGCAGCTCCCAGAGGGCCGCGCCGACGGCGACGGCCGCGACGAGGACGAAGGGCTCGGGTCGGAACCAGAGGGACGCCGCCACGGCGACGAGCAGGAGCACGCCGACGGCGATCGCCACGGGCAGGTTGCGGCCGGCACGCGAGGCTTGCGGGCCGACCGCCCCGCCGGTGGACGGGTCGAGCGGGGACGCGTCCTCGCCCGGTTCGAGGGGATGGGTCACCATCAGACCTCGAGCAGCTCGCTCTCCTTGCCGGCGAGCAGCTGGTCGACCGCCTCGACGTGCTTCTTCGTCAGCGACTCCAGCTCCTTCTCGGCGCGGCCCACCTCGTCCTCGCCGGCCTCGCCGTCCTTGACGATGCGGTCGAGCTCCTCCTTGGCCTTGCGGCGCACGTTGCGCAGGGAGACGCGCGCGTCCTCCGCCTTGCCCTTGGCCATCTTCACGTAGTCGCGGCGCCGCTCCTCGGTGAGGGCGGGCATGATCACGCGGATCGCGTTGCCGTCGTTGGACGGGTTGATGCCCAGGTCGGACTCGCGCAGCACCTTCTCGATCGCCGTCATCGAGGTCTTGTCGAACGGCGTAATCAGTACCGTGCGCGCGTCGGGGATGTTGAACGACGCGAGCTGCTGCAACGGCGTGGGCGCGCCGTAGTAGTCCACGGTGATCTTCGAGAACATGCCGGCGTTCGCCCGGCCGGTGCGGATGCCCGAGAAGTCCTCCTTGGCGACCTCGATCGCCCTGTCCATCTTGTCCTCGGCCTCGAGGAGGGTGTCGTCGATCACCGGTGCTCCTTTGTCGTCGTCATGATGCCGTCGTGTGCTGTCGCGGTCAGTGGGTGGTGACCAGCGTGCCAATCTTCTCGCCCAGCAGGGCGCGGGTCACGTTACCCGGCGCCTCGAGCCCGAAGACCCGCATGCGCACGTCATTGTCCCGGCAGAGGGACAGCGCCGTCGCATCCATCACGTTCAGCCCGCGCACCAGCGCGTCCGTGTACGTCAGGTGCTCGAGCCGCTGGGCGTCGGGGTCCGTGCGCGGGTCGGCCGAGTAGACGGCGTCGACACCGTTCTTGCCCATGAGGACCTCGTCGCAGTCCGTCTCCAGGGCCCGCTGTACGGAGACCGTGTCGGTGGAGAAGTACGGCATACCGGCACCCGCGCCGAAGATCACGACGCGCCCCTTCTCGAGGTGGCGGATCGCGCGCAGCGGGATGTAGGGCTCCGCGACCTGGCCCATCGTGATGGCGGTCTGCACGCGGGTCTTCACGCCGTCCTGCTCCAGGAAGTCCTGCAGCGCCAGGCAGTTCATCACCGTGCCGAGCATGCCCATGTAGTCGGCCCGCGCGCGGTCCAGGCCGGCGCGCGAGAGCTCCGCGCCGCGGAAGAAGTTGCCCCCGCCGGAGACGATCGCGACCTGCACGCCCTGGCGCACCGCGTCGCCGATCTCCTGCGCGATGCGGCGCACCACGTCGGTCGCGAGACCCACGTTGCCGCCGCCGAAGGTCTCGCCGGAGAGCTTGAGGAGCACCCGGCGCGCGGGCGCGGGCTCGCCCGTCGCGGGGGTCGGGTCGGTCTGGTTCGTCTCGGTCACGTGCGCCACCGTCGCTCTCTCGGTCTTTTTCACAAGTGTTCCGCATTGTTCCGCGTCTGCCGGCACCTGCCGGGCACTCCTCGACGTCTTTGCGCGCCCTCGCCCAGCCGTCCTATGGGGTGTCCTTGCCGAATCCTGGCACCGGACGCCCGATCCCGCTCCGTCGCGCGGGCGGGTATGCGACAGGCCCGGCCGCACCGCGGACGGTGCGGCCGGGCCTGAGCGCTGCGTGCGTCAGCTGCCGACGCGGAAGCGGACGAAGCCCAGCAGGTTGCCGCCCGTGGTGGCGACGTGCTTGGCGACGGTCGTCTTCGTGTCCTTGGCCAGCGGCTGGTCCACGAGGACGGCGTCCTTGAAGAAGCCGTTCAGCCGGCCCTCGACGATCTTCGGGAGCGCAGCCTCGGGCTTGCCCTCGGCGATCGAGACCTCGCGCGCGATCTCCCGCTCCTTGGCGACGACGTCCGCGGGGACGTCGTCACGGGAGAGGTACGTCGGCGACAGGGCCGCGATGTGCTGCGCGATGTCCTTGGCCACCGGCTCGGCTGCCTCGTCCGTGGCGACGACCACGCCGATGGACGGCGGCAGGTCCTTCGCCGTCTTGTGCAGGTAGGTCGTGACCTTCGGGGCCTCGACGCGGGCGACGCGGCGCAGGACGATCTTCTCGCCCAGCGTCGCGCCCTGCGCGGCGATGAGGTCGGCCACGGTGCCCTCGGCAGCCGGGGCTGCGAGGGCCGACTCGGCGTCGGTGGCGCCCGCCGCGGCAGCGGCGTCGAGGACGCTGTCGGCCAGCGTGATGAACTTCTCGTTCTTGACGACGAAGTCCGTCTCGGCGTCGAGCTCGATCAGCGTCGCGGCCTGGCCGGCGGCCGAGTCCTCGACCTTGACGGCCACGAGGCCCTCGGTGGTGGCGTTGCCCTCGCGCTTCGCGGCGCGGGCAAGGCCCTTCTTGCGGATGATCTCGATGGCCTGCTCGGCGTTGCCGTCGGCCTCGTCGAGCGCCTTCTTGACGTCGAGCATGCCGGCACCGGTGCGCTCGCGCAGCGCCTTGATGTCAGCGGCGGTGTAGTTCGCCATGGATGTCCTCCGTGCTGGTTCGAGTTCCGCCCGGTCCCGGTCGGGGCGACGGGCGGAAGGGGTACCGGGGAGTCCGCGGGCCGGTCGCGATCGCGACCGGCCCGCGGGGCCTCACTCGGACTTCTCGGCGGCCTGCTCGCCCTCGGCGGCCGGGGTCTCCTCGGCGACGGGGGCCTCAGCGGCCGGGGTCTCCTCAGCAGCCGGGGTCTCCTCGGCGACGGGGGCCTCAGCAGCCGGGGCCTCCTCGGCGACGGGGGCCTCAGCAGCCGGGGCCTCCTCGGCGACGGGGGCCTCAGCAGCCGGGGTCTCCTCAGCGGCGGGGGCGTCGGCCTGTGTGGCCTCCGCGCCGGCCAGGAGCTCGCGCTCCCACTCGGCCAGCGGCTCGGCCTCGGTGGTCTCCGCGGCATCGCCCTTCTTGCCCGAGTGGCGCTGCAGCAGGCCCTCGGCCGCCGCGTCCGCGATCACGCGGGTCAGCAGGGTGACGGAGCGGATCGCGTCGTCGTTGCCGGGGATGGCGTAGTCGACAACGTCCGGGTCGCAGTTGGTGTCGAGGATCGCGACGACCGGGATGCCCAGCTTGCGCGCCTCGTTGACGGCGAGGTGCTCCTTGTTGGTGTCCACGATCCAGACCGCGGACGGCGTCTTGGCCATGTCACGGATGCCGCCGAGGGTGCGCGCGAGCTTGTCCTTCTCGCGACGCAGGACGAGGAGCTCCTTCTTCGTCAGCGACGAGCCGGCGACGTCGTCGAAGTCGATCTCCTCGAGCTCCTTGAGGCGCTGGAGACGCTTGTGCACGGTGCTGAAGTTGGTGAGCATGCCACCGAGCCAGCGGTGGTTCACGTACGGCATGCCGACGCGACCGGCCTGATCGGCCACGGGCTCCTGCGCCTGCTTCTTGGTGCCGACGAACAGGACGGAACCGCCGTGGGCGACGGTCTCCTTGACGAACTCGTAGGCGCGGTCGATGTACGACAGCGACTGCTGGAGGTCGACGATGTAGATGCCGTTGCGCTCCGTGAAGATGAACCGCTTCATCTTCGGGTTCCAACGGCGGGTCTGGTGTCCGAAGTGGACACCGCTCTCGAGGAGCTGGCGCATGGTCACGACGGCCATGACACGTCCTTTCGCAGTGTGCCCCCGGATCCTCCGGGATGCACACTCATCAGGCGAGCGGTCCTGCCCTGGAGCAGGTGACCGGTCGCGGTACTCGGTTGGTCGGTGACAGGCATCTGGCCCGGCACCCCTGGCGTCACGCCGGGCCGGCACCACCCCCGGGGAACCCGGGTGCGGACCGCTGCCGACGCGGCCACGCCCCTCCCGCCGGCCGACCGGCGCTCGGGGCGCGTACGTGACGCGCGATGTCGACCTGCTCGCGGAGCCCGCCCCCGGCCGGGCGGCACCGCGGACGTCAGGGACGATCCGCGGGAGTTCCACCGGGAGTGGTCGGGAGCGAAGGCGCGAGCCGATCGCGCCGCCGAGTCTACCCGACGCCGCAGGGCCGCGGAGCGCACCCGTGGGCCGCCGGGTTCGACGGCGACGAACCCGCTCCGCGGTACGTCGCGCGCCCCGACGCGGGCCGCCACGACACTGCCCCCAAGACCTCTGCGTCCACAGCTCCGGGCGGCCCAGGCGGCGCCCCGACCCGATACTGGCACGGTCGTCCGCATGACCACCGCCCCCGCGCTCGCGGCCCTGCTCACGATAGTGCTCACCGTCGCCGCGTCGCCGCCGGCCGCGATCGCCCCGGCCGCCTCCTCCGCCCCCACCGCCCCCACCGCCCCCACCGCCCCCACCGCCCCCACCGCCCCCACCGCCCCCACCGCCCCCACCGCCCCCACCGCACCGACCTTCGCACCCACCGCCACCGCACCCACCGAAGGCTGGGAGCGCCCGGTCCCCGGAGCGGTGGTGCATCCGTTCGACCCGCCGGCCGAGGACTGGCTGCCGGGCCACCGCGGCGTCGACCTCGCCGCGTCCGACGGGGCGGAGGTGCGCTCGCCCGCCCCGGGGGTCGTGACCTTCGCCGGGCCGGTCGCGGGGAAGCCGGTGGTCGTCGTGACACATCCCGACGGGCTGCGCTCCACCTTCGAGCCGGTGGCCGCCGCATTGGAGCGCGGTACGACGGTCGGCCGCGGCGACGTCGTGGGGCGGCTGGCCGAGGGGCCGGGGCACTGCGACCCCGCGCGCTGTCTGCACTGGGGCGTGCTGCGCGGTGAGACGTACCTCGACCCGCTCGCCCTGCTCGGCGAGGCCGCACCGATCGTGCTGCTCCCGGGCAGCCCCTGAACCGGCTCGTCGGGCGGGCCTCCGGCGCGTCAGGCGCGGGGGAACGCCTGCACGAACACCTTGCGCAGCCGCTCCCCGTCCACGTGCGTGTACCGCTGCGTGGTGCCGAGGTCAGAGTGCCCCAGCACCTCCTGGACGGAGCGCAGGTCGGATCCGCCCTGGAGCAGGTGCGTCGCGGCGGAGTGCCGCAGGGCGTGGGGTGCGACGTCCTCCACACCCGCCATCGCCGCGAGCCGGTGCACGGCCTCGCGCACCTGGCGCTGACCCCACCGGCCGCCCCGCGCGCCGAGCAGGAGGGCCGCCCCCGACGTCGGCTGCGCCAGCGCGGGCCGGCCCCGGGCGAGCCACTCCGCGACCGCACGGGCCGCGGGAACGCCGAACGGCACCACCCGTTCCTTCCCGCCCTTGCCGAGCACCCGCACGAGCCGTTCCGTGAGGTCGACGGCCGACACGTCCACCTGGACGAGCTCGCCGACGCGGATGCCGCTGCCGTAGAGCAGCTCGGCCGCCGCCCAGGCGCGCAGCGCGGCCGGCCGCTCGTCGGGTCCGGCGGTGTGTGCCTCGTCGCGCGCGGCGTCGAGCATCGCCGCCGCCGCGTCGGCGCTCAGCACCGTCGGCAGGGTGCGCGGCACCTTGGGGCTGGCGAGGCGTGCCGTGGCGTCGGTCGGGACCAGGCCGCCCCGGTAGGCCCAGCGGAGGAACGCCCGCGCAGCGGCCCCCCTGCGCGCGATGGTGGCGCGTGCCAGGCCCCGGTCCGCCTGGGCGGCGAGCCACCCGCGCAGGACCCCGACGTCCACGTCGGGCAGGCCCCCCGCGCCGTGGCGCACCGAGTACCGCAGCAGCGAGCTGATGTCCGCGCGGTAGGCGCGGCGGGTGTGCACCGAGTGCCCCCGCTGCACGGCCAGATGCTCGTCGAATCGCTCCACAGCGTCCGCGAGCGACGCCGGCAGCGGCGGGAGGTCCGGATCGGTGTCCATCCAGGTCAGTGTGCCCCCGGCCCGCCACCGCCACGGTGATCGGGCACGCGTGTCGACCGACCCCAGACCCACTCGGCCGGCAGGAGCCCGCGCGTGCGCGCCGGGCCTCAGGGCGCGCGGTGCCACCTTCCGCCCTCCTGCGCGGCGAGACCGTGCTGCTCCAGCGTGCCCAGCCCGGAGAGCGTCTCGGCGACGGACAGGCCGGCGGTGCGGGCGAGCGCGTCCAGGGCCGCCGCCGCACGAGCCGGTAGCGCGTCCCACGCCCGCTGCGCGCGGCCACCGAGCGCCTCCACCGACTCGGGGCGGCGCCCGCCCGAGCCCCGGCGACTCCCGACGGCGGCGGCGCCCGACGCCCCACCACGACGCTCGCCGGCCGCGCCCGCCTCCCCCGCGTCCATCGGCCCGGCCAGCTCCGCGACCTCGGCGGCGTCGGTCACGCAGACAGCGACGCCGTCCCGCAGCAGCGCGTGACACCCCGTCGACGTGCCGGACGTCACCGGGCCCGGCACCGCACCCAGCGGGCGCAGCAGCTGGGCGGCGTGCCGCGCCGTCGACAGCGCGCCTGACCGCCAGGCCGCCTCCACCACGACCGTCGCGCAGGACGCTGCAGCGATGAGCCGGTTGCGCGCGAGGAACCGCTGCCTGAACGGGGCCGAGCCGGGCGGGACCTCGCTCACCACCGCGCCCGCCCCGGCGGCGATCCGGCGCAACAGCTCGTGGTTGCCCGGCGGGTAGTACCGATCAACTCCCCCGGCGAGCACGGCGACGGTGGACGCGCCGCCCGCAAGCGCCCCGCGGTGCGCGGCGGCGTCGATCCCGTACGCCCCACCGGAGACCACCGTGAACCCGCGGTCGGCCAGCCCGGCCGCGAGGTCCGCGGCGACGTGCTCGCCGTACGCGGTGGACGCGCGTGCCCCGACCACCGCGACCGACCGGTCCGCGAGGGCGGCCAGGTCCGGGTCGCCCCGCACCCAGAGGGCGAAGGGCTCCGCCGCGCCGAGCTCGCCGAGGCGGGTGGGCCATCGCGCGTCGCCCGGGATCAGCAGCGTGCCGCCGAGCCGCGCGAGCACGCGGAGCTCCCGACGCGGGTCGAGCCGATCCAGGCGTGGCACCCACCGCGCCACCGCTTCTAGCAGCCGGTCGGCGGCCACCGCGGTACCCAGCGGCTCCAGCGCCGCACCGCGCAGGGCGCGCGCAGGGTCCCCGACGGCGTCGAGGAGCCACACGAGCGCGCCCGGCGCCCCGAGATGGGTGACGAGCGCGCCGGCCACCGGGTCGCCCGGCTCCACCAGCCTGCTCCAGGCGGCGCGGGCGAGCACCGGGTCCGCGGCGTCGAACGGCACGGCCCCCGCGCCTGGCGCCAGGCGACCCGAGCGCTCTGTCCGGGGTATGTCGAAGAGCGGGTCAGCCATGGTTCCCCCTCGTGCGCATCGTCACGGCAGTGGACACGTCATCGGCGTCCGGGGCGGCCCGCCCACCCAGGTCGGCGACGGTCCACGCGATCCGGAGCACCCGGTCGGCGCCGCGCAGGCTCAGCACACCGCGGTCGATCATCTGCTCGACGGGCCGCAGCACGCGCCGGTCGCTGCCCAGCCGTTCTCGCAGCCACCCGCCCGGTACCTCGGCGTTCGTGGACCACGGAGTGCCGGCCAGCCGTTCGCGTGCCGCACCGCGCGCCCGCGCGACGCGGCACGCCACGTCGGCCGTCGACTCGCCGGTCGGCCCCGCCGTGCGCTCCGCGCGCGTCACCGGGAGCACGTCCACCTGCAGGTCCACCCGATCGAGCAGCGGTCCGGACAGACGGCCGAAGTACCGGCGCTTCGCCGCGGGCGTGCACGCGCAGTCCAGGCCCTTGTTGACCGTCGCCATCCCGCACGGGCACGGGTTCGCCGCGAGCACCAGCTGGAAACGCGCGGGGTAGCGCGCCGCACCCCCCGAGCGGTGCAGCACGAGCTCGCCCTGCTCGAGCGGCTGCCGCAGGGTCTCGAGCACGCGGGACGGGAACTCAGGCGCCTCGTCGAGGAGCAGGACGCCGCGGTGCGCTCGCGAGACCGCGCCGGGGCGCGCCATCCCGCTGCCGCCGCCGACGATCGCCGCGGGGGTCGCCGTGTGGTGCGGGTCCTCGAAGGGCGGCCGGGTCATCAGCCCGTCCCCGGGGTCGAAGGTGCCCGCGACCGAGTGCACGGCCGTGACCTCGACGGCCTCGGCCGGGGTCAGGTCGGGCAGGACGCCCGGCAGCCGGGCCGCGAGCATCGTCTTGCCGGCCCCCGGTGGTCCCACCAGCAGCAGGTGGTGCCCGCCGGCGGCCGCGATCTCCAGCGCGACCCGCGCCTGTGCCTGCCCTACGACCTCCGCCAGGTCGCCGGGTCGCCGGCGCGCCACCACCTGCCGGAACGGGCGCACGGGATCGAGCACCGGCACCTCCGCGAGCTCACCGCCGTGCAGCAGCACGACCTCGGCGAGGCTGGCCGCGGCGTGGACCCGTGCCCCGGGCACGAGCCGCGCCTCGTCCGCGTCGGCGGCCGCGACCACGACGTCGGGGCAGCCCGCCTCGACCGCGGCCGCGACCGCCGGGAGCACGCCCCGCACCGGCTGCAGGCGCCCGTCCAGCCCGAGCTCCGCCAGGTGGACCACGCGCTCCAGACCGGCGCCGGGGACGCTGCCGTCCCCGGCGAGGATCGCGACCGCTATCGCGACATCGAACGACGAGCCCGACTTGCGCAACGACGCGGGTGAGAGGTTGACGGTGATCTTGCGGTGCGGCCACCGGACACCTGTCGACAGCACCGCGGCACGGACGCGTTCGCGCGACTCGTGCAGCGCCGCGTCGGGGAGCCCCACCAGCGTGAACCCGGGGACGGAGGCCGCGAGCTGCGCCTGCACCTCCACGACGTGTCCCGAGAGGCCGGACAGCGCGACCGCCGCCGTCGTGCCGAGGCCCATCAGAGGACCCCGACCAGGTGCTCGACCTCGGCCGCGCCCGCACGCGGGAGCACCACCGCCACGACGTCCACCCGCACCTCGCGGCACCGGACGTCGGCGTGCTCGACGAGCCACTGCCCGGTGAGCCGGCGGATCCGCGCCAGCTTCGACGCCGTCACCGCCTCGGCGGGATGCCCGAACGCCGTGCCCCGGCGGGTCTTGACCTCGATCACGACCAGCACGTCACCGTCCATGGCGACGATGTCCAGCTCGCCCGCCGTGCCGCGCCAGTTCCGTTCCAACACCACGAGGCCGTTCGCCTCCACGTGGCGTGCCGCCACCCGTTCCCCGTACTGCCCGACGGCGTCCTTCGCCCGCATCGAACCACCTCCGCGGGAAGCCTGACCCGCGCCAGGGCACCGCCCGCCGCAGGAGGGGTGCCTGTGCACGACGGCCGGACCTGGGGGCAGCCTCGGTGCGGCGCGATCCCGCCGCGGCGACAGAAAGCCCTGCTACAGGGCCAGCTCGGCCTTCGCCAGCTCCTCGACGTTGACGTCCTTGAACGTCACCACGCGCACCGACTTCACGAACCGCGCGGAGCGGTAGACGTCCCACACCCACGCGTCGGCCAGCCGGAGCTCGAAGTAGACCTCCCCGGCCGCGGACCGCACCTGCAGGTCCACCTGGTTCGCCAGGTAGAACCGTCGCTCCGTCTCCACGACGTACGAGAAGAGGCCCACCACGTCTCGGTACTCGCGATAGAGCGCGAGCTCCATGTCGGTCTCGTAGTTCTCGAGGTCTTCGGCGCTCACGAGCCCATCATCCCATCGGGCAGGCCCGCGTCGAGCGTGGCCGCTGGCGCGGCGCCGGGCACGCACGCAGGTTCGTCGGCGAGCGCGCGCAGGTTCCAGGAGCGCCGGTGCTGCGGCGTCGGGCCGTGGCGGCGCAGTGCGTCCAGGTGGGCGGGCGCCGAGTACCCCTTGTTCTGGTCCCAGGCGAAGACCGGGTACTGGCGGGCGAGCCGCACCAGGAGGCCGTCGCGCTCCACCTTGGCGAGCACGCTCGCGGCCGCGACCGACGAGCACTGCAGGTCGGCCTTGACGAGCGTACGGACGGCGGGCTCGGGGACGTCCGGCCCGAGCGCGGGGTCGAGGTCGGCGGCCTCGAAGAGGTCGACGTCCGCGCGGTTCAACCAGTTGTGCGAGCCGTCGAGCAGCACCACGTCCACGTCCCCGCAGGCGCGACGCACCTGCGCCAGCGCGCGGTGCCCGGCGAGCCGCAGGGCGGCCACGATGCCGTGCGCGTCGATCTCCGCGGGCCCGGCGTGCCCGACCGCCCAGGCGACCCCCCACCGCTCCAGCTGGGGCACCATCGCGACGCGAGCCGCAGGTGTGAGCAGCTTGGAGTCGGTAAGCCCCTGGGGCGCGGTGCGGGTCGCGGCGTCCACGACGACGACGCCTACGCTCACCGGCCCGGCGAGCGCGCCGCGACCGACCTCATCCATGCCGGCGACCAGACGGGCCCCGCCCGTGAGCAGCGACCGCTCCTGGCGCAGCGTCGTGCTCCGCCGTTTCGAGGCACCGTTCGAGGCACCGTTCGCGGCACGCCGGCGCGGCGGCGTCGGGCGCCGGACCGTGTCGGGAACCGGCGCGACGCGCAGGGGCCGCTCAGACAGCGAGGTCACGGCTCCGGGACTCCTCCGAAGACGTCGCCGGGATTGCGCAGCAGCTTGGCGTCGCCCAGCGGCCAGACGGTGGCGAAGGTGGACCCGACCACGTTGTCCATCGGCACGAACCCGCCGCCCGGCTTGCCGGTGTTGTAGCGCGAGTCCTGGGAGTTCTGCCGGTTGTCGCCCATGACAAACAGCATGCCGTCGGGCACCACGGTGTCGAACGGGTCCTGGCTCGGCACCGAGCCCGGCTTGATGTACGACTCCTCGTCGATCGGCTCGCCGTTGACGCTCACGCGCCCCTGGTCGTCGCAGCACGTGACGTGGTCACCCGGCACGCCGACCACCCGCTTGATCAGGTGGTCGCCGGTCTCCTGCGGGAGCAGCCCCACGAAGGTCAGGACGTTCGTCACGGCCTCCCCGACGGGGGTGCGCTCCGGCGGCTCGTACGGCGGCAGCCAGCCACCCGGGTCCTTGAACACCACGATGTCGCCACGGTGGACGTCGAAGACGTCGGGCACGAGGCGGGAGACCATGACCCGGTCGCCGATCTCGAGCGTGTCCTCCATCGACCCGCTCGGGATGTAGAAGGCCTGCACGAGGAACGTCTTGATCAGCCACGACAGCACGAGCGCGCTGATCACGATGATCGCGGTCTCGCGCAGCACACCGAGCCCGCGGCTCGGCGCGGGGGCGTTGTGACCGGTGCCCACCACAGCGTCGAAGCCGCCGGGCTCGTTGCCGGTGCCCACGCCGACCGGAGCGTCGGGCGAGGCGTCCCAGCCGGCATCGCCGGGGTCGTGGGGGCGGGGCTCGCGCGCGCTCGGCCGGTCGGTCACGGGATCGGAGTCTGCCACGTGCTCACTCTTTCACTCGCCACCGTCCAGGGCGAAACGCCGGCATCCCGCCGGCGGCCCGGCGTCACCACTCGCCGGAGACGACGAACGGGCGGACCTGCGCAAGCAGGTCCGCCCGTTCGCGGAGCAGCGTGACAAGCGCCTCAGCGCTTGGTCAGTACAGCGTCACTTCGAGGACGGGGTCTCGCGCTTCTCGCGGATCTTCGCCTTCTTGCCGCGCAGGTTGCGCAGGTAGTAGAGCTTGGCGCGACGGACGAGACCACGCGACACGAGCTCGATCGAGTCGATGGTCGGCGCGTGCAGCGGGAACATCCGCTCCACGCCGACGCCGAAGCTGATCTTGCGGACGGTGAACGTCTCGCGGACGCCGCCGCCCTGGCGGGCGATGACGACACCCTGGAAGGCCTGGACGCGCGAGCGGTTGCCCTCGACGACCTTGACGTTGACCTTCACGGTGTCGCCGGCGCGGAACTCCGGCGCGTCGGAGCGCAGCGAGGCTGCGTCGACAGAGTCGAGCGTGTGCATGGTTTCTCCCCGCCCTGCCACAGGTCAGGAACAAGATCGTGGCGCGCTCACGGCGCGCGGTGTCTGATGGTTCGGGCGGTGCGACGACTGGTCGACCGGGCGAGCTGCTGCGCAGCCCGCCGTGACCTCCCCTGTGGCAGAGGCCGGTCGGCGAGCACACCAGCGACCTATTCTGCCACAGGTTCCGGCTCGGGCTCCGCCGCCGCCGAATCCGCCGCCCGTTGCAGGCGGCCGCCCTCGACGGCCCAGCCGAGCTCGGCGAGCAGCGTGAGGTCGGCCCGGTCGAGCGTCGCGACGTCGAGCGCGGCGATCATGTCGGGCCGCCGGGCGGCGGTCCGCTCGAGCGCGCGGTCCCGGCGCCACCGCTCGATCCGCGCGTGATGCCCCGACAGGAGCACCTCGGGCACCTCGAGGCCCTCCCACGACGGCGGCTTCGTGTACACGGGGTACTCCAGCAGGCCCGCCTCCCCGTGCGACTCCTCGACCAGGGAGTGCGGGTTGCCCACCACCCCGGGCAGCAGGCGGCCGAACGCCTCGATCATCACGAGCGCCGCGACCTCGCCGCCGTTGAGCACGTAGTCGCCGATGGAGAGCTCGCTCACCCGGTGGCCCGCGGCCCGGTGGCGCTCGACCACGCGCGCGTCGATGCCCTCGTAACGGCCGCACGCGACGACCACGTGCTCCTCGGCCGCGAGCGACTCGGCGTGCCGCTGGGTGAAGACCTCGCCCGACGGCGTCGGGACCACCAGGTGGCCGCCGCCGCCCTCGGGCAGCACGTCGTCGAGGGCCCGGCCCCAGACGTCGGGACGCATGACCATGCCCGCTCCCCCGCCGAACGGGGTGTCGTCCACCGTGCGGTGCCGGTCGACGGTCCAGTCCCGCAGGTCGTGCACGCGCAGGTCGAGGAGCCCCGCCCGGCGCGCCTTCCCGACCAGCGACAGGTCGAGCGCGGCGAGGTAGTCGGGGAAGATCGTCACGACGTCGACGCGCACGTCAGCGGTCCTCCCCCGACGGGTCGTCGACGTCGACGGCCTCGGCGTCACGGGCGAGCAGGCCGCCCGGCGGGGTGAGCACGACCCGACCGCCGGGTACGTCCACCACGGGCACGATGGCGCGCACGAACGGCACGAGCGTGCGCTCGCCGCCGGTCTCGCGCACGACGAGCGCGTCGTGCGCGGGCAGGTGCTCCAGGCCGACGACCTCGCCCACGGCCGTGCCGTCCTCGAGCTCGACGCGCAGGCCTGCCAGCTCGTGCGGGTACCAGGCGTCCTCCTCGTCGGAGTCGTCCGCGTCGACGACGATCTCGACGCCGCGCAGCGCCTCGGCCGCCGTCCGGTCGGCCACCCCCGCGAACGAGACGAGCCAACGGCCCTGGTGCTCCCGCGCCGCCGTCACGGTCAGCGGGCCGGCGGACGCCGGCTCCGTGGTCAGCACGAAGCCGACCGCCAGCCGGTCCTCGGGGTTGTCCGTGCGCAGGTCGAGCCCGACCTCGCCGCGCAGCCCGTGCGCCCGCCCGATGCGCGCCACCGTCAGCTGCATCTCGTCTCCCACCTCGTCGATTCGTGCGTCGTCTGGTCTATGGTCGGCCGGCCGCAGACGACGAGGCCCGGCCCCACGTGCTGATCAATGCTGGTCAGTGCTGATCAGTGCTGATCCGTGGGGCCGGGCCTCGTCAAAGCTGCGACAGCGGGTGCGGCGGGCGTCAGCGCCGGTCGACGTCCACGACGTCGACCCGCACGGGGCCGTCCGTCGCGAGCGCGCCGACCACGGTGCGCAGGGCCTTCGCCGTCCGTCCGCCCCGGCCGATGACTCGGCCGAGGTCCTCCGGGTGCACCCGCACCTCGAGCAGGTCTCCCCGGCGCTGCGCCCGCGCGGCCACCCGGACGTCGTCCGGGTGGTCCACGATGCCGCGCACCAGGTGCTCGAGGGCGTCGGCGAGCATCAGGCCTCGGCGGTCTCGGCCGCCGGCTCCGCGGTCTTCTTCGCGGCAGCCTTCGCCTTGGCCTTCTCGGCCTCGGCGGCGACGGCCTCGACCGCGGAGGCGCTGTCGGCCTTGGCGGTCTTGGTCCGCAGGGTGCCCTCGGCGCCCGGCAGGCCCTTGAACTTCTGCCAGTCACCGGTGATCTTCAGCAGTGCGGCGACCTGCTCGGTCGGCTGCGCGCCGACGCCGAGCCAGTACTGCGCCCGCTCGGACTTGATCTCGATGAACGACGGCTCCTCGGTCGGGTGGTACTTCCCGATCTCCTCGATGACGCGACCATCGCGCTTGGAACGCGAGTCCGCCACGACGACGCGGTAGTACGGGGCCCGGATCTTGCCGAGGCGCTTCAGACGAATCTTGACGGCCACTGTGGTGGTGTCTCCTGGTTCTGGTGGGTCGACCTGTCGCGCTGCCGGGTGGGGTCCTAGCGGCTGCTCTGGTCAGGACACGGCCTGCGCAGGAGAGAGGGGCCTGGGCACGCCGAGTACCCGGCCATTGTGCCAGACCCCACGGGTGGTCTCCAACCGCCCTCAGCCGCGCCTGTTCTGGGCCGAGTCCGCGGTTCCGCTACGGACGAGTGTCTCGTCCCTCGACCCGCGCCCTCCGCTGCACCTCCGCCTCAGCCGCGGACGACCTGGCCGCGCAGCACGACGGCGCTGGGGTGCCGCAACACCCCGATGTCCTTGCGCGGGTCCGCGGGGTACACCACCAGGTCGGCGCTGGATCCGTCGACGAGCGAGCCGAACCCGAGCAGCTCCCGCGCGCGCCAGGTCGCCATCGCCACCACGTCGGCCGGCGGGATCCCGGCCGCGACCATCTCGGCGCACTCGTCCGCGACGCGCCCGTGCCCGATGGCGCCGCCCGCGTCGGTGCCGACGAGCAGCCGGACGCCGGCCTCGTGCATGGCCCGGACGTGCTCGTACCGGCGTGCGTGCATGCCCCGCATCCGAGCCGCGTAGACCGGGTACTTCGCCTCCGCCTGACGGGCGATCTCTTCGAACCGGCCCACCTGGAGCAGCGTGGGCGTGACCGGGATCCCCCGCACGGCGACCTCGTCCATGAGCTGGGCGGTGAGGCCGGTGCCGTGCTCGATGCCGTCCACGCCCGCCGCGAGCAGGTCTCCGAGGACCTCCTCGGAGAATGCGTGCACCGTGACCCGCGCCGCCTCGGCGTGCGCCGCGGCGACGGCGTCCGTGAGCACGTCCCGCGGCCACAGGGGCCGCAGGTCCGCGTCCGCCCCCAGGCCGCGGTCGATCCAGTCGCCCACCAGCTTGACCCAGCCGTCCGAGGCCCGGGCCTGCGTCCGGACGGCCCCCGGCAGGTCGGCGACGTCGTCGAGCTCCAGGCCGAAGTTCCGCAGGTACCTCCGGGGCCGAGCCAGGTGCCGTCCCGAGCGCACCAGCCGGGGCAGGTCGGGTCGCTCGTGCACCCACGACGTGTCCAGCGGCGAGCCCGCGTCGCGGACCAGCAGGACGCCGGAGTCCCGGTCGGTGAGCGCCTGCGCGACGGCCGTCTCCGGGTCGACGGGGCCGTCCGCCCCCAGCCCCACGTGACAGTGCACGTCGACGAGGCCGGGCAGCGCCCACCCCTCGAGCTCGCGGGTGGCGCTGCCCTGGGGGGACGGCCGGGTCAGGCTGACGCGGCCGTCGCGCACCCACATCTCCCCCACGTCACGGTCGCCACCGAGGAGGACATGGCCGGTGACGTGCAGCGGGACGTGCGGTGCTGACATGGTCAGAGGCTACAGACCGAGCGGTCGCTCAGCGGCCGCCGAGCAGCTTGTCGAGGCCGTCGGGGAGCTGCAGCTTCGACGGGTCCTGCTCGGCCGGCTGGGCGCCACCGCCGATGCCGAACGCCGAGCCGGGGGCCGCCGGCTCGTCCGCGGGGCCCCCCAGGGCGCGCTGCATCGCCTCGCGCTCCTGCTGGGCACGCTTGGCGGGGTTGCCCGACTTGCCCTTCTTCTTCTGGACCGGCGCCTGCTTGCCGCGCGACTTCTTGCCGCCGCCCCCGGGCAGGCCCGGCATGCCCGGCGCGCCGCCGGGCATCCCCGGCATGCCGCCGCCCTTGCTCATCTGGCGCATCATCTTCTGCGCCTGCGCGAACCGCTCGAGGAGCTGGTTGACCGCCGTCGTCGTCTGGCCCGAGCCGCGGGCGATGCGCGCCCTGCGAGACCCGTTGATGAGCTTGGGGTTGTCGCGCTCGGCCGGCGTCATCGACTGGATGAGGGCCTGCACGCGGTCGACCTCGCGCTCGTCGAAGTTCTCGAGCTGCTCGCGCATCTGCCCCATGCCCGGCATCATCCCGAGCATCTTCTTCATCGAGCCGAGCTTCTTCATCTGCTGCATCTGCACCAGGAAGTCGGAGAGGGTGAAGTCCTCGCCCTTCTCCACCTTGGCCGCCATCTTGGCGGCCTCGTCGGCGTCGAACGTCTTCTCCGCCTGCTCGATGAGGGTGAGCACGTCACCCATGTCGAGGATGCGCGACGCCATCCGGTCGGGGTGGAAGACCTCGAAGTCGGTGAGCTTCTCGCCGGTGGAGGCGAACATGATCGGCCGGCCCGTGACCGTGGCCACCGACAGCGCGGCGCCACCGCGCGCGTCACCGTCGAGCTTGGACAGCACGACGCCCGTGAAGTCGACGCCATCGAGGAACGCCTGCGCCGTGGCGACGGCGTCCTGACCGATCATCGCGTCGATGACGAACAGGACCTCGTCCGGCTGGACGGCGTCGCGGATGTCCGCGGCCTGCTGCATGAGGAGCTGGTCGACGCCGAGGCGGCCCGCGGTGTCGACGATGACGACGTCGTGCTGCTTGGCCTTCGCCTCGGCCACGCCGTCGCGGGCCACGCCCACGGGGTCGCCGACGACGGCGTCCGTCTCGGCGCCCTGGTTGCCGGGGTGCGGCGCGAAGACGGGCACGCCCGCGCGCTCGGCCACCACGGACAGCTGGGTGACCGCGTTGGGGCGCTGCAGGTCGGCCGCGACGAGCAGCGGCGTGTGCCCCTGCTCCTTGAGGGCCAGGCCCAGCTTGCCCGCGAGCGTCGTCTTGCCGGCGCCCTGCAGGCCCGCGAGCATGATGACGGTCGGCGGGGTCTTGGCGAGCTGCAGCGCGCGCGTCTGGCCGCCGAGGATCGCCACGAGCTCGTCGTTGACGATCTGGACGACCTGCTGCGCCGGGTTGAGCGCGCCGGAGACCTCGGCCGACATGGCACGCTCGCGCACCGCGGCGGTGAACTCGCGCACCACGGGCACGGCCACGTCGGCGTCGAGGAGGGCCCGGCGGATCTCGCGCACGGTCGCGTCGATGTCCGCCTCGGAGAGCCGGCCCCGGCCGCGCAGGTTCTTGAACGTCGAGGTGAGCCGGTCCGACAGGGAGTTGAACACCAGGCAGGTCCTCACAGAGTTTCTTCGATGGGTGCAGCCACCTACCTTACCGGTCGCTCACCGGTCGCTCACCGGTCGCTCATCGGGTCCCCTGCGAGCACCGTGCGGGCCCGTGCGGTGAGGTCGTCCACGAGGCTCGCCCGCCACGCCGTCCAGCCGACCGGCCCGAGCGACGACGCGTCCGCCTCCGTCACCGCTCGCAGGGTCTCGAGCAGGTCCGGCCGGTGCTCCACGGCGTCGAGCAGCTCGCCCGTCGTGTCCGGGTCCTCGAGGTCGGCGGTGGTCGCCAGCCGGGCGAGGGTCAGGTGGTGGCGCACCACCACGCCGACGTCGTGCGCGACGGCGGCGCCGAACCCGGCCCGCGCCGCGATGCCCGGCGCGAGGCGTGCGCCCTCGACGGAGTGGTCAGTGCTCTGCGCACCGCGGCGCTTGCCGATGTCGTGCAGCAGCGCGCTGAGCAGCAGCACCTCGGACGGCGCGGGGGCGACGCCGGCGTCGGCGGCCACCTGCCGGCGCACCCGGCCGGCGCGGGACGCCGTCTCGACGAGGTGCCTGTCCACGGTGTGCCGGTGGATCGCCACACGCTGCGGGCGGTTGCGCACCCCCGCCCACTCCGGGACCCAGCTGGTCACGATGCCCGCCAGGTCCAGCGCCTCCCAGACCGGCACCTGCGCAGGGCCCGCGCCCAGCAGCGTCAGCAGGGCGGTGCGGGCGGCCTGCGGCCACGGCTCGGGCGGCGGCGTGCACTGCGCCAGCGAGTGCACGGTCACCGGCGAGAGCACCAGGCCGGTCCGGGCGGCGGTCGCCGCCGCCCGCAGCGATAGCAGCGGGTCCTCGGTCGGCTGCGCGCCCACCGCCAGCACGAGCTCGCCGTCGTGCTCCACCAGCCCGTCGCCCACCGAGCGCAGCCGCGGCGCGGACCGCCGCCCCCGCACGACGACGGGCCGGCGCAGCGCCGGCCGTTGCAGCGCCTGGCGGGCCCGGCGCACGGTCGAGTCCAGCGCGTAGGAGATCTCCCGCCCGGCCTCCGCGAGGCTCGCCAGCAGCTCGTCGGGATCGTCGTGGCCGCACCGCGCGGCGACCTCGTCCAGGTCGGCGAGGTGCAGCTTCGTGGAACGGCGCCGCGTCACGACGTGCACCGCGTCGCGCACGTCCAGCAGGTGCGCGTACGCCCGGTCCACCCGCCCGTGCGGGCGGTCGGTCAGCCAGGTCGCCGCCAGCGCGGACAGCAGCACCGCGTCGCGGATGCCGCCGCGCGACTCCTTGAGGTCTGGCTCGACGAGGTACGCGAGCTCACCGGCGCGCTCGGCGCGGCTGCGGGCACTGTTCAGCAGCTCCGGCAGGCGTCGCCGGGAGGCCGAGCGCCAGTCCGTGAGGATGGCGGACGCCGCGCGGTGCACCACGACCGCGTCGCCCGCCAGGGGCCGCACGTCCAGCCACCCGACGGCGGCGGGCAGGTCGGTGGAGGCGAGCCGGCGCGTCTGGCTCAGGGAGCGCACGGCGTGGTCGATGTCGACGCCCGAGTCCCACAGCGGATACCAGAGGGCGTCGGCCACGCGGGCGAGCTCCTCGGGCTCGTGCGTGCGGCCGTCGTGCACCAGCACGAGGTCGAGGTCGGACAGCGGCCCGAGCTCGGCGGCGCGGCCGAGGCTGCCGACGGCGGCCAGCGCGATGCCCGCGGGGTCGACGTCGGCCGTGGCGGCGTCGAACAGCGGCGTGATGCGTTCCGTGACGATCTGCTGCAGGGTCGTGCGCCGGGCGAGGCCCGACCGGCCGGGGCCGGTCAGGCCGTCCGCCGCGACGAGCAGGTCGGCCCGCAGCGCACCGACGGTGCCGCGCCGGCCCCGCGCCCCCGTGGCCGGGGTGCCGGGCTCGAGTTCGTCCGGTGCCGGGTGCGGCACGGCTAGAGCGCCGCGTCGCCGTGCTCGCCGGTGCGCACGCGCACCACGTCGTCGAGCGCGGTGGTCCACACCTTGCCGTCGCCGATGCGGCCGGTCTGGGCCGCCTTGACGACGACGTCCACGACGGTGGCCGCGTCCCTCTCCGCGACGAGTACCTCCACGCGCACCTTGGGGACCAGGTCCACGGTGTACTCCGCGCCGCGGTAGACCTCGGTGTGGCCCTTCTGTCGGCCGTAGCCGCTGGCCTCGCTGACCGTCATGCCGCGGATGCCGGCAGCCTCGAGGGCGGACTTCACGTCGTCCAGGCGATGGGGCTGGATGACACCGGTGACGAGCTTCATGCGCGAATCTCCTGAGCGAGGGAACCCTGCTGGATCGTCTCGTACGCGGTCTCGCTGTGCACCGCCAGGTCGACGCCCCCGACCTCGGCATCCTCGGAGATCCGCCAGCCCATGGTCGCCTTGAGGATCAGCGCGATGATCGTCGTCATCACGAGGGAGAAGACGACCGCGATGACCGCGATGATCACCTGGACGGCCAGCTGCCCGGCACCGCCGCCGTAGAACAGGCCCGTCTCGGTGGCCAGGACGCCGATCGAGATGGTGCCCCACAGGCCGGCCACCAGGTGGACGCCCACGACGTCGAGCGAGTCGTCGTAGCCGAGCTTGTACTTCAGGCCGACGGCGTAGGCGGAGAGCACGCCCGCGATCGCGCCGACGAAGATCGAGCCGAACGGGCTGACCGATCCTGCGGCCGGGGTGATCGCCACCAGGCCGGCGACGACGCCGGACGCGGCGCCGAGCGAGGTCGCCGAGCCGTCGCGGAACTTCTCCACGAGCAGCCAGCCAAGGACGGCTGCGGCCGTCGCGACCGTGGTGTTGACCCACGCCAGGCCGGCGAACCCGTCCGCGGTGAACGCCGAGCCGCCGTTGAAGCCGAACCAGCCGAACCAGAGCAGGGCCGCGCCGAGCATGACGAGCGGCAGGTTGTGCGGACGCATCGGCTCGGAGCCGAAGCCCTTGCGCTTGCCCACCACGAGTGCGAGCACCAGCGCGGCCACACCCGCGTTGATGTGCACCACCGTGCCGCCGGCGAAGTCGATCGGCGTGGCGATCGACGCGAACGGACCGTCGCCCGAGAGCAGGCCGCCGCCCCACACCATGTGGGCCATCGGGAAGTAGCAGAGCGTCACCCAAAGGGCCACGAAGACCATCCAGGTGCCGAACCTGGCGCGGTCGGCGATCGCGCCGGAGATCAGCGCGACGGTGATGATGGCGAACGTGGCCTGGAAGCCCACGCCGACGATGCCCGGCACACCGAAGTCGTCGATGAGGAACTCACCGGACCCGTCGTAGACCGCGCCCTGGAGCGCGAACTGGTCGAACGGGTCGCCGAAGATCCCGCCGACGTCGGCGCCGTAGGACATCGACCAGCCCCACAGCACGTAGATCACGCCGACGACGGCGAGCGCACCGAACGACATCATCATCATGTTCAGGACGGACTTGCCGCGCACCATGCCGCCGTAGAAGAGCGCGAGTCCAGGGGTCATCAGGAGCACGAGAGATGCCGACATCAGCATCCACGCGGTTGCTCCGGTGTCCAGCTCCATGAGTTGTTCCTCCCTCACCAGCCGGGCGGCCGGGTCGGGCACTACCGTGGGCGAACGGGATTTCCCCTGGACCGTTCTCGTGTGACGCGGGTGTGACAAACCCCCGCCACGCGTAAACGTTGCGTGACGGGGGCCGGTCGACGGGCCTTGCGAAGAGCCTCAGCCGATCCATCTGTCGGCCGAGCCTGCGGTTCCGCTTGGGGCGGGCGCCTCGTACCTCGGCCCCACCCTGCGCTGCACCTCCGCCTCAGCCGAGCAGGCCGTCGACGAACTCCTCCGGGTCGAACGGCGCCAGGTCGTCCGGGCCCTCCCCCAGGCCGACGAGCTTCACGGGGACGCCCAGCTCGCGCTGCACGGCGACGACGATGCCGCCCTTGGCGGTGCCGTCGAGCTTGGTCAGCACGATGCCGGTGACGCCCGCGACCTCGCCGAAGACGCGCGCCTGGTTGAGCCCGTTCTGCCCGGTGGTGGCGTCGAGCACGAGGAGCACCTCGGCGAGCGGCGCCTCGCGCGTGATGACGCGCGTGATCTTGCCGAGCTCGTCCATGAGCCCCGCCTTGTTCTGCAGGCGGCCGGCGGTGTCGACGAGCACGACGTCGGTCCCCTCGGCGCTGCCCCGCTTCACGGCGTCGAACGCGACGGCGGCCGGGTCGGCCCCGTCCCGGTCGGCGCGGACGGTCTCGACGCCCACGCGGGCGCCCCACGTCTGCAGCTGGTCGGCGGCCGCCGCGCGGAACGTGTCGGCGGCGCCGAGCACCACGGTCTTGTGCTCCGCGACGAGCACGCGCGCCAGCTTGCCCACCGTCGTCGTCTTGCCCGTGCCGTTGACGCCCACGACGAGCACCACCGCCGGGAGGCGCGTGCCGTCCTCGCCGACCGGGCCGGTCGTGGCCAGCTCGCGGTCGAAGGACGGGTCGACGACCTTGAGCAGCTCCTCGCGCAGGAGGTCGCGCACCGCCTTCGGGTCACGCACCCCGAGCACGCGCACGCGGGTGCGCAGGGCATCGAGGAGCTCCTCGGCCGGGCCGGCGCCGATGTCGGCGAGCAGCAGCGTCTCCTCGAGCTCCTCCCAGTCGTCCTCGGTGAGGTGGTCGCGCGAGAGCACGCTGAGCAGCCGCGCCCCGAGCGGCGACCCGGAGCGGGCGAGCCGGTCGCGCAGGCGCACCATGCGGCCGGACACCGGCTCGGGGGTCTCGAGCGCGGGCGGGGCGGACGGCGCGGGCGGCTCGGCGACGGGCGGGGCGCCGGCCTCACCGGCGGCCACGTCGACGGTCTCCGCCTCGGGCGGCGCCGCGGCGCCGGCGCCGCGCCGCCGGCGCGACCGCGGGACGAGCAGGGCGGCGGCGCCGCCCACGACGACGATGACGATGACGCCGAGCAGGATCCAGAGCCAGAGCAGATCATTCACGCGCACAGTCTCCCAGAACCGAGCGACCTGCCCCGGACCGCCCGCACGTCACTCCGGCTTGCGGACCGTACCCACGTGCCAGGAGCTGCGCGCCTGCAGGCGGGCGCGGTGCAGGGCGTCCGTGAGCTCCTCGGGGTCCACGTAGCCGGGCGCGTCCTCGATGGTCGCGGCGAAGAACTCGTCCATGCCGGTCTCCATGGGGGCGGGCGTCCGGGCGCGTCTGCCGCGGCCGCGCAGCCCGGAACGGAAGTCACGCAGGAAGCGGCCGAGGCCAGGCGCCTCGTCGTCCTGACCCTCACGACGCTCCATGACGTTGGCCACGAGAAACACCACCGCGGCGAGCACGAGGGACCCGAGGACCCAGAGGACGAACGTGAGCATGGCCTTAGTCTCCCAGCGCGTCGGCGGTCTCGCGCATCCGCTGGGAGATGACGGTCGTCACACCGTCGCCGCGCATCGTTACGCCGTACAGCGCGTCCGCGACCTCCATCGTGCGCTTCTGGTGGGTGATGACTATGAGCTGGGAGTCCACCTGGAGCTCGCGGAAGATCTCGAGCAGCCGCCCCAGGTTGACGTCGTCCAGGGCGGCCTCGACCTCGTCCATCACGTAGAACGGGCTCGGGCGCGCCTTGAAGATCGACACGAGGAACGCGACCGCCGTCAGCGAGCGCTCCCCGCCCGACAGCAGGGACAGCCGCTTGACCTTCTTGCCCGCGGGCCGGGCCTCGACCTCGATGCCGGTGGTGAGCAGGTCGGCCGGCTCGGTGAGCACGAGCCGCCCCTCGCCGCCCGGGAAGAGCCGGCCGAAGACCCGCTCGAACTGCTCCGCCGTGTCGCGGAACGCCTCGGCGAACACCTGCTGCACGCGCTCGTCGATCTCCTCGACGATGTGCAGCAGGTCCTGGCGCGACTTCTTCAGGTCGGCAAGCTGCGTGGTGAGGAACTGGTGCCGCTCCTCGAGCGCCGCGAACTCCTCCAGCGCGAGCGGGTTCACCGCCCCGATCCGGGCCAGTGCCCGCTCCGCCGTCCGCAGCCGCTTCTCCTGCTCGGCACGCACATAGGGGATCTCGCTGGTGGTTTCGACAGGCTCAACCGACGACCCCGGATCCTGATCCTGTCGAAGGGCGACGGGCTCGACCAGCGGAATCATGCGGTGCGGGCCGAACTCCTCGACGAGCGAGTCCGGGTCGCTGCCCACCTCGTCGACGGCCCTCGCCCGCAGCTGCTCCAGCCGCGCCTGCTGCTGGGCTCGCGCCACCTCGTCGCGGTGCGCGACGTCGGTGAGGTCGCGTAGCGCTCCCGCGAGCCGGTCGGCGTCGGCCCTTACGGTGTCCAGCTCCTGCTGGCGCGCCGAGCGCGCCTCGTCGGCGGCGGCCCGCTCCGCCTGCGCCCGCTCGATCGAGCGGGCGAGGACGGCGAGCGCCTCGCCGGCGTCGTCGCGCACGGTCGCCGCTGTCCGCGCCTCGGCCGCGCGCCGCACCGCCCGCCGCTCGGCCTTCTCGCGCGCGGCCCGCTCCTGCTCGGCTGCGCGCGCGAGGCCCTGGGCGCGGCCCGAGACGGCCCGCGCCCGCTCCTCGCTGGTGCGCAGCTCCAGCCGGGCCTCGGTTTCCGTCCCCCGCGCCGCGGTGGCCGCCGCCTGCGCCTCGTCCCGCGCGGCCTGCGCCGTGGTCACCTGCTCCTCGGACTGGGCCGGCTCGGCCTCCGCGACCTCGAGGCGACGGGTCAGCTCGGCCAGCTCCGCCTCGTCGGCCTCCCGGCGCTCCGCCGCCTGGGCAAGGGTCGCCCGGTGCCGCCCCGCCTCCGCCAGCGCGGAGCGGTGCGCTGCGCCGAGGGTGCCGAGCTGCTCCGCCACCGCGGCCAGCGCCGCGTCGGACTCGTGCAGCTGCGCGAGGGTCCCGTCGTACGCGGCCTGGGCGGACTCGAGGCGCTCGCGCGCCCCGACCAGCTCGAAGCGGCAGCGCTCGCCGCGCGCCGTCGCGTCGTCGAGGCCGGTTCGCGCCTCGTCGAGGGCGGAGGTGAGGTGCAGCACGCTCGGAGCCGCCGCGGAGCCTCCCCACGCCCGCGACGTGCCGAGCAGGTCGCCGGCCCGCGTCACGGCCACCACGGCGGGTACGTCGTGCACGAGGGCGCGCGCCTGGGCGAGGTCGTCGACGACGACCACGTCCCGCAGGAGCGCGCGCAGCGGCGCAGCGGCGGGGCCGGCCACGCTCACGACGTCGACCGCCCGGCGTGCGCCGTCGGGCAGGTCGACGACCGCGGTGGTCTCGACGGGCTCGACCGACGACGCCGCGCCCACGACGAGACCCGCGCGCCCGGCGTCCTCGTCCCGCAACCGGCGCAGCGCGTCGACGGCCGCGTCCAGGTCGCGCACCGCGACGGTGTCCGCGACCGGGCCGAGCGCCGCCGTGACGGCGTCCTCGAAGCCCGCCTCGACACCGACCAGCGCCGCCACCGAGCCGAGCACTCCGGGCAGATCGCCGGCGAGCAGCGCGCCGGCGCCGTCCTTGCGGTCGAGGCTGAGCTCCAGCGCCTCCACGCGGGCGCTCCAGGTGGCACGGTCGCGCTCGGCCTCGGCGGCACGTGCGTCGAGGTCCTGCACGGCCTCCTGCGCCTCCGCGACGGCCGCCGTCGCCGACTCGTGCCGGGCGTCCAGGTCCTCCTCGCCCTCCTCGGCGCCCACGACCTGAACCTCCAGCGCGCCGAACTCGCGCGCGGCCTCCCCGGCCCGGCGCTCGGCCTCCTGGAGGACGGCCTGCGCCCGCTCCAGCTCGGCGTCGGCGGCCTCGACCCGGCTCCGGCGCGCGGCCACCTGCCCGAACAGCCGGGCCAGCCCCTCGCGCCGGTCGGCGGCGCCGCGATGCAGCGTCGCGAGCTCGCGCTCCGCGGCGTCGGCGGCCTTCTCCGCGTCCGTGCGGGCGCCCACCGCCCGCTCCAGCGTCGCCCGGGCGCGCGCGACCTCACGGTGGAGCTCCGCCTCCGTGACACGCGCCCGCTCCGCCTGCGCGTCGAGATCCGCCGGGTCCTGCCCGCGGTGCTCCGGCTCGGCCGCGCCGAGCAGGCGCACCCGCTCGTCGGCCAGGGTCGCCAGGCCGCGCAGCCGCTCGCGCAGCGCGCTCAGCGCGTGGAAGGCGTCCGACGAGCGGCTCGCCTCCGCCACCGCACCGGACGCCGCGACCTCGAGGCGCACGACGTGCTCCCGCGCGCGGGTCAGCGCCTGCTCCGTCTCCTGCTGCCGCTCGCGCAGCACAGCCTCGTCCGCCCGCTCCTGGCTCATCTGCGCCGTGAGCCGGGCCAGGTCGTCGGCCAGCAGGCGGGACCGCGCGTCGCGCAGGTCCACCTGGACCGTGCGCGCCTTGCGGGCCGCCTCGGCCTGCCGGCCCAGCGGGCCGAGCTGGCGGCGCAGCTCCGCGGTCAGGTCGGTGAGACGGGCCAGGTTGCCCTGCATCGCTTCGAGCTTGCGGAGCGCCTTCTCCTTGCGCTTGCGGTGCTTGAGGACGCCGGCGGCCTCCTCGATGAAGCCGCGTCGGTCATCGGGGGTGGCGCGCAGCACCGCGTCGAGCTGGCCCTGCCCGACGACGACGTGCATCTCGCGGCCGATGCCGGAGTCGCTCAGCAGCTCCTGGATGTCCAGCAACCGGCAGGAGCTGCCGTTGATCGCGTACTCGGAGCCACCGCTGCGGAACAACGTGCGGGAGATCGTGACCTCGGTGTACTCGATGGGCAGCGCGCCGTCGGTGTTGTCGATCGTGAGCGCCACCTCGGCCCGGCCGAGCGGCGGGCGGCCGGAGGTCCCCGCGAAGATGACGTCCTCCATCTTGCCGCCGCGCAGCGACTTGACCCCCTGCTCGCCCATCACCCAGGCGAGCGCGTCGACGACGTTCGACTTGCCCGACCCGTTGGGCCCGACCACGCAGGTGATGCCCGGCTCGAGGTTCAGCGTCGTCGCCGAGGCGAACGACTTGAAGCCTCGGAGCGTGAGGGTCTTGAGGTGCACCCGGCGAGCGTAACCGCCGGGGGGCCGCAATCCGCGGAACTCCGCCGGTCCCGCCCGGATCAGAGTCCGGGGAACCAGAGCCCGATCTCGCGGGTGGCCGACTCGGGCGCGTCGGAGCCGTGCACCAGGTTCTGCTGCACCCTCAGCCCCCAGTCGCGACCGAGGTCGCCCCGGATGGTGCCCGGAGCGGCGTCCGTCGGGTTGGTCGCGCCCGCGAGGGAGCGGAAGCCGGGGATGACGCCCTGCCCCTCGGCGACGACGGCGAGCGTCGGGCCGGAGAGCATGAAGTCGACGAGCGGCTGGTAGAAGGGCTTGCCCTCGTGCTCGGCGTAGTGCGCGGCCAGGAGCTCGGTGGTGGCCTGCTTGAGCTCCACGGCGACGAGCGTGTACCCCTTGGCCTCGATGCGCCGCAGCACCTCGCCGGACAGCCCGCGGCGCACGCCGTCGGGCTTGACGAGCACCAGGGTGCGCTCGACGGCGTCGGTCCGTTCGGGGGTGGTGGGCTCGGCGGGCAGGGCGGTGTCTGCGACGTCGGTCATGGCAGGAAGCCTATCGGCGCGCGACCCGTGCCCCGTCCCACGGCCCGACGGGACCTCAGAGGTTCGGAGCCGTCTCCGGGTGCTGCGCGTCGTACTCGGCGCGCTCCCTGTCGATCCGCCCGCCGAGGCGCATCGAGATCACCCACATGACGACGAAGATCACACCGACGACGAACATCATCGGCAGCAGGAGCCCCATGGCGAGCACCGGGACCTGCACGACCGTCCCCGCGTAGTAGCCCACCGACGTGCCGACGATCCGGGACATCACCAGCAGCACCACGAACAGCACGCCGATGACGGTCCACAGGGCTACCGGGGACTCGATGACCAGGGGACCGCGCTCGTAGCCGGAGTTCCGCAGCCCGTAGAGGGCGACGCCGGCGAACAGCACCACGAAGGCCTCCAGCTGCAGCATCATCGACGTGAACTGCACCTTGGCGGGCTTGCGGGGCTTGATGCGGTCCCCCTGGCGGGGACGGTCGTCCTTGCTCACGACCCCACGATATCCGCGCGCTCGCGGGTGCCGGGACCGTCGTCGTCGCCCACGGCCTCCGCCGGCACCGCCTCGGCCGGGCTCGCGGCGGCGCCGTCGGCCTCGCCGCGCGCCTTCGCCGGGTCCTCGACCGCCTCGCCGCGCGCCACCATGCCGGCGACGTCGGACAGCTTGATCACGGGCAGGAAGATCGCGAGCGCCAGGCCGACCGCCACGAGCGGCACCAGGTACCAGAACGACGGCGCCAACGAGTCGGCGTACGCGTCGATCACGCCCGACTTGAAGGGCTCGGGCAGCTGCTGCACCGCGGCCGGCGTGAGGCTGGCCTCGGACCCGGCTCCCCCACCGGGTGCCCCGGCGAAGACGCCCTGCAGGTTGTCCGTGAGACGCGTGGTGAAGATCGTGGTGAACAGGGCGGAGCCCACCGCCGCACCGATCTCACGGAAGAAGTTGTTCGCGCTGGTCGCGGTGCCGAGCTCGTGCGGGTCCACGGCGTTCTGCACGGCGAGCACGATGGTCTGCATCACCAGGCCCATGCCGGCGCCGAGGGTGAAGATCATCGCGCCGAACAGCCACATGGACATGTCGCCCGACAGGGTCGTCAGCCAGACCATCGCCAGGCCCACGACGACCAGGCCCGCGACCGGGTACATCTTGTACCGGCCGGTCTTGGAGATCGCGATACCCGACACGATGGAGGTGAGCATCATGCCCGCCATCATCGGCAGCATCAGCCAGCCGGACTCGGTGACGCCGGCGCCCGTGGACATCTGCAGGAACGTGGGGATCATCGCCATGGCCGAGAACATGCCCATGCCGAGCACCAGGCCGATGAGCGTGGTGATGGTGAAGGTGCGGTTCTTGAACAGGCGCAGCGGGATCAGCGGCTCGGCGGCTCGTGTCTCGGCCATGATGAAGGCCACGACGGCGACCAGCGTCAGGACGGCGAGCCCGCTCAGGCGCCAGTTCCCCCAGTCGTAGCCGCTCGAGGAGAGCGACTCCCAGCTCGTGAGCAGCACGATGCCCATGGTCGCGACCGCCATGGTGACGATGCCGGGCCAGTCCACGGGGCGCGACGAGCGGTGCGACGGGAGCTTGAGGGCGAACCATGCGATCGCGAACGCGGCGATGCCGATCGGGATGTTGAGCCAGAAGGTCCAGCGCCAGCCCGGACCCTCGGTGAGCCAGCCGCCGAGCAGCGGGCCGAGCACGGCGGAGATGCCGAAGAGCGCACCGAGCGGCCCCATGTACTTGCCGCGCTCGGACGCGGGCACGATGTCGGCGATGATCGACTGCGACAGGATCATCAGCCCGCCGCCGCCGAGGCCCTGCACGGCGCGCCAGATGACGAGCTCGGGCATGCTCTGCGCGAAACCGGCCCCCAACGAGGCCAGCGTGAACAGGCCGATCGCGACGAGGAACGGCCAGCGCCGCCCGTACAGGTCACCGAACTTGCCGTACAACGGCATGCCGATGGCGACGGCGAGGATGTAGGCCGTGATGACCCACCCCTGGTGCTCGACGCCGTTGAGCTCGCCGACGATCGTGGGCATCGCGGTGCCGACGATCGTCTGGTCGAGGGAGGACAGGAACATCGACGCCATCAGGGCGCCGAAGATCAACCAGACGGTGCGCTGCGTCAGGACGACGAGCGGCTTGTCCGGCGCGGCAGGAGCGGCATGGCTCATGAGGACACCTCGGATCGGTGGCGCTCGGGGCGCCGGGGACTGACGGGCTGGGGGCGTGCGACGCGGGTGCCTGGTAGCACCCGGGCGTCACGCCGTGAGGATGGCGGCCAGCTGGCCGACGACGTGCGGCACGTGGTCGCCCACGTCGCCGTCGTGACCTGCGCGGCCCCAGTCGTCCATCGCGGCTCGCGTGAGGACGAAGACGACCATGGCGCACATCTCGGGGTCGGCCGGCAGAGGAACCGCCTCGTGCCGCCGCTCGAACAGGGCGACGATCTGGGTCTTGTGCCGCTCGAACCAGGCGAAGTGCCGGCCGAGCAGACGCGGTTCGAGCTGCAGGATCTCGAGCACCTGCTCACCGTGGTGCTGTCCCGGTCCGGCGAAGGCCTCGAGCAGCGAGCGCACCAGCACCTCGAGGTCCGCCACGAGACGGCCGGAGGGGCCGCCCGCCGCGAAGGCCTCACGGACCTCGGGGGTGAGCTCGAACGACCCCTGGCCGAGCACCGCGTCGTCCTTCGACTCGAAGTAGTTGAAGAACGTGCGCGGGGAGATCTGTGCGGCTTCCGCGATCTCCTCCACCGTCACCGCGTCGAGGCCCCGTTCGAGCACGAGGCGCTGGGCGGCGTCGACGATCGCGTCGGTGCGAGCGCGCTTCTTGCGCTCACGCAGGCCGAGATCGCCGGCACCAGAGGGGGGAGTCACGAGATAATGATGCATCAGCTGCAATTTTGCACCAAGTGCAAAATACTGTGAGGGTGATCACATCTCGCCGAACCCGCCCTCGATCAGACCGACGATCGTCGCGACCGCGTCCCGCGCGTCGGCGCCACGCGCCGCCACCTCGACCTCTGTGCCGGCCGCGGTACCCAGGGACATCAGCCGCAGCACGCTGGTGGCGTCCACGCCCTGGAGCGTCACGGGGCCTTGGAACGCCGCCGCGGCGCGGGCCACCACCGCCGCGGGCCGCGCGTGCAGGCCGAGCGGGTTGCGGATCACGACCCGCGCCGTCACCGCGTCACCGCCACCGTTACCGCCACCTGCTGGGGCCGCGGCGGCGGCGGCGGGCGACACCGCCGGCGCGCCCGCCCCCTCGGCCGCGGCCAGCACGGCGCCCAGGCCCTCCCCCTGCTGCGCAGCGACGGCGGCCGCCACCGCGCCCTCGACGAACGGCGCGGACGCCAGCCGCACCCGGGCGGCCAGGTCGTCGTCCAGCTCCAGCGCCGTCTCGACGGTCAGCACTGCGGACCCCAGGTCGGCCAGCACCACCACGCCGTCGGACCCGGGCAGCACGCGGCCGAGCGCCTCCTGCACCACCTCCAGCGAGGTGCCCAGGCCGCCGTCCCCGTCGCCGGCCCCGCAGACCACGAGGACGTCGGGGGCCATCTCGCCGGCCAGCTCGGCCGCCCCCTCAGCGAGCTTCTCCGAGTGGGAGACCAGCAGCAGCCCGACGCTCACGCCGAACCCGCTCCCGGCTTCTCGGCCGATTCGTCGGGCGCGTCACCAGCGTCGGGCGCGTCACCAGCGTCGAGGGCGGCGTCCAGCGCCGCCCTGAGAAGCAGCGCCGTCGACCGCGCGCCCGGGTCCTCGTGGCCCGCGCTCCGCTCCCCCAGGTAGGACGCCCGGCCCTTGGTCGCCACCATCGGGATCGTGCCCGTCGCTCCGGCGTCCGCCGCCTCGGCCGCTACCCGTAGCACCTCGACGGGGCCGCTGCCCGCGTCGGCGGCGGCAGTCGCCGCCTCGACCGCGGGCGCGAGCGCGTCGACCATCGTCTTCTCCCCGACCACGGCCTTGCCGCGGGAGGTCACGCCCTCGAGCGCGGCGTCGAGCAGGACGACGACCCCGGACTCGTCGATGGTCGGGCGCGCCGAGCGCTTCGCCGCCCGCAGGAACGCCGTCCCGTAGAGCGGACCCGACGCGCCGCCGACCTTGGACATCAAGGTGGTGGCGACGAGCATGAGCACGTCGCCCACGTTGGAGCGTTCCGCGGCCGTCGGCTCGTCGAGCTTGACGAGGACGGCCTGGAAGCCGCGGTGCAGGTTCTCCCCGTGATCACCGTCCCCGATCTGCCGGTCGAGCTCGGTCAGCTCGCCCTTCGCCTCCGCGACGACGTCGGCAGTACGCCGTACCCAACGCTCCGCCCATGCCACGTCGAGCCCCATGACCGCCTGCCTCCTCGAGTCGGGGCGCCCCCAGGACGCCCGTCACCAGCGCAACGCCGCCGTGCGCACCGGCGCGTCCCACAGCTCCCGCAGCTCGTCGTCCAGCCGCAGCAGCGTGATCGACGCGCCCTGCATCTCCAGCGACGTCACGTAATTGCCGACGAGCGACCGGGAGACGGTGACACCGCGCTCCGCGAGCAGCCCGCGCGCTCGACCATAGACGACGTACAGCTCCGACAGCGGAGTCCCGCCCATCCCGTTGACGAACAGCAGCACGTCCTCGCCGCCCGCGAGCCCGAGGTCGTCGCCCACCGGGTCGAGCAGGCTCCGCGTGATATCGGCGGCGCCGGTGAACGGGACCCGGCGGCGACCCGGCTCGCCGTGGATGCCGATGCCGATCTCGACCTCGTTGTCCGGCAGGTCGAAGGAGGGCTTGCCCACGTGGGGCACGGTGCACGCGGAGAGCGCGACCCCCATGGTGCGCACGTTCGCCACCACCCGGCCGGCCACCTCCGTCACCGCGCCGAGGTCGTCGCCGCGGGCTGCGGCGGCCCCCGCGATCTTCTCGACACATACGGTGCCGGCCACACCGCGCCGGCCCGCCGTGTACAGCGAGTCCTCGACCGCGACGTCGTCGTTGACCAGGATGGACGTGACCTGCGAGCCCTCCGCCTCGACCAGCTCCACCGCGGTCTCGAAGTTGAGCACGTCGCCCGTGTAGTTCTTCACGATCGCGAGCACGCCGGCGCCGGTGTCCGAGGCCAGGACCGCGGGCACGATCTGGTCCGGGGTGGGCGACGTGAAGACCGCGCCGGGCACGGCGGCATCGAGCATCCCGTCGCCGACGAACCCCGCGTGCAGCGGCTCGTGTCCCGATCCGCCACCGCTGACGAGTCCGACCTTGCCCGGCACGGGGCCGCCCGCACGGGACACGTACAGGGGCGCCCTGTGCACCTGCACCAGGTCGGCGTGCGCCAGCCCGAACCCCGTGATCGAGTCGGTCACCGCATCGGCGGGATCGTCGAGCAGCTTCTTCATGGCGGTGCCTCCTCGGTCGCAGCGCGTCGCGGGTCGCCTCGGCGCGTCGCGGCGACGCTCCCGTGGCGTGCCCCCATCCAACACCCGCCGCCGGCGCCCTGCAGCATCCGGCGGCACTCAGACCGGGCGATCGTCCGGGCCCGAAGCGTCAGCCGCGCCCGAGGAGAATCCGGGTGTCGGCCACCGTGATGACCGAACCCGTGACCAGCACCCCGCGACCCGCGCCCACGCCCACCCGGTCGCCGCGCTCGGCCAGGTCGGCGGCCACCTGCAGCGCCTCGTCGAGGCGCGTCGTCGTGTGTACCCGGTCCTCGCCGAAGATCTCGCGTGCCAGCTCGGCCAGCTCCTCGGGGTCGGCCGACCGGTCCGAGGAGTTCCGCGTCAGCACGATCTCGGCGAGCGTCGGCTCGAGCGTGGACAGCATGCCCTCCGCGTCCTTGTCCGCCATGACCGCCACCACCCCGACGAGCTGCGAGAGCTCGAACGCCTCCTCGAGCGCCTCCACCAGCGCCTGCGCGCCGTGCGGGTTGTGCGCGGCGTCGACGATCACGGTGGGGCTGGACCGGACGACCTCGAGCCGTCCCGGCACCGTGACGTCCGCGAACGCCACCTCCACGACGCCGCCGTCCAGGGCGCGGCCGCCCAGCAGGGCCTCGACGGCAACGAGCGCCAGCAGCGCGTTGTGGGCCTGGTGCTCTCCGTGCAGCGGCACGAGCACCTCGGTGTACAACCCGGCCGGCGTCTGCAGGTCCACGAGCTGGCCGCCCACCGCGACGTGCCGCGCGGCCACGGCGAGGTCCACGCCCTCGCGCAGCAGGTGCGCCGATACCTCGGCGGCGCGCTCGCGCAGGATCTCGTCGACCACGGGCTGCTGCTCGGCGCTGACCACCGTGGCCCGCTCCTTGATGATGCCGACCTTCTCCGTCGCGATCGCGGCCAGGGTCGAGCCGAGCCAGCGCTCGTGGTCGATGCCCACCGGGGTCAGCACGGCGACCTCGCCGTCCACGACGTTGGTCGAGTCCCAGCGCCCGCCCATGCCGACCTCGATCACGGCGACGTCCACGGGCGCGTCCGCGAAGGCCGCGATCGCCATCACCGTGAGCACCTCGAAGAAGCTCAGGCGCGGGCCGTCGGCCTCCTGGGACTCGCGGTCGGCCACCCCGATGTAGGGGGCGACGTCCTCCCACACCTCGACGAACCGGGCCGCGCTGAGCGGCTCCCCGTCCACCTGGATCCGCTCGGTGACGCTCGTCAGGTGCGGCGACGTGAAGAGGCCGGTGCGCAGCCCGTGCTCGCGCACCAGGCGCTCCGTCATGCGCGCCGTCGAGGACTTGCCGTTCGTGCCCGTCAGGTGGACGGCGCGGAACGAGAGCTGCGGGTCGCCCAGCAGCTCCAGCACGCGCTGGACTCGTCCCAGGGTCGGGTCGATGTCGTGCTCCGGCGCGCGCGACATGATCTCGGCGTAGACCTCGCGCAGCAGCTCCTGCGCGACGGCGTCCTCCGCTGCGTGGCGGGCGGCCTTGCGCTCCTCGGCACCGGCCTTGCGCGCGGCGGACGAGGGCTTGTTCTCAGCGTCGGGGGTCACCCCCCGAGGATAGGCGCTCGGCGTCCCCGGTCTCAGCGCGGCTCGAGCACGACGACGGGCGTCTCGCGGGCGCGGTGCGCGGCGAACCGGTCGATCTCGCCCCAGCCCCGGGAGGCACCGCACAGCGCCCAGAGGCGCTGCCGCTCCTCGCCGGCCGCCTCGCTGCCGCGGACCGGTCTGGGGCCGTCGACGGTGTCGACGTCGGCCTGCGGGCGCGCGCGCAGGTTGAGCCACCACGCCGGCGGCGGGTCGCCCCAGCCGTTCATGGCCAGGGTGACGTAGCGACCGCCGTCCTCGACGTAACCGAGGATGACCGCGCGCTCCTGGCCCGACCGGCGGCCGACGACCCGCAGCCGCAGGAGGCCGAAGCCGCTGGGCCTCGGCCTCCGCAGCAGGAAGCGGCCCCCCGCGAGGTGGTACATCCCGCGCTGGAGCTTCCACGCCGACCGGACGAACCAGCGCGGGGGCAGCCAGGGGCGCCCCGCGTCGGAGTCCTGGTCGGGGGTGGTGGGGCTCGCGTCCATGGCGTCCTTCGGTACGGTCCGTGCCGTCAGCCCTAGGGTGCCGCCACGCCCCGTCCGGCGGAACGTCAGCCGGCGCGGTTCACCCGCACCGTCCGCTCGCCGTCCTCGCCCGTCGACCCGGCCGTCACCGTCAGCGACACCGCGAGCGTCTCGCGCGCGATGAGCTCCCGGTACGCCTCGACGGCGGGCACGTGGTCGGCGGGCACGACGAGGGCGAGCTCGATGCGGTCGCTCACCTCGAGGCCGGCGGCCTTGCGGGCGTCCTGCACGTCGCGGATGACGTCGCGGGCGTAGCCCTCGGCGCGCAGCGCGTCGTCGAGCGCGAGGTCGAGGACGACGAACCCGCCGCCGGGCAGGACGGAGGCGGCACGGGTCTCGACAGGCTCGACCGACGACCCGGTGCCCACCACGGTCGTGAGGTCGTACTCGGACTCCAGCAGCGGCTCGAGGCCCGCCTCCGTGGTCACGACCACCGCGCCGTTCTCGTCACGCGTCCACGCCCCGGCCTTCGCGGCCCTGATGACCGCCTGCACGCCGCGGCCCAGGCGCGGCCCGGCGGCGCGGGCGTTCACCGCGAGCCGCTCGGTGATGCCGAACCGCTCGGAGGCCTCGGCGTCGGCCTCGACGAGGTCCACGGCCTTGACGTTGAGCTCGGAGGTCAGCAGACCCACGTAGTCCGCGAGCGCCTCCGGGTCCGGCACGGCCACGGTCAGCCGGGCCAGCGGCTGGCGCACGCGCAGCTGGTTCGCCTTGCGCAGCGCGAGCGCGCTGGAGACGACGGCCCGCACCTCGTCCATGGCCGCGACCAGCTCGTCGTCGCGCACCAGGGCCGGCTCCACGGCCCCCGCCGCACCCTCCGACGTCGCCGGCCAGTCCGTGAGGTGCACCGAGCGCCCGCCGGTGAGCCCGCGCCAGACCTCCTCGGTCAGGAGCGGGGCGAGCGGGGCCATGACGCGGGTCAGGGCCTCGAGCGCGGTGTACAGGGTGTCGAACGCGTCGGCGTCCTCCTCCCAGAAGCGGTCGCGCTGGGTGCGCACGTACCAGTTGGTGAGGGCGTCCAGGTGCTCGCGCACCGACTCGCAGGCGCCGGCGATGTCGTAGGCGTCGAGCTGCGCCGTGACCGTCGCGACGAGGTCGTGCGTGCGCGCCAGCAGGTACCGGTCGAGGGCCGGCAGGCCGGCCGCGCGCTCCGGCGTGACGGGCTTCGCGGTGTAGCCCGTGCCGCCGCCCTCGGAACCGCCCGCGCTGTTCGCGTACAGGGTGAAGAAGTAGTACGTGCTCCACAGCGGCAGCAGCACCTGCCGCACGGCGTCGCGGATGCCGTCCTCCGTGACGACGAGGTTGCCGCCGCGCAGGATGGGGCTCGCCATGAGGAACCAGCGCATCGCGTCCGAGCCGTCGCGGTCGAAGACCTCGGAGACGTCGGGGTAGTTGCGCAGCGACTTGCTCATCTTGCGGCCGTCGGAGCCCAGCACGATGCCGTGCGAGACGGCGCTGCGGAACGCGGGGCGGTCGAACAGCGCGGTGGCGAGCACATGCAGCGTGTAGAACCAGCCGCGGGTCTGGCCGATGTACTCGACGATGAAGTCACCCGGGTAGTGGTGCTCGAACCAGTCGGCGTTCTCGAACGGGTAATGCACCTGGGCGTACGGCATCGAGCCGGAGTCCACCCACACGTCCATGACGTCCTCGACGCGGCGCATCGTGGACTTCCCGGTCGGGTCGTCGGGGTTGGGGCGCACCAGGTCGTCGACGAAGGGGCGGTGCAGGTCCGGCTCGCCGTCCGGGCCCAGGGGCAGTCGGCCGAAGTCGGCCTCGATCTGCTCGAGCGACCCGTAGACGTCGATGCGCGGGTACGCCGGGTCGTCCGACTTCCACACCGGCACGGGCGATCCCCAGAACCGGTTGCGGGTGATCGACCAGTCGCGGGCGTTCTCCAGCCACTTGCCGAACTGGCCGTGCTTGATGTGCTCGGGCGTCCAGGAGATCTGCTCGGCCAGCTCGAGCATGCGCTCCTTGATCTTGGTGACCTCGACGAACCACGACGACACGCCCATGTAGATGAGCGGCTGCCGGCAGCGCCAGCAGTGCGGGTAGGAGTGCGCGTACGACTCGCGGCGCAGCAGCACCGTGCCGGACGTCGTGGAGCCGGCCTCCGCCTCCCCGCGGGTGCGTGCCTTGAGGTGGTCGATGATGGGCAGGTTCGCGTCGAAGACCTGCAGCCCCGCGTACTCGTCGACGGGGTGCGTGAACTTGCCGTCCGCGCCCACGGGCATCACGGACGCGACGCCCTCGCGGTCGCAGACGATCTTGTCGTCCTCGCCGAACGCGCCGGCGCTGTGCACCAGGCCGGTGCCGTCCGTCGTCGTGACGAAGTCCGCCTCCACCACGCGGTGCGCACGCTCGCGCCCCTCGTAGTAGCTGAACGGCGGGGCGTACGACACACCGAGCAGGTCGCGGCCGGTGAGCTGCCCGACGACGCGCGGCGCGTCCTCGCCCTCGTCCGTGAGCTCTCGGGCGTAGCCGTCGACACGCGCCGCGGCGAGCACGTAGCGCTGCGGCGTGCCCGTGAACGACGACTCGACGACGACATAGTCGATGTCCAGCCCCACCATGACCAGCAGGTTGGACGGCAGCGTCCAGGGCGTCGTCGTCCAGATGAGCAGCTTGTCGCCGGGGCGGACCCCGCCGCCGTCCTTGCCGGTCGAGCCCGCGCCGTCCTGAGCCTGTCGAAGGGTCGAGACCACGTCGAAGCCCACCGTGACCGCCGGGTCCTGCCGGGTCTGGTAGACGTCGTCGTCCATGCGCAGCTCGTGGTTGCTGAGCGGCGTCTGGTCGTTCCAGCAGTACGGCAGCACGCGGAAGTCCTCGTAGACGAGGCCCTTGTCGTACAGGGTCTTGAAGCCCCAGAGCACGGACTCCATGTACGTGGCGTTGAGCGTCTTGTAGTCGTGGTCGAAGTCGACCCAGCGCGCCTGGCGGGTCACGTAGTCGCGCCAGTCCGAGGTGTAGCGCAGCACCGACGCGCGGCAGGCGGCGTTGAACTTCTCGATGCCCAGCTCGACGATCTCGTCCTTGGTCTTGATGCCGAGCTGGCTCATCGCCTCGAGCTCGGCCGGCAGGCCGTGCGTGTCCCAGCCGAACCGGCGCTCCACGTGCTTGCCGCGCATGGTCTGGTAGCGCGGCACGACGTCCTTCGCGTACCCGGTGAGCAGGTGGCCGTAGTGCGGCAGGCCGTTGGCGAACGGCGGGCCGTCGTAGAAGACGAACTCGTTGCTGCCGTCCTGGCCCGCCGGGTTCTTCGCGACCGACGCGCGGAACGTGTCGTCGGCAGCCCAGAAGTCCAGGATCTCCCGCTCGATGGCCGGCAGGTCCGGGGACGCGGGGACGCCGGCGATGCCGAAGGCTGCGCCCTGCTGATCGGCCGACTGGTCGGGCTGCGGGTCGGACGAGCGGTGCTGGGGGTAGGCCATGGGGGGGCTCCTGTGCGAACGAGCTGGCGGTGGTACGGGTCGACGTCGCTGCTGCCGTGCGAGGACGATGCCCCCGCCCGAAGGCGCGGGTCCCGCGGTACCACCCCGCTTGCGGACGTCGATGGTGCTGACACCCGCCGCTCGTTCACGGCTGTGACGGGCCTACCCGTCCGGTTCTACTAAGGCTGAGGTGCGGCCGGTTCTTCCGGAGGCTCACCGGTGATGGCCGGGTCGATGCCTGTGGGTCCATGGTAGCCAGGCGCGCAACCCGGTGCGCATCCCTGCGGTACATGGCGGCATGCTCGTGCGGCGGCAGGCGCCACACCGCGCCCCGCGCCCGGCATTTCGGCAGCCTCACGTCGGCCTGAGGGCTAGAACATACGTTCGATTTCCGGTATCGTTGATCCATGACGACGACGCATCCCGAGCAGGCCGGCACACCCGCCGCCGCGGGTGCGTGGCGCGCCGAGCTCGACCGGCTGCTCGGGTTGGATCTGGGCCCCCTGCCCGTCGCCCAGGCCGCCGAGGTCGATCGCGCACGGGCGGTCCTCGCCGGCGAGGATCCCCGCGGCCGTTTCGCTGACGACGCCATCGACGCGTTCGTCCCACCGGGACCCAGCGCCGGACGCGGGGACGGTTCCAGCAGCTCCACGGTCGCGCGCCTGCCGAGCCTCGACGACACCATGGCGAGGCTGGAGGCGGTGCAGGCGCAGATCGCGCGCCTCGAGGCCGAGCGCGCGGCACTGGCGGCGCGCCTCGCGGCCCAGGCCGCGGAGTGCGAGAGCGCGCTCCTCGACGAGTCGGACCCGATGACCGCCCGCGCGGACACCGCCCGCCGGGACGAGCTGGCGTACCGAGCCGTGGTCGCGGACCTGGCCACCGCCCTGCACCTCGGCGAGACCGCCGCCGGCACCCTGCTCGACCACGCGTGCACCCTCACTGACCACGCCCCGCGGATGCTCGCCCTCCTCGCCGAGGGACGCACCTCCTGGCGGCACGCGAGCATCCTCGCGGGCCAGGTCGGCGATCTCGATCCCGCCGCCGCTCGCTCCGTGGAGACCGGCGTCCTGCACGCCGCGACCACGAGCACCCCCGCCCAGTTCGTCCGCGCCGTCCGCCGCGCCCGCGACCTGGCACACCCCACACCCCTGGACGTCCGGCACGCGGACGCCCGCCGCCACCGCGGCGTGTGGGTCGACCCCGGCCGCGACGGCATGGCGTGGCTCACCGCGCACCTGCCCGCCGTGCACGCCCACGCCGTCGCCGATCGGCTCGACGTGCTCGCCGACCGCCTCCACGACGACGGCGACCCCCGCTGTCGCGGGGAGCTGCGCGCCGACGCGCTGACGGACCTCCTCCTCGACGACGGCACCCTCGATCTCCCGCCCGGCACCGGCGCCCCCGGATCGCTCGCGCCCCTGGCCCGCGCCGTCCGTCCGCGCGTGAACGTCACCGTCCCCGTCCTGAGCCTGCTCGGGATCACGGACGCCCCGGCGATCCTGGACGGGCACGTCCCGATCGACGCCGAGACCGCCCGGTCCCTGTGCGCCCACGCGCCGTCCTTCCGGCGCATCCTCACGCACCCCGAGACGGGCGTCGTGCTGTCCGTGGGGCGCAGCTCCTACGTCGTCCCCGCGGACCTGCGGGCGCTCCTGGCCGAGCGGGACGCGACCTGCCGCTTCCCCGGCTGCACCCGCCCCGCCGCCCGCAGCGACGTCGACCACACGGTGGCGTGGGCCGACGGCGGACAGACGCGGGCGGACAACCTGGCCCATCTGTGCCGCCGACATCACGTGACGAAGCACAGCACGCGGTGGACGGTCTGCCAGGTCGCCGGCACAGCCACGAGGAGCGACCCGCCCGACGGCACGCTCGAGTGGACGTCGCCGACGGGGCGGGTCCACCTCACGGAGCCCACCCGACCCGAGACCACCCGGCACAGGGCACCGCCGCAGCCCTTCCTGCCCGACGACCGCCCGCCGCCGTTCTGACGCGCCCGGCCGTAACGCGACGCCCTGACCATCCCTGACGGCCTGCTCGCGTTCGCGCTCGTCGCCGGGCTGCTGACGATCGTCCCCGGGCTCGACACCGCACTCGTGCGGCGCAGCACCGTCGCCCGCTCGCGCTCGCAAGGGTTCGCGGCGTTGCTCGGGATCCAGTTCGGCACGCTGACCTGGGGCGTCGCCGCCGCCGCCGGCGGCGCGGCCGCGCTGCTCGCCGCCAGCCAGACCGCCTACCGCGTGCTCACCGTCGCCGGCGCCGCCTACCTGGTCTGGTTGGGCGTGTCGATGATCCGAGGGTCGTTCCGCCGCGCCCGCGGGGACGACGCCGAGCCGGACGTGCCGCTCCCCACGGGCGACCGACGGCGCGACTTCACGATGGGCCTGGGCACCAACCTGATGAACCCCAGGGTCGGCGTGTTCTCCGTCGCGACGATCCCGCAGTTCGTGCCCGAGGGCGTGAACCCGCTGCTCATGGGCGCGTGCCCTCGCGCTGGTGCACTGCGTGCTGGGATCGGCATGGCTGTCCCTGGTCGCGCTCGGCGCCGGGTACCTCGGGCCGCGTCTGCGCCGGTCGTCCGCCGTGCGCTGGGTCGACCGCGTCACCGGCGGCGCGCTCGTCCTCTTCGGCGCCCGCCTGGCCGCGACCGCCAGGACCTGACGTCAGCGGCCCTCGGTCGTCCGTCCCTCACTGGATCGTGAGCTCGATGGTGTGCCAGCCGCTGGCGCCGTCGGGGGCGGGCGGCGCCTGCTCCTCGGTCTGGACGGTCCCGTCCGCGTCCGTCATGCGGACCGCGACGAGGTGGTCGCCCGGCGTGGCGTCCCAGTCGAGGCGCCACTGTCGCCAGGTGTCGGGGCCGACCGTGTCGGCGATCTCGGCCGCGACCCACGCGCCGTCGTCCACCCGCACCTCGACGCCCGCGACGCCGGTGTGCTGCGCCCACGCGACGCCGGCGAGGGTCACGGTCCCGGCGGGCAGGTCGTCGCCCGGGCGCGGGACGTCGATGCGCGACGAGAGCTTGATCGGCCCGAGCGCCGACCAGCCGCGCGGCGTCCAGTACGCCTGGTCGTCGGTAAACCGGGTGACCTTGAGCTCGGTGACCCACTTGGTCGCCGACACGTACCCGTACAGCCCCGGCACGACGAGCCGCGCGGGGAAGCCGTGCTCGGCCGGCAGCGGCTCGCCGTTCATGCCGATCGCGAGCAGGCAGTCGCGGCCGGCCTCCTGCAGCACCTCCAGGGGCGTGCCGGCGGTGAAACCGTCCGTGCTGCGCGACAGCACCATGTCGGCGCCGGCCTGCGGCTTCGCCCGGGCGAGGAGCTCGCGGACGGGGTACCCGAGCCACAGCGCGTTGCCGATGAGGTCGCCGCCCACCTGGTTGGAGACGCACGCGAGCGTGACGTGGTGCTCTTCGAGGGGCAGTGCCAGCAGGTCGTCCCAGGTGAGCGTGAACGGCTCGTCCACCAGGCCCGACACCGTCAGCGTCCAGTCGCCGGGGTCCACCTGCGGCACGACCAGCGCGGTGTCGATCCGGTAGAACTCCGGGTTCGGCGTGACGTAGGGGGCCGCGCCCGCCACGCCGAGGTCCGCGCCGGCCGGCACGGCGGGTGCGGGCACCGACGGGCGGGGCAGCCGGATCGCGTCGCGCGCCGCCTGCACGGCCCGGCCGCCCGCCGACACCGCGCGCGACGCCGCGACGCCCACGACCGCCCCCACGGCGGTCAGCGCGGTCCAGGTGAGGAAGCGTCGCCGGTCGAGGGGCTCCCCCGCGGCACGCGGCTCCGTGAGGTCGACCTCCGGTGCCGGCAGCGCCTGCAGCAACGCCCGGAGCAGCGCGACGGCGGCCCCGACACCGACGAGGCCGGGCAGCGCCCAGGCGATGTTCGCCCCGGGCCGGCCGGCGGCGAGGACCGCCGCTACGACGCCAACAGCGAGCAGCAGCACGACGCCCCAGGGCGGGCGGCGGCGCTCCAGGAGCCCGGCGAGCGCCGCCCCCACCAGCGCCACGACGCCCATCACGGCGAGCAGCACGGCCTTGTCGGCCGTGCCGAACCAGGAGACCGCGAGCTCCTTGAGCCAGCCCGGCACGCCGTCGACGACGGTCGCCCCCGCGGCGAGGACCGGGCTCGACGACGGGTCGACGACCGCCGCGACCAGCTCGGCCACCGCGAGCCCGGCCGCCGTCGCGACCGCGCCCGCGAGCGCCGCCCACCACCCGTCATGCGTGCGGCGCCTCATCGGTGACGGTGCGGGCTCCGTCGTCCCCGTGCTGCCCATCACCCCAGCGTCCCACTCGGTCGGTAGGTGCGTCAGGCGCCAGGCTGGTTCGTGGACGGCGGACCGGGGTCGGGCCAGCCGGCGACGTGCCCGAGCCAGGCGATCGCCAGCCAGGTGCCCTGGACCACGATCTCGAGGTCTGGCCCGGCGAGCGTCGCGTCGCACCGGGTATCGAGCGACGGCGCACCCCGCACTCCCGGCGCGACGCGGAGGTAGCTCAGCTCGAGGGACGACGGTCCCAGCTCGGCATCGCCGCGCATTCCCGGGAGCACGACCCACACACGCTCGGCCGAGGCCCACAGATGGGGGCGGTCCGCCCAGGTAGCCGGCATCCAGGCGGCGGTGCCGCCGACGACGACACACGGGAGGTCGGCGACCCTCTCTGCGGGGTCACGCGGCACCCGAGGGCGGCCCGCCGCGAAGTCGGAGATGTCGCTCGTCGCGGCGGTACCTCCCGCGATCGCCAGCGCAACGTCCACTGCGGCCACGACCACCCCCGCGATCGCGACCGCGCTCCCACGCACGCTGGGACGCCGCCGGCGGGGTCGCCGCCACGTGATCGTGTCCTGGACCCGGGGCCTCATGCCGCCGTAGCGTAGGACCGACCGGCCATCGACGTCACGCCTTCGCGGGGACCTCGCCCGGTCGTGGCACCACCGCGAAGACGGACTGGCCCAGCCAGCGTGGCACCTGGCGGCGGGCGTCCTCGGGGCCGTGGAGCATGACCTCACCCGCGCGCAGGACACCGGACCAGGAGATGTCGCCCCGCCACAGCCGGGTGAGGGTGCGCAGCGGCGTGGTCACGACCACCCGCGCCTCGAACCCGGGGTCGTAGTCGCACACCTCGACCTGGCCGTCGCGCACCACGATCCACCACCGCGACACGCGCGGGGCGACGTCGGTCAGGACGAAGGCCACGACCGTGCGCTCCCGTGGCCAGGCGGCGACGTCGATGGTGCGGCGCATGTCCCACAGCAGGAGGTGCGGGTCGAGGTCGACCTCCCCGAGCCCGCCCACCCAGCGCGTGCCCCAGGCGCCGAGTGCCTCGACCACCGGCCGCAGCTCCTCGCCTGCCGACGTCAGGTGGTAGCGGGCGTGCCCCTCGGCGCCGGTACGGCGCACGACGCCGGCCCGCTCGAGGGTGTGCAGCCGCTTGGACAGCAGCGTCGGCGACATCTTCGGGTTGCCCCGCCGCAGCTCGTTGAACCGGGTGCTGCCCGCGAGCAGCTCGCGCACGACGAGCAGCGTCCACCGCTCGTCGAGCACCTCCATCGCCTTGGCGACAGGACAGAACTGGCCGTAGCCCGCCATGGGTCCAGTGAACGCCCGCGGGGCGGGCGCCCGCCAGTACAGATCCAGGACTTCAGCCGGTCCAGATCCGGCACTGGATCACCGCGCGCGCCCGCCGGACCGTGGAGTGGTCAGCACCGAGCACCCTGCTCGGAGCGAGCAGGAGCGAAGGAGCATCTCATGAGCGTCACGAACACCGGCCCGGTGCCGGCCGAGCTGCTGGACACGGTCCACACCAAGCACCGCGCCCTCTGGGCGTCGGGCGACTACCCCGCGGTCGCGGACCAGGTCATCCCGTCTCTGGGCGCCGTCCTGGTCGAGGCGTGCGACGTCGGGCCCGGCGACCGGGTGCTCGACGTGGGCGCCGGCTCGGGCAACGCGGCGATCCCCGCGGCTCTCGCGGGCGCCGACGTCGTCGCCTCCGACCTTTCCCCCGAGCTCCTGGAGGCCGGGCGTCGCCGGGCCGAAGAGCGCGGCGCCGTCCTGCGCTGGGAGGTCGCCGACGCGCACGCCCTGCCGTTCGACGACGGCGAGTTCGACGTCGTGATGTCGTGCGTCGGCGTGATGTTCGCGCCGTTCCACCAGCTCGCGGCCGGCGAGCTCGCGCGGGTCACCCGGTCGGGCGGCACGATCGGGAACATCGCCTGGACGCCCGGCGGCTTCATCGGCGAGATGTTCGCGACGCTCAAGCCGTACGCGCCCCCGCCGCCGCCCGGGGCCCTGCCGCCGCCGCTCTGGGGCGAGGACGAGCACGTGCGCGCGCTCCTCGGCGACCGCGTCACCGACCTCCGGACCGAGAAGCGCGGTCTCGTCGTGGACCGGTTCTCCTCGGGCGTCGAGTTCCGGGACTTCTTCAAGGCGACCTACGGCCCGACCATCGCGACGTACCGGTTCCTCGGGGACGACGCCGCCCGCGCCGCGGAGCTCGACGCCGCCCTCGCCGACCTGGGCGACCGGCACCTGAGTGACGGCGCGATGACATGGGAGTACCTCCTGGCACGCGCGACCCGGGCGTAGTCAGTCGGTATCGGTCAGCCGGGCGTGAGTCAGCCGAGCAGGCGACGACGGACCCGGTCGAGCTCCGGGTCCGTCACGCCGTGCACGCCCAGGTACGCCTCGACGTCCACGCCGTCGAGGAAGTCCTCGAGCGCCACGGCCAGCTCGTCGGACCAGGCGGCGAGCTCGTCGGGGTCGCGGTGGCGCTCGGTCGCCACGGCCGGCGCGTCGGACCGGGCGGCCGCGTGCGCGTTCATGGCGTGGACGGCCAGGAGGTAGTCCTCGACGACCGCGCGACGCTCCACACCGGCCAGGGTCAGGAGCATCGCGGTGATCATGCCGGTGCGATCCCGGCCCGCCGCGCAGTGGTAGACGACGGCGCCCTCGGGTGCCGCAGCGAACGTGCGGAACACGTCGGCGACCAGATCCGGCCACGTCGCGAGCACGCTCGGGTAGTAGCGCGGGGTGTCGAGGTGCGGGCGCCATGCCCGCATGAACTCCTCGTCGTCGGGGTCCTCGACCGGGACGGCGTGTCGCGTCACCGTCGGCGGCAGCTCGAGCGGCTCGACCTCGGCGGCGTTGCGCAGGTCGACGACGGTGCGGACGCCGGCGGCGGCCATCGCCGCCAGCCCGAAGGGACCGGCGGCGTCGAGCCGCGAGGTGCGGAAGTAGCGCCCGGCCCGGGTGCGTCCGCCGTCGGCGGTGGGCAGGCCGCCGAGGTCGCGGGCGTTCGGCAGGCCGCCCCAGCGCACCGCCCTCGGGTCGGCAGCGTTGTTGGCGTCGAGGGGAACGGCGTCCGTCGGGAGGGTCACGGGCGCCAGGCAACCACACGCCGCCGACGCGTACTAGGCTCGACGGCGGATCACGGGCCCGGTTCTGGCCCGTCGGCGCGACCCGGGCTGTGGGCCGCGGTTCCACCGGTGCGAGATGGCGCGCCGTCGTCCTCGGGGCGTCGTGAGACGTGATCGAGGCGTCACCCCGACCCGCCACGATCCCGGGAGATCCCGCGTGCCCCGCCGCACCCGCACCACCGTCCCTGCCCTGCTCACGCTGCCCGTCGTCCTGTCCGTCGTCGCGCTCGCCGGCTGCTCCCCCGGCACCGACGCCGCGCCCGGCGCCGCGGGCTCGCCAACGTCCGGCGCCGGCGGCACCAGCTATCCGCTGACCGTCGACAACTGCGGGTTCGAGACCACCGTCGACGCCGCGCCGCAGCGCGTCGTGACCGTCAAGTCGAGCACCACCGAGATGCTGCTCGCGCTGGGCCTGGGCGACCGCATCGTCGGGTCGGCGTTCCTCGACGGCCCGGTGCCCGACTCCCTCGCCGACGCCGCCGCCGACGTGCCCGCCGTCGCCGAGCCCATGGCCGACCAGGTGCCCGGGGCCGAGGCTGTCCTCGGCCTGGAGCCCGACCTCGTCTACACGGGCTGGGAGTCCAACCTCACCGCGGAGGGCGCGGGCGACCGCGAGACGCTGGCCAAGCTCGGCGTCGCGACGTACGTCTCCCCCGCCGCCTGCAAGGCCCCCGAGTACATGCCCGACCCGCTGACGTTCGATGACGTCTTCGCCGAGATCGAGGAGGCCGGCGAGGTCTTCGACGCCGCCGACGCCGCGGAGTCCCTCGTCGACGAGCAGCGGGAGTCCCTCGGGTCGGTGACACCTGACGAGCGCGGCCTCACGGCGCTCTGGTACTCCTCCGGCGACGACATCCCCTACGTGGGCGCCGGCATCGGCGCGCCGCAGATGATCATGGACGCCGTCGGGCTCGAGAACGTCGCGCGCGACGTGCAGGACACCTGGACGTCGTACGCCTGGGAGGAGGCCATCGAGGCCGACCCCGACGTCATCGTCCTCGTCGACGCGACCTGGAACAGCGCCGAGCAGAAGATCGAGCGCCTGGAGTCCCACCCGGCGACGGCGCGGATGACGGCCGTGCGCGAGGGCCGCTACCTCACCGTCCCGTTCCCGGCCTCGGAGGCGGGCGTGCGCAACGTCGACGCCGTCGTCGACCTCGCCGGACAGCTCGAGGGCCTCGACCTGTGACGACGCGGACCGCTCCCCCCGCAGCGCCGTCGGTCGAGCCTGTCGAGACCACGCCGCGGCCGACGACACGCCAGGGTGCTGCCTGGTGGCTGCCCGCGTCCGTCGTGGTGCTGGTCGCGACCGTGCTGGTGTCGGTGACGATCGGCCCGGCGGACCTGTCCGTCGCGGACGTCTGGCGGTCCGTCGCGACGCACCTCGGCCTCGGCGGCGCGCTCGGACTGGACCCGATCGGCGCCCTGCCCGACGGCATGGTGTGGGAGCTGCGCCTGCCGCGCGTGCTCACCGCCGCGGCGGTCGGCGCCGGGCTCGCGATCTGCGGCGTCGTCATGCAGTCCCTCACGCGCAACCCGCTCGCCGACCCGTACCTGCTGGGCCTGTCGTCCGGGGCGTCGCTCGGCGCGGTGCTGGTGCTTGTCGCGGGGCTGACGGTGCTGCTGCCCATCGCCGCCTTTGCCGGGGCGGTCGCCGCCCTCGTGGCCGCCCTCGGCCTGGCCGGCGCCATCGGCGCGATCACCCCGACCCGGACGGTCCTGGCCGGGCTCGCGGTGAGCCAGCTCGCCGCGGCGGCGACCAGCTTCGTCATCTTCTGGTCCGCGACGGGCGACTCCTACCGCGAGATCCTGTCGTGGCTCATGGGTTCGGTCGCGGGCGCGACCTGGAGCTCGGTGGCGATCGCCGGGATCGCGGTGCTCGTGCTCGGGACGCTGCTCGCGTCGACCGGCTCCATCCTGGACGCGTTCACGTTCGGCGACACGGCCGCCGCCGCGCTCGGCGTGCCCGTCGCGCGGGTGCGGTGGCTGCTGCTGGTCGGCGTCGCGCTGCTCACCGGGGCGCTGGTGTCCCAGTCGGGCTCGATCGGCTTCGTCGGCCTGATCCTGCCCCACGCCGTGCGGATGCTCACCGGCGCGCGGCACCGCCTGCTCCTGCCGCTGTCGGCCCTGTGCGGCGCGTCGTTCCTCGTGTGGGCCGACACCCTCGCCCGCACGGTCTTCGCGCCCCGCGAGGTCCCGGTCGGCATCGTCACCGCGGCCATCGGCGCGCCGGTGTTCGCCTTCCTGCTGTGGCGCGGACGGAGGATCGCATGAGCACGGATCTCGACACAGACGGCCGCACGAACACCGGCGCGACGACCCGGGACGACGCGCGCGCCTCGGGCGCCGGCCTTGACGCCGCGCGGGTCTCGTGGTCCACGAGCGGCCGGCTCATCCTCGACGGCGTGGACGTCGCCGCCCCGACGGGGGCCGTCGGCGGCCTGCTCGGCCCCAACGGGTCGGGCAAGTCCACGCTGCTGCGCGTGCTCGCGGGCGTGCTGCCGCCGTCGGACGCCGGCAGCTCGGACATCGACACCCACGCCCGCGTGACGTTCGCGGGCAGCGACCTCCTCGCGCTCCCTCGCCGACGCCGGGCCCGGGTGCTCGCGCTCGTCGAGCAGGAGGCGACCACGGACCTCCCCGTGACGGTGCTCGACGCCGCGCTGCTCGGCCGCATCCCGCACCGGCCGCTCCTCGCGGGCGACTCCCCGGGCGACCGCGCGGCGGCGCGCGCGGCCCTCGCCGCGGTGGGGATGGCGAACTTCGCGGACCGCGAGGTCGCGACCCTCTCCGGGGGCGAGCGCCAGCGCGTGCACATGGCGCGCGCCCTCGCCCAGGAGCCCGCGCTGATCCTGCTCGACGAGCCGACGAACCACCTCGACATCGCCGCCCAGCTCGACGCGCTGCGCGTGCTGCGCGACCTCGCCGACCGGGGCGTCGCGGTGCTGGCCGCCCTGCACGACCTCAACCTCGCCGCGCAGCACTGCGACCACGTCGTGCTGCTCTCGGGCGGAAGGGTCGTCGCCGCCGGGGCCGTGCGCGACGTCCTCGTGCCCGACGTCCTCGATCCCGTCTACGGCGTCCGCACCGAGGTGCTCACGCACCCACGCACCGGGCGGCCGGTGCTGGCGTTCAGCCCGCGCTGACCTGCCTACCGCCGACCCAGCTCGATGGCCGGGCAGCGGTCCATGACCATGTCGAGGCCGGCGGCGCGCACGCGCGCGGCGGCCTCCTCGTCGATCACGTCGAGCTGGAACCACACCGCCTTCGCGCCGATCGCGATCGCCTGGTCGGCGATGTCTCCCGCGAGCTCGGAGCGCACGAACACGTCCACGACGTCGACGGGGAACGGGATGTCGGCGAGGGTCGCGTAGCCCTGCTCGCCGTGCACCGTGGCGGCGCTCGGATGCACCGGAACGATCCGCTTGCCGGCTCGCTGCAGGATGCGGGACACGCCGTAGGCCGCGCGCTCAGTGTTCGTCGACAGGCCGACGACGGCCCACGTCGTCGTGTCGTCGAGGACGCGGTCGACGACGGCCTCGGTAGCCGCGGCGGTGTCACCGCCCGTTTCGGCACTCGTGTCCGTGCTCGCCTCGGTGCTCGCCTCGGTGCCCGTCTCGGTGCTCTTCTCCGTGGCCATGCCCGGTGCAACCTTCGGCCGCACCGGCCTGTTCCAGTCCCGCGGGTCCCGGATCCTCATGCGACCACCAGCGCCAGGACGGTGAGCACGCAGGACGCGGCGCACGCGACGGTCCGCACGTGGTTCCACCGGCTCCACGGGCGGTCGAAGGCCGCCCAGCCGGCGGCGTCGCGATGCGCCATGAGCCGGTCGTTGAGCGGCACGTTGCCGGCCGCCGTGACGACGAGCATGCCCACCACGGACAGCACGGTGGCGGCCACGAGGAGCCACGCCCCGTCGTACCCGCCGACGAGACCGACCGCGGCCGCGGCCGCGGGCACGAGCACCGCCGCGCCGAACAGGGTCATGAAGGGCGGGCGAACCGCGTCCTCGTTGATCGCGGCCATCGCCGCGGCCGCGTCCGCCGGGGCGAGCCTGCGCAGGCCCGCCGTCACGAACGTGGAGAACGCGGCGAACACCCCGCCCGCAAGTCCCGTAGCCAGCGCGCTCAGCACGACGAGCACCTCCCAGAGATTCATGGCACCCAGTCAACCAGCGGGGCAGGGCGGACCGCATCAGGATGGACGACATGCCGATGCCATCCGCCGCCGTCAAGGCCACCCAGACATTCAACCCGTACGCACTGAAGCTCTCGTCCCGGATCCCACCGTGGGCCACGGTGCACCACGTCGGCCGCAAGAGCGGGCGCCCGTACCGCACGCCCGTGGTCGCGTTCGCCGCCCGCGCCCCGATCGACCCGGCGTCGGTCGCGCGCCCGGGCGCGCCCGTCGAGATCGCCGAGCACCGCGACGTACTGGTCCTGACCCCGTTGCCCTGGGGACCGGACGTCGACTGGTGTCGCAACGTCCGCGCGGCCGGCTCCTACACCTTGACCCGCAAGGGTACCGACTACCGGGTGGACGACCTGCGTGTCATCGGCGCCGAGGAGGCGCGCGGGATGCTGGGCGGCTTCGTCGGCGCGAGCTCGAAGCTCGTCGGCGTCGAGCACTTCCTCGCCGGGCGACTGCGCCGGCTGCCCACGGACGGCACGGCCACCCGTTCGTCGACGACCTCGACCCCAGGCTGATCCCCGGGGCCGGACACATCCTCCCCGTCGACGAACCCCCATCGGGAGGGCCGAAGCTCATCCCCGCCAGACGGCGCCCGTCGGGGAGTCGCACCTCGTGGCCCAAGGCGAAACTCCGCTCATCCATGCGCAGATGCGACGACGCCGGCGACGACTGCCTCCGGCAAGATGGTCCTCATGGCTACCGACTTGTGGATCACCGGCGACACGGAAACGGACCAGCTGCTGAGCGACGACGCGTTCGCGCTGCTGATCGGGATGCTGCTCGACCAGCAGTACCCGATGGAGCACGCGTTCGCCGGGCCGCGCAAGATCCGCGACCGGCTGGGCAGCATCGACCCGCGCGCGGTGGCGGACGCCGACCCGGACGAGTTCGTCACCCTGGCGACCACTCCCCCGGCGATCCACCGCTACGGGCGCTCGATGGCGGGCCGCGTCCAGGCGCTGGCGCGCGTCGTGGTGGACGAGTACGACGGCGACGTCACCGCGATCTGGACCCGGCCGGGCGCCGACGGGCCGGCGACCGGGGGCGACGTGCTGGCGCGGCTGCGCGCGCTGCCCGGGTTCGGCGAGCAGAAGGCCAAGATCTTCCTCGCCCTGCTGGGAAAGCAGCGCGGCGTGCGGCCCGCGGGCTGGCGGGAGGCCGCCGGGCACTACGGGGACGAGGGCTCGCGTCGCTCGATCGCCGACGTCACCGACGCCGGGACGCTCGTGGAGGTGCGGGCGTTCAAGAAGGCGCAGAAGGCCGAGGCCAAGGCGGCGAAGCAGGGCGCGAAGGGCTGACCGGGCGGCACGGCCGGGCTCCGGTGACGGCGTCGCGCGCGGTGCACCCCCGCACAGCGCGACCGCCGTCGAGGCCCGTCGTCGGTCAGGGTGGATGCTCCGGCACGGGCGTGGAAGCCTGTGCCGGTAATCGATGACAGCGAATCGTTCGGAAGCGCTGCAACCACGTTCGACGTGGCGTCACAAGAGGTGCACGCGATCCGGAGGGCGTGCCCCGGGTCAGGCTGGCGGGGTTACCACGCCGGCGGCCGAGAGCCGCGCGAGTGCCACGTCGTGCGGGACGCCGCGTAGCGTTCCCCGGTGGCCCGCCGTCGTGGTGGCGGTGAACACCGAGGCGAGCAGCGCCTCCTCGACGGCGTCCATGGCGGCCGCGAACAGGGGGTTCAGCGCGTCGTCGGCCAGGAGCGCGGCGGCCGGGTCCGCCGTCGTGAAGGCGAGGCCGTAGTCGCCGCTCCCCTGCGCGAAGTCCGAGCCCACGCGGGACATGGCGAACACCGCCCGGCGCGCCACCCGCTCCAGCCGGCGCGCGTCCAGCGGCGCGTCCGTCGCGACGACGATCATGCAGGAGTTGCCGTCGTCCCCGGCGGTCGAGGTTTCGTCGGGCCCGACCAGCGAAGCGGCCAGCAGGTCCTCCGCGGGCAGGGGGACGCCGCGCACCGTCAGCATGCCCGAGAAGTTCGACTGCACGAGCGCGCCGACCGTCCACTCCTCGCCGACGCTGCCCCCACCGCCCGCTGCGACCACGCGCGACGACGTGCCGATGCCGCCCTTGTAGCCCAGCGCGGCGGTGCCGGCACCCGCGCCGACACAACCCTGCGGCACCGGGCCGGGCGCGGCGCCGTCGATCGCAGCGAGCACGTGCGCCTCGGTGATCGGCCGGGAGCGGATGTCCGACAGGTACCCGTCGTTCGTCTCCCCCACCACCGGGTTGAGCGTCCGCACGTCCTCGTAGCCGGGGCGCGCGAGCATGTGCGTCACCAGCGCGTCGGCCGCGCGGAACGCGGAGAGGGTCGCGGTGAGCAGGATCGGCGTCTCGATCGCGCCGAGCTGTTCCACCTGCGTCGCGCCGATCAGCTTGCCGAAGCCGTTGCCCACGAACAGCCCGCACGGCAGCGTGGGCCGCTGCCCCGGACCGGCGCCGAGCACGTCCGGTACGACGGCGGTCACGCCGGTGTGCAGGCGCTCGCCCTCGTGCAGGGTCGCGTGCCCCACCCGCACGCCCGCCACGTCGGTGATCGCGTTGGCCTCGCCCGTGGGCAGCGCGCCGACGACGATGCCGAGCTCGCGCGGCGTGGCCCGGGCGGGTGCGACAGGACCGACTGGGCTCATGCCGGCGCCCGCACGGGGACCAGGTGGGCCGGGTGCACCTCGCGCCAGGTGCGGGTGCCGTCCACGAGGTCCTGGACGTGCTCGCGGAAGTGGGGGCAGGTGGCGATGTCGTGGGCCCGGCACGCCAGCGCGTGCTCCGTCATGTGCCGCGAACGGTCGATCTCCTCCTGCCGTCGGTCGAGCTCGGCCAGGTGGGTGGTGAGCACCCGATGCCGCTCCGCGCTGCCGGTGTCGTGACCCCCGGCGTCGAGCAGCACCTGGATCTGCTCCAGGCTCATCCCCGCCACCTTGGAGCTGAGGATCGTCGCGACGCGCACGACGTCGTCCTGGCCGTAGCGGCGTCGTCCCGCGCCGTCGCGGGTCGGGGCGAGCAGGCCGACCTCCTCCCAGTACCGCAGCACGTGGGTCTCGAGGCCGAACCGTTCCGCGAGCTCGCCCACGCTCCACGTCGGGCACGACAGCAATTCCTCCGACACAGCGCTTGACTTCATGTTGACATGAAGTCACACGCTGGGGTCAGCACGCAACCCCGGACGGCTTCCCCATCATCAAGGAGCACCCATGAGCAGCGCCCCCACCCCCTCGATGCACGACGCGGTCGTCCTCGGCGCAGGCCCGGCGGGCCTGGCCGCCGCCCTCATGCTCGGGCGCACACACCGCGACGTCGTCGTGCTCGACTCCGGCGTCTACCGCAACGACCCCGCCGACGCGATGCACAACGTGCTCGGCTTCGACGGCACGCCGCCCGCCGAGTTCCGCGCCGCCGCGCACCGCACCCTGGCCGCGTACGACACGGTGGAGCTGCGCCGCGCCACCGCGCGCGAGGTCGCGCCCCTCGACGCGAGCTCGCCCACGGACGGGTTCGTCGTGCACACCGACGCCGGCGACGTGACCGCACGACGCCTGCTGCTCGCGACCGGCGTGCGCGACGAGCTGCCGGCAACCCCAGGCCTCGCCGAACTGTTCGGCACCGTCGCCGCGCACTGCCCGTACTGCCACGGCCACGAGTTCTCCGGCACCCCCGTCGCGATCCTCGGGGCCGGCCCCCACGCGCCGCGGGTCGCGGGGCTCATGGCGCGGATCGCGAGCCGGATCGTCGTCCTGGCCGACGGGGCAGACGTGGACCCCGAGGTCCGCGCGGCGCTGGACGCCGGGGGCGTCGAGGTCCGCGCGGACAAGGTGGAGCGGCTCGAGGCGGCGACGCTGGCCGGTGGCCGCGACGGAGCCCGCGCCGTCCTTGCCGACGGGGGCACCCTGGAGCTCGGGGGCATCATGGTCGCGCCGACCCTGCACCAGACGGCGCCGTTCGCGGCGCAGCTCGGCCTGGAGCTGCGCGACTCGGGTTCTGTCGCCGTCGACCCGATGGGCCGCACGAGCCTGGCCGGCGTCTTCGCCGCGGGCGACCTGGCGCACACGGCGGACTTCCCGATGCCCGTGAGCTCGGTGACGGCGGCGATGGCGGCGGGCCAGCTGGCGGCGGCCTCGATCGACGGCGACCTCCTCGCCTCCTGACCGGCCTCGCCCGCTGATCGCGTGGCCCTCCGTCCGTCCCGGCGGGCAGGATGGCGGGCATGACCCGCCACCTTTTCGTCGTCGCGCACCCGCACGCGGAGCACACGGCTCGCGACCTGGTCGGCGGCTGGTACGACTCGCGGCTCACGCCCCGGGGCCGGGCCGACGCCGACCGGGTCGCCGCGGAGCTCGGGCGGCGGCTGGCGCGCCGCGAGGATCCCGCCCGACCGGTCCGCGTCACGACCTCCGACCTCGCCCGGGCGGCGGAGGCCGCCGACGTCGTGGGCGCGGCGCAACCGGACTCTGGTGGAGCTCGCCGTGACGTCCCACCTGCGGACCCGCGCAGCAGGATGAGGCGCCGCGGGTCCGGGCGGCGCGGGTCCGGGCGGCGCGGGCGCCTCACCCCGCGACCAGCACCTCGACCCCGGCGTCGCGGTACCGGCCGATCACCTCGGCGTCGGCAGCGTCGGTGACCAAGGTCCAACCGTCCGGCAGCGGCGCCCACGCCGGTACCGCGCCACGCTCGAGCTTGGTCGCATCGGCCAGCACGACGGTGCGCCGGGCACGGTGGGCCGCGACCTCCTTGGTCTGGGCCTCGAGCGCGGTCACCTCGCCCACGCCATCGACCGGGTCGAGCGCGTCGACGGCCAGGAACGCGACGTCGACCATGAACCGCTCGAGCCCGAGGGTGGTCAGCGGCCCCACCAGACCGTGGCTCTTCGTGGTCACGGACCCGCCGAGCACCACGACGTCGAGGCCCGGCACGCCGGCGAGCATCAGCGCGTTCTCCAGCCCGCGGGTCAGCACCGTCAGCCCGGTGCGCCCGGTCAGGTGCTCGGCGAGCTGCGCCGTCGTCGAGCCCGCGTCGAGGAAGACCGTGCCCTCGTCGGGGACGAGCTCCGCGGCGCGCCGCCCGATCGCGGCCTTCGCCGGCAGGTTCACCCGCATCCGCTCGGCCAGGGCCCGCTCGTGGAAGGAAGCCTCGGCGGTGGCGCCGCCGTAGGTGCGGGTCAGCAGGCCGCGCGCCCCCAGGTGTGCCAGGTCGCGCCGCACCGTCGACTCGGAGATGCCGAGCCCCGCCGCGAGGTCCTCCACGCGCGTGGTGCCGCCGCGCACCAGGGTGACCAGCTGCTCGTGCCGTTCCCGGGTGCCGCGGCGCAGCTCAGCCTCGCTCATGCGCCCGAGCCCGGCGCGTAGGCGGCGCGGATGCGGTCCACGAACGGCGAGTACTCCACCGCGGCGAGGTACGCCGAGCGCATCGTCCCGGGTTCGGCCGTGCCGCTGCCGGCGATGTCGAACGCGGTGCCGTGGTCGACCGACGTGCGCAGGATCGGCAGGCCCACGGTCACAGAGATCGTGCCGTCGAAGTCGAAGGTCTTCGCCGCGACGTGTCCCTGGTCGTGGTACTGGGACAGGATCCCGTCGTAGCGCCCTGTCAGCCCGTGATGGAAGACCGAGTCGGCGGGGATCGGCCCGGACACGTCGAGTCCGGCCCGGCGGGCGTCGCCCACGGCGGGAGCCAGGTGCACGATCTCCTCGTCGCCGAACGCCCCGTTCTCCCCGCCGTGCGGGTTGATGGCCGCGACGGCGAGCCGCGGCGCCGGCACGCCGAAGACCTCGAGCGCCCGGGCGGCGCGCCGTATGGAGTCGAGCTGGGTCTCCCGCGTGATCGCGTCCAGCGCCTTGCGCAGTGCCAGGTGCCGGGTGGCGAAGAAGATGCGCAGGTGGTGCCCGGGGACGTGCGTGCTGCGCACCACGAACATGGTGTCCTGCTTCGTGACACCGGTGAGCTCGCCGAGCATCTCGGTGTGGCCGAGGTGCTCGCTGCCGGCGGCCCAGATGGCCTCCTTGTTGACCGGCCCGGTCACGACCCCGGCCACGGACCCGTCCAACGCGGCGCGGGCGGCGACCTCGATCGCGGTGACGGCAGCGCGCCCGGCCCGGGGGTCGACCTCTCCCCAGCCCGGCAGATCGGTGCCGAGCACCCCGATGTCGAAGACGTCGACGACGCCCTCGCCCGCCGGCTCGGCGTCCCACGAGCTCACAGCCCGCAGCTCGACGTCGAGCCCAAGCGCGCCGCGCGCCCGCTCGAGCGCCCCGAGGTCACCGACAGCGATCCCGTGGTGGGCGACGTCGCCGGCGTGCTCGGCGAGGGTGGCGAGGGTGATCTCCGGTCCGATGCCGACGGGATCCCCGACGGTGAGCGCGAGCACGGGACGAGTCATGGTGCGGTGTCCTTCCTTCGGCGTTCAGATCTCCTCGCGCGGCATCGCGGCGCGCACCCACCGGGCGCGCTGCGCTGCCGCGCGAGCGACGTGGTCCAGGCACGCGACCGCGGCGTCGGCGGCCCCGACGAGCCCGCCCTTGGTGGCTATCGGCAGGCCGTCCCACGGCCCACCCACGATCTCACCGGCGGTGGCGAGCGGCACCACCTCGTCGGTGACGGCGATGCCCCGCCCACCGAGTGCAGCCAGAACGGCGGTGGTGATGTCGCCGCCCGTGGTGTAGAGGCCGTCGACGGCGCACGACTCGAGCGCGCGGCGTACCACCCGACCGAGCGCACGCGGCAGGTCGGCCGACTGCTGCGCGGCCAGTGGCTGGACGTCGGCGGGCTCGAGCACGGTGGCGAGCAGGACGACGGAGCCCGGACAGGCCGACGCGAGCGCGTCGGTCAGGCGCGCGGCCGTGGCGTCGACGTCGGGCACGCACCCGCCCTCCGGCCGCACCACGACGACGTCACGCTCGGCAAGCAGCCGCTGCAGCTGGGTGCGGGTGAGCGCGGTCGCCGACCCGCAGACGGCGAGCAACGGAGCACCGCCGACGGCACTGGGGAGCAAGGCCTCGGCCAGCGCCACGGACCCCGGCCCGGGGTCGATGCCCACCCACAGCAGGTCGGGGTCCTCGCCGGCGACGGCCGCCGCCGCGCGGGCGAGCCGGGCCAGGTGGTCGTTGGTCAGGGCGTCGCCCAGCACGACATCGGCCCCGGAGCCCACGGCGTCGCGCACGGCCGCGCGCAGCCCGGCCTCGCCGTCGGTGACGGCGGACAGCGGCACCCCGGCGGTGCGCAGCGACGTGCCGCGGCCGAGAATCTCGGCCACGGACGACGTGGTGACCGGCGACCGCACGTCCCGGGCGAGCTCGGTCTCCTCCAACCGGACGCCGTCGAGCAGCTGCGTGCCCTCGACGGTGAACCGCCCGGCGTCCGGATGCGCCGGCACGCACAGCCCGACGACCCGCCGGCCGGCCAGCTCGCGCGCCGTGTGCAGCAGCGCCTCCGCGGCCACCCCCACGTTGCCGCGCAGCGTCGTGTCGATCCGCGAGCTGAGCAGCCGCACCGGCCACCCGGCTCGCACGGCTCGGGCCACCGTGTCGGCGGCGACCTCGGGCCGCGCATGCCGGGTGTCCGTGGTCGCGACGACGACGTCGAACCGGCTGTGGAATTCCGCGATCGCCTCCCACCGTCCGTCGTGCCCGACGGTCACGGACCGCCGACCAGCCCGGGCAAATCCGGCGGCGGCGGCGTTGGCGCCCGTAAGGTCGTCGGCGACGACGAGGATGTCAGCCACGGTCAAACGATCAGGCTGAGCACGAACAGGAGCGGGATAGAGCCTGCCCACACGGCGGTGGTGATGCCGGACCAGGCCCGCAGCGCGTCGGTGCCCTCGAGACCGGTGAACCGTGTGACGACCCAGAAGTATGAGTCGTTGAAGTAGCTGAACACCATGGACCCGGCGGTGCACGCCATCGCGGCCAGCAGCGGGTCGATGCCCAGCGGCTCGACGAGCGGTGCGGTCACGGAGGCAGCCGTGATCATCGCGACGGTGCCCGAGCCCTGCGCGATGCGCACGAGCGTCGCGATGAGGAACGGCACGAGGAACACGGGGAGGTTGATCGACGCGATGGCCTCGGCCAGGGCGTCACCCACCCCGGACTCGCGCAGCACCAGGCCGAACCCGCCCCCCGCGCCGGTGATGAGCAGGATGAGCCCGGCCGAGGATGCGGCGTCAGCGAGCCAGGTGTGCACCTTGCCACGCGGGGTCCAGCGCGGCAGCAGCACGTAGACGGCGAGGGCCATCCCGATCACGAGAGCCACGACGGGGTTGCCGAGGAAGGCGAACGGCACCACCCACGACGACGGCGTGTAGTCACCCTGCAGCACACCCTGCTGGTCGCGGTCGATCGCCGCGGTGACCGTGTTGAGCACGATGAGCAGCAGCGGGATGACCAGCGGCAGAGAGCCGAGGACGGCACCGACGCGGTGCGGTCCTGCGCCCTCCGGCGGCTCGCCGAGGTCGTGCGCCGGCGCGGCGTCGTCGTCGGTCGGCGCCGGGCCGTCATAGTCGTCGACGCCCGTGCCGGTGCCGGCGCTCGCACCCCCGGCGAACGTGGCGACCGGAATCCGGCCATACACCGCCTCCCGCACGGACGGGATGACCCTGTCCTCCAGCTGCGGGCCGACCCACTTGGCGTAGAGCACGACGACCGGCAGCAGGATCACCGTGAAGGCGAGACCGGTGACGATGAGCATGCCGAGGTCGACATTGAGGATGCCGGCGACCCCGAGCGGACCGGGCGTGGGCGGCACCATGTGATGTGTGAGCGTCATGCCGCAGCCCAGCGCGAGCGCGAGCGCGACGTACCCGCCACGCTTGACGCGGGCGATGGACCGGGCGAGGGGGTTCATGATGACGTAGCCGGAGTCGCAGAACACCGGGATCGACACCAGGGCGCCGACACTGCCCATGGCCCACTCCTCGCGGCCCTTGCCGAAGGCCTTGAGGAACGCGCGGGCGAGGGCGTCGGCGGCGCCGGAGACCTCGAGGATCTTGCCGATCCCGACCCCGAGACCGATGACGATGCCGATCGTGGCGAGGGTGTCGCCGAACCCGGTGGTGATCGAGTCGACGGTCTCCAGCAGGGGCTGGCCGGCGACGATCCCGGTGACCAGCGAGGCGAGGATCAGGGCGACGAACGCGTCCAGACGCGTCCGCAGCACGACGACGATGATCGTGGCGATGCCGAGCAGCAGGGCCACCAGGAGCTGAGGATCCACGGTTGTCCTTCCTTGGACGTGAGCCATCGGCGTTGACGACTCCACGTGATCAGACTCCGCGAGTATGGCGAAGGTTATTGCGCATGACAAGCATGAACATGCGGAGTCTGCGCAGAGCTACCCCGCGAGGACGTCCCTGCGCCCTGCAGGCAGGATGGAGCCGTGAACGTTGAGACCGGCGCACGGCCCTACCACCACGGCAACCTGCGGGGCGCGCTGCTCGATGCGGCGCGGGCCGCCATCGACGAGGGCGGCCCGGCCGCGGTGAGCCTGCGCGACCTGGCCCGCCGCGTCGGGGTGTCCCACGCGGCGCCCACGCACCACTTCGGGGACAAGCGCGGCCTGATGACGGCGCTCGCCACCGACGGGTTCGCGGCGCTGGCCGCCCGGCTGGCCGAGGCCTCCCCGGGCGCGATGGTCGACCTCGGGCTCGCGTACGTCGAGGTGGCGACCACGCGCCGGGCGGACTTCGCGGTGATGTTCCGCCCCGACCTGCTCGACACGGAGGACGCCGGCCTGCGCGCCGCGCAGCAGGCCGCGTGGGACGCGCTGCTCGCCGGCGTCACGGCGCTCCCCGCGGCGGCGCGCCCCGGCGGCGACCTGGTCGCGGCACGCGCAGCCTGGTCGTTCGCCCACGGTTTCGCGACGCTCTGGAACGCCGGGGCCATGACGCACGACGGCGAGTCGGCGACCGATGCCGCGCGCCCGATGCTGCAGCAGCACTTCGGCTGAGGCGGAGGTGCAGCGCAGGGTGAGGACCGAGGAACGAGGTACTCGCCCGGAACGGAACCGCAGACTCAGCCGACAGACACATCGGCTGAGGAAACGAATCTTGTCAACGTCAAGTTCGTCTGAGATCATGAACTTGCCATCGTCAAGATCGGAGCGTCATGGAACCGCTGATCGCCCTCGTCCTCGTCACCGCCGCCCTCCTCGTCGCGGGACGCCGGTGGCCCGCCCTCGGCGGCTGGCCGACCGCACTGCGCGGCGGCGTCGGCGTCATGTTCGTCATGACCGGCATCGCGCACTTCGTCGGCATGCGCGCCGAGCTCGTCGCGATGGTGCCGGCCTGGCTTCCGGCCCCCGACCTGATCGTCACCGTGACGGGCGTCCTGGAGCTCGCCGCAGCGGTCGCGATGGCCTCCCCCCGGCTCTGGCCGTACGCCGCCGCGGGCCTGTCCCTGCTCCTCCTCGCGATGTTCCCCGCCAACGCGCACCTCGCCCTGACGGGCGCCGACCTGTCCTGGTGGGACCACCTGCTGCCGCGCACGCTCATGCAGCTCGTGTTCCTCGCCGCGACGACGGCCCTCGCCATCGGTGGGCTGCGGGGCCGCGTCTCGCGCGCGGCACCGGGTCAGGCTGCGCCCGTCGGTCTGCCCGCCGGTCTGCCCGTCGACTCGTCCATCAGCTCCCGCAGCTGACGCGCGCACTCGGCGGCGACGGCGACGGCGAGCTCGCGCGGGCCGTCGTCATCCCGCTCCGGCACGACGTGCTGCACGGCCCCTTCGGCGCGCAGGTCCGCCGCGCGCACGTGCTGCGCCTCGGCCATCTCGGCCGCGTGCGACACGTCGCCGTGCACGATGACGCTCGCGCCCTCGGGCGGCAGCGGCGCGAGCCAGGCGTGCTCCGTGGCGATCACGCGTCTGGCCGGCAGCAGGGCGAGCGCGCCACCGCCGCAGCCCTGGCCCAGGATCACCGAGAGCGTCGGCACGGTCAGCCCGGTCAGGAGCGCCATGCACCGCGCGATCTCCCCGGCGATCGCCCCCTCCTCGGCCTCCTGGGACAGCTCGGCACCCGGCGTGTCGACCACGGCCACGAGCGGGAGCCGCAGCTCCTCGGCGAGCAGCATCGCCCGGCGCGCCACCCGCAGGGCGGCCGGCCCCATGGGCGACGTCGCGCTCTGCCGGCTGCGGTCCTGCCCGAGCACGACGCACGGCCGGCCGTCGATCCTGGTCAGGGCCACGAGCATCGACTCGTCCCGTTCTCCCTCGTCGGTGCCGCTGAGCCGCACCGTCCCGGTCGCCCCGTAGCGCAGCAGGTCGCGCACGCCCGCACGGCCCTCCTCGCGGGTGCGGAGGATCGAGGCCCACGCAGAGCCGCCGGCCGCCACCTCGCCCTCGCGACGCGGGAGACGGGGCGGCACCGGCGGGTCGACGAGCACCGCGAGCGCCCGGTCCAGCAGGCCGGACAGGTTCTCCGGGGACACGACCCCGTCGATGACACCTTTCGCCGCGAGGTTCTCCGACCGCTGGACCCCCTCGGGCAGCGCCCGGCCCGTGAGCGCCTCGATGACCTTGGGCCCGAGGAAGCCGACCAGGGCGCCCGGCTCGGCCACGGTGAGGTGCGCCAGCGAGCCCCACGACGCGAACGCCCCGCCGGTGGTGGGGTGGCGTAGGTACACGAGGTACGGCAGCCCGGCCGCCCGGTGCGCCATCACGGCACGGCCGATCTCGATCATCTGCAGGAACGCCGGGGTGCCCTCCTGCATCCGCGTCCCGCCCGACGCCGTGGTGGCCAGCAGGGGCAGACCCAGCCGGGTCGCGCGCCGCACGGCCGCCGCGATGCGCCGGGCCGCGGCCACCCCGATCGAGCCGCCCAGGAAGCGGAACTCGTTCGCCACGACGACCACCGGCCGCCCGCGGACGAGGCCGCGCCCGGTGATCACCGCCTCGTCGGTCCCGGCATCGGCCGCGGCCGAGCGCAACGCCTCCCGGTACGCCTCCTCGTGGCCCGCCACGTCGATCGGCTCGTCCCACGACTCGAAGGAGCCCGCGTCGAGGACGAGGCCGAGGATCTCGTGCGCGCCCCGGCGCACCGGCCGGCTCACGTCTGCTCGCCCAGCCAGCGGCGGATCGCGTCGCCGTCCTCGTCGAGGGTGGGCGGGGCGGCGTGGTCGCGGCGGGTGCTCTCGGAGCCGTCGGCGCCGAAGAAGCGCAGCGGAGGCCCCGGGAGCGTGATCGTGCCCAGGGTCGGGTGCTCGACGTCGACCAGCAGCCCCTGGCTCGCCGTCTGGCCCCAGTCGTAGACCTCGTCGAGGGACCGGACCCGCCCGGCCGGGATCCCGGCGCCCTCGAGCCGGGCGAGCAGGGGCTCGGCGTCCAGGTCGGCGAACACCTTCTCCACCGCCTCGACGACGTCGTCGCGGTGGGCGACCCGCTCTCCGTTGCTGCCCCTCCCCGGCGCGTCGGGGTCGAGCCCGAACTCGGCGCAGAACCGCCGCCACAGGCTCTCGGAGCCGACGGCGATCTGCACCGCGGAGTCCCGGCACCGGAAGAGGCCGTACGGGGCGATGGACGGGTGGTGGTTGCCCTGCGCGCGGCCGACCTCCCCGGCCACGGTCCACCGCGTCCCCTGGAACGCGTGCACCCCGACGGCCGCGGCCAGCAGCGACGTGCGCACGACCTGTCCCGCCCCCGTGCGCTCCCGCTCGTGCAGGGCGGCCAGCACGCCGTAGGCGCCGTACATCCCCGCGAGCAGGTCGCCGATCGGCACGCCCACCCGTTGCGGGTCGTCGGGGCCGGAGCCGGTGAGCGACATCAGCCCGGCCTCGCCCTGGGCGATCTGGTCGTAGCCGGCGCGTCCGCCCTCGGGCCCGTCGTGGCCGAAGCCGGTGATCGACAGGACGACGAGCCGGGGGTTGCGGGCCTGCATCGACTCGAGGCCGAGCCCGAGGCGGTCGAGCACGCCGGGGCGGAAGTTCTCCACGAGCACGTCCGCCCGGTCGACGAGCTCGAGGAGGGTCCGGACGTCGACCTCGGCCTTGAGGTCGAGGGTGATCGACTCCTTGTTCCGGTTCGCGGACAGGAAGTACGTCGACTGCACGCCGTCGCCCTCGCCGACGAAGGGCGGGCCCCAGCCGCGGGTGTCGTCGCCGTGTCCCGGCGCCTCCACCTTGATGACCCGGGCGCCGAGGTCGCCGAGCATCATCGTGGCGTGCGGACCGGCGAGGGCACGCGAGAGGTCGACGACGAGGACGTCGTCCAGGGGGCCGGTGGTCCCGGAGGTCGGGTCAGAGGTCGATGCGGTCACCGGATCACCACCCCGGCAGGACGAGGGCGGCCCACACGAGCAACGGGCCGACGAGCGTCACGATCACCGCGTACGTGAGCACCTGCTTGTAGAAGGTCTGCTCGCCGATGGTGTCCGGCCGGTTCGCCACCATCAGGGCGCCGTTCGTGGAGAACGGGCTGACGTCGACGATGGTCGAGGAGACGGCGAGCGCAGCGGCGAGGAACGCGGGGCTGAGGTTCCCCGTGGCGACCAGCGGCAGGGCGATCGGGATGAGGACGGGCAGCAGCGCGGTCGAGGACGCGAAGGCCGAGACGACGCCGCCGACGTAGCAGAGGACAAGGGCGCCGATCGCCACGACCCCCAACCCGGCGGCCCAGGTGCCGACGTACTCCGGCGAGCCGGCCTCGGTGAGGATCGTGGCGTACGTCGTGACGCCGGCGACGAGCAGCACGGTCGGCCAGGCGATCTGCCGCACGGCGTCCTTGTGCTCCCTGGGCGACAGGATCGCCAGCAGCACGGCGGCGGTGATCGCGGTGAACCCGATGTTCTGGTCGAAGGCGAGCGCCACGACCGCCACGGCCGCGAACGCGACGAGCGTGATCGCCTGGTCCCGGCGGACGCCCACGCCGCGGGTCATCGTCGGGATGGTCGCGCCGAGGCCGCGTCCGGAGACGGCCGCTCCACCGGTGTGCAGCGACTCCGTCACCTCGCCCGTGTCCAGAGGGTCGACGCGCTGGCTCATGAGGCGCCGGCCGCCGAGCGCGAGGAAGAGGACGACAGCCAGTGCCAGGTTGACGAGAAGGCTGGAGACGAAGACGGTCACCTCGGTGTTGCCGTAGCCGGCGTCGCGCATCACGGAGTTGGTGATCGTGCCGTAGATGCTGATCGGGGAGAAGCCGCCTGCCTGCGCGCCGTGCACCACGAACATGCCCATCATCAGCGCATTGATCTTGTAGCGGCCGGCGAAGCCGAGGGCGATCGGCCCGATGATCGCGCAGGCCGCCGGGCTGGCGGCGCCGATCGCCGTGAGCACCGCGGTGACCGCGAACATCACCCACGGGATCAGGGCCACTCGACCGCCGACCGCCTGGACGGACTTGCGGACGATGAGGTCGACCGTGCCGTTGTTCTTCGCGATCGCGAAGAGGTAGGTGACGCCGATGAGCGTCAGGACGAGATCACCGCTGATCCCGCCGAGGATCTCCTTCTCGTCCATGCCGAGCGCGTACATGCCGACGAACCACGCGGCCACGTACGCCAGCGCGCCCATGTTGATCGGCAGCAGCGTGCCCACGACGAACAACGCCACCAGGGCGACGATCGCCACCAGTTCTGGTCCCATCTCAGCCTCAACCCCTTCGCCACCGGCCGCCGGTCGCCTATGACCGACATCACACCCGTGGACCAGTGGCCTAGCCAATAGGCCAGCTCGGTCTCCTGTCAAGTAGGCTCGGAGCGTGCCACCGTCGTCGCCGCCGTTCCCTCCGCGCCCGCCCCGCACCCGCCTCTACGAACAGGTCGCGGAGCAGATCACGACATGGATCCGCACCAACGGCCTCGCCGCCGGCGACAAGCTGCCGCCCGAGCGCGAGCTCGCGGCCCAGCTCGGCGTCTCCCGCGCGACCCTCGCCCAGGCGCTCGTCGCCCTCGAGGTCGTGGGCGCCGTCGCCGTCCGGCACGGCGACGGCACGGTCGTCACGGGCGTCACCACCGACCGCGTCGTCGACGCCGTACGCGCCCACGCCGACCGGCTCCCCGAGGTGATCGACACCCGCGACGCCCTGGAGACGAAGATCGCGGCGCTCGCCGCACAGCGACACACCGAGGAGGACCTGCGGCGCATCGACACGGCCCTGGACGCGATGGCCCACGCCATCGAGGACGGTGACCGGGGCGTCGACGGCGACGAGGAGTTCCACGCCGCGGTGACGGCGGCCGCGCACTCCCCACTCCTCTCGCGACTCATGGGCGAGATCGGCGAGCTCATCCGCGAGACCCGGATCGAGTCCCTCTCGCAGCCCGGGCGTCCTCGCAACTCCCTCGCCGGGCACCGCGTCATCGCCGACGCGATCCGGACCGGCGACCCCGCCGGCGCGGCCCAGGCCATGCACGCGCACGTCGAGCTGGTCTCCGACGTCGCGATGCTCGCCGACCAGCCCACCGACGAGCTCACCGACGAGCTCACCGACGAGCCCGAGCGGTGAGCGGCACGTGAGCGGCCTGGAGCACCTCGCCGTGCTGGCCGCCGGGCTGGGGGCCGGGGTGCTGACCTCGACCGTCGGGGTCGCCTCGCTCCTGAGCTTCCCCGTGCTGCTGGCCGTCGGCCTCCCGCCGGTCGTCGCGAACGCGTCGAACACCGTGGGCCTCCTGCCGGCGGGCGTCTCCGGCTCGTTCGGCTACCGCGCCGAGCTCCGCGCCCATCCGCGCATCGCGGCCACCGTCATCGTCACCTGCGCCGTCGGCGCAGTAGGCGGCGCCGTCCTGCTCCTCGCGCTCCCACCGGCCGTCTTCGAGGGCGTCGTGCCGTGGCTGATCCTGTTCACCTGCCTCCTGGTGGGCGCGCAGCCCACGATCTCCCGGTGGCTCGCCCGTCGCCGCAAGGGCGCGGAGGGTCCCCGGCATCGGATGTCCGCGGTCACGTCCGTGTTCTCCACGCTGACCGGCGTCTACGGCGGCTACTTCGGCGCGGGGTCCGGCGTGATGATGGTCGCTGTCCTCGGCCTCGGCACCGACCTCGAGCTGCGGTTCGTCAACGCCCTGAAGACGCTCGCGGTCATGTCGTCAAACCTCGTCGCCACGGTGATCTTCCTCGTCGTGGCCGACCTCCAATGGACGGCGATACTGCTGCTCGCCTCCGGCTCGGTCGTCGGCGGGTACGTCGGCGCGCGGGTGGGGCGGCGGCTGCCGCCCACGCTCTTCCGCGTGCTCGTCGTGATCGCCGGCGTCGTCACCGCCGCGGTCATGCTGCTCTGACCGTCGGCCTGCTGGTCTCCGACTGGCACCCGCGTCGTGCCAGCTAGGCTCCCGCCATGACCTCTGCGCAGCTCCTGTCGCTCGGCCCTGCCCCGCGCCCCACCGACGGCGCGGACCTCGTCACCCGGCTCCGGGACCTCGCCCAGCGGACCGCCGGGCCCGGCGTCGTCGGCCTCGACCGGGCGCGGGTGGAGGCGGACCTCGACGGCGCGGACGTCGCGTCGCTGGAGCTGGACCTCACGGGCGTGGCCTTCGGCGCGGGCCACCAGAGCGCCGGCGCCTCGTGGACCCCGCCGGCCGTGACCGCTCGCGAGCCCGGCACGGTGCGCCGCGTGCGCGTCGACGCGCACCCCCTCACCGCCGTCGACCTGCCCGCGGACGTGACCGCCGAGGCCGAGGGACTGCGGTTCGCCTGGGTGGAGGGCTCTGACGGGCAGGTCGGCGTCGAGCTGGTGGAGCCCGACGACGCGCACCCGGTCGCCGGCCACGCCCGCGTCGCCGTCTCCCGCGCGGGCCTGGTCGCGACCGTGCACGGCATGCTCGCGGTGTCGCTGCAGTCGCAGGGCATCACGCTGAGCGACCTCGACGTGCAGATCGACTCGCACGGCCCGCGGGCCGCGGGCCTGCGGATCGAGGCGAAGATCCGCAAGGGCTTCCTGTCCGCCGGAGTGTCCGCCACGGCCTCCGCGTCGGTCGACGCCGCGATGGTGCTCACCGTCGGGGACGTGCGGATCTCCAGCGGCAACCCCCTGGTCGCCGCCATGCTCGGCGCCGTCCGCGGGCGCGTCGAGGCCGCCGCCCACCAGCGCATCGACCTCGCTGCCGCCCTGCCGCCCGGCGTGCGGCTCGTGGACGTGCGGCTCGACGTCGGCGAGGAGCTCGTGATCAGCGCGCGCCTGGGCTGACTGTGAGGATCGCGGGGACCGTCAGGCGATGGCGGGCTGGTCCAGCACCCACAGCCAGGTCCCGTCGGCCTGACGACGGGCGACCTCGGCCGTCACGGCGCCCGTGTCCAGCCGGGTGGAGGTCAGCGCCAGGTCGCCCTGGACCAGCGCGGGCGCCGGCACGCCGGGGCTGAGCTGCGGCCGGTCGGCGAGGATGGGCGCGAGTACCGCCCGGATCGCCTCCCGGCCTACCTGCTGCTCCCCGGGCGGGAAGGCGAAGACGGCGTCGGGCTCGTACAGGGCGACGAGGCCGTCGAGGTCGCCCGCGTTCACCCGCTCGACGAACATCCGCCCGAGGTCGTTCGGTTCGAGGGCCGGACCGTGCTCACTGTTCACCATGCCGCGATCGTGCCACCAGCCCAGACGTCCGTCTACGGTTGACTGACCTGAACCAGGGTTCAGGTCGCACGCTGGCCTGTATGGACATCTTTACGGACGCCGAGCTCGAGTACCTGTGGGGTCAGCACCTGGGACGCCTCGCGACGCGGCGCCCCGACGGGGGCCTGCAGAACGCCCCGGTCGGGTTCTTCCTCGACCCGGACGCGGGCACGATCGACATCGGTGGGCACGCGCCCAGGGCCGGCTTCAGCCGGGAGATCATCCGCATCCACCCGGGCCGCATCATCTCCTTCGGGCTGGAGGGCGACGTCTGGCAGCCGAACGCCCGGGACGTGCGGTAGCGGCGGTCGGCTCCCGGGCGCGCCGTCGTGTCGGTGGGGCGTGACAGATTCGCACCATGCCCGACCGACCCGACGTCCCACCCGAGCACGTCGAGCGGCTCCGCGGCCTGCTCGGCTTCCCGGAGTGCGCCGAGGAGGATGCCTGGACAGGCGTCCGGTGGCGGGTCCGCGGCGCCACCGTGGCACACGTCTTCGGCGGCGAGGACCAGCGCATCCGCGTCACGTTCCGGGCGGAGCCCGAGGAGGTGCGGGCCTTCGAGCACCTCGGCCCGCCGTACTTCCGCGCCGGCTGGGGCAGCAACGTCGTCGGTGTCCTGCTAGACGACGGCACCGACTGGGAAGAGCTCGCCGAGCTGCTCACCGACTCCTACTGCATCCAGGCGCCGAGGCGGCTGGCCGACGCGGTCGCCCGGCCCGCTTCACCTGCTGCCCCTCGGCACAGACCGCCAGCACCTTACCCTTGAGTAAGGAATCCTCAGGCCGGTAAGGTGGACCCATGGCAACAGCGACCGTGACGTCCAAGGGCCAGATCACCATTCCCGCCTCCGTGCGGAACTCGCTCGGCCTGAGTGCCGGCGATCGGGTGGACTTCGTCGAGCTGCCCGACGGCAACTATGAGCTGGTTCCCGCCACGCGGCCCGTCGCCTCGCTCAAAGGCTTTTTCGGCGCGCCGCCCGAGCATGCCGTGAGCATCGAGGAGATGGACAGCGCGATCACCGAGTCCGCCGGGGAGGGCAACCGGTGATCGGTATCGACACCAACGTGCTCGTCCGGTACGTCGTCCGGGATGACGCCGAACAGACTGCGCTCGCCGACGACCTGATCGACGGTTTCACCACCGACGAACCCGGGCTCGTCCCGCTCATCGTGCTGGTCGAGTGCTGGTGGGTCCTCGGGCGCGCCTACGACGTTCCCGTCGACCGGCGTCGGGATTTCGTGGAGGCGCTCCTGGCCTCGCAGGAGTTGCGGGTCGAGCGATCGGACACCGTCCGCGCTGCCGTCCGCCGAACGGTCGATGGCGCCGACTTCGCCGATGCCCTGATTGCCCGAGCCGCGGCCGAAGCGGGTTGCAGTGCCGTCATGACGTTCGACCGCCGAGCAGCGCGGAGCGCGGGGATGCAGCTGCTGCTCACCACGTAGCGGGTCGGCAGGCGCCTCGAGCATCAGGTCGCGCGCCTGATCGTGTCCGACCGACGTCTGATCTGCCATGCCGGTGGTCGGTGGCTCACCTTCTACTTCGGCGCCATGTCAGCGATCGATCCCCAGTCCGATCACTGGACACTCGTCGCCCGGTTCCAGGACGCCGAACCGTTGATGCTCCTGGCGGTGCGTCCCCGCCGCCTCGGCGATCACGATGAACATGACCCACGGAAGGATGCGGTCCAGAACCGTCCGGGGCTGCAGTCATTCGCCGGCTCATTCCGGCCTCTTCGTCCCTCAGAGCGTGACCGACGCGCCGACCAGCACCAGCTCGGACGTGTGCGAGCCCGCCGCGGCGACGCCCTCCGGGCGCTCGACGAAGCCGGGCAGTCCTTCCAGGCCGCCGCCGGCCTCGGTGAGCCGCAGCGCCAGGTCCTGGCCCGCCGGGACGGTCACCACGACCTCGACGCCCAGCTCCGTCGGCGCGTAGAACCGCGCGTCGAGGACGCCGTCCGACACGGGCACCTCGCGGCCCGCGAGGGAGGCCGACACCACGCCCTCGGCGTCGAGCTCGACGTACCGCAGCGCGTCGCTGGTGCCGACCTGCCCGCCGGGCCGCACGGTGAACGACATGGTTCGCTCCTCGCCCACGGTCTCGTCGCCGGTCAGGTCGACGACGGCGGGGTTCAGGTCCGCAGCCTCGGCGTCGCCCGCCCAGACCTCGTCGGCAAGGATCGGGAAGTCCGTCGACCGCTCGTCCACGAACTTCCCCGTCCACCCGCTGGGCGTGCCCTCGTCGGAGAGCCAGTGCGCCTCGCCGCTGTCGGCATCGAGGTAATAGGCGAGCGCCGTCGGCTCGGGGTGCTCGGCGTCGAACCGGTCGACGACGAAGCCTGCGACCAGGGCCACGACGGTGAGCGCCCCGCAGGTGCCGACGAGCCACCCGCCGGCCCGCCGGCGCGGCAGCAGCACCGCGAGCACGGGCACCAGAGCCAGGCCGAGCAGCGCGGCGACGGCCGCGGGCGCGGCTCCCGTCGCCAGACCCAGCGCGGGGAAGAACAGCAGCACGATCGGCACGAGGACCAGAACCCCGGCCGCGGCGCCGAGCGTCACGGCCACGCGCCGGCCCACGGCTCCGCGGGCCGCGGTGGTCGCGACGATCCCCGCCACCGCGCCCCCGAGCGCCGGCAGCGCCGCCAGGTAGGAGCCGCCGGGCGCCGCCGCCGCGAGCACCACGCCACCCACGGCGAGCCAGCCGAGCGCTCCGACGGCGAGGGCCGCCGCGCCCAGCCGGCGTCGCAGCCCCACGAACCAGCCCGTCAGGACCAGGGCGACGACGCCGAGCAGCGCGACCCGGAAGCCCCAGGGCCGCCACGGGTCGAGCATCTCGTCGTAGCCGGGGCGCACCGTGACCATCAGCCACCACAGCGCCATCGAGCCGAGCACGGCCCCCACCAGGGGGATCAGCGCCGAGACAAAACCGAGCGCGAGCCGGCCGGCCGACGTCCGATCGCCGAGCACCTTCCGGCGGCGCGCCAGGACGACCGCGAGCGCGCCGACGGCGAGCACCGCCGCGATCGCGAGCGGCCACACCAGCCAGCCCGGGTACCGGACGAGCACGCTGCCGGGCAGGGGAAAGTACGTCGCGTCGTTCGCCGACGGCTCGGCGAGCGCCCCCGCGTCCGCGTCCGCGTCCGCGTCGCCGAGCGTCCGGACGAGGGCGAGGGCGTTCGAACCGTGGTGCTGCAGGCTGGCGTGCGACATGCGGTCCGGCGTGTCCTGGGGCGCGTGGTATATCGCGGAGCCGTCGAGGTAGGCGGAGTTGAGGCCGGTGAACCGGCCGTCCGGATCGTCGAGGAACGGCGAGAAGTCGGTGTCGTTCGGCAGGATCCGGTACACCTCGACGGCGAGCGAGCTGCCCACCGGGTACGGCACCTGCGCGTACGCGTCCACGAGCGCGGCGTTGCCGTCGGACGTCTCGAACATGATCGCCGGGCCGGACGAACCACGGGCCTCGAAGTTCAGCACCACCCCGCCGTCCGCCGCGCGCGGGTCGGCGTGCGCGAACGCCTCGGCGCCGCACAGGCACGCCTCCTCCGCGTCGGTGAACACGAGCACGACGTCGCCCCGCAGCGCCGGCCCCTCGGCCAGCGCGCGCGCCGTCTCGAGGAGGGTCGCGACGCCGGCGCCATCGTCGTTGGCGCCGTGCGACACCTCGGCCGAGTCGTAGTGGGCGACGAGGAACACCGGGCCGGTGGACGCCGTGCCGGGGATCGTCGCGACGACGTTGCGCACCGCGGCCACCCGCGACTGGTCGCCCAGCCGCCCGGACATCCCCACGCTGTCGGTCACCTCCGGGGCGAGCCCGAGGTCCTCGAGGTCGCCCACGATCAGGTCACGGACCTCCGCCGCGGCGGCCGTGCCGTGCGGGTGCACGTCGGTGCTGATCGCCTCGACCGTCGCGAAGGCGCGCTCGGCGCTGAACTCGTCGGCGGGCGCGTCCGCCGCCCGCGGGGACGGGGGCAGCACCGACCACACGGCGAGCGCGGCGAGGACGAGGAGGAACAGCGTGCACGCGAGCGTCGTCGCCCGCGACCGGGTCTGGGTCACGCGCGCACGCTAGCCGCGCCAGGTCGCCGTGGCCCAATCGTGACTTGGGTCAGGCCCACGGTCGCTCGACGTTCAGCCGGCGGGAGTGCGGGCCGGTCCGCTCCGTCCGCACGACCGCCCACCCTGCGGTCGGCGCGAGGTGGTTGGATCGTCGCGTGCGCGCGATGACGTTCGACCAGTTCCGCGGCCCGGTCTCGGTCCGCGACGTGCCCGAGCCGTCCGCGCCGCCGGGTGGCGTCGTCGTGCGCGTGCACGCGAGCGGGCTGTGCCTCAGCGACTGGCACGCATGGGCGGGGCACGACACGGACATCACCACGCTCCCCCACATCCCCGGCCACGAGCTCGCGGGCGTCGTCGCCGCCGTGGGCGACGGCGTCGGGCGCTGGCGCGTCGGGGACCGCGTCACCTCGCCGTTCGTGTGCGGCTGCGGCCACTGCGAGTGGTGCCGCTCGGGGCAGTCCCAGGTCTGCCCGGACCAGACGCAGCCCGGGTTCACGCACGCGGGCTCGTTCGCCGAGCTGGTCGTGCTGCACGCCGCCGACGCCAACCTCGTGGCCCTGCCCGACGACGTCGACGACGCCACGGCCGCGAGCCTCGGCTGCCGGTTCGCGACGGCGTACCGCGCGGTCGCGGGGCGCGCCCGGGTACGCCCAGGCGAGTGGGTCACCGTGGTCGGGGCGGGCGGCGTCGGGCTCAGCGCCGTCATGGTCGCGAGCGCCCTCGGCGCCCGGGTCGTGGCCGTCGACCGGCACGAGGGCGCGCTCGATGCCGCCCGTCGCGTCGGCGCCGAGCACACCGTCCTCGCCGCGGAAGACGTCGACGTGCCCGCCGCCGTGCAGGAGCTGACCGGCGGGTCGCACGTCAGCATCGACGCCGTCGGCAGCGAGAACACCTGCGCGGACGCGATCGGGACCCTGCGGCGCCGGGGCCGGCACGTGCAGGTGGGCCTCCTGCCGCCGGTCGAGGGGCACCCCCGCGTGCCGATGTTCCGGGTGATCGGCTGGGAGCTCGACGTGCTGGGCAGCCACGGCATGGCCACCGCCGACTACCCGGAGCTGCTCGCGCTCGTCGAGGCGGGGCGGCTCCGCCCCCAGGACCTGGTCGAGCGGGTCGTCGGGCTCGAGGAGGGCGCGGGGCTCCTGCCGGGGTTGGCCACATCACCCCGCGCGGGGATGCTCGTCGTCGACCCGCGACGCTAGACTGTCCCTCGGCCTGAGAAGCAGCGGCAGCCCGCCGCAGGAGTCGTGGGAGGTGCGCGCACATGACCCGTAGCGAGCCTCCTAGTAGTCCGAGCCGCGACTGACGGCTCCCGCCCGCACCGTCGGGCGGTCACGGCACGCGCGAGCACCGCTCCCCCGCGCCGTCCATCTCTCCAGCGCCTCCCTCGTCATCGGGGTCGCCGCAGCCGCAGTCGCGGGACCGACGCACGCAGCCGTCCGTCTCTGCCCTCGGAGTCCCCATGTCCATCACGCCTGCCCGCACCTCCAGCTCCCGCACGCTGCGCAACAGCCCTCTCCTCGGCGCGTTGCGCCCCCGCCGGCTCGGCCCGGCGGCGGGCGCCGGCGCCCGTCTCGGCCGCACCGACGCCGAGGGCCGCGATCCCGATCCCGCAGGCCGGCGTGACGTGCCCGGCCGGTCCGTCGTCGAGGCCGCCCTGTACGACGCGGACGGCCGCCGCGTCGCCGGCTTCACCCGGCTCGCCGACACGTTCCGCGAGCTCCGCTCCCACCCGGGCGGGATGGCCTGGATCGGGCTGGACCGCCCCGACGAGAACGAGCTCGCGTCGCTCGCGCGCGAGTTCGACCTGCACCCCCTCGCCGTCGAAGACGCGATCGTGGCGCACCAGCGCCCCAAGATCGAGCGCTACGGCGAGACGCTGTTCGTCGTCCTGCACGCCGCCCGGTACGTGGATCAGGCCGAGGAGGTCGAGTTCTCCGAGCTGCACGTGTTCGTCGGGCCCGACTTCGTCGTCACCGTGCGCCACGGCGCGTGCCCGGACCTCGCCGCGGTGCGCACCCATCTGGAGGCGCACCCGGCCATGCTCGCCCGCGGGCCGGAGTCGGTGCTGTACGCGATCGTGGACCGCGTCGTCGATGACTACGCGCCCGTCGTCGCCGGCCTGGACGGCGACATCGACGAGATCGAGTCCGAGGTGTTCGGCGGCGACGCGGCGGTGTCCCGGCGCATCTACGAGCTCTCGCGCGAGGTCGTGGAGTTCCAGCGGGCGGTGCGGCCCCTTCAACGGGTCTGCGGGTCGCTCGCCAAGGGCGCGGAGAAGTACGGCGTCACCGAGGAGATGCAGGCGTACCTGCGCGACGTCGCCGACCACCTCACCGAGGCGGCCGACCGCGTCGAGTCGTTCCGCGCCGCGCTGCGCGACATCCTCACCGTCAACGCCACGCTCGTGGCCCAGCGGCAGAACGAGGAGATGACGCACCTCACCGAGGTGAGCATCCGCCAGGGCGAGGAGGTCAAGAAGATCTCCGGGTGGGCGGCGATCCTCTTCGCGCCGACCCTGGTCGGGACGATCTACGGCATGAACTTCGACGTCATGCCCGAGACCCACTGGTCCTGGGGGTACCCGGCCGCGCTCGTGGGCATGCTCGCGGTGAGCGTGGCGCTCTTCGCGGTATTTCGCTGGAAGCGATGGATCTGAACCGCGCCGCAGCCGAGCGCGCCGTCGCCCGTCCCGGTCGCTAGGGTCACGGGGTGAACTCCACTCCGGCGCCCGCGCCCGGCACCCCGACGACGGCTCCGGCGGGCCTGACGCCCGCGACCCGCACCCTGCTGACCCTGGGCGCCGCCGTGCTCCTCCTCCTCGGCGTGCACTGGGCCGCGGAGATCCTGGCGCCGCTGTTCGTCGCCGCGGTGATCGTGATCATCTGCCACCCGGTGCGCCTTCCCCTCGAGCGCCGCGGGTGGCCGCGGTGGGCGGCGACCACGGCGGTGATCGTCGTGGCATACCTCATCATCGCGGCCCTGCTCGCGATGCTCGTGTTCGCCGGGTTCCAGTTCGCCGACCTCGTCACCGACTACCTCGGCAAGCTCGAGCAGTCCCTCGACAGCGTCGCGGCCCAGCTGTCCGATCTGGGCCTGGACGCCCAGATCGCCGACACCGCGACGTCGTTCCTGGAGCCGTCGCGGCTCCTGGCGGTCGCCGGCAGCGTGAGCGGCATGGCGCTGTCGGTCGCGACCGCCTTCTTCTTCGTGCTCGCCTATGCGATCTTCATGGCGGCCGACGGCGCGCGGTACTCCACCGCGTCGCGCCTGTTCGGAGCCACGCACGGCGGGCAGATCGACCGCGCCGCCCGGTTCAGCTCCGGGGTGCGGCGCTACTTCGTGGTCAACGCCTCGTTCGGTGCGGTCGTCGCCGTCATCGACGGCTTCGCCCTGGCAATGCTCAGCGTGCCCGCGCCCGTCGTGTGGGCCATCCTCGCGTTCGTCACCAACTTCGTCCCGAACATCGGCTTCGTGCTCGGCCTCATCCCGCCCGTGATCATGGCGTTCGTCGTGGGCGGGTGGCCCCTCGCCCTCGCGGTGGCCGCGGTCTACAGCGTGGTGAACGTGGTGCTTCAGGTGCTCGTGCAGCCGAAGTTCGTCTCGGACGCCGTCAGCCTCAGCATCACCCTCAGCTTCATGTCGGTGGTCTTCTGGACCTTCGTCATCGGCCCGCTCGGCGCGATCCTCGCGATCCCGCTCACCCTGCTGGTGCGGGCGCTCGTCCTCGAGGGCGACCCCCGCACCGTATGGCTGCGCTGGCTCTCGGGCGACAACGTCACCCCGGACGACGAGGCGCGCGGGAGCGCCGTCGCCAGCGCCGCCACGGCGCCCGCGCCCGCCGCCGGTCCGGCGCCGTCCCACCCCGCCGTCGACCGGGTCCGCGCGGCGCTCGACGCCCGCGGGGCCGACGGCGAGATCCGTTGGCTCGACGACACCGCCACCACCGCCGCCCGTGCGGCCGACGCCCTCGGCGTGCCGGTCGGGGCGATCGCGAACTCGCTGGTCTTCACGCTGGACGACGAACCCGTGCTGGTGCTGACCAGTGGCGTCCACCGCGTGGACACCGACTTTCTCGGCGCGCGCCTCGGCGGCCGGCTCGGGCGGGCGAGCAAGGAGACCGTGCGCGACGCCACCGGTCAGGTGATCGGCGGCGTCGCGCCGGTCGGGCACCCGGCCCCGGTGCGCACCTACGTCGACGAGGCCCTGCGCGAGCACGACGTCGTGTGGGCGGCCGCCGGGCACGCGAAGACGGTCTTCCCGACGACGTTCGACGAGCTGGTGCACCTCACCGACGGCACGCCGACGCCGGTCGCGGAGCACGCGGACCGGTAACGAGGTCCGTGTCGTCGGTGACCGCGTCGAGCTGCGGCGCGACGCCCGGGTACTGCGCCTCCGAGAAGCGCGAGGTCTGCGCGACGCCGCACGTCACGTCGACGAGGTCGGCGGGCACCGGCGGGTACCGGCGGGCGAGGCGAGCGTGACGAGCCCGGCCGCGGCGACGGCGACGGCGGCCAGCGCCACGCGCCGCGCCGACCGGTCCTTACCTCCGGCACTCATACCGCCGCCGAACCCATCACCATCCACGAGGCCCGCACGCACCTCGTGGAGGACCTCGTCGAAGAGGCCAGCGCCGAGCAGCTCGGCGTCGGGCTCCGGCTACCAGCCGCGCAGCCGCTCGGGCACGATTCGCAGGAGCATGCGGTAGTCCTCGTGGAACCGCTCGGGCGTGCTCCCGAGCCGGCGGATCGCCGCCAGGTACTTCGCGTCGAACACCGCAACCTGCTCCGCGCCGAGTCCGCCCTCGTCGACCTGGGCTCGTCCCAGGAGCACGACCACGTCGTCCCCGCTGGAGTCCGTGTTGAAGTGGAGCGCGGCCTGAGGCCGGGCGCTGAGGTTGCGCAGCTTCGCCGTGCCCGGGCGCGAGACCACCGTGATCTCGCCGATCCCGGGCCCCTCGGCCGGACCGTCGGCGTTGTCGTGGGGGTCGGCGGGGAGCCAGAGGAACCACACCGGCGTGGGCTGGGGCATGCCCGCCGGGTCGACCGTCGTGAGCCAGACGACCTCCTCCGTGCGGAGACGTTCCGCGGCACGCTGCCCGTGGCGGGTCGTGAGGTCGATGGTGCTCGATGCGGTCATAGGAGCAGGCTCCCAGACGCGGCGCCGATGGGTCCTCCACGCTGCGGCCGACGCGCCGAGCGGACGACCGGGGACGGCTCTAGCCTGAGGCAGGCGGGGGTTCCGGCGATCAGCGAGGGAGCACGACGATGGCTCACGGCGACATCACGCACATCGACATCCCCGTGACGGACATGGACCGCGCCAAGGGGTTCTACTCCGGCCTGTTCGGCTGGCAGATCGAGGCGCCGCCCGGGTTCGAGGACTACCCCATGTGGCGCGCGCCCAACGAGATCAGCGGCGGCGGGCTCGCGCCCCGCAGCGAGGGCTTCGCCCAGCCGCGCAGCTACGTCGAGGTCGACTCGATCGACGACACGCTCGCGAAGTCGACCGAGCTGGGCGGCGTCGTGATCATGGCGAAGTCCGAGATCAGCCCGACGAGCTGGTGGGCCGTGTTCGAGGACCTCGACGGCAACCGGATCGGTCTCTACGAGGGCGTCACCGACGCCAGCTGATGCGACCGTCCGGGTCGCCGTCCCGGCGCGGGCGCAGCGCCGCCGGTGCCGGCCACGGCAGCTCGAACCGCTCGACGGGGACGTCGATGGCGCCGAAGTCGTCGGTCTGCACGACCACGCGGTCCGGGGTCACCTCGACCAGCCGCACCCGCAGAGGGTCGTCGTCGGCGCGCTCGAACATCCACACGTCGGCCATCCAGGACAGCCCCACCTCCTCGAGGGCCTCCTCCGCGCTCGTCCAGTCGACCGGCCCGCTCAGCTCGCGCCCGATCAGGGACACCGCCACCCACGCGTCGCCGTCGGGGCGGAGCCAGCCCAGGGGCTCGCGGTCGTCCGGGCGGCGGTGGGCGATCCAGTCGGCGGGGAGCATGGTGGCACCGTAGGCGAGCGCCGGCTCCGGGCGCGAGCGGTTTCCGGGCGCTACCTCGCCGGACTGTGCGCCCGGGCGTCGGCGATCCCGCGGGCGTAGGCCTCGGCGCTGCCCTCGCGGAAGAGGTCGTCGACGCTGGGCCGCACCAGCGTGCGCGCGCCGGGCCCGTCGCCGTCGAACCCGTCGCCCGCGAGGACGTACCGCCCGAGCCCTCGCACCACCGCCACGGGCCGGCCGTCGGCCTTGCCCCGCACCAGCTCGGAGGCGGCGGCGACCTCGTCGACCACGGCCGTCACGGTCGCCGACAGCGGACGACCGTGCTCGTCGACGCCCCCGCGCAGGTCGTCCACGACGGCGACGCCGGCCGCCCCGATCGCGATGTCCGTCAGGCCGTCCCGCCACGGGCGGCCCGCGGTGTCCGTCACGACGACGCCGAGGCGGTCCAGACCGAACCGGCTCCGCAGCGCAGCGCGCAGCGCGCGGGCGGACGCGTCCGGGTCCTCGGGCAGCAGCAGCACCGTGCCCTCCGGCGTGTTCGACGCGTCGACGCCCGCCGCGGCCATGACCAGCCCCAGCCGGTTCTCGACGATGCGCAGCGGCGCCAGGCCGCCCGGGCGTTCCCGCGTCGCGACCACGCGCACTGTCTCGTCGGTGATCGCCTGCTCGCGGTCGTCGGCACGGACCACGCGGCCCTCCGCCTTCGACACGATCTTCGACGTCACCACGACGACGTCACCCTCGGCGAGCGCGTCCTCGGCGAGCGCGTCCTCGCCGGTCGAGCTCGTCGAGACCCCGCCCAGCAGGTCGCCCACGAGCGCGACGAGGTCGTCGCCGGGGCGCACCTCGGGGAAGCCGTCGAGGGCCCACGCCGAGATCCGCGCGCCCGGCGGGGAGGTCTCGACGGGCCCGACCGGCGAGTGGCCGCTCACCGCACCAGCTTCGGCAGCACCTCGCGGCCGAAGACCTCGATCCACTCCCGCTGGTTGCGACCCACGTTGTGCAGGTAGATCCGGTCGAAGCCGAGGTCCACGTACTTCTGGATCGCCGCGCGGTGCTCGTCGGGGTCCGAGGAGATGACCATGCGGCCCTCGAAGTCCTCGGGGCGCACGAGCTTGGCCATCTGCGCGAAGTCGTGCGGCGAGCGGATGTCGGCCTTGGGGAACTTCATGCCGCCGTTCGGCCACTCCGTCATCGCGTTCGCGAGCGCTTCCTCGTCGGTGCCCGCCCACGACATGTGCACCTGCAGCACCTTGGGCATGCCCTGCGGGTCACGACCCGACTCGCGCACCCCGTCGTCGAACTTGCCGAACAGCATCTCGATCTTCTCCAGCGGCGCCCCGACGGTGATGAGCCCGTCGGCGTGCTTGCCGGCACGCTTCGCGGTGATCGGGCCGGCCGTGGCGACGAGGATCTCCGGCGGCACCTCCGGCATGGTCCACAGCCGGGTGGACTCCATCTTGTAGTACTGCCCCGAGTGCTTGACGTCCTTGCCGTCGGTCCCCGACTGGAACAGCTTCTTGATGATGTCGATGGCCTCGAACATGCGGTTGATCCGCTCCGGGGCCTCGGGCCAGTAGCCGGCCACGACGTGCTCGTTGAGGGCCTCGCCCGAGCCGAGCCCGAGCCAGTGCCGCCCGGGGTACATCGCCGCCAGCGTGGCGGAGGCCTGGGCCACCATCGCCGGGTGCCAGCGGAACGTCGGGGCGGTCACGCCGGGCCCGAGGTCGCCACGGGTGCGCTCGCCGAGGGCGGCCAGCACGTTCCACACGAACGCCGCCTCGCCCTGCTGCGGCACCCAGGGCTGGAAGTGGTCGGCGGCCATGACGCCGGAGAAGCCGTGCTCCTCCGCGTAGGCGGAGAAGTCGAGGACGTCGGTGGGATGGAACTGCTCGAGCATCGCGGCATAGCCGATGGTCAGGTCGGGGTTGGCAGCCATCCACCGACCTTATCCCCGTCACCGCAGGTGCTTGGCGAAGAAGTGCTCGGCGTACGGGTTGTCGTTGTACCGCGGGATCGGCCGGTAGCCCGCGCGCTCGTACATGGCGACGGCCTCGGTGAGGGTGCCGTTGGTGTCGAGCCGCACCTGGTCGTGGCCGAGGTCGCGACCCACGCCCTCCAGGTGCCGCAGCAGCCTGGAGCCGAGGCCGGCGCCGCGCCAGCCGGGGTGCACCCACATGCGCTTGATCTCCCCCACGCCGCCGGCTGCCCCGTCGGAGAGGGACTGCACCCCGCCGCAGGCGACGGGCTCGCCGTCGCTCGTCGCCACGACGAACGCCCCCGACGGCGGGCGCAGCCGGTCCGCGTCGGCGTCGGCGTCGTCGATGGCGAAGCCGCCGGGGAAGCGCTCGTCCAGCTCGGTCACATAGGCCCTGACGGCGGCGCGTGCGAGCGCCGCCGCCGGGTCCACGCGCTCGAGCGTGACGGTCGCGGCGCGCACCAGGAGGTCGGCCTCCGCGAGCGCCGCCGCGAGCCGGGCGCGCTGGCGCGGCGTGAGCGGCGTGACCAGGTCGCGGGCGCGGTCGGCGGAGCGTCGCTCGAGGTCCGCCCAGGCGCGGCGGCCGGCGGGGGTGAGGTCCACGCGCCGGCGACGTCGGTCGTCGGGGTCGGGCACGACGGCGACGAGCCCGCCGGCCTCCAGGCGGCGCAGCAGGCGGCTCAGGTACCCCGAGTCGAGGCCGAGCCGGGCGCGCAGGTCGCGCGTGGTGCCGGGCTCGGTGCCGATCTCGAACAGCAGCCGCGCGGTGCCGAGCGGCATCCCCGTGCCGAGGAACGAGTCCTCGAGCGCGCCCACGCGCTGCGTGTAGCTGCGGTTGAACCGCCGCACGACGGCCACCTGCCCGTCGACGTCCCCGACCGCGCTCTCCACCCCGTCCGCCATACCTCTGACTTTAGTCAGAGATCTGTCTCAGAGGAACCCGTGCCGCCCCCGCTCACGCCGTCGTCGGGCCGGGAGCTCAGGTCGGGAGCTCAGGTCGGGAGCTCAGGGACGGGAGCTCAGGGACGGGAGCTCAGGGTCGGCCACCGGTGCGGTGCCCACGAGCAGCCGGGCGTACTCCTCCTGCGGCGCGCCCAGCACGCGGGCCGTCGGCCCGGTCTCCACGACGTGCCCCGCCTGCATGACGGCCACCTGGCGAGCTGCGCCGCCGGGACGAAGGTCGCGCCGAACGCGAACTGGTCGTCGCCCGCGTCGGCGACGAGCCGCTGCGCCACGACGGTCTCGGCCCCGCCGAGCTCGAAGACGATCGAGTCGGGGCCGGCGGTCCGAACGTCGTCCGTGGCCTGGTCCCACTCCTCGTCGCGCCCGAGCGTGACGGCGGTGCCGGTGTCGGTGGCGAGGTCGGGCACCGCCTCGGTGCTGCCGTCAGGGTTGGCCTGCCACGCCGTGAGCCTGCGCTCGACCAGGCCGAGCGTGGTGATCGCGAGGTTCTGGCTCGTGGCCGGGGCCCAGTTTGATCGACGGCGCGGACGACAGGATGCACAGCACGGAGACCGCGCCGACGTCACCGGTACGACGCTTCCGGCGCAGGTCAGGGCGTCTGTCCATGGAGCGAAACACGGGTTCGAGTCGTGAGATCGCGCCGATTCGAGCGCCGCCGTGGATCTGGGAGAATGGCCGACCATGAGCGACTTCCCGACCCACGAGGCGCCGACCGCGCCCGCGCAGCCCCCCGCAGCGAGCTCGGCCACCGGCAGCTCCGCCGACGCCGTAGCCGGCGACGTCGTGCGCGCGGTGGTCCGGGAGGTACCGGACCGGGTCAGCCTCGACGGGCTGGAGCAGCGTTTCGACGAGCGCTGGACCGCCGAGGGCACCTACGCCTTCGACCGCTCCGCCACGCGCGAGCAGGTGTACTCGATCGACACGCCGCCGCCCACGGTCTCGGGCTCCCTGCACGTGGGCCACGTGTTCAGCTACACGCACACGGACACGGTGGCGCGCTTCTGGCGCATGCGGGGCAAGAAGGTCTTCTACCCGATGGGCTGGGACGACAACGGCCTGCCCACCGAGCGCCGGGTGCAGAACTACTTCGGCGTGCGCTGCGACCCGTCGCTCCCCTACGTCGAGGGCTTCGAGCCGCCGCACCAGGGCACCGACGGCAAGAACGTCAAGCCCGGCGACCAGGTGCCGGTCAGCCGCCGCAACTTCATCGAGCTGTGCGAGCGGCTCACCGCCGACGACGAGCGCCAGTTCGAGGAGCTGTGGCGCCGCCTGGGCCTCTCGGTCGACTGGGCGCAGAACTACCAGACCATCGACGCCACCTCCCGCTCCGCGTCCCAGCGCGCCTTCCTGCGCAACCTTGCGCGCGGCGAGGCCTACCAGGCCGAGGCGCCGGGCCTGTGGGACGTCACGTTCCAGACGGCGGTGGCGCAGGCCGAGCTCGAGGCCCGCGAGTACCCCGGGTTCTACCACCGGGTCGCCTTCCACCAGCCCGACGGCACCCCCCTGTACATCGAGACCACCCGCCCGGAGCTGATCCCCGCGGCGGTGGCGCTGATCGCCCACCCTGACGACGAGCGGTATCGGGGCCTGTTCGGCACCACCGTCACCTCTCCCCTGTTCGGCGTCGAGGTGCCCGTGCTCGCGCATCCGGCGGCCTCGAGGGACAAGGGCGCGGGCATCGCCATGTGCTGCACCTTCGGCGACCTCACCGACGTACAGTGGTGGCGCGAGCTGCAGCTCGCCACGCGCTCCGTCATCCAGCGCGACGGGCGCCTGAGCCGCGAGACCCCCGCCTGGATCGCCGGCGGCCCCGGTGAGCAGCTGTACGCCGAGGCCCTCGCGGGCAAGACGGCGTTCTCCGCCCGCACCGCCGTGGTGGACGCGCTGCGCGAGTCCGGCGACCTCGACGGCGAGCCCACGGCCACCCAGCGCATGACGAACTTCTACGAGAAGGGCGACAAGCCCCTCGAGATCGTCACCTCCCGTCAGTGGTACATCCGCAACGGCGGGCGGGACTGGGAGGCGCGTGACCTGAAGGCCGAGCTGCTCGCCCGCGGCAAGGAGCTCGACTTCCACCCCGACTTCATGCGCGTGCGCTACGAGAACTGGGTGAACGGCCTCAACGGCGACTGGCTCATCTCCCGCCAGCGCTTCTTCGGCGTGGCCGTGCCGCTCTGGTACCCGATCACCGCGTCCGGCGACGTCGACCACGAGCACCCGATCGTGCCCTCGGAGGCCGAGCTGCCCGTCGACCCGACGTCGCAGGCCCCGGCCGGCTACGACGAGTCCCAGCGCGGCGAGCCCGGCGGCTTCGTCGGCGACGCCGACGTCATGGACACCTGGGCCACGTCCTCCCTGTCCCCGCTGATCGTGTCGGGCTGGGAGCGGGACCCGGACCTCTTCGGGCGCGTCTACCCGATGGACCTGCGCCCGCAGGGCCAGGACATCATCCGCACCTGGCTGTTCTCCTCGGTGGTGCGCTCGCACCTCGAGTGCGGCGTCCTGCCCTGGAAGCACGCCGCCATCAGCGGCTGGATCCTCGACCCGGACCGCAAGAAGATGTCCAAGTCCAAGGGCAACGTCGTCACGCCGATGGGCCTGCTCGAGGAGCACGGGGCCGACGCCGTGCGCTACTGGGCCGCGGCGGCCCGGCTCGGCACGGACGCGGCGTTCGAGGTCGGCCAGATGAAGATCGGCCGCCGCCTGGCGATCAAGGTGCTCAACGCGTCGAAGTTCGCGCTCACGTTCGGGGTGGACCCCGAGTCGGGCGCCGGGGAGATCGTGCTCGACCCGGCCCGGGTCACCGTGCCGCTGGACCGCGCGATGCTCTCCGGCCTGGCGAAGGTCGTGGAGCAGGCAACGGCCGCGTTCGAGGCCTACGACCACACCCGCGCGCTCGAGGTCACCGAGACGTTCTTCTGGGCCTTCTGTGACGACTACCTCGAGCTGGTCAAGGACCGCGCGTACGGCGCGGGCGCCGCGGCCACCGAGGTCACCGCCGAGACCGAGTCGGCCCGCACCGCACTGGCCGTCGCCGTCGACACCCTGCTGCGGCTCCTGGCGCCGTTCCTGCCGTTCGCCACCGAGGAGGTCTGGTCGTGGTGGCGCGCCGGCTCGGTGCACCACGCGGCCTGGCCGGTGGCAGCGCCGCTGCGCGCCGCCGCCGCGGACTCCGACCCCGTCCAGCTCACCGCGGCCGGGCACGCCCTCGCCGCGCTGCGCAAGATCAAGTCCGAGGCCAAGGTCTCGATGCGCACGCCCATCCTCAGCGCCTCGATGGCCGTGCCCGCCGCGCTGCTCGACGGCGTGCGGTCCGCGCTCGACGACGTCCGCGGCGCGGGCCGCGCCTCCGGCCCTCTCGACCTCGTCGAGGCCACCGAGGGCCAGGGCAACGCCGACGTCCAGGGCGGCATCGTCGTCACGGCGTCCGAGCTCGGCGAGCCCCCGGCCAAGAAGCCCAAGGCCTGACCTCGCCGCCGCCGGTTGAGCTTGTCGAAACCCAGCTCGGTTTCGACAGGCTCAACCAGCGGGAAGCTACCGGGGCGTCGTGAACCGGTCGCCGTCACCGCTCATGGTGGCGGCGACCTCCTTGGGCGTCCCGTCGTCGTGCCAGCGCAGCGTGGCGCCGACGCCGTCCATCAGGTCGACGGACCCCTCGGGCGCGAACGTCAGACCCGCGTCCTGCCCGATCGCCGCCCGCAGCAGCGCCGACGTCGCCGGCAGCTCCTCCAGGCCGTCGGTGACGCCGAGGTCTGCGAGGTCCTCCTGCGACGTCGCGATGTGCATCGGGTCCGGGCCGATCCACAGCGTGCGGCCGCCCAGCAGGCCGTTGACCCCACCCGCTCCCCCGGCGGCGGCGTCCGAGGCCGCCAGCGCCGAGGCGGCGTCCAGGGCGATCTGCTCGGCGAGCACCAGGGCCTTGACCTGCCCGCGCGAGAGCACCGCGACGACGTCGTCGATCGACGACACGGCGCCCTCCTCGCGGCCCTGGTCCTGCCGGTACTCCGCCAGCACCGACTCCCGGCGGCGCTCCCGGTAGGAGTCCAGGGCGTCCTCGACGTGCGCCGCGAAGTCGCCGGCGCGGATCCCGGGGCCACGCCCGCCGCCCGCGACCTCGACGGCCCGGCGGTCGGCGTCCTGGCCCAGCGCGGCGCGCACGAGCTTGACGGTGCGCACGTCGCCGGTCAGGAGCAGCACCTCCGGCCGGTGCTCGGCCACGCGGCGGTCGATCTCGGCGGCGATCGCCGTGGCGTTGCGCCCCCACGAGTCCTCCGCCCGCGCCTCGATCGTCGCCCGCTTGGTCCCCGGGCTCGAGGTCTTGCTCACCTCGTCGTGCGGGGCCGTGTAGGTCTCGCGGGAGCCGTTCGGCCGGCCGCCGGCGTCGCAGGGCCAGAAGTCGGCGCCGCTGCGGTCGACGGCGACGCACAGGGCGTCGACCGCCTCGTCGGCGGCGAGGGCCGCCTGCAGCAGGGCGGGGACGGGCAGCCACACCCCGGTCGCGACGGCGGGCGGATTGCGCAGCACGCGATCGACGACCACGCCGTCGTCCCCCGCGATCAGGACTCTGCCGTGTGTGCCGGCGGCCCACGTGGGCCGCAGCGCCACCTCCTCGAGCTGGTCGAGCACCGCGGCGGGTGCTGCCTGCCGCTCGAGGGAGCGTCGCACCGCTCGCCAGCGGTTCGCGACGTCCTTGTCGCCCGCCTCGGCCGAGCGCGTCGCGTCCAGGTAGACGGTCGCGAACGGTCCCGGACGGCCGACGAGGGGCTTGAGCCAGTCGATCTTCATCCGTGGTTCCCCCAGGGTTCCGTCGTCGGCTGTGGCATCCAGCGTGCGACGGATCCGCGCCGGGCGCCACTGCGTCCGGCCGGTGACCTCGGCCCGCGGGTCGAGGTCAGATCTCACCTCTTCAAGCGTAGGTGTCCAGCGGCGGGAGCTCGCCCTTGAGCTGCCCCGCGGCGTGCTCGGCGGCGATGATCTCGTGGTGCCGGATCACCTCGGAGACGATGAAGTTGCGGAACTGCTCGGTGAACTCCGGGTCCAACCCCGCGGCCTCCGCCAGGCCCTTGAGCCGGTCCACCTGCTGCCGGTCGCGAGAAGGGTCCGCCGGCGGGAGCCCGCCCACGGCCTTGAGCTCGCCCACCCGCCGGGTCATCTTGAACCGCTCCGCGAGCAGGTGCACCAGGGCCGCGTCGATGTTGTCGATGCTCGCGCGCAGCCCGAGGATCTCCTGCGGCATCTCGTCAGGGGTGTCGTGCATGGGTCGATCCTACGAGGCGTGGCGAGCGTGTAAGGTCCCTCTTCGGCCTCGACAGGCCTCGATACCGCACGGCCGAAGGGCCATCCCGCACGGAGAGTGAGCAGATGACGGTCGCGACGACGCCGAGCCTGGTGGACGTGCCCGCGGGCACGAGCATCAGCACGCTGCTGGCGGAGCGCGTCGCCCGGGCCGGTGACCGCACGCTGATCGAGCGGCGGGAGCAGGCCGGCGGCCCGTGGGTCGCCGTCACGGCGGCGGAGTTCGCCGCCGACGTCCTCACGGTCGCGCGCGGTCTCGTCGCCCACAGCGTCCAGGCGGGCGACCGGGTCGGCATCATGTCGCGCACGCGCTACGAGTGGACGCTCCTCGACTTCGCCCTCTGGGCGGTGGGCGCGGTGGTCGTGCCGGTCTACGAGACGTCGTCCCCGGACCAGGTGCGCTGGATCCTCTCGGACTCCGGCGCCCGGCTCGTGATCGTCGAGACGCCGGCCCACGCCGACGCCGTCAAGCACGTGCACGACGACCTGCCCGGCCTCGAGGACGTCCTCGTGATCTCGACGGGCGCGGTCGCCGACCTCCGCGAGGCCGCGGCGACCGTGGCGGCGCGCGACGTGGTGGCCCGCCGCGACGCCGTGCGGCGCGACGACCTCGCGACGATCGTCTACACGTCCGGGTCGACGGGTCGCCCCAAGGGCGCCGAGCTCACACACGGCAACTTCGCCCACCTCGCGATGAACGCCCGCCTGGCGCTCCCCGAGGTGCTGGACGCCGACGGGGCTCGCACGGTGCTGTTCCTTCCCCTCGCGCACGTCTTCGCGCGGCTCATCCAGGTCGCCGCGATCGCCAGCAACAGCGTGCTCGGCCACCTGTCGGACGTCCGGACGCTCACGATGGACCTCGGCACGTTCCGGCCCACGTTCCTCCTCGCCGTGCCGCGCGTCTTCGAGAAGGTCTACAACTCGGCCGAGCAACGCTCCGGGTCGGGGGCACGGCGCCGCGTGTTCGGCTGGGCCGCGCGTGTGGGGGGCGAGTACTCGCGGGCGCTCGACGCCGGAACCGTGCCGGCCGCCCTCCGGGCGCGGCACGCCGTCGCCGACCGCCTCGTCTTCCGGGCGCTGCGCGCGGCGATGGGCGGGCGCCTGCGGTACGCGATCTCCGGCGGTGCGCCGCTCGGCGAGCGGCTCGGCCACTTCTTCCGCGGTGCTGGGATCACCGTGCTGGAGGGGTACGGGCTCACCGAGACGACCGCACCCACCGCGGTGAACCTGCCGTCCGACCTGCGCATCGGCACCGTCGGACCGCCCTTCCCCGGGACGTCCGTGCGGGTGGACGACGACGGCGCCGTCCACGTCGCCGGCCCGCACGTGTTCCGGGGGTTCCGGGGACGGCCCGACCTGACGGCCGAGGCCCTGGTGGACGGGTGGTTCCGCACCGGCGACCTCGGGGCGCTCGACCACGGGCAGCTGCGGATCACCGGCCGCACCAAGGAGATCATCGTGACGGCGGGCGGCAAGAACGTCGCGCCCGCCGTCCTGGAGGACCGGGTGCGCGCCCACTCGCTGGTCTCGCAGGTGGTCGTGGTCGGCGACGCCCGACCCTTCATCGGTGCCCTGGTGACCCTGGACACCGAGATGCTGCCGGGGTGGCTCGCGACGCAGGGCGTCCCGCCCATGTCGGTGGGTGCGGCGCGCACCGACCCGCGGGTGCTCGCGGCCCTCGACACCGCCGTCGAGGATGCCAATGCGGCCGTGTCCCGCGCCGAGTCGATCCGCAAGGTGCGGGTGCTGGAGGGTGACTTCACGGAGGCGAACGAGTACCTCACGCCGTCCCTCAAGGTGAAGCGGGATCTCGTGCTGCGCGACTTCGCCGGCGAGGTCAACGCCCTCTACGCTGGTTGAGCCTGTCGAAACGCTGGTTGAGCCTGTCGAAACCGGGTTTCGACAGGCTCAACCAGCGATGGTGCTCAGGCGCTCTTCTCGCGCGGGGCGCGGCGGCGCACCGGGGACGTGCGCGGCACGATCGTCGGGTTCACGTTCTCCAGCACGACGTCGCGCGTCACGACCACCCGCTCCACGTCGTCGCGGCTCGGCACGTCGAACATCACCTGCTGGAGGACCTCCTCCATGATGGCGCGCAGCCCGCGCGCGCCCGTCCCCCGCAGCAGCGCCTGCTCGGCGATCGCCTCGACGGCGTCGGTCTCGAACTCCAGCTCGACACCGTCGATCTCGAACATCCGCTGGAACTGCTTCACGAGGGCGTTGCGCGGCTCGGTGAGGATGCGCACCAGGGCCTCCCGGTCGAGCGGCGAGACCGCGGCGATGACGGGCAGGCGCCCGATGAACTCCGGGATGAGCCCGTACTTCTGCAGGTCCTCGGGCCTGACCTCCGCGAACAGGTCCTCGTCGGCGGTGCTCTCCATGGGGGCGCCGAAGCCGATGCCCCGCTTGCGAGACCGGGAGGCGACGATGTCGTCCAGCCCCGCGAATGCGCCGGCCACGATGAACAGCACGTTCGTGGTGTCGATCTGGATGAACTCCTGGTGCGGGTGCTTGCGCCCGCCCTGCGGGGGTACCGACGCGGTGGTGCCCTCGATGATCTTCAGCAGCGCCTGCTGCACGCCTTCGCCGGAGACGTCTCGCGTGATCGACGGGTTCTCGGCCTTGCGGGCCACCTTGTCGACCTCGTCGATGTAGATGATGCCGGTCTCGGCCTTCTTGACGTCGTAGTCGGAGGCCTGGATCAGCTTGAGGAGGATGTTCTCGACGTCCTCGCCCACGTACCCGGCCTCCGTGAGCGCCGTGGCGTCCGCGATGGCGAAGGGGACGTTGAGCATCTTGGCCAGCGTCTGGGCGAGGTAGGTCTTGCCGGTGCCGGTGGGGCCGATGAGCAGGATGTTCGACTTCGCGATCTCGATGGCGTCGTCGCCGTCGCGCGCCGTCTCCCCCGCCTGCACCCGCTTGTAGTGGTTGTACACCGCCACCGCGAGGGCCCGCTTGGCGGGCTCCTGGCCGATCACGTACTGCTCGAGGAAGTCGAAGATCTCGCGCGGCTTGGGCAGCTCCGTGAGCCCCAGCTCCGCCGCCTCGCCGAGCTCCTCCTCGATGATCTCGTTGCACAGGTCGATGCACTCGTCGCAGATGTACACGCCTGGGCCGGCGATCAGCTTCTTGACCTGCTTCTGCGACTTTCCGCAGAACGAGCACTTGAGCAGGTCTGCACCGTCACCGATCCGAGCCACCGGGAGCCTCCATGTCCTGAGTGCTGGTCCTGATTGCGGGGCCTGGTCAGGTCCTGCGTCCATTCCACACCACGGGGGCCGCCTTGTCAGCCGCGCCCCTCGGTGCGTCGCTACGCGGGGTCCGCCACATTCGCCCATCCGGGGCGGCGGACCCCGCGCCGTCGCACGTCAGCTCGCTGTGAGGACGGCCGGCTTGCGGCTCTCGAGCACCTCGTCGACGAGCCCGTAGTCCTTGGCCTGGGCGGCCGTGAGGATCTTGTCGCGCTCGATGTCGTCGCGGACCTGGTCCTGGGTCTTGCCCGTGTGCAGGGCGAGGGTCTCCTCGAGCCACTCCCGCATGCGGATCAGCTCGTTGGCGTGGATCTCGATGTCCGAGGCCTGGGCGTAGCCGCCGCCCTCCATCGCGGGCTGGTGGATGAGCACCCGCGCGTTCGGCAGCGCGAGGCGCTTGCCCTTCTGCCCGGCCGCCAGCAGCACGGCCGCGGCGGACGCCGCCTGACCGAGGCAGACGGTCTGGATCTGCGGCTTGACGAACTGCATCGTGTCGTACAGCGCCGTCATGGCGGTGAACGAACCCCCGGGGGAGTTGATGTAGATCATGACGTCGCGGTCCGGGTCCTGAGACTCCAGGACCAGCAGCTGCGCCATGACGTCGTCCGCGGACGCGTCGTCGACCTGGACGCCCAGGAAGATGATGCGGTCCTCGAACAGCTTGGTGTAGGGGTCCTGGCGCTTGAAGCCGTAGGCGGTGCGCTCCTCGAACTGCGGCAGGACGTAGCGGGACGACGGCGCGCCGTGCGGCAGCGCGACGCCGCCGGGGCGGCCGGCGGCGCCGGCCAGGCTCTGCGCCCGCATGGCGAACTGGTACTCGTCGGAGTAGCTCACGGTGTTCTCTCCTCGGTGGAAGTCTGGGGTTCCTCGCTGGGTCGGGGTGGGCGCGGCATCAGGACGCCGCCGTGCCACCACCGCCGGAGACCGAGGAGGCCGTCGTGACGAGGCTGTCGACGAAGCCGTACTCGAGCGCCTCGGGAGCGGTGAACCAGCTGTCGCGGTCGTTGTCCTTGAGGATCTTCTCGAGCGGCTGGCCCGTCTGCTCCGCCGTCAGCTCGGCGAGGACCTTCTTCATGTGCATGATGAGCTGGGCCCCGATCCGCACGTCGGTCGCGGTGCCGCCGACGCCGCCGGAAGGCTGGTGCATCAGCACGCGGGCGTGGGGGGTGATGTAGCGCTTGCCCTTGGTGCCCGAGGAGAGCAGGAACTGCCCCATGGAGGCGGCCATGCCCATCGCGATGGTCGCCACGTCGGGCTGGATGTACTGCATCGTGTCGTAGATCGCCATGCCGGCCGTGATGGAGCCGCCGGGGCTGTTGATGTACAGCCAGATGTCCTTGTCCGGGTCCTCCGCGGCCAGCAGCATCATCTGGGCGCAGATGGCGTTCGCGTTCTCGTCGCGCACCTCCGAGCCCAGCCAGATGATGCGCTCCTTGAGGAGCCGGTTGTAGATGGAGTCGTTGAGGCCGAGTCCCGGGCCATCGGCGCGCGCCACCGGCGCCGCACCGTCCATCCGCAGCAAGTCGTTCACGTCCATCTCCTTCGTCATCGCCGTCGATCGACCCTAACGTGCGGCAGCCACGCAAAACGTCCCGGCGGCGGGCCTTTCGCTGCGGGCGCACACAGGGCGCCGCCGGCGGACGCGCTCAGCCCCCGTGCGCCCCGCACAGGGCGCGGGCCGCCCGACGCGCGGTGGCGAACGGGTCCGCGGGGACGCCCGTGCCCGACCCGGCGAGGGCCCCGTCGTAGAGCAGCACGAGCGCATCCGCGAGCTCGGCGGGGTGGACGAAGCCGGCGGCGCGGCACTCGGCCCGCATCAGGTCGCGGACCCACCCCTTCTGCCGCGACACCTCGAGGGCGACCGGGTGCTGCGGGTCGTCGATCTCCGCGCGTGCGTTGATCGCCGCGCACCCCCGCCCGCCCTCCGCGGCCATCCAGTCCGCGACCGCATCGAACAGCACGAGCGCGCGCTCGACCCCGGGCTCGGGACGCTCGGCCAGGCGTGCCCGGAGGAACTCCTCCCACCGGGCGTCACGGCCGTGCAGGTAAGCGACCTCCAGCGCCTCCTTCGAGCCGAAGCGGTCGTAGAGCGTCTTCTTGGTGACCCCCGCCTCCGCGGCGATCGTGTCGACCCCGACCGCGTGCAGCCCGCGGGCGTAGAACAGCCGCGACGCCGCCTCGAGGATCCTGCGCGCGGCCGGGGTGAGGGTGCTCTGCTCCGCCATGCGTTCGACTATACCGGTCTGTATAGTCGCACGCATGACTAAACAGATCGGTATACCTCCGGGCCTCGTCCTCGTCGGCGCCTCGGCTGCCTTCGTGCTGTCCTGGAGCTCGGGCTTCCTCGCCGCGAAGGTGGGGACCGCCGGCGCCCCCGCGCAGACGGTGCTGCTCTGGCGGTTCCTCGTCGTCGCCGTGGTGCTGAGCGCGACGCTCGCCCTCGCCGGCCGAGCACGGGGCCGACGCACCGGCCCGCGGTTCCCGGCGCGCGCGGGCCCGGCGGCCCACCTCGTCCGCCCTCGGGCGGCGGCCCACCACATCGCGGTCGGGCTGCTCTCCCAAGTCGGGTACGTGCTGCCCGTCTACGGCGCGATCGGGCTGGGCGTGAGCACGGGCGCGACGTCGCTCGTGGACGCCGTGCAGCCGGTACTGGTGGCCACCCTCGTCGGCCCGCTCCTGGGGCTGCACGTGCGCGGTGCGCAGTGGCTCGGGCTGGGGACGGCCTTGGGCGGCGTCACGCTCCTCGTCGCCGCCGACGTGCGCGTCACGACGGCACCCGCCTGGGCGTACGCGCTTCCGCTGGTCGCGGTGGCCTCGCTCGTCGCCGCCACGTTCCTCGAGCGTCGCCGGCCCGCGATGCTGCCCGCGACGCCGATGCTGGCGCTGCACACGACGGTCGCCGCCGGGGCGCTCGCCGTGCTGACGCTCGCCACCGGCACGGCCGTCCCGCCCGCCGACCCGAGCTTCTGGGCCTCCGTGACGTTCCTCGCGCTGGTGCCCTCGTTGGCGGCCTACGGGCTCTACTGGTACCTGCTGCGGCGCGTGGACGTCACGCTCCTCAACGCCCTGCTGTTCCTGGTGGTCCCGACGACGACGCTCGCGGGGGCCGCACTGTTCGGCGAGCCGCTCACCGCCGCCACGGCGGCCGGGCTGGTGCTCGCCGGCCTCGGCGTCGCCGCGGTGATCCGCGGCGAACGACGCCCGTCCCCACGCTCCGCGAACCAAGCTGCGGACCAAGCTGCGGGCCAAGCTGCGGGCCAAGCTGCGGACCAGGCGGTCGGGGCGGGCTGACGCGCCACAGACGCCGACGGCCCGCACCCCGGAGGGGGCGCGGGCCGTCGGACACGGCGCCGGACGAGCCGGCGGGGCGAGCCTGGATCAGGCCTTCGCGGCCTCCTCGGGCTGCTCCTCGCCGGCCTCGGTCGACTCGACGGCAGCGTCCTCGGTCGTCTCGGCGGCGGCCTCGACCTCGGCGGTCGCGGCGTCCTCCTCGTCGGTGCCGATGAACTCGGCCAGGTCGACGACGTTGCCGTCGGCGTCCTTGACCTCGATCTCGCGCAGGGCGACGGCGAGCGCCTTGGAGCGCGCGACCTCACCGACCATGGCGGGGATCTGACCGCCCTGGTCGAGCGTGGAGATGAACTGGTTCGGGTCCATGCCGTACTGCTGCGACGCCTGCACCAGGTACTCGACGAGCTCGCCCTGGCCCACCTGCACCTCGAGCTTCTCGGCGAGCGTGTCGAGCAGGATCTGGTTCTTGAGGGCCTTGGTGGCGTCCACGGTGACCTCGGCCCGGTGCTCGTCGTCCTCGAGCCGGTCCTCCGACTCCAGGTGGCGGTGCACCTCGGCCTCGACGGCGCCTGACGGGACCGGCACCTCGACGGTCTCGAGCAGCTTCTCGAGCAGCAGGTCGCGCGCGGCGACGGCCTGGTTCGACGTCTTGATCGACGCGACCTGCTCGCGCAGGTCCGCGGTCAGCTCCTCGAGGGTGTCGAACTCCGAGGCGAGCTGGGCGAAGTCGTCGTCCGGCGTCGGCAGGTCCCGCTCCTTGACGGCGGTGGCCGTGACGGTGACCTGCGCCTCCTCGCCCTCGTGCTCGCCGCCGGCGAGCTTCGTGACGAAGGTCGTGGTCTCGTCCGTCGACAGGCCGGTGAGGGCCTCGTCCAGACCGTCCAGCATGTTGCCGGCGCCGATCTGGTAGGAGACGCCGGAGACCGAGTCGACCTCCTCGTCGCCGACGACCGCCTTGAGGTCGATGACGATGTAGTCGCCCTCGACGGCGGGCCGGTCGACGCCCACGAGGGTGCCGAAGCGCTCGCGCAGCGCGTCGAGGCGCTCCGTGACGTCCTCGTCGCTGACCTCGGTCGAGTCCACGGCGATCTCGATGGTCGACAGGTCCGGCAGGGTGATCTCCGGGCGGACCTCGACCTCGGCGGTGAACGCGAGCTGGCCCTCGCCGGCGTTCGCGGGGACCTCGGTCACCTCGACCTCCGGCTGACCGAGCGGGCGCAGCGACTCGGCCGTCACGGCGTCGCGGTAGAAGCCCGAGAGAGCGTCGTTCACGGCGTGCTCGACGACGGCGCCCCAGCCGACCCGCTGGTCGATGATGCGCGGGGGGACCTTGCCCTTGCGGAAGCCGGGGATGTTCACCTGCTCCGCGATGTGCTTGTAGGCGTGGTCGATGCTCGGCTTGAGCTCGTCGTACTCCACCTCGACGGTCAGCTTGACCTTGGTGGGATCCAGGGTCTCGACGGCGCTCTTCACTTCGATGGTCTCCAACGGTTTGGGTGCGTGCGCGCACATCTCACCGGCGCGAGCCGGCCTGGTTGCTGCGGCGCGGGATGCGGGACCGTACGACGGACGTACGGGCAACCCGTCCATCCTACGTCACGGGCTGGGACGTCAGGGGCAGGTGTAGGTGACGTTGCCCTGGACGTGCTCGCCGGGGCCGAGGTCGTTGCAGACCTCGATGAAGTGGTTGGCGGCGACGCCGATGGCCACCCCCAGGATGATCGTGCCGATCAGCACGATCGCGCCGACGACGATGCCGGCGATCGCGACGCCGTTCGGCTGGCCGACCTTGCGCGACTTGGCCAGGCCGACGATCGAGAGGATCAGGCCGACCAGCGAGAGCGGGCCGAGGAACGCGAGCACCAGGCCGACGATGCCGAGCGTCTTGCCCGGGTTCTCGGGCTGGGGCTGACCGTACGTCGGGGAGTACTGGCCAGGCTGGGCGGGGTAGGGCTGGCCGGGGTACGGCTGCCCCGGCGCGGGCTGACCCGCCGGCGGCTGGTAGCCGGGGTAGGCGGGTGGCGCCTGCTGCGGGTCGGCACCACCTGCGGGGGCCGGCGCGCCGCCCTCCTCGGGGGTGCCAGGCGTGGTGGGGTCCGGAGTGGTCATCTGGTTCTCCTCGCGCGTCGGTCGCCGACGCTCGGCGATCATGATGCGCGATCCTTCCAGATCGGCCCCGCCCGTGGGCGGCGGCCGCCATGGGACCGCTCCGTCCACGCCGCGTCGGGGTGACAGGATTCGAACCTGCGACCCTCTGCTCCCAAAGCAGATGCGCTACCAAGCTGCGCCACACCCCGCGGCCCGCCGCGCCGGCCGGCGCGGGGCCCCGGCCAGTGTAATGCGCCGCCCGCCCCTCCCAAAGCGCCACGACGTGCGCGAACGGCGACTCACGGGGCCGAGCACCTTTGCTAGGGTGAGCCAGCGTTCCGACGCCGACGGGCCGCGCCCGTGGACCGGCGTCGAGCAGTGCGGGCGTAGCTCAATGGTAGAGCCCCAGTCTTCCAAACTGGCTACGCGGGTTCGATTCCCGTCGCCCGCTCCCTCCTTCGACACCCCGCCGACACGTTCCCCGCGGCCCGAGGTGTGCGCCCATTCATCGAGTATGTCGATCGATGGGATGCGCCTTGTCGATCTGTCGCCCCGTGGCTAGGCTCGGCGCCGCAGGCGGTGCGGACGCGCCACCTCGTCCCGCGGCAGACAGCCACGGGGCAGCGACACAGTGAGGGGGCAGGGCATGACGAACCTCGTTGCCCCCGTCGCCTCTCTTGTGGCCTCCTCGCTCCCGTTCGGGACGGTGTCGGCGTCGATGCCCCGCACCCCGGCGTGCGCCGCGACGACGACGCCGCGATGCTGTCGGTAGAGCGTCCACGCCACGCCCGACCCGTCCCTCGACGGGTCCCGGCGACCGTGCGGCGCTCACACCGACCTGCCTCCGCCCGCACGCTTCGAGAAGGATCACCATGGCCCGCATCTACGACGACGCCACCGAGCTCATCGGCCGCACCCCGCTCGTCCGGCTCAACCGCCTCACCGCAGGGCTCCGCGCCACCGTCGTCGCCAAGCTCGAGTTCTACAACCCTGCCAACTCCGTGAAGGACCGCATCGGCGTCTCGATCGTCGATGCGGCCAAGTCGTCCGGCGCCCTGAAGCCGGGCGGCACGATCGTCGAGGGCACGTCGGGCAACACCGGCATCGCGCTCGCCTGGGTGGGCGCCGCCCGCGGCTACAAGGTCGTCCTCACCATGCCGGAGACGATGTCGAAGGAGCGTCGTGCCCTGCTGCGGGCCTACGGGGCCGAGCTGGTGCTCACCCCGGGTGCCGACGGCATGAAGGGCGCGCTCGCGGCCGCCGAGAAGATCGCGGCCGAGCGCCCCGGCGCCGTCCTCGCCCAGCAGTTCGCCAACGAGGCCAACCCGCGGATCCACCGCCAGACCACCGCCGAGGAGATCTGGGTGGACACGGACGGCGAGGTCGACATCGTCGTGGCGGGCATCGGCACCGGCGGCACGATCACGGGCGTCGGGCAGGTCCTCAAGGAGCGCAAGCCCGAGGTGCAGATCGTCGCAGTCGAGCCGGCCGAGTCGCCGATCCTCACCGGCGGCAACCCCGGGCCGCACAAGATCCAGGGCCTGGGCGCGAACTTCGTGCCCGAGATCCTCGACACCTCGGTGTACGACGAGGTCATCGACGTCGACGCCGAGACGTCGGTGGAGCTCGCGCGCCGTGCGGCGAAGGAGGAGGGCCTGCTGGTCGGCATCTCCTCCGGCGCCGCGATCGCCGGGGCCCTGGAGGTCGCCAAGCGTCCGGAGAACGCCCACAAGCTGATCGTCGTGATCATCCCGGACTTCGGCGAGCGCTACCTGTCCACGATCCTGTACTCGGACCTGCTGGACTGACGTGACCACTCCTCCCGGCCCCCGCGACCCAGGCGGCACGGACGGCGCCGTCGACCACCCCATGCCGGCCGGGCACCGCCCGGGTCTGCGGCACCTGCTCGAGATCCTCGCCGAGGACCTCGAGGCCGCGCACGCGCACGACCCGGCGGCCCGGTCCCGGTTCGAGGTGGCGCTGGGCTACCCGGGCGTGCACGCCGTGTGGGCGCACCGGATCACCCATCGCATGTGGCACCGGCCGGGCCTGCGGCTGCCCGCGCGGCTCCTGTCGCAGGTCGCACGCTGGATCACCGGAATCGAGATCCATCCCGGGGCGCGCATCGGGCGGCGGCTCTTCATCGACCACGGGATGGGCGTGGTCATCGGGCAGACGGCGGTGGTCGGCGACGACTGCGTCCTGTTCCACGGCTCCACGCTGGGCGGCCGCTCCATGACCCGCGGCAAGCGGCACCCGACGCTGGGCGACCGCGTCATGGTGGGGGCGGGCGCCAAGGTGCTCGGGCCGCTGTGGATCGGTGACGACGCGCAGATCGGCGCCAATGCCGTGGTCGTCAGGGACGTGCCCACGGGCATGGTCGCCGTCGGCGTGCCGGCCCACGCGCGCACGCCCGGGCACCGGCCGGACCACGGCCAGCACGTCGAGGACGCGTCGGAGCTGCTCGAGTACGTGATCTGAGCGCGCCGGCCTGGTTTGTTCTAGTTCCCCTAGAACAAGTAGGCTCGCCGCGTGCTCTGGACGATCGACTCCGCCGGCGACGAGCCGCTATATGCGCAGCTCGTCGCACAGGTGCGCCTCGCCGTCGCACACGGCAGGCTCGTGCCCGGCGAACGGCTGCCCGCCGCACGCGAGCTGGCCGCCTCGCTCGACCTCAACATGCACACCGTCCTGCGCGCCTACCAGGTGCTGCGCGACGACGGCGTCGTCGAGCTGCGGCGTGGCCGCGGCGCCGTCGTCGCGTCGTCCGCGGCTGACCTGTCGGCCGTCGAGCTCGCGCTGACCGAGCTGGTGGCCGCGGCGCGGGCGGCGCGACTGTCCCCGGAGACCACCACCACCCTCGTCAAGGAGGCGATGTGCCGATGACCACCACTCCCCCGCCCGTCGACCAGCAGGCCGACACCGCACCCGAGGCCTGGCGCCCCCGAGCCCGCCGGGCCATGGCCTGGGCCTCGCTCGCCGGCGGCCTCCTGGCGCTCGGCGCGGCCGGTGTGGCCTGGTCGTGGCGGGGCGAGCTGCCCCGCGAGGTCGCCTCGCACTGGAGCGGAGGCGGCGCGCCCGACGGGTTCTCGACGACGGCCGGCCTCGTGGGCGTCTTCGTGGCGCTCGCCGTCGGGCTGCTCGCGCTGTTCTACGCCATCGGGACCGTCGCCGGCGCCGACGCGTCGACGCGACGCGTCGCGGCCGGGGGCAGCGTGTGGTCGGGCGGTTTCGTCGCGGTCGTCCTGCTCACCACCCTGGCTGCGCAGCGCGGGCTCACCGACGTCTCGCAGGTGACGATCCCGGGCTGGGTGATCGCCGTTGCGGTCCTGGTCCCGCTCGTGCCCGCCGCCGTCGCGGCCGCCCTCGTGCCCGGCGACCCCGCGCTACCCGCCGCCGCGCAAGTCGCCGACGACGCGCCACGCACGGCGCTACTCCCCGGCGAGCGCGCCGTCTGGCTGCGCCGCGCGACCGGCGGGCCGGGCCTCGCCGTCGGGATGATCGCCATCCTCCTGACCACCCTCGTCGCGGTCATGACCGGCGAGTGGACGATGCTGGCCGTCCCCCTGCTGCTCACCGGGCTCTTCGTGGCGATGTTCGCGTTCATGGTGCGCATCGACGCCACCGGCCTGACCGTGCGCTCCACGGCCCGCTGGCCGGGCACGCACGTCCCGGCGGACGAGGTGCTGCGGGCGTCGGTGGCCCAGGTCCGCCCGCTGCGCGAGTTCGGAGGCTGGGGCTGGCGAATCGCCCGCGACGGGCGGGTCGGCGTGGTGCTGCGCTCCGGCGAGGCGCTGGTCGTCGAGCGCACGGGCGGCAGGTCGTTCACCGTCACCGTCGACGACGCCGCCGAGGCCGCGGCGCTGCTGAACACGATGGCCGAACGCGCCCGCTGAGCCGGCGCACCTCACGTACCGGCGTCAGGTGAGAAGCTCGCGGTGGGCCTCGGCGAGCACCCGGGGCGCCTTGGCGAGCCAGGCGTCCACGAGAAGCTCGCGCAGGGCGCCCTCCGCCGTCGCATCGAGCCGCACGAGCACGGCCGGGACGCCATCCAGGTGCGGGATCGTGAAGGCCTCCCCGGGCCGCGCGGCGAGCACCGCCTCCTTCTCACCGAGGTCGTCGACCATGACGGCGAGGATCGGCCCGTCCGGGACGGGCGCATCGCCGAAGCGACGCACGTCGGCCTTGCTGAACGGCCGCTCCCACGCGAACACCGCACCCCGCACCGCCCAGGCGCGGTGGCGGAACGTCGTGGTCTCGGTGACGTCGGGCAGCGCTTCGGCGTCGCGGGCGACGTCGTCGATCGTGGCCATGGTCCGAACGTAGCCCGGCGACGCCGCACCGCACCTCCGGCCGTCGGCTAGGGTGTGACCTGCGTTACCCCATACTCCCGGTACCGGAAATCTCGACGGTCTCATCTCCACGAGGAGCACCCGCCCCATGAGCACGCTGCGCATCGGCATCCAGACCGGCTACTGGTCCCGCCGGCCCCCGAAGGGCATCGTGCCCGCGCTGGTCGCGGCCGAAGCGCTGGGGCTGGACTCGGTCTGGACCGCGGAGGCGTACGGGTCGGACGCCTTCACCCCGCTCGCCTGGTGGGGCTCGCGCACCCGCCGGATCCGTCTCGGCACCGGCATCGCGCAGATGGCCGCCCGCACCCCCACGGCCACGGCGATGCAGGCGATCACGCTCGACCACCTCTCCGGCGGGCGGTTCGTGCTGGGCCTCGGGGCGTCCGGGCCACAGGTCGTCGAGGGCTGGTACGGCCAGCCCTACCGGCGCCCGCTGGCCCGCACCCGCGAGTACGTGGACGTCGTGCGGCAGGTGTTCGCCCGCGAGCGCCCCGTCACCGCGAGCGGAGACTTCTACCGCCTCCCGCTGCCGGCGGACGCGCCCGGCGCCACCGGACTCGGCAAGGCGCTCAAGCCCACCGTGCACCCGCTCCGGACCGACATCCCGATCGTGCTGGCTGCGCAGGGCCCCCGGAACGTCGCGCTCGCCGCGGAGATCGCCGACGGGTGGATGGCCGGCTTCTACGCCCCGCGCGCCGACGCCGAGCACCGCGAGCTGCTGGCCACCGGCTTCGCGCAGCGTGCCGCCGAGCGCACGGCGTCGTCGGAGTTCGAGGTACTCGCGACCGTGCCCGTCGTCGTGCGCGACGACGTCGAGGCCGCCGCGGACGTCATCCGGCCGCACATCGCCCTGTACGCGGGCGGGATGGGGTCCAAGGAGGCGAACTTCCACAAGGCCTCGCTCGACCGCCTCGGGTACGCGTCCGCGATGGACGAGGTGCAGGAGCTCTTCCTCGCGGGCCGCCGGGACGACGCCGCGCGGGCCGTGCCGACCGAGCTGGTCGAGGAGATCGCGCTGGTCGGGCCGGCCGCCAAGGTGGCCCGCGATCTCGCCCGCTGGGACGGCACCGCATTGACCACCATGCTGCTGCAGGGCGACCCGTCGTCGATGCTCACCGTCCTCGCCGCCGCCCAGGCCGCGCGCCGGGACGCCGACGGCGGCACCCCGCTGGCCGCCCGCCTGCGCGCGGGCGCCGGCTCGCTGGCGGCGCGGGTGGCGCGGGTGGCGCCGAAGAAGGCCTAGCTGTCCCGACCCCCGCACCAACCCAGGAAGCCGCGCACGTAACCCGCGAGCGACAATTCGGGCGTTGTTCGGGTAGTCGCGGAACAGTGCCGGCTGGACCTCGTCGTTGCCCTCGCGGGAGACGAGGGCGACGTCGTGCTCCCAGGTGTCGGGGCTGACCAGGCTCGGGTCGGGCACGCCGTGCAGGTACGCGGTCTCCGGTGGACGGTCGAGACTCCCCGCACGCCCGGCCGGCCGCCGACATGGTCCTCGCCTGGGCGGCCACCGAAGAGCAGCTACCGGGCCGGCTGCGGCAACCGGGGCAAGGCACGCCCCCACTACGAGCGCACCCGCTGGCCCGTTCGCCGCGCGCTCCCGGCGGGCGATCACGGTGCCTCCGGGGCCGCCTCGGGGAACCAGACCGCTCGCCGCAGGTCCACGCGACGGCCGTCCCGGGTGAGCGGGCAGCCCTCGGCCCGCAGCGCGTCCAGCGCGGCCGTGAGATGGCGGACCGGCGGGGACCCGGCGGCGTTGACCACGCGCCACCAGGGCACGGGATGGTTGTCCTGCGCCGGGCCCACCACGACGGCGTCCTCAGGAACGAGGTGGGCGTACCGGTCGCCGGACCCGGCCATGACGTTCCCGACCTGCCGCGGCCCGCCGCGGCCCAGCGCCTCGCCGACGATCTCCGCGATCAACCCGTACGTCATCGCCCGCCCCGACGGGATACGGCGGGCCAGGTCGAGCACCGCGGCGGCGTACTCCTCGACGGCGTCCACACGCCGACCCTAGTGGTCGAAATGGGCTGGCCCGTCGCCGCCCGCCGCGCCACGATCGGGGGGTGACCTCCGCCTCCGCCGCCCTGCCCGCCGGCTACCGCTCCCGCCAGCTCACCGCCGCCGACCGCCGCGCCCTCCTCGACCTCGACACGTGGGCGTTCCCCGCGTCGCAGTCGGTCGACGACTTCGACGACATGGTCCTGCCCGTGACCTGGGAGCGGACGGTCGGCGTCGAGAGCCCGACCGGCGGTCCCCTCGCCGCACTGCGTGCGTCGTACCCCTTCCCACGGTTCCCCGTGCCCGGCGGCGAGCTGCCCACGGCGGGGCTGACCTGGGTGGGCGTGCACCCGCAGCACCGCCGTCGCGGCCTGCTCACCGCCATGATCGACGACCACCTGACCCGCTGCCGCGAGCGCGGCGAGCCGCTGTCCGCGCTCTTCGCCGCTGAGACCGCCATCTACGGCCGGTTCGGCTACGGCAAGGCCGCCGACGACCTGCGGCTGAGCATCCCCCGCGGCGCCGCCCTGCGCGACGTGCCGGGCGCCGACGAGCACACCGTGCGCATCGAGCACGCCGACCGGGAGCGTCACGGCGAGCTCGTGGCGCGGCTGCACCGGGCGCCCGGCCTCACGACCGGGGCCGGGGCTGCCGGCCTCAACCGGCCCGGCTGGGCCACCCGCGAGACCGAGGAGCTGTGGGCGAGCTACTGGTCCGACCCGAAGTCCTTCCGCTCCGGCGGCCGCGAGTCCCTGCGCATCGTCGTCGTCGAGCGTGACGGCGAGCCGCGCGGTTACGCGATGTTCCGGCGCACCCTCGGGTGGGAGCCGACCGGCCCCCGCGGCACCGTGCACGCGGGCGAGGTCGTGGCCCTCGATGCCCCGGCGGCCCGCGCCCTGTGGGGCGTGCTCCTCGACCTGGACCTCATGAGCGCCACCGAGCCGTTCCTGCTGCCCGTCGACGACCCGATCGCGAGCCTGCTCGTCAACCCGCGCGCCGCGGCGCCCCGCGTGGCGGACAACGTGTGGGTGCGCCTCGTCGACGTGCCCACGGCGCTCGCCGGGCGGCGCTACCAGGCCGACGTCGACGTGGTGCTCGGCGTCACCGACGCCCGCCTGGCCGACAACGCCGGCTCGTGGCGCCTGCGGGCCGGCGCGTTCGGGGAGTCGACCTGCGAGCGCACGGACGCCGCGCCCGATCTCGAGCTCGACGTGCGGGAGCTGGGCTCCGCCTACCTGGGCGGGACGTCGCTCGCGGCCCTCGCGGGTGCCGGGCTCGTCGTCGAGCAGACGCCCGGCGCGCTCGCCGGCGTCGCCGCCGCGTTCGGCTGGCCCGTGGCCCCCGCGTGCGGCTGGGTGTTCTGACCTGCTCAGACCTGGCTGCTCAGACCTGGCTGCTCAGACCTGGCAGACGCCGCACCAGAACAGGTTGCGGCCCGCGAGCTCCTTGGTGAGCACGGGCGCGCCGCACACCCGGCACGGCAGCCCGTCGCGGTGGTAGACGTAGAACGCCTCGTCGGCGGGCACGGCGCCGGGCGCGCCGTCGGTGTTCTGCCGGGTGCGGCGGCCGGCGTCGTGCACACCGTCGGGCACCCGGTGCTCCGGGCGGGTCGTGACGATCGCGCCGGTCGCGGCGCCGTCGCGCATGAGCACGACGAGGTCGTCCCAGATCGACGCGAGCGTCCCGGCAGAGACGTCGCGGCCGGGGCGCAGCGGGTCGAGGCCCGCGCGGAACAGCGCCTCGGCGCGGTAGATGTTGCCCACCCCGGCGACGACCGCCTGGTCCATGACCTGCTGGCCGACGGTCACTCGCGACCGGCGGACGCGCGCGACGAAGGCGGCGCGCGCCGCGTCCAGCGTCCCCCGGCCGCCGTCAGCGCGAATCGGGTCCGGGCCCAGGCGGGCCTCGACCCCCGCCTTCTCGGCAGGCGTCAGCACCTCGCACGCGGTCGGCCCCGTGAGGTCGGCGACGGCGTGCTCGCCCAGCAGCCGCACCCGCACGGCGCCGCGCGGCGGGGGTGGTGCCCACTCGCCGGGACCGTCGACGCCGCTCTCGGGGCCCGTCGGGGTCGTCTCCCGCTCGCCGATGCGCCGGCGGGGCGCGCCGATCGCGTGCACGATCCTGCCGCCGGACTCCCCTGAGCCTGCCGAAGGGTCGCCGTCGAACGTCCACGCCCCGTACAGGCCCAGGTGCACCCGCAGCCAGCGCAGGTCCTCCCCCGGGCCGAACCCGCAGAAGAGCTGCTTGCCCCACGCCTCCGCCGCCACGAGGGTGCGGCCGTCGAGCAGCGCAGCGCCCGCCTCGAACCGACCCTGCGGGCTCGAGACCCGCAGCGGCCGGCCGCCGAACAGTCCCTCCACCGCCCGCGCGAGGCGGTGGACGGTGTGACCTTCTGGCACGTCAGGCGATCACGTCAGGAAATGGCCGAGACGTCGTGCGACGCCTCGTACGCGGCCAGCTTGTCGATGCGGCGCTGGTGGCGCGCGTCGCCGCTGAAGGGCTCGACGACGAAGGCCTCGACGAACGCCGTCGCCTCCTCGACCGGGTGCATGCGGCCGCCGACCGCGATGACGTTCGCGTCGTTGTGCTGGCGGCCGAGCGTCGCGGTCTCCAGCGACCAGGCCAGCACGGCGCGCACGCCGACGACCTTGTTGGCCGCGATCTGCTCCCCGTTCCCCGACCCACCGATGACGACGCCCAGCGACCCGGGCTCGGCGACGACGGCCTCGCCCGCGGCGATGCAGAAGGCCGGGTAGTCGTCCTGCGGGTCGTAGGCGTACGCCCCGTGGTCGACGACGTCGTGGCCAGCGGCCCGGAGGTGGTCGACGAGATGGGACTTGAGCTCGTATCCAGCGTGATCGGCGGCGATGTGCAGACGCATGCCCACATTCTCCCCTACGGCGCGTCGGCGGCGAGCCGTAGGGTGTCGCCATGACTGCCGACGCCACCGGGCTGAGGTCCGGCATCGACCTGTCCGCACTCGACGATGCCGTCCGCCCGCAGGACGACCTGTACCGCCACGTCAACGGCCGCTGGCTCGACCAGCACGAGATCCCCGCCGACCGCGCGATGGACGGCGCGTTCCGCGCCCTGCACGACCTCTCCGAGGAGCGGGTGCGCGCCATCATCACGGACCTTGCGGCCACCGAGGGGCTCGACCCTGCGTCGACGCCCGCCAAGATCGGCGCCCTGTACGCCGGCTTCCTGGACACGGACCGCGTGGAGCAGCTCGGCACCGGGCCTCTGGCCGGCGAGCTCGCGCAGATCGCCGACGCAGCGACGCCCGCCGACCTCGTCAGGGTGCTCGGCTCCCTGCAGCGCACCGGCGGCGGCGGCGCCGTCGCCTTCTACGTGGACAACGACGCCAAGGACCCCGAGACCTACGTGACCTACCTCGTCCAGGGCGGGATCGGCCTCCCCGACGAGGCGTACTACCGGGAGGACCAGTACGCGCCGGTCCGCGAGAAGTACGCGCCGCACGTGGCCCGCATGCTCGGTATCGCCGGCGTCGCCGCCGACTCTTCCTGGGGGGTCGGCGCCGAGGACGCGGCCGCCCGCGTCGTCGCCCTCGAGACGAATCTGGCCGCCCACCACTGGGACGTGGTGCGCGACCGCGACGCCGACCTCACCTACAACCCGATGACGCTCGCCGACCTGGTCGAGCGGGCCCCTGGCTTCGACTGGCGCACATGGGCCGAGTCCCTCGGCGCCCCGGCCGGGACGCTGGACGCCCTCGTGGTGCGCGAGCCGTCGTTCGCCACGGGTTTCGCCGAGCTGTGGACCTCCGAGCCCCTGGCCGACTGGAAGCTGTGGGCGGCCTATCACCTGATCACCGCCCGCGCCGCCTACCTGGACACCGCGACCGTCGAGGCCAACTTCGACTTCTACGGCCGCACCCTCTCGGGCGCCCAGGAGGTCCGCGACCGGTGGAAGCGCGGCGTCGCGCTCGTGGAGAGGGCGCTCGGCGAGGCCGTCGGCGAGCAGTACGTGGCCCGGCACTTCCCGCCCGAGCACAAGGAGCGGATGGACGCCCTCGTGGCGCACCTCGTGGCCGCGTACCGCGAGTCGATCGAGCAGCTCGACTGGATGACGCCCGAGACCAAGGTCAAGGCCCTCGCGAAGCTCGAGCGCTTCACGCCCAAGGTCGGGTACCCCGTGAAGTGGCGCGACTACGCCGCGCTCGAGGTCGACGCCACCGACCTGGTCGGCAACGTGCGCCGCGCCCACGCCTTCGAGCAGGACTACGAGCTCGGCAAGATCGGCCGGCCGATCGACCGCGACGAGTGGTTCATGACGCCGCAGACGGTCAACGCCTACTACAACCCGGGCATGAACGAGATCGTCTTCCCCGCGGCCATCCTCCAGCCGCCGTTCTTCGACCCGGACGCCGACGACGCCGTGAACTACGGCGGCATCGGCGGCGTCATCGGCCACGAGATCGGCCACGGGTTCGACGACCAGGGCTCGAAGTACGACGGCGACGGGCGCCTTGAGGACTGGTGGACCGAGACGGACCGCACCGAGTTCGAGAAGCGGACGAAGGCGCTCATCGCCCAGTACGACGGCTTCCGGCCGGCGCAGCTCCCGGCCGACGGCCCGCACGTCAACGGCGCCCTGACCATCGGCGAGAACATCGGCGACCTCGGCGGCCTGTCGATCGCCATCAAGGCCTACGGGATCGCGCTCGGCAAGCCGCTCGACGAGGCGCCGGTCGTGGACGGGCTCACCGGCCTCCAGCGCATCTTCCTCGGCTGGGCGCAGGTGTGGCAGTCCAAGGGTCGCGACGAGGAGATCGTGCGGCGCATCGCCACCGACCCGCACTCCCCCAACGAGTTCCGCTGCAACGGCGTGGTCCGCAACCTCGACGAGTTCCACGCCACCTACGGCGTGGAGCCGCTCGACGCGCTGTGGCTCGCTCCCGAGGAGCGGGTGCGCATCTGGTGACGCACCGTCCTACCGCTGGCTGAGCAGCGCCACTGGTTGAGCAGCGCCACCGCTGGCTGAGCAGCGCCACCGCTGGTTGAGCCTGTCGACCCCGATTTCGACAGGCTCAACCAGTGTGATCAGCTGGTCCCGATGCCCGCTCGGGCCAGGGAGAAGCCCTTGCCCGAGGGGTCGTGGGTGCACGCCATACCCGTCTCGTCGCTGGTGCAGGTGAAGTCGCCCTCGGTGATCGAGTCGCCGTAGTCGAGGACGTCGGTGTCGCCGCCGGCGGCCTTCGGCTGCTCGTCGGCGGGGACGCACGGCTGCGCGACCTGACCCTCGCCGTCGACGGTCACGAGGTAGCCCGTGGTGCCGTCGCAGCCCTCCGTGGGGGCGGGCTGCTGGTTCAGCTCGGCGATGCCGCAGCTCGCGCCGTCGGTGTAGATCGTGCAGGTGATGTTCTTCGACGGGGCCGCGAAGCTGGCCACCTCCTCGCCCTGCGTCGGCGCGGACTCGGACACCGACGGCGTCGGCGTGGCCGACTCCTCCACGCCCGCGCCCGCGCCCACGCCCGCGCTCGCGCCCGGAGACTCCGGCGACGACGACGTGAGGATCTGCACGGCGAAGAACACCGCCACGGCGATGAGCACCACGTCCACCACGATGAACGCGATCCAGCCGGCGGAGAGCCGGCGCTTGCGGCGGGGCGGCTCCGACGGGGGCGAGGCCGATGCCACCGGGTAGGCGTCGCCGGGGCCCTGCGGGGCCGGCTGCGCGTACACGGGCTGCTGCACCTGGGTGGCGGCGGCGTAGGCCTGCTGCGCCTGCGTCGGCTGCGCCGCGTACCCGGGCGAGTACGCCTGCGGGGCGACGGGCGGCGGCGGCACCGGCGCGTGCGCCGTCGGTGCGGGCGCGGATGGCGCGGGAGCAGGCGGTACGGGGGCGTGGACGGCGGTCGCAGCGGGCCCCGGGGCGGCGACCTGTGGGGACGGCTGCTCGGGGCGGGCCCCTGCCGACGGCGCGGTCACCTGCTGCAGCGGGACCTCCGCGCTCGGGTCGACGGACATCGGCCGCCGGTACGCGGACACGACACGGCGCACCCCGGTCGCCGGGGTCGCCGGGGTCGACGGCGCCACGGACGGCGGCCTGCCGTCCTGGCCCGGTGGGGGCGGCGGAACGGTGCCGGACATCTGGACTCCCTCCAGTCACGATCTGCGCCGCTGGGCGGTGCGCCGGGCACCTCGCCGCGACGGCGCACCGGGCAGGATGTCACGATCGGGTCTCACCGGTCGAACCCGCCCTTCCCGGTCACCCGCGACGACGCGGCCGTCCGCCCCCGGGGACCCCGGGAAAGCCGTGCGTCCACCGGAGCCCGAGGTGGCATCATCGTGCGCGAGCCTGCGCGCCCCATCACGCGCGGGACCACCGACCCAGAGGGAGAACCCGTGCCCGCAGAGAACCTGACCCGCGCCGAGGCGATCGAGCGCGCCGGCGTCGTCACCGACGTCGAGTCGTACGCCATCGATCTCGACCTCACCACCGGACCCACGACCTTTGCGTCCACCACCGTGATCCGGTTCTCCGCGTCGCCCGGCGGGAACACGTTCGCCGATCTCGTCGCCCCGTCCGTCCGCGAGATCGTGCTCAACGGCCGCTCGCTGGACCCCGCCGAGGTGTTCGCCGACTCGCGCATCGCGCTGGCCGACCTCGCCGCCGAGAACGAGCTGCGCGTCGTCGCCGACTGCGCCTACACCAACACCGGCGAGGGCCTGCACCGCTTCGTGGACCCCGTCGACGGCGAGGTCTACCTCTACTCCCAGTTCGAGGTGCCGGACGCCCGCCGTGTCTTCGCCACCTTCGAGCAGCCCGACCTCAAGGCCCCGTTCCAGGTGACGGTGACCGCCCCCGCCGCGTGGCAGGTCGTGTCGAACCAGCCGACGCCGACGCCGACCACGCACGCGACCGAGCCCGACACCGCGACATGGACCTTCGAGCCGACCCCGCGCATCTCGTCCTACCTCGTGGCCCTCGTCGCCGGCCCGTACGCCGTGCAGCGCGGCGAGCTGACGTCGTCGGACGGGCGGACCATCCCCCTCGGCGTCTTCTGCCGCTCGTCGCTGGCCGAGCACCTCGACGCGGACTACATCATGGAGACCACCCGCAAGGGCTTCACCTTCTACGAGTCGACGTTCGACGTGCCGTACCCGTTCGACAAGTACGACCAGCTGTTCGTGCCTGAGTACAACATGGGCGCGATGGAGAACCCCGGCTGCGTGACGTTCACCGAGGCATACGTCTTCCGCTCCCAGGTGACCGACGCCGTCCGCGAGCGCCGCGTCGTGACGATCCTGCACGAGCTGGCGCACATGTGGTTCGGCGACCTGGTCACCATGAAGTGGTGGAACGACCTGTGGCTGAACGAGTCGTTCGCGGAGTACGTGTCGACGCTCGCCACCGCCGAGGCCACCGAGTGGGAGGCGGCGTGGACCACCTTCTCCGCCATGGAGAAGACGTGGGCCTACCGCCAGGACCAGCTGCCCTCCACCCACCCGATCGTCGCGGAGATCCGCGACCTGGACGACGTTCAGGTCAACTTCGACGGCATCACCTACGCCAAGGGCGCCTCAGTGCTCAAGCAGCTCGCGGCGTGGGTCGGCCGGGACGAGTTCCTCGGGGGCGTGTCGGCGTACTTCAAGAAGCACGCGTGGTCCAACACCGAGCTGCGCGACCTGCTCGTCGAGCTCGAGGCCACCAGTGGCCGCGACCTCACCGCGTGGTCGGCGGCCTGGCTCGAGACCGCGGGCGTGAACACGCTGCGCCCGGAGCTCGCCGACGCCGACGGCCGCATCACCGGCTTCGCGGTGCTCCAGTCCGCCCCCGCGGACTACCCCACGATCCGGCCGCACCGCCTCGGCATCGGCTTCTACGACCTCGTGGACGGCAGCCTCACCCGCACCCACCAGGTCGTGATCGACGTCGACGGCGAGCGCACCGACGTGCCGGAGCTCCTGGGCAGGGAGCGCCCCGCGCTCGTCCTGCTCAACGACGAGGACCTCGCCTACGCCAAGATCCGGCTCGACGACGCCTCCCTCGCGTTCGCCGTGGAGCACCTCGGGCAGATCGCGGACCCGCTGGCCCGCTCTCTCGTGTGGGGCTCGGTCTGGGACGCGGTGCGTGACGGCGAGACCCCGGCCTCGGCGTACGTGGACCTGGTGCTCGGCAACATCGCCGCCGAGACGGAGTCGACGACGGTGCGCACCACGCTGAACCAGCTCGGGCTGGCGGCGCGGTCCTACGTGGCGCCCGCGCGGCGTGCGGAGACCCTCGCGCGCATCGGCGACACGCTGTGGGCCCTCGCGCAGGACGCGGCGCCCGGCTCCGACCTGCAGCTGCAGCTCGTGAAGTTCTTCGCGGCGCTCGCGTCGACGCCCGCGCACGTGGTGCCGCTGCGCGGGCTGCTCGACGGGTCGGCCGCCCTGGGCGGCCTCAGCGTGGACACCGACCTGAGCTGGGAGCTGCTCGAGAGCCTCGTGCTCCTCGGCGCCGCCGGCGCCGCCGAGATCGACGCCGGCCTCGCGCAGGACGACACGGCCACCGGCCGGCAGGCGGCCGCCCGCGCGCGTGCCGCGGCGCCGACCGTCGAGGGCAAGGAGGCCGCGTTCGCCTCCGTCGTCGACCGGACCGACGTGCCCAACGCGATCATCCGCGCCACGGCCGCAGGCTTCGTGCACGTCACGGACGCCGCCGTCCTGGAGCCGTTCGCCACCCGCTACGTCGACGCGCTGCTGCCGATCTGGACCACGCGCAGCTACCACATCGCGGAGGAGCTCATCGAGGGTCTGTACCCGGCGCCGCTCGCCTCCGTCGCACTCCGCGACGCCGTCCGGAGCTGGCTCGACGCCCACGCCGACGCCCCCGCAGCCCTGCGCCGCTTGGTCGTGGAGCAGCTCGCCGGCACCGAGCGCGCCCTCGGTGCCCAGGCCGCCGACGCCTGACCGCGAGATAGAGAACCCTGGACGCCGAGATAGAGAACCGAGCCCGCCGAGATAGAGAAGGCGACCGGCCGAGATAGAGAAGGTGGTCCCGGCAAGCGAACGCCCCCGGAGGTCCTGACCTCCGGGGGCGTTCGTCGTACCGCCGGTCAGGGCTGCCGCTGTGCGGCACCTCTCGCCCCCGACAGGATGCGGTGCGCCCGCCCGGCCAGCGCGCGCCGCACCCTGACATGGAACGCGTGCGGCTGATCGATGTCCGGCCAGTCGGAGCGGACGATGCGCCAGTCCTGCTCCTCGATGGCTCGCTGCCTGGCGCGCTCCCGACGGCGCACCTCGTCGGGATCCCCGTCCGCCAGCACGGTGTACTTCACCTCGCCGTCGAACTCGATGCCCACCCGCGCCGCGGGCCAGCCCAGGTCCACCCACCTCGGGCCGAGGGACGTCAGGACCGGGATCTGCGTGGTCGGCTGCGGCAGCCCCGACTCGACGAGGCCCCACCTGGTCAGCGTCTCCCCCGGAGACCCCGACCCGCCGTCGGCGACCGCCAGCACCTGGCGGGCTTGGACCACGCCGCGCTTCCCGCGCGACTCCTCGACGATCCGGCGTACGAGCGCGCGGTCGGCGCCGTGTCGCAGGGCGCAGTCCATCACGACGAGAGCGGAGCCGAACGGGAGGCCCCGCGCACAATCGACCGCCGTGCGTTCCAGGCTCGTCACCGGCACCCCCGCGACCTCGTCACGATCACGCGACGGCAGCCTCGTCCAGTGCCGGGTCACGAGGAAGCGGTGGTCCCACGAGTCGTCCTCGCGGCGGATCTGGGGCGGGTACAGCTGCGTGAGGTGCACCCGGTCGGAGAGTCGATAGGTCCACATCCCGTGCAGGAGAGCCGCCGTCTCGTGACTGAACCAGACCTCGCTGTCGAGCTGGCTCCATGCAGCAGACACCCGGGCGAGCACAAGGTCTCGCCGCGCGACCGCAGCCGGCGCGTCGGGGGACGGCGGAGCATAGATGCCGGGGCGCAGACGCGTCAGCTCGGCATCGACCTCCGCGAGTCGTTCGACCTCGGGCAGCCCTCGCGCCGTCAGGAGCGGAGGGAAGGCGGGCGGGATCAGCGGCGGCGGCGCGGGACGTGTCCAGGTCACGGTCGACAGGATGCTGAATCCCGAGCCGTGCCGTCGACGTCGGACCGACGATCTGTGGACAACTCTGACCGAGGCCCTCCTGGGGGCAGGCTTCTCTATCTCGCGCTGACTGCTTCTCTATCTCGTCGCATGGGGTTCTCTATCTCGTCGCCGGGGGTTCTCTATCTCGGCGGGAGGGGGTCTCTATCTCGCGGTGCGCACGGCGTCGACGAGGGAGCGCAGCCGGGCGTTGTCGAAGAGGTCGTCCAGCAGGACGACGTTGCCCAAGCCGTCGGCGAGCGGCACCTTCCAGTTCGGGTACTCCCGGTCGGTGCCCGGCTGGTTCTGCGCCCGCCGTTCCCCGACGGCGTCCACGAGCTGCACGCCCACGAGGGCTGCCGGGCTCTTGCGCAGGTACCGGTGCAGCCCCTCGACGATCTCTCGCTCGGACGGGTGGTCGGACACCAGGCCCCGCATGGCCAGGGCCAGCACTGCGGCGTCCCGCTCGGCGCGGGCGGCACTGCGCAGCTCCTGCGCGTTGTCGGCGAGGAGGCCGAGGCGTTCGCGCAGGTCCACGTGCTCGCCCGCGAGATAACCCGCGGTCGGCGGCATGTCGTGCGTGCCGACGGTCGCGAGCGACGACCGGCGGTACTTCTCGGGCTCGAGCGGGCGGCCGTCCTCCTTCTCGAACCAGAGCACGGACGTGCCGAGGACGCCCCGGTCGGCGATCTCGTCGCGCACCCAGGGTTCGAAGACGCCGAGGTCCTCCCCCACCACGAGCGCCCCGGCGCGCCGGGCTTCCAGGCAGAGGATGCCGACGAGCGCCTCGTGGTCGTACCGCACGTATGCCCCAGAGGCCGGTTCGATGCCGTCGGGCACCCACCACTGCCGGAAGAGGCCCAGCACGTGGTCCACCCGCAGCGCGCCCGCGTGCCGCAGCACCGTGCGCAGCATGTCGCGGTACGGCGCGTACCCGGCACGCGCGAGCGCGCGAGGGTTCCACGGCGGCTGCGACCAGGCCTGGCCCTGCTGGTTGTACATGTCCGGCGGCGCGCCGACGGAAACCCCCCTGGCCAGCACGTCCCGATGGGCCCACGCGTCGGCGCCCTCGGGGTGGGCGCCCACGGCCAGGTCGTGCATGATGCCGATCCGCATCCCGGCCTCGCGCGCCACCCGCTGGGCCGTCTGCTTCTGCTCGTCGGCCACCCACTGCAGCCAGGTGTAGAACTCGACCCGCTCGGCGAGCTGCTCGCGCAGGGCGGCGACGGCGGGCGACGCCGGGTCACCGAGCTCGTCGGGGCGGGGGCGGCTGCCGAGGTGCTCGGCGATCGCGCACCAGGTGGCGAAGTCGCGCAGGCCGGTGCCCTCCTCGGCGACGAACTCCTCGTAGGCGGCCTCGCGGGCGGCGCGCCGCGGCGCCGTGAACACCACCTCGAGGGCCGCCTTCTTCGCCTCCCAGACGCCGTCGCGATCGATCGCACCCGGGTCGGCCTCGAGGTCGCGCACCGGGTCCGCGGCCCACTCCACGAGGGAGCGGTCGGCCGCCGAGAGGTACGCGGTCTCCGGGATGTCCTCCACCCGCACGTACAGGGGGCTGAGGAAGCGCCGGCTCGTCGGCAGGTACGGCGACGCCGTCAGCGGCGTCACGGGCTCCGTGGCGGACAGCGGGTTCACCCCGACGAAGTCGGCCCCGGCGCGGTGCGCGGTGAGCCAGGCGAGGTCGGTCAGGTCGGCGAGGTCGCCCACACCCCAGGACGTGCGCGAGCGCACGGAGTAGAGCTGCACCAGAAAGCCCCACCACTGGTCGTCCTCGAGCCCCGCGGGCAGCTCCAGCCGGCGCGGCGTGACGACGACGGTGGCCCGGGTCTCGTGCCCCTCCGTGAGGGCGTGCAGGGCGTGCCAACCCAGCGGCAGGTCGCCGGGCAGGGCGAACGTGGCGCGCCCGACACGCCGCCCGTCCACGGTCCGGGGCTCGACGGTGACGTCCAGCTGCTCGAGGTCGCGGCGGGGCCGCACGGCGTGCTCCCGCGCCGCGGGCTCGGCGCCGTCCACCTCGAGCCAGACGTGCACGGCCGCGCCGTCGGTGACGTGCACCGGGATCTGCGTGTCCGAGCCCTCGCGCACCACGACCGTGGGGGGCAGCACGGCCCGCCACTCGTCATCGTGCGCGCGATGCAGGCTGTGGGTCACCTGTTGCGGGGAACCGGCGGGCACGCCCAGCGCGGCGAGGACGGCGACGAGCGTCGACGCGGGCGACGGCACCTCCTCGCCGCCGAACCCGTCGTGCTCGGTGAGCACGCCGTGCGCCGCGGCGAGCTCGCGCAGCTCGTCGCCGGCCAGATCCGCGGCCTGGTCGTCGTGCTGGTCACCGGCCTGGTCGTGCTGATCGTCGGGCGTCACGTCCGCCGCCCCCTCGGGCGCATCCGCGCGCGCGTCGTCGGGCGTCTCGTCCGGGGTCGGCAGGTCCTCGCTCACGGGACGATCCTGCCATCCCGTGCGGTACCCGGCAGTCCGCCCACGCGGCGCCGGACCGGGCCGGGCGCCCGTTTCATCGGGCTGCCCGCGATCGTTACCGTGGTCGGGTGACCCCCCTCGTACTCACCATCCACTCCGATGCCCCGACGTCGACGAGCCTGGCGCCGACCCCCACGCCGAGCCCTTCCGACACCGGCGGCATGGTCGAGGAGGGCGCCAAGGCGGCCGCCGAGGCGGGCAACGCCTTCTGGGACTGGTTCACCAGCTGGCCCCTGCACATCCTGATCATCCTCGCGATCGGGGGCCTGGTGCTTGCGCTGCTGCGCCGCGTGATCGGGCACGTGACCGAGCGCATCGCCACGGGGGCCGGCACGAAGACGACCGACGTGGCCGCGTCGAGCGAGTCGCCCGGCACCTGGCGCGGCTACCTGCGCCGCACGACGTTCGTCGAGGACGCGCTCGCGCTCGCCAACCCGCTGGCGGGCGCCCAGGCCAGCCAGCGGCGTGCCCAGCGCGCCCGCACCGTGGGCTCGGTGCTGCGGTCCACCGCCAACATCGTGGTCGGCACGATCGTGGCGTTGATGATCCTGCAGCAGCTCGGTCAGCCGGTCGGTCCGCTGGTCGGCGCGGCTGGGATCACCGGCGTCGCGCTGGGCTTCGGCGCGCAGAGCCTGGTGAAGGACTTCATCTCCGGCATCCTGCTGCTGGTGGAGGACCAGTTCGGCGTGGGCGACACGGTCGACCTGGGCTCGGGCGCCGTCGGCACCGTCGAGGAGGTGCAGCTGCGCGTGACACAGGTGCGGGCCTTCGACGGCACCCTCTGGTACGTGCGCAACGGGGAGATCCTGCGGGCGGGCAACCTCACCCAGCAGTGGTCGCGCGCGGTCGCGGAGGTGCGCGTGCCCGTGCACGCCGATGTCGAGGTGGTACGGGCCGCCCTCGGTCGCGCGGCCGGCACCGTCCAGGCGGACCCCGCGCTGTCCCCGCTGCTGCTCGAGGCCCCGTCCGTGCGCGGGGTCGACGCCGTGAACGACATCACGATGACCTTCACGCTGCACGCGCAGACGCGCCCCGGCGACCAGTGGACGGTCTCGCGCGAGATGCGCCGGCTCGCGCAGGCCGAGCTCCGCGGGGCGGGCGTGCTGCGCTCCGGTGCGGACGCCGAGACACGTGCGCTGGAGCAGGGCGTCGACTCCGAGGACTGACGGGAGCGCGCCTGCGGTCAGTAGACGAGCAGCGGGTCCATCTGCGCGGCAAGGTCGTCCGCCTCGGGGCCCACGATGACCTGCACGACGCGACCCGACCGGACCACGCCGAACGCGCCCGATGCCTTGAGGCCCGGCTCGTCGACCAGGGCTGGGTCGCTCACCTCGACCCGTAGCCGGGTGATGCAGGGCTCGAGTTCGACAACGTTCCGGCTGCCGCCGAGCGCCGCGAGGATGTCGTCCGCCTTGTGCGCCGAGTTGGTCATAGGGGCCTCCCGTGGAGTGCGTCGTTGCAGGTCCGTGACCAGCGTAACCCCCCGGGCGTGCGGTCGGGGGCAGCAGCACCGCGGGTGTCTGGGAGGATGGCCCGGTGACGGACCAGACTTCACCCGTGCCCTCCCCCGAGTCCTTCTACGACGCCGTCGGGGGGCACGCGACGTTCGAGCGCCTGGTCGACGTCTTCTACGAGGGCGTCGCGACGGACGAGGTGCTGCGCCCCATGTACCCCGAGGAGGACCTCGGCCCCGCAAAGGTGCGGTTCACCCTGTTCCTCGAGCAGTACTGGGGCGGCCCGACGACGTACAGCCAGCAGCGGGGGCACCCGCGCCTGCGCATGCGCCACGCGCCGTTCCGGGTGAACCGCGACGCCCGCGACCGCTGGCTGCACCACATGCGCGCCGCCATCGACACGCTGGACCTCGCCCCGATGCACGAGTCGCAGCTGTGGGACTACCTGGAGCGCGCCGCGTTCTCCATGATCAACACCTTCGACGAGTGAACCGCCGAGTGACCCGCCGAGTGAACCGAGGAGTGAGCGTGAGCGAGACGACCACCACCACGCCCGCCCCGGGGGCCATCCCGGACGCCCTGGACCGCCTCCTGGCCGCGCTCGACCTGCGCGAGGTCGAAGGCTGGGGCCCGCGCGGCGAGGACGACCTGTGGCGCGGGGACAGCGTGCCCGGCCCGGGCCGGCGCGTCTACGGCGGGCAGGTGCTCGCCCAGGCGCTGCTCGCGTGCGGCCGCACCGTCACCGACGACCGGCTGCCGCACTCCCTGCACTCATACTTCCTGCGGGAAGGGAAGCTCGAGGCGCCGATCGACTTCGCCGTGGAGCGGCTGCGCGACGGGCGGTCGTTCAGCGCCCGCCGCACCCACGCCCTGCAGGCCGGGGGGCCCATCCTGTCGCTGACGGCGTCGTTCCAGGTGGATCAGCCGGGCTACGAGACCTTTGCCCCAGGGCCGGACGGCGTCCCCGCGCCGGAGGACGTGCCGTCCGCGATCGAGGTGCTCCAGGGCCTCGACCACCCCGCGGCGCGCTTCTGGTCCCACGAGTCCGCGTTCGACCTGCGGCACGTGGGCAGGTCGCTCTACCTCGGCCCCGACCCGGAACCGAAGCCCACGCAGCAGGTGTGGGTCCGCGCGCGGCACGCGATCGACTCGGACGATCGGCTGCTGCACCGCGCGCTGCTGGCGTTCGCCTGCGACCAGGTGATGCTGGAGCCCGTGCTGCGCCAGGCCGGCAAGTCGTGGACCGACGTGGGCGCCACGGTGCCGATGGCGAGCCTCGACCATGCGATGTGGTTCCACCGCGACGCGCGCGCGGACGACTGGCTGCTCTACGTGCAGGAGTCGCCCGGCGCGCAGGGCGGGCGCGGCCTCGGCCTGGCCCGCGTGTACGACCGCGAGGGTCAGCTGGTCGCGAGCATCGCGCAGGAGGGCATGCTCCGGCTGCCCGCCTGACGGGCGCTGGCGTCAGCGGCGGCGGCGGAACTCGACCGGCTCCTCGGCGAACTGCTCCCAGGTCGCGCGCTCGTCGCCGGTGAGGCGCCGCGGCGCTCCCGTCGCGGCGTCGACGACGACGATCGTCGTCACCGCCCGCACGTACGCCTTGCCCCCGGACGCCGGACCTGAGCGCGGGAAACCGCCCGGCGCCCCGTCGTGCACCTCGTAGCAGACCTCCAGGCTCGCGCCCCCGAGCGAGCCGATCCACATCTCCACGCGCACCGGGGTGCGCGAGAACGCCAGCGGGCGCAGGTACTCGATCTGCTGCCCGGCCACCAGCGTGTGCGACGTCGCGTGCGGGCCCGTGTCGAGGATCGCGGTGGGCCACTCCTCGCCGGCCACGGCACCCTCGTGCCTCCAGAACGCGGTGATGCGCGCGTCCTCCAGGAGGCGGAACATCGCGACGTTGTTGACGTGCTGGTACGCGTCGAGATCGGACCAGCGCAGGGGGACGGGGACGTGCAGACGGGTCATGGGTCGCATGGTCGCACGCCGCTCGGGCGGCTCAGGAATCGGCCGGGGATCGGCCAGGAATCGGCCAGGAATCGGACGGGAATCGACGCGAGCCGCACCCCGTCAGCCGGCCGCGATCGCCGCGGCCGCGCGGCAGCGCGCGAGGGCGCCCAGCTCGTCGGTGACCGGGCCGCGGACCAGCGTGTCCGCGACACCCGTCACGGACGCCCGCAGGCGGCGGCGGGCCCGCGTGGAGCGCCGCCGCGCGCCCCAGGCCGCGGCCGCCCGGGCGACCAGCGCGAGCAGCAGGCCGGCCAGCAGGCCGCCGAGCGCCAGGAGGGTCGGCCACGGGACCTCGAGGACTCCGCCGCCGGCGCCGGTGAGGTCCACCGAAACCACGGGCAGGATCAGCGCGGGCAGCCGGAAGTACTCCAGCACGGCGGCGGCCGCGAGCCACAGCAGCCCCACGACCACGGCGGCGAGCAGCAGCCACTGCACGGCGCCGGCCACCGCCCACCACCGCGGGCGGCGGGCCGCCTCGAGCTGCGTGCCCACCACGGCCTGGTCCAGGTCGCCCGGCAGCCGGTCGATCGCGTCCTGGGCGCGGGCGCGCGCCACCAGCACCCATGGATCGGGCGCGCCGTCGGTCACCTCGTCGACGTAGCGCCTCACGGCCGAGGCCGCGGCGGCGCGCACGGCGGGCCGGGTGGTGGGCAGCGAGCTCCGCACCAGATCCGGCCGGTCCTGCGGCTCGCCCTCGTCGTCGCGGCGCAGGCCGAGGCGGCGCAACGGGTCGCGCCGCAGCCGGGACATCCAGCGCGTCACCGGCCATCCGGTGGCGAGGTGCGCGTCGCGACGATGCGCGGCGGCCACCGCCCGGGCGACCGTGGGAACCCCCGCCGCGTCCTCGAGGGCGGCCACCAGAGCGGCGGCGGCGCGGTCCCCCGGGCGGAGCGACGGGCTCGCACCGCAGGCGTCCGAGATCCGCTGCGCCGCGGCCCGCAGGTCCGCCGTGAGGCGCGCGGTGGCCGCCTCGCGGCGCGCCGCGGCGTCGGCGAGCAGCCCCCTGAGCTGGTCCATGCCCTGCCCCGTGGCCGCCGACGCCGCCAGCACCCGCGAGCCGTCGAGCCCGTCGGCGGCGACCAGCCGGCGCAGGTCGGCCAGCATGGCGTCCGTCTCCGCGTCGGAGAGCCGGTCCACCTGGTTGAGCACCACCACGACCACCTCGGCCCGCCCGGCCAGCGGGCGCAGGTACCGCTCGTGCAGCGCGGCGTCGGCGTACTTCTGCGGGTCCACCACCCACACCAGCAGGTCCGCCCGCTCGACCAGGCGCTCGGCCCGCACACGGTGCTCCACGACCACCGAGTCGTGGTCCGGCAGGTCCAGCAGCACCAGCCCCGTCGAGATGCCCGCCGGGCCACGCCGCCCGCGCAGGCGGGCCAGGCCGCGCCGTCCGTTCCGGCCGGCGGGCTCGTCGTCCGTCGTCGGCACCGGCATCTCCACGCGCCGCCGGACCTCGAGCCAGTCGAGCAGCGGGCCCGCGCCCTCGCCCCACACCGCCGCGACGGCGTGCGACGTCGTGGGCCGCCGCACGCCGACGGTCGCGACCTCAGTACCCGTGACGGCATTGAGCACGCTGGACTTGCCCGACCCGGTGGCTCCCGCGAGCGCCACCACCGTGTGCTCCGCCGACAGCCCGCCGCGCTCCCGCGACCGCGTCACGACGCCGCGCGCCTCGTCGAGGAGCGCGCGGTCCAGCCGGCCGCTCGCCGCCACCACCGCCGACTCCAGCGCCCCGGTACGGTCCGCGAGATCGATGCGGCTCACTCGTCCTCCTCCTCGCGCCGGTCGCGGCCGCGCCACCGCGACCACCATCCGCCCCGGCGCACGGGGGCGTCCGCGACGTGCTCACCCTCGGCGGCATCCCCCACCTCGCGGCCGTCGGGCCCGAGCGGCGCCCGAGGTGTCCCCGCCCCGCGCAGCAGGCCGCCGCTCCAGGGCCGCGTCGCGCCCTCGTCGGGGACGGACCGGGCGGCGCGCTCGGCGCGGGCGGCCGCGGCGACGCGGTGGGCGGCGGCGCGCACGCCGTCGGCCCCCGTGGTCTGCGTCCCGAGCGCGTCGAGCTGGGCGGTGTACCGGGCCGCCTGCCCGCGCAGCACGGCGTCGACGCGCCGCTGCAGCCGCTCCTTCGCCTGGGCGGCGAGCTGCCGCACGGCCTCGTCGCCGAAGACGGCCTCGAGCAGCTTCTGCGCCACCACCGCCGTGCCGCCCGCGATGCCGATCTCGGCGCCGGTGAGCCCTGCCGTCGAGGCGAAGACGATCACCATGAGGCTGACGCCCAGCGCGTTGACCCCGAACGAGACGGCGCGGGCGGTGCCGCGCTTGGACGCGCCTTGTTCGCGCACGAGCGCCAGCACGTCCTCCTGCCAGCCGCGGATCTGCTCGGCCACCTCCCCGCGCAGCGCGGCCGGCACGCGCGCCAGGTCCAGACCCTCCAGGAGCGCCGCGCCCGCCGAGTCGCCGCGCCAGGCCACGTAGGTGCGCTCCGCCGCCTGCTCGGCCGCGTCGAGGATGACGGACTCCAGGCCGTGCGCGATGGCCTGCTCCACCTGCGGGGCCTCCTTGGGCCGGCCCCGGAAGAAGCGCACCACGGCGTCGCGCGCCCGGCCCACGCCCGCTTCGACGGAGCGGAAGAACTCACCCGTGCCGACGAAGTCCTGCCAGCGCGCGAGCACCTCGCCGCGCAGCAGCGCCCCGTCGGAGGTCGCCGCCTCCACCTGCTCCAGCGCCTCGGCGTGGTAGCGGCGGACGGCGTCGCGCAGCCGGGCGTCGGCCACCTCCTGCCCGTCCGCGGTCTCCGCGAGCGCGACGGCGCGGCGCACCAGGTCGTCCACCACGCCGTCCCGCGTGGCCGCGATGACGCGGGCCCGCGCCTCGGGGTCGCCACCGAGGCCGGACAGCCAGGTCGCGACCTCGGCCACCGCGGCCTCGGGCAGCAGTCCGTCCACCAGGGCACCGGGTCCCGACTCCGCCGCCTCGGCGAGCACGAAGACGCGCGCGTCGCCCAGCCCGTGCTCGGCCGTCATGCGGCGCAGGTCCTCGGCCACCACCTCGGCGCCCGGGTCCACCCGGTCCAGCACGATCGCGACCTGCGCGCGACGGCGCGCGGCCTGGCCCAGCAGGTCCCACGGCACGGCGTCGGCGTAGCGCGCCGCCGTGGTGACGAAGAGCCACAGGTCGGCCGCGCCCAGCAGCTGCGTGGCCAGCTCGCGGTTCGCCGTCTCCACCGAGTCGATGTCGGGCGCGTCCAGCAGGGCGAGCCCCTGCGGCAGCGCGTCGCTCGCCACCAGCCGCAAGGCCGCGGGGCCCTCCCCCGACGCGGTGCCCGACGACCTGTCGGACACCACGTCCGTCCGGGCGGTCCCCGTGCCAGGCAGGGTCCCGGAGGTGGTGACCCGCGCCAGCCCGGGTAGCACCCGGTCGGTCGTGAACCAACGCGCGTCGAGCGGGTGGTGCACCAGCACGGGCGCCCGGGTCGTGGGCCGCAGCACGCCCGGCGCCGAGACCGGCTCGCCCAGCAGCGAGTTCACGAGCGTCGACTTGCCCGCCCCGGTGGAGCCGCCGACCACGACCAGCAGCGGCGCCCGCTCCGACCGCAGCCGCGGCAGCAGGTAGTCGTCGAGCTGGTCGACCGCCTGGCGCAGGTCGGCCCGCGCGGCGGCCACTCCCGGCGTCTCCAGCGACAGGCGCAGCGCCGCGAGACGTGCGCGCAGCGCGTCGAGGGACTCCACGAGCGCGTCGGTCGACGGACCCGGCGGGTCCTGCGCGTCCTGCGGCCGGTCGTCCGCCTGGCTCCCAGGGGTCGGGGCAGGCGCGGCGTCCGGGTCCGTCATGAGCCCAGTGTGCCCACGACCGACGATCGCCGCAGGTCCGGGGCCGTTCCGGGGCAAGGCGCCGGTCCGGTCAGGGTCCGAGGCGGCGGCGCAGCCAGGCCACGCAGGCCCCGCCCTGGGCACGCTGGAAGGCGCGGACGTGCGGGATGCCCGGGGGCGGCGGCTGCAGGGACGAGCGCACGAAATACCCGGTGAGGGCCACGAGGTACGCCGTGACGGCGGCCTGGTCCGTTCCCGCGGGCAGCGGCCGGCGGCGCAGCACCTCCTCCGGCTCCGGGCCGCCCTCGACCTGCACGGCCGGCAGCATCCCCACGAGGTCGCAGAACGCCGCCCCGCGCGCCGCGTTGGGCCAGTCGACGGCGAGCGCCCGCGTGCCGCCGCCCGGCCCGTCGGCCACGAGCAGGGCGTTGTCGCCCCGCAGGTCGCCGTGCACCAGCGCGCTTCCGGCGACCGCGGCCGGGGCTCCCCGCTCGACGTCGGCGAGCCGGTCGAGGTGGTCGGCCAGCCACGGGTCGTAGGTCGCGAGCCCGGCCGGGGTCTCGGCCGCGAGCAGCCGCATCTGCTCGGTCGGGAGCTCCGACGCGAGGTCGGGGAGCGCGCCCGCGGCGACGGTGTGCTCGCTCACCGCGACCGCGAGGTCGAGGACGGCCCGGAGGTCGCCGTCGTCCCAGGGCATCGTCGGTCCGCGGCCGTCGAACGTCTCGAAGGCGAGTGCGACCCACGCCTCCCGACCCGCAGCGCCGGACACCGGGATCTCGGTGGACCACAGGATCCGCGGCGTCGGGACGCCGTCGGGCAGCAGCGCCGCGCGCCGCGCCTCCTCGCGGTACATCCCGACCGTGAACGGGTGCTCGGGCCCGATCGCCTTGACGAACACCGCGCCGTCGTCGGTGCGCAGCGTGGAGGCGAGCCCTTGCGAGTAGCCGCCGTCGTGGCTGGTCCAGCTCCTGACGGTCGCGCCGAGGCGGGACTCGATCGCGGCCCGCACGGGCGCGGGCAGCCCGGGCCAGACGGGGCGGGTCCGGGTGGGGCTCGTGGCGCTCATCCCGGGAGTATCACCGGCCAGGGCAGTTCACCCCAATCATTTTGTGGCCCGCGGACGGGTGGGGCAGGGCATGGGTGCCCGTAGTGCCGGAAGAGCAGGTCGACGTCGGTGGAGTAGACGTTGAGCCGGACCAGGTCCGCGAGGGTCATGTCGGCCGCGTCGAGCACCGCCTCCAGGTTGTCGAGGCTCAGCGCCAGCCGCGCCGCCATGTCGCCGTCGTGCCGGGGTTCACCGCCGGCACTCATGGCCGTCTGGCCCGAGATGCACAGGGTCCGGCTGTGCCCGGAGACGGCCTCGCCCTGATTGCCCCCCCTCCACCGACCACGTCGCCAGGTTGACCGCCGTTCGTTCCGTCGCCACATCAGCTCCATTCGACTCGTGGGGCACGCCCGCCCGCCGGCTCGATGGCCGCCCGGGTTCCGGACCGACCTGACCGGGCTGACCGGGCTGACCGGGCTGACCGGGCTGAACCACGACGAGGCACTGGCCCTGCTGACCGCCGGGTCGAAGGGAGGCGGCCAGGTGTTCGGCCTCGGCTCGGCGCTTGCCTCGGCCCCGCGCAAGGGGGTCGACGCGCTGCCCCAGAACCACCGCACCACCGCGTTCGACGTCGCCCAGCGCTTCCTCGTCGACCCGGAGACCGACCTGCTCTCACGCCGGCACGTCACCGAGAAGGTGCACGGTGGACCCGATCGGCCTGGTCACCGTGCGCGCCAAGGGCTACCTGCTGGCCACGACGTCCGGCGCGGACCGTACCTACCGGATGTCCCGGATCCTGGCCGCCGAACTGCTGCCCGAGCCGGCCCAGCGTTCCGACAAGGTCGACCTGGGCCAGGCCTGGCGGGAACGTAGCACCCGATTCAGGGCCGGCGGCGAGCAGGTCAGCGTGCGGCTTCGGATGAGCCCGGCGCGGCGCGAGGAGCTGGTGGGCACCGCGCTGGCCGTCCACTCCGAGGAACCTGACGACCATGGCTGGCTGCGGCTGGAAGCGACGTTCCAGGACTCACGTCACGCCGAGTGGGCGCTGTGGCAGCTCGGCACGGACGCGGAGGCGCTGACCCCGCCGTCGTTGCGCGCGCCGCCCTGCGCGAGCGTGCGGCCGCCCCCGCCGCGCGCTACGGAGACCCCGACTCAGGCGCCACGACGACCGACGCCCCCGGCACCTCGGGGGTGTCGGGGGCGTCGCGCGCGGTGGCGTGCTCACAGTCGCGCTCAGTCGCGCGTGAGCTTGCGGTAGGTCACGCGGTGCGGGCGCGCCGCGTCCGCGCCCAGTCGCTCGACCTTGTTCTCCTCGTAGGAGGCGAAGTTGCCCTCGAACCAGTACCAGTTCGCCGGGTCCTCCTCCGTGCCCTCGTAGGCGAGGATGTGCGTCACCACGCGGTCGAGGAACCACCGGTCGTGGGAGACCACGACGGCGCAGCCGGGGAACTCGAGCAGTGCGTTCTCCAGCGAGCCGAGGGTCTCGACGTCGAGGTCGTTCGTCGGCTCGTCGAGCAGGAGCAGGTTGCCGCCCTGCTTGAGCGTGAGCGCCAGGTTGAGCCGGTTGCGCTCACCGCCGGACAGCACGCCCGCGGGCTTCTGCTGGTCCGGACCCTTGAAGCCGAACGACGCGACGTACGCGCGGGACGGGATCTCGACGTTGCCGACCTTGATGAAGTCGAGCCCGTCGGAGACGACCTCCCACAGCGTCTTCTTGGGGTCGATGCCGCCGCGCGACTGGTCGACGTAGGAGATCTTCACCGTGTCGCCGATCTTGAGCTCGCCGCCGTCCAGCGGCTCCAGGCCCACGATCGTCTTGAACAGGGTCGTCTTGCCGACGCCGTTGGGGCCGATGACGCCGACGATCCCGTTGCGCGGCAGCGTGAAGCTCAGGCCGTCGATCAGCTGGCGGCCGTCGAAGCCCTTCTGCAGGCCGGTGGCCTCGAGGACCAGGCTGCCCAGGCGCGGGCCCGCGGGGATCTGGATCTCCTCGAAGTCGAGCTTGCGCGTCCGCTCCGCCTCGGCCGCCATCTCCTCGTAGCGGGCCAGGCGGGCCTTGGACTTGGTCTGGCGGCCCTTGGCGTTCGAGCGCACCCACTCGAGCTCTTCCTTGAGACGCCTCGCGCGCTTGGCGTCCTTCTTGCCCTGGACCTGCAGGCGCTCCTGCTTCTTCTCCAGGTAGGTGGAGTAGTTGCCCTCGTACGGGTAGAGGCGGCCGCGATCGACCTCGCAGATCCACTCCGCGACGTGGTCGAGGAAGTACCGGTCGTGCGTCACGGCGAGGACGGCGCCGGGGTACGCCGACAGGTGCTGCTCGAGCCACAGCACCGACTCCGCGTCCAGGTGGTTGGTGGGCTCGTCGAGCAGCAGCAGGTCGGGCTTCTCCAGCAGCAGCTTGCACAGCGCGACACGCCGTCGCTCACCGCCGGAGAGCACCGTCACGTCGGCGTCCGGCGGCGGGCAGCGCAGCGCGTCCATCGCCTGCTCGAGCTGGGAATCGAGGTCCCACGCGTCCGCGGCGTCGATCTCCTCCTGCAGCGTGCCCATCTCGGCGAGCAGCGTGTCGAAGTCCGCGTCCGGCTCGGCCATGAGGGCGGAGATCTCGTTGAAGCGGTCGATCTTGGCCTTGATCGGGCCGACCGCCTCCTCGACGTTCCCGAGCACGGTCTTGTCCTCGTTCAGCGGCGGCTCCTGCAGGAGGATGCCCACCGTGTAGCCCGGAGACAGCCGGGCCTCGCCGTTGGACGGCTGCTCAAGGCCGGCCATGATCTTGAGGATCGTGGACTTCCCGGCGCCGTTGGGGCCGACGACGCCGATCTTGGCGCCGGGATAGAAGTTCAGCGACACGTCGTCGAGGATGACCTTGTCACCGTGCGCCTTGCGCGCCTTGTACATGGAGTAGATGAACTCAGCCACTGGCCCTGCTTCCACCGTTCGATCGCACGGAGAATCCGGAGATTCGGTTCGAGATGTGTCGAGACTGACGGCTCCGGCGGGAAGGCTGGAGGACCGGCATCTCGGCCGGTCCACCAGCCTACGCGACACGCGGCCTCAGCCACCGACCGGTACCGGCTCCTCGTCCGGCACGGGCTCGTCCTCGAGGGCGTCGGCACCCGCCGGCGTCCCGGCCCACGGGTCCTCCGCGGGCCCGACGTCGGAGCCCCCCGTCGCGTCGCCGGCCGCCCCGCCGTCGGCCCCGGCCCCGTCGCCGCGGTCCACGACGCGCGTGAACCGTGCCAGCCCCCGCGTGACGTCCGGGCCGACGGCGTTCGCGTCGATGACGAGCTGCCAGCGGTCCTTGCCCTCCCGGTCCTGCCACTCTTCGGTGGACAGCCGGCCCGTCACGACCACCGGGTCGCCCTGCGCGAGGGACCCCGCGACGTTGCGTGCCCCCGACCGGAACGACTTCACGGTGAACCACAGGGTCTGCCCGTCGGACCACTCGCCGCTGCGCTGGTCGCGCAGGCGCCGCGTGCTCGCCACTCGGAAGGTGGTCCACTCGACGTCGTTCGGCGACCGGTTCAGCGTCGGCTTGGTCCCGACGAAACCGTTCACGGTGATGCTGACCTCGTTCATGCGCTTCTCCTCGGCTCGCGCCGGCGGGGCGCCGGCGACAGGCCCAGGATCAGTCGCGCGACGCCCTCTCCGGCGAGGCCTTCGAGGAATCTGTGGACGACGACGCCAGATTGCGCCCTGTGGGCAGCGTCAGGACCCCGGTGAGCGGGTGCGACGACGGGAGCTCGGTGGCCGCCTGCGCCAGCTCGCGCACCCGGCGGTGCTCCAGCAGCAGCTTCTGCGTCGGCTCGCCGAGCCCCTCGGCGAGCACCCGCTCGAGGGCCGCCCGGCCCGCGGTAGCGACGGCCTGCTCACGACGCCGCGCCAGCCGCCGTCGGGCCGTCGTACCCACGAACCACACCACCACCGCCGCGACCGCGGCGGCGCCGGCGAGCCCGAGGAGCACCGCCGGCCACGGGGAGGCGAGGTCGAGCACGCCCGTGACCGCGAGCACCCCCGCCACCGCCGCCACCAAGGCCACAGCGGCCAGGCTCCACGCCGTCCGGCGCAGCACCCGGGCCGAGGCCGGGCCGCGGGTGTCGAGCGCGAGGCCGCGCAACGCCCCGGCCACGGAGGTGCGCAGCTGGTCGGCCCCCGCGACGGAGGCGGCCAGCGACCGCTGCCACCCCGGCCGCAGCGACGCCCCGGCGCGGGTGAGCCAGCGGGCCCGCGACAGCGCGACCGCGTCACGGTCCGGCGGCGGCACCTCGGGGCGGCCATAACCGTCGCGCACGGCGTTGCCCACCTGGCTCGCGACGGCCTCCAGGCCCGTCGCGGCGACGAGCGCGTCGAGCTCGCGCTGCACGGCCGGTGCCATCTGCCACGGCACCTCCGCCGGGGTCTGCGCCAGGAGCAGGCGCGCCGCCGCGTCGAGCTCGGCCGCCGCCCGGCCCGCCGCCACCGACCGCCGCGCGCACGCCTCTTCCAGCAGGCCCCGCACGCGGTCGATCCCCTCGCCCGTACGCGCCGAGACGCCCTGCACGTACACGCCGGTGAGGCCGTCGTCCTCCAGCAGCCGGGCCAGGTCGGCGAGCAAGTTCTCCCGTTGCGAGTCGGGGACGGTGTCCACCTGGTTGAGCAGCACCACCATCGACGACTCCGAGCCGACGGAGTCCCGCAGGTAGCCCGAGTGCAGCGCGTCGTCCGCGTACTTCTGCGGGTCCACCACCCACACGAGGAGGTCCACCAGCGGCAGCACCCGGTCGACGACCTCGCGGTGCGCCGGCTCGACGGAGTCATGGTCCGGCAGGTCGAGCAGCACCAGGCCGGCGAGCTTCTCGTCGTCGTCGCCGTCCAGCTCGCCGCCCTGCGTGATGCGGCGCTCGCGGTCCACGCCCACCCAGTCCAGCAGCGCCTCGGCGCCGTCGGACCACGAGCAGGCCGTCACGCGTGCCGTCGTGGGCCGCTTGACCCCGACGTCCGCGAAGCTCAGCCGGGAGACCTTGTTGAAGAGGCTCGACTTGCCCGAGCCGGTGCCGCCGGCGAACGCCACCACCGTGTGGTCGACGCCGAGCGCGAGCCGCTGCCGCACACCGTCGACGGCGGCCGCGACGCGGCTCGACGTCGCGTCGTCGAGCCGGGGGCCGGCGATCTCGAGCGCCTGGGCGAGGTCCTCGGTGCGCGCGCGAAGGGTGGCGTCGTGGGACGGGCCGTTCGTGGCGCCCGCAGTCCCCGCTGCCTCCGCGGTGTCGGCGTTCCCTGCGGACATCATGTCAGCCTCCTCAGCTCGGCGAGTCGAACGTGCAGCCCCGCGGCCGCGTCGTCGACGGAATCGGGCGGCCCCAGGGCGTCCAGCACGGCCTGCACCTCGGCGTCCACGACGGCGGCCGCGCGGTCGCCGAGGTCGTCGCGCAGGGTGGCGACGGGCCCGTCGGCCTGGTCGCCGAGCACGCGGGCCAGCAGCCGGTCGGCGTCGTCGCTGCCCGCGGCGGAGGCAAGGAGCAGCGTCGCGAGCCCGCGAGGGCCGAAGGCCTTGACCGCGGCCGCCAGGCGCGGCGCGCCGACGCTGGTGCCGGACCCGCTGGTGAGCTCCTCGACGAGCGCATCGGCCCGCGCCGCCCAGTCCGCCACGCGCCCCGGGACCCCGGACTCACGCGCGGCGGCCCGAGCGGCGCCGTCCGGCACGACCGCCTCGCCCCCCGCCGGGGCCCCGGGCCCGGCGAGCACGGCGCGCAGGCGCTCCTCGACCCGCGCACCCGACGCGACGAGCGTGCGCGTCGCCGCGTCGAGGACGTCCGACCGCAGCCCTTCCAGGGCCGCCTCGCGGGCCCGGCCGGCCCGCCGGGTGCTGCGTGCACGGTCACCGCGGACCTTCACGCGATCCACGCCCGCGGAGCCGGACAGCTCGCGCCAGCGCGCCTCGACGGACGCGCCCGCGACCACGCCGGCGTCCACCGCGTCGCGGCCCAGCCGCTCGGCCGCCGGGATCTCCTCCTCGGCCCGGCGCCGCAGCACGTCGGCCGCCTCCTGCTGCGCGTCGACCGCGTCCGCCAGCGACGTGACCCAGCCGGGCAGCGCGCCGAGCGCGCCCTTGAGGGTCCGCACGACGACGGCCCGCGACCGGTCGGGGCCGGCGAGCATGGTCAGCCAGCGCCGCACCGGCTGCACGACCGACGGGTCCAGCAGCCCTTCGTGCGGCCCGACGTCGGGGATCACGAACAGCGGGACGTCCGTCATGCCGTGCTCGCGCAGGCGCTGCAGCAGGTCGCCGCGCACCGTGGTGAGCGTGTCCTTCGGGACCCGGTTGAGCACCATGGCCACGGACGCGCCACGCTCGGTCGCCTGGGACAGCGCCTGCCACGGCAGGGCGTCGCCGTAGCGCGCGGCGGTGGTGACGAAGAGCCACAGGTCGGCGGCCTCCAGGAGCTGGTGCGCCGTGGATCGGTTCCGCTGCACGAACGAGTCCAGGTCGGGGGCGTCGAGCAGCGCCGTACCCCGGGGCACGCCCTCGTGCTGCACCACGCGCGACAGCTCCGTCACCGGCCCCGTCGACATCACGTCGGCGTCCAGGGGGTGGTGGGCGAGTACGGGCTCGCGCGTCGTGGGGCGCAGCACCCCGGCCTCGGAGACGCTCTCGCCGAGCAGCGAGTTGTACAGGGTGGACTTCCCGGCCCCGGTCGACCCGGCCACGACGACGACGGCCGGCGAGGACAGCTCCTTGAGCCGCGGCAGCAGGTGCTCGTCCAGCTGGGCGAGCAGCCGGTCCCGGGAGGCCGCCGCGTCCTCGGCGCCCTCGATCGGCAGCGGGAGCTTCACGGCGGCGACGTCGCGGCGCAGGTCGCGGGCGACGTCGTGGACGGTGACGCCGATCTCCTCGCTCGCCCCCGCCGCTCTCCTGCTCGCGGCGCGGCGCGAGGCGCGGGTTTCCAGGGAAGGGGTCACGGGCACATCCTTGCCGTTGGGACCGGCCGTGCCAAACGCGCACGCCGCACGGGCGGGCGATCCCCGTGCGGCGCGCGCCCCGGCCTCCACCGAGCCGGCGGGTCAGCGGCGGCGGAGGCACTCGTAGATCCGTACGAAGTCCTCCGCGCCGTGCCCCGCGTCGACCTGGCGGCGGCGCAGCTCCTCCACCATGGCGATGGGCGCGGGGTCGACGCCCTGTTCCTCGCTCGCGCGCACGAGGTGCCCCAGGTCCGACCAGTCCAGGGTCTGCGTGGGCACGGAGTAGTCGCCGCCGTCCACCACCTGGGCGTCGACGGCGAAGGCTCCCGTCATCGCGGCGAGGAACGGCGCCGCCCGGCGCGCGAAGCTCCGGGCATCGACGCCGTCGGCGCCCACCATCGCGGCACCGTGCAGGAATCCCGCGAACATCGTGTACATGCCGGACAGCATCGCGAGGTCCAGCAGCGACGCCCGGCCGGGGTCGTTGCCCTCGTACGCGCTCGTGGCCCACCGGTCCAGCAGGCCGCGGGCCTCGAGGAACACGCCCTCGTCGCCGCTGTACAGGATCTCCGCACCGGGGCCGCCGATCATCGGCGGGGTCCCGTCGAGGTACCGCACGTCGTGCCCGGACGCCCAGCGCGCGAGCTCGCGGGCCTCGTTCGGGGTGGTCGTGGTCAGGTTGACGACGGCGCGGCCCCGCAGCTGCTCGACGAGCGGATCGAGCGTCTCGTGCACCGACGCATGGTCGTCGAGGCAGACGACGACGGTCGGCGCCGCGAGGACGGCCTCCCGGGCGCCGGGCGCGCGGCGGGCGCCGCGCTCCAGCAGCTCCGCGTCGCGGCCAGGTGACCGGTTCCAGACCGTGACGTCGAGGCCGGCGTCCAGCAGGGTCGCGGCGAGCGCCCGCCCCATGACGCCGAGCCCGAGCAGCGCGACCGACCCCGGCTCCGTCGAGGTCGGGCCGGTCATCGCGGGTCCCGGATGCCGTCGATGACGCGCGTCCAGCTGTCGCCACCGTGACCGTCGTCGATCGCACGGCGGTAGTGCGCCTGGACGGCCCGCGGCAGCCCGACGTCGATCCCCGCCGTCGCGCTGGCGGTGACCAGGTGGTCGGCGGTGGCACCCATCATCGTCGCGGTGCTCAGGTGGCCCGGGTGCCGCCCGGCGTCGATCTGCTCGCCGGTGCTCGCCCCCTCGCCGTCGCCCGCCGCGAGCATCGCGGGGATGTCGGTCAGCGTGGTCAGCGCCTCGGGGAGGAACTCGCGCGCCGGGATGCCGGCGGTGCCGACCAGCGCGGTCGCGTGCATCAGGGCGGACAGGGCGGTCAGGAAGACGTCGAGCTGCGCCTGGTACATCAGCTGCGCCAGCCCGGGGTCGGCGCCGAGGTACCGCGGCTCGCCGATCCGCCCGAGCGCGTCGCGATGGCGGTCGAGCAGCTCCCGGGGCCCGCTGTAGTAGACGTAGGCGGCCGGCGTACCGACCGTCGGGGCCGGGCTCATCACTCCCCCGGTGAGGAACCCGGCGCCGTGCGCCGACGCCCAGTCGGCGGCCTCCCGCGTGCGCTGCGGCGTGTCGGAGCTGAGGTTGACGAGGGTGCGGCCGGCGAGCGCCTCGGTGGCGCCGCCGAGGACGTCGTCCATCGCCGCGTAGTCCGTGAGGCTGAGGACGACCAGGTCGGACGCCGTGAGCGCCGCGCGCGGGGTGGGGGCGAGGGCAGCGCCGGCGCGCACCACGCCGTCGGCGCGGGCCGGCGTGCGGTTCCAGACCGTGACCGGATGGGCGCCGGCCAGCAGGCTACGGGTCATCGCCTGGCCCATCGGGCCGAGGCCGATCACGGTGACCGGTGCGGGCTGGTGTGTCATTGTGCGGGCTCCTCTGGTGCGTCGGGTCGGAGTACCTCCATGCTCAGGGGGTACCGACACCCTGTGAAGTACGCACTATTTGCTGCGGTACTTACCGAAAGGGAAGTGCCCGGGAGGACGACGACGATGGCATCGACGAACCGACGCGGCCCCTACGTCTGCGGCATCGACGCCGCGCTCGACGTCGTGAGCGGCAAGTGGAAGGGCCTGATCCTCTGGGAGCTCGACGAGCATGGCGTCCGGCGGTTCGCGGAGCTGCGGCGCGGCCTGCCGGGGGTCAGCGAGAAGATGCTCACCCAGCACCTGCGCGAGATGGAGGCCGACGACCTCGTGGTCCGCACCGTCTACGCCGAGGTGCCGCCCCGCGTGGAGTACTCGCTCACCGAGCACGGGCGGGCCCTCAACGACGCACTCGGCCCGCTCGGCCTGTGGGGCATGGAGCGCATCCGGCGCGAGGGGCCGGAGCTGGTCGACCACGCCGACGCGGCGGCGATGCCCCGCCCCTGACGCCGGTCAGGGCCCCGGGGACCGGTGATAGTGCCGGCGCTGCCGCGTGCGGTTGCCGCAGTCGGCCGGGTCGCACCAGCGCCGGCTGTGGTTGCGCGTGGTGTCGAGGTACAGCCAGCGGCACTCCCGGCAGGCAGCCATCCTGCTCAGCCGCTCGGGCGACGCGAGCAGGTCCGCGGCGTCCAGGGCCAGCTCCCCGACCAGAGTCGGGGCCGTGTCGACCCAGCGCCCCGCCGACGCGCCGGCCGGGAACCGCAGGCGGCGGCGGGCGTGAGCGTCCGCGGCCAGGGAGCCGATCCGGTCGATGCCGGCGGCGTCGGGGGTCGCCCCATCGGCCACGGCGAGGAAGACGCGCGCGAGCAGCTCCCGGAGCGCCGGCAGACCGGCGCGCTCCTCGTCGGTCGGGGCGGGCAGCCCCGAGACCTCCGCCCACCGCGCCGCGTTCGTGGCCGGGTCGAGCCAGTCATGCTCCCGCTCGGTGCCGCGGTAGCTGACCAGGTTGGCGAAGTCCAGCGCAGGGCTGCCGCCGACGAGCTTGTAGGTGCCCCGGTAAGGACCGGGACGGAGATCGACGGGCTCCGCCACCTTCAGCCTCCTAATGTTCTATTGACGTTTAAGACGTTAGCATGGCAGGAAGCGTTCTCTCCCTCGGCATCGCCGGGTGCGGGCAGGAGGCGGGTCGGAGGTGAGAAGCATGACCGAAAGGGCGCGGGCACCTCGCCCGCTCACCCACCGCGTGCGACCCGAGCTCTTCTTCGTCGGGTCCGCGGTGTTCCACTACCTCGGGCCGTCGTTCGCCGTCCTGTTGTTCGCGCGGGTCGAGCCGCTCGGCGTGGCCTGGCTGCGCATCCTGACCGCCGGGGTCGTCTTCGCCGTCTGGCGGCGACCGTGGCGTGCGTGGGCCACCGCCGGCCGGAGCGAACGCCTCACGGTCGCGGCCTGGGGCGCCCTCCTGGCCCTGATGAACGCGAGCTTCTACCTCGCGATCGACGCACTGCCCCTGGGCACGGTGGCCGCGATCGAGTTCGCCGGCCCGATCCTGCTGGCCGCGATCGCCATGCGGAGCACCCGCAACGTCGCCGCGCTCGCGCTCGCCGTGCTCGGCGTGGCGGCGCTCAGCGAGGTGAGTCTGGCCGGCGCACCGCTCGGCTTCGTCTTCGCGCTCGTGAACATGGCGCTGTTCACCGGCTACATCGTGATCGGCCATCGTGTCTCCCGGCAGGAGCACCTGGCGGGGATCGACGGCCTCGCCGCGGCCATGGTGATCGCCGCCGTCGTCGCCCTCCCCGTCGGCGTCGCGGACGCGGTCCCCGCCTTCGTCGACCCCGTCGCGCTCGCCGCGGCGGTCGGCGTCGGCGTCACCTCGTCGGTGATCCCCTACGCGCTCGACCAACTGGCCATGCGGCGCCTCGCCCGTGGCACCTACGCACTCATGACCGCGCTGCTGCCCGCGACCGCCACCGTCATCGGCGTCGTCGTCCTCGCGCAGATCCCTACCGCCGCCGAGCTGGTCGGCGTTGGGCTCGTCGTCGCCGCCGTCGCCGTCCACCGCGAGCCCTCGCCGGCGGAGGCCGCCCCCCGAACGATCAGGCCACGCGGCTGATCGGATCACGCACCGGGCCCAGCTGGCACCGGTGCACCTTCGTCGAGTGTTTGAGACCCCTCCCCTGCCTGCCATGACTCCCGCGGCAGCACGGCCTACGGTGCGGCGCGCCGAGCGGACCGGCCGCATCATCAATGTGAGCTCGGTCGGTGGCCGAGCGCCCACCCCGCTCGGCCGCTGGGGCATGGAGCGCATCCGGCGCGAGGGGCCGGAGCTGGTCGATCATGCCGACGCGGCGGCGATGCCCCGCCCGTAGCACGAGCACCGCACGGACCGGTCCGATGCGGACCGGTCAGATCTGGTGTCAGCGATGGCAGACCAGATCGGCGAGGTTGCGGAACGTGGCGGCGTCGAGCACACCGCTTCGTTGGCCGTTCCTGCTCGGCGTGATCCTGAGCGTGACCGACGCTCCATGGGCGTGTGGCCGGATGTAGTAGCACTCGTCGGTCTCAGGGCAGTAGATGCACACGATATCGATCGCGTCCTTGTCCGCCGGCTCGGCGTGAGTGCCCTGGCCATCGTTCCAGACCGACCGGAAGTGGACCGTGATCGCACCGGAACGCGCCGCGCGATACTTCACCTGCAGCCGATGGAAGGCACCGTCCGCGTAGGCGACGAGATCGAACGGCGCGTGCGCTGTCGCAGGGAAGAGCACGACGAAGCCCTGACCGACGATGTCCGCGTGCGCCTTGGCTACACCGAGGTCGCCCTTGTCCTTGGTGTGATGCTGCGCCATCTCGCAAGACTAGCGGATGGGTATTCCATTGCTCTACGTCTGAATGCCTCGTCTGGCCTGGTCAGTGCCAGCACGTGCTGGGCTAAACTCTGCTCGCTTGCCCCCGTAGCTCAGTTGGATAGAGCAGGTCACTTCTAATGACCGGGTCGCGGGTTCGAATCCTGCCGGGGGCACCGATCAGCTGCCGTGGAGCAACGCTGCTCCACCTGGGAAAAAGCCGTGCGTCCGCGGTATGGCGCCCGGCAGACTCGTGCCTGCACCGCGGTGACGCGCGGCCGGTCCTACACCGGTCGCACGGGTGGTCCCTGGCCCGGACCAACGACCCACGTCACGAAGGAAATCACCATCATGTTCCCTCCGGAGAACCTGCTTCTCGTGCAGGCCATCCAGCGTGAACGCCTCGAAGAGGCCGAACGCCATCGCACCATCCTCCGACTGCGCGAGCAGCGCAAGCTGCGCCCGCAGCCGAACACCCACCGACGGCGCACGAGCATCGCCCGGTGGTTGTACAACTGGCTCAACGCATGACACCCGCAGGCGGCCGCCGGCCCACCACCGACCGGCAGACGCCACCCCCACGAGGGCCCCGGGGCCCGGACGGTTCACACCGAACTCGTCCGGAGCACCGGGGCCCTCGTCATGTCCGGGGCGGCGACCCGGGGGCCCGCGCACGGACCGTAGGCTGACCCCGTGAGCCCTGCGAACCCGAACGAACGCATCGTGTGGATCGACTGCGAGATGACCGGCCTGGACGTGCGCGCCGACGCCCTCGTCGAGGTCGCCGCCGTGGTCACCGACTCCGAGCTCAACGTGCTCGGCGAGGGGGTCGACGTCGTCATCTCCCCGCCGACCGCGTCCCTCGAGCAGATGAACGACTTCGTGCGTGACATGCACACCACCTCCGGACTCATCGAGGAGCTGCCGGCAGGCGTGTCGCTCGAGGAGGCCGAGCAGACGGTGCTCGACTACGTCCGCGCCTGGGTGCCCGACCCGGGCAAGGCGCCGCTCGCCGGCAACTCCGTCGGCACGGACAAGATGTTCCTCGACCGGGACATGCCCGCGCTCGTGGGCCACCTGCACTACCGGATCGTGGACGTCTCGTCGATCAAGGAGCTGGCCCGCCGCTGGTACCCGCGCGTGTACTTCGCCTCCCCCAAGAAGGACGGCGGCCACCGGGCCCTCGCAGACATCCTCGAGAGCATCGACGAGCTGCGGTACTACCGCGAGGCCCTGTTCGTGCCCCCGCCCGGCCCCGACACCGCGACCGTGCGCGCCGTGGCGGCCCGGATCAGCGAGACGTCCGTCACCCGGCTGGCCGCAGGTTCCTGACCAGCCCTTCGGAGCAGGTATGCTTCTGGTCGGCCGGTGCGCAAGCAGCCGGTCATGGTGGCTATAGCTCAGTCGGTAGAGCGCCTGGTTGTGGTCCAGGAGGTCGCCGGTTCAAGCCCGGTTAGCCACCCCAGCAGGACAAGGCCCACCACGGTCGAGGGTTCGCCCTCGACCGCGGTGGGCCTTTCTCGTCGGCCGCGCGGCGTCAGGCCCGCGCGACGATCGCGTCCGCGAACGCGTCGAGCGTCGCGGCGGTGCCGGAGTGCTGCATCCACAGGGACGGCTCGGTGAGCTCCAGCTCGATGACGAGCGGCATGCCGTCGTCCCGCGTCACCAGGTCCACGCGCGCGTAGAGGAACGGGCTCTCGCCCCCCACCTGCTCGCGCGCCACGGCGAGCGCCTTCTCGGCCACGTCCACCTGTTCGGGCGTGGCGACGGCCGGTGTCATCCGCTCCGCGGCGTACAGTTCTTCGGAGGCCTGCGCCGGGCCGGTCAGCAGCGCGTGCTTGCGCACCGCGTGCCGCAGCTCGCCGTCGACGAAGACGAGACCCGTCTCCCCCGCCGTGTCCACGGACGTCACGTACGGCTGGATCATCACGGCCCGCCCGCCGTCGAGCAGGTCCACCGCGTGCTTGATGGCGAGCGCCCGCGACTGCGCGGAGACAGGCTGGTAGCGGCCCGCGTCCTGCGCACCCGCGCTGACGACGGGCTTGACGACGAAGTCGCCGAAGGCCGGCATGCGCGTGTGCACGGCCCGCTTCGACAGGTGGCGGTCGGGGTCGAGCCAGATCGTCGGGATGACGGGCACGCCCGCGTCCTCCATGGTGCGCAGGTAGCCCTTGTCGGTGTTCCAGCGCAGCACCTCGGCGGGGTTCTCCAGGCGCGGCACCCGCTCGGCCCACGCGAGGAACTCGTCGCGGCGGGGCGAGTAGTCCCAGGTGGAACGGACGACGACGAGGTCGTACACCGACCAGTCCACATCCGGGTCGTCCCACACGACGGCCTCGGCCACCACGCCACGCTCGGTGAGCGCGGCGAGCAGCGGGCGGTCGTCGCTGTCGAGCTGGGGCAGGGCGGAGCAGGTGGCGAGGCCGACGCGGGTGGAAGTCACCCGGTGAGCCTAATGCGACGGCTCGGGCGCCGCGGCGTCGGCCGCCCGACGCAGGCCGCCCAGGATGCCGGCGGCCGTGAGCGAACCGACGACGTCCCCGCCCTCGCCCGTCACGGGCACCCGGCCCTGGGACGACGTCGGGAGCGCGGCGACGGCCTCGAACGCGTCGGCGAGCGTCGCCCCGAGGGCGACGGGTCGCGGCGCGGGCTGCACGACGAGGCTCGCGTCCTCCAGGTCCTCCCGCTCGACGCGGGCGAGCGCCAGCATGCGCTGGTGCGCGCCGGACCCGACGAAGTCGCGCACCCGGTCCGTCGCGGGGTGCGCCAGCACGGTCAGCGGCGACGCGACCTGCTCCAGCCGGCCCCCGCGGGACAGCACCGCCACCCGGTCGCCCAGGCGCACCGCCTCGTCGACGTCGTGCGTCACCAGCACCACGGTGGAGCCGACCTCGGCCAGGATGCGCGACACCTGGTGCTGCAGGTCCCGGCGGCGCTCCGGGTCGACGGCGCCGAACGGCTCGTCCATGAGGAGCACCGGCGGGTCGGTCGCGAGGGCCCGCGCCACCCCGACGCGCTGTCGCTCCCCGCCCGAGAGCTGGTGCGGGTATCGGCGGCCGTACTGCCCCGCGGGGAGGCCCACGAGCTCCAGCACCTCGTCCACCCGCGCCCGCACCTGCGCGCGGTCCCAGCCGAGCAGCCGCGGCACGGTGGCCACGTTCGCCGCCACCGTGCGGTGCGGCAGCAGGCCGACGTCCTGGATGACGTAACCGGTGCGGCGGCGCAGGGCGACCGGGTCGACCTGGGTCACGTCCGCCCCGTCCACGAGCACGCGCCCCGAGCTGAGCTCGACGAGGCGGTTGATCATCCGCAGCGTGGTCGACTTGCCGCAGCCGGACGGGCCGACCAGGGCCAGCACCTCGCCGGGTTCCACCGTGAGGCTCAGGCCCTCGACCGCGACCGTGCCGTCCGGGTAGGCCTTGCGGACCGAGTCGAGCTCGATGCCTGCGGACAGACGGGCGGGTCTCGACGGGGAGGTGGCGCCGGACGTCGAGGCGGGGTGGGCGGCGGGCATGGGAGCGAGGCTATCGAGGGCGTCCCACACGCCGGGCCGCGGCGCGCCGGGCCGGCAGCGCGCGGGCCGTCGGTGGGCCCCGCTAAGTTCGAGCACATGATCGCCACCGCCGCGGACAACCCGTGGTTCTCGTGGTCCTACGTGACCGCGAACGCCGACGTCCTGTGGGCGCGCACCTCCGAGCACGCGCTGCTCACGGTGGAGGCGGTCGCGATCGCCGCGGTCATCGCGGTCCCCCTCGGGCTGATCGCGTCCCGGGTCCGCTGGCTCGCCGGCCCCCTGCTGGGCGCCGCCGCGGTGGTCTACACGGTCCCCTCGCTCGCGCTCTTCGCGATCCTCGCGCCCATCATGGGCATCGGGCGCCAGCCCGTCCTGCTCGGGCTGGTCCTGTACGCACTGCTCGTCATCCTGCGCAACACCGTGACCGGCCTCGACGGCGTGGACCCGGCGGCGGTCGACGCCGCCCGCGGGGTGGGTCACGGCCCGCTGCAGGTGCTCGCCCAGGTCCGGCTGCCGAACGCGCTGCCGAGCATCGTCGCCGGGCTACGGCTCGCGACGGTCACGACGGTGGCGCTGGTCACCGTGGGCGTCGTGGTGGGCTACGGAGGGCTCGGGCAGCTCATGTTCCAGGGCTTCCGCAACAACTTCTACCGGGCGGAGATCGTGACGGCCACCCTCGCCTGCGTCGTGCTCGCGCTCGTGCTGGACCTCGTGCTGTGGGCCGCCGGGCGCGCCCTCACTCCGTGGTTGCGCGGGAGGTCGGCATGAGCGGCGTGCGCGCCGGCGTCGTGGACGAGGCCGTCGCCTACCTCAACGACCCGCTGAGCTGGACCGGCCCCGGCGGCATCCTCGAGCTGGGGCGCGAGCACCTGCTGCTCACGGCCGCGGCCGTCCTCGTCGCCGCGGCAGTCGCCCTGCCGGTCGGCGCCGGGCTGGGCCACGGCCGCCGCGGCGGCGGCGTCACCGTGTGGCTGACCAACGCCAGCCGCGCCGTCCCCACCCTCGGCATCATCCTGCTGCTCGCCACGGCGGGGCTGTTCGGCGACGGCGCCACCGTGGTGGCGGCCGCCCTGTTCGCCGTCCCGGTGCTCCTGGTCAACACGTACGAGGGCGTGCGCGGGGCCGACCCGTCGGCGCGCGACGCCGCGATCGGCCTCGGGATGCCGGGCCGTCAGGTGCTCACCCGGGTCGAGCTCCCGCTGGCCACCGGGCTCGTCGCCGCCGGCATCCGCACCGCCGTCGTGCAGGTCAGCGCCACCGTGCCGCTCGCCGCGCTGGCGGGCGGCGGCGGCCTCGGGCAGATCATCGCGCTCGGCATGGGCACGCAGCGGTACGGGCAGGTGCTCGCCGGCGGCGTGCTCGTCGCGCTGCTGGCGCTGGTGCTCGACGGCGTGTTCGCCGTCGTGCAACGCCTCGTCACCCCGGCTCCCCTGCGCGCCGCCGCCCGGCGGTGAGCGCGTCCGGGGAGCGGGATCCACGGACCGGTTGCCCCGCCGGGACCCTCGCGGTCGAATAGGGCGATTCCCCCACCCACCCTGGAAGCACCCCTGATCCCTCCACGGACGGAGAGCACGATGACCTCCCACCGCTCGACCACCCTGCGTCGCACGACGGCCGCCCTTGCCGCCGCCGTCGGCGTCGCTGCCCTGCTCGCCGCCTGCGGCGAGCCCGGCTCGGCAGGAGGTGGCGGGTCGTCCGCCCCCGCCGCCTCGGGCGACGCGGCCGCCACCTGCGAGGCCGTCCCCGGCGACGCCCTGGTGGTGCTCGAGGACGACAAGAAGTTGCAGACGGTCGACAACATCATCCCGGCCGTCAACGCCGAGGCCGCGGCGCAGTCCCCCGACCTGATCCCGCTGCTGGACACCGTGTCGGCCGCGCTCGACACCGACACGCTCATCGAGCTCAACAAGGCGGTCGACATCGACCGCAAGACGTCCGAGGACGTCGCGGCGCAGTTCGTCGAGGACGCCGGCCTCACCGCCGACGACGCGTCCGCCGGCGAGGGGGTCAGCGTCGCCATCGGCGCGGCGGACTTCGCCGAGAGCGCGACCCTGGGCAACATCTACGCCGACGTGCTGCAGAGTGCCGGCCACGACGCCACCGTCACCACGATCGGCAACCGCGAGACGTACCTGCCGGCCCTCCTCAAGGGCGACCAGGTGCAGGTGGTGCCCGAGTACGTCGGCACGCTCACGGAGTTCCTCAACAAGGACGCCAACGGCGCCGACGCCGAGCCGGTCGCGAGTGGTGACCTGGACGCGACGGTCGACGCCCTCACGAGCCTGGGCGACGACGCCGGCCTGGTCTTCGGCGCGCCGTCCCCGGCGCAGGACCAGAACGCGTTCGCCGTCACGGAGGCGTTCGCCACCGAGCACGACCTCACGACGCTGAGCGACCTGGCCGCCGCCTGTGGCGGGCTCGTGCTCGGCGCCGGGCCGGAGTGCACCGAGCGCCCGTTCTGCCAGCCCGGCCTCGAGGAGACCTACGGGCTGTCGTTCGCCGAGTTCCGGTCCCTGGACGCGGGCGGCCCGCTGACCAAGGCCGCGCTGCAGAAGGGCGAGATCACCCTCGGCCTGGTGTTCAGCTCCGACGGCTCTCTGGCGACGTCGGGCAGCTGAGACCCACCGCGAGAGAGAACCCAGTTCGCCGAGATGGAGAAGCTCGGGGGGCACCGCGACTGGTCGCGGTGCCCCCCGAGCTTCTCGGCGAACTGGGTTCTCTCTCGCGGACTAGTGCTTGGCGGTCGCCCTCTCAGCACCGGCGCCGGTGAGCGACCGGACCTCCATCTCGGCGAACTTCTCCGGGTGCGGCTTCTCCTTCGACACGAAGGTGCCCACGATCCCGAGGATGAACCCGAGCGGGATCGACACCAGGCCGGGGTTCGTGAGCGGGAAGATGTCGAAGTCGGCGCTCGGGAACATCGCCGTCTCGTTCCCGGACACCGTGGGCGAGAGCACGATGAGCAGGATGCACGAGATCAGACCGCCGTAGATGCTCCACAGCGCGCCCGAGGTGTTGAACCGCTTCCAGAACAGCGAGTACACGATGGTCGGCAGGTTGGCAGAGGCCGCGACCGCGAACGCGAGCGCCACGAGGAATGCGACGTTCTGGTTCTGGGCGAAGATGCCGCCGATGATCGCGATGATGCCGATCACCACGACGGTCCAGCGGGCGATCCGCACCTCGGAGTCGGCCTTGACCTTCCCCTTCTTGATCACGTTGGCGTAGATGTCGTGCGAGAAGCTCGCCGCCGCCGTGATCGTCAGCCCGGCCACCACCGCGAGGATCGTCGCGAACGCCACCGCCGAGATCAGGCCGAGCAGGATCTCACCGCCGAGGGCGAACGCCAGGAGCGGCGCGGCCGAGTTGACCCCTCCCGGCGCGGCGAGGATCGCGTCGGGACCCACGAGCGCGCCCGCGCCGTACCCGAGCACCAGCGTGAACAGGTAGAAGATGCCGATCAGCCAGATCGCCCACACCACCGAGCGCCGCGCCTCCTTGGCCGTGGGCACGGTGTAGAACCGCATCAGCACGTGCGGCAGGCCGGCGGTGCCGAGCACGAGGGCCAGCGCGAGCGACAGGAAGCTGAGCTTGGTGGTGCCCGACTCGCCGTACTGCTTGCCCGGTTCGAGCAGCGCCTGGCCACCCGGCCCGGCCACGTCGACCGCCCCGCCGAGCAGGTCGGAGAGGTTGAACCCGAACTTGGCCAGCACCCAGAACGTCATGATCGCGGCGCCGACGATGAGCAGCACGGCCTTGATGATCTGCACCCAGGTGGTGCCTCTCATGCCGCCCACCAGCACGTAGAGGATCATCAGCGCGCCGACGACGGCGATGACGAGGCTCTGCCCCGCCCGGCTGTCGACGCCCAGCAGGAGCGCGACCAGCCCCCCGGCACCCGCCATCTGCGCGAGCAGGTAGAAGAAGACGACCAGCAGGGTGGCGAGCGCGGCCGCCATCCGGACCGGCCGCTGGCGCAGCCGGAACGAGAGCACGTCCGCCATCGTGAAGCGGCCGGTGTTGCGCAGCAGCTCCGCGACGAGCAGCAGCGCGACGAGCCAGGCCACGAGGAAGCCGATGGAGTACAAGAAGCCGTCGTAGCCGTTGACGGCGATGGCACCGCAGATGCCGAGGAACGACGCAGCGGACAGGTAGTCGCCCGCGATGGCCGTGCCGTTCTGCGGGCCGGTGAAGTTACGGCCGCCGGCGTAGAAGTCGGCGGCGGACTTGTTCTGCCGCGACGCCCGGAAGACGATCACCAGGGTGACGACGACGAACGCGGCGAAGATGCCCATGTTCACCAGAGGATTGCCGACATCGGTCGCCTCGGCGGCGAGCACGACGGGGGTGGGGGAGGCGGTCAGCAGGCCGGTCACAGTTCGTCCCCCTCGATCTCGCGCCGCAGGGCGTCGGCCCGGGCGTCGAACTTCCGGTTCGCCCAGCGGGCGTAGAGCATCGTGATGACGAACGTGGTGACGAACTGGCCGAGCCCGAACAGCAGGCCGACGGTGATGTTGCTCGCGCCCAGCCGGATGCTCATGAAATCGTGCGCGTAGTTGGCGAGCAGCACGTAGACGAAGTACCAGACGAGGAACAGCGCCGTCATCGGGAACACGAAGTTGCGGAAAGCCCGCCGCAAACTCTGGAACTCTGCCGACCGCTGCACCCTCTGGTACTCGGTCTCCCCGGGCGGCCCTGCCGTGGACAGGTCGGTCATGATGCCTCCGTTGGCTCATGCGGGTGGCCGAGGCAACGCTGCCCCGGGCGATAACGTTTCGCGAGGCACACCCTGCTAGAGGCGGGCGGTGTGGCGCAAGTCACTACGCGGGCGGGTCCACAGGTCAGCGGCGGACGTACTCAAGGTCGGTCACGACCCGTCCCGCGGCGGAACCCTTCTTCTCGAAGCTCGTGAGCACGCGGCCATCGAAGCGCGGCGCCCGCTCCCCCGTCCCAAGCGCGTTGCGGAAGTCGGGGGCGGCATCGAGCACCGCGATCATCTGCTCCGCGTAGTGCAGCCAGTCCGTGGCGAGGCGCCAGACGCCGCCGGGGCGCAGCACGCGGGCCGCGAGCTCGGCGAAGGCCGGGGTGACGAGGCGCCGCTTCTGGTGCTTGGACTTGTGCCACGGGTCGGGGAAGAAGACCCACAGCTCGTCGACCGACGCGGCGGGCAGGGCGGTGGCCAGCAGCTCCGCGGCGTCGGCCTGCACCAGCCGGAGGTTCCCGAGCTCGTTCCCGGGGGCGCCCCCGGCCCGACCAGGGTCGGCACCCGCATGGCCGGCCCGCACGATCGCCTGTGCCAGGCCCGGGGTGTACACCTCGACGGCGAGATGGTCGCGCTCGGGGTGCGCGGCCGCGGCCGACACGATCGCCTCGCCCTGCCCGGACCCGATCTCGAGCACCAGCGGCGCCGCGCGACCGAAGACCTGCGCCGGGTCGAGCCGCCACGACGGGTCGACCGACGTCACCGTGAGGTCGCGCGGCACCTCGACGACGTACCGGTCGCGCCGCGTGTCCCACGCCTTGCGCTGGGCGGTGGTGAGGCGCGCGCTGCGCCGCACGAAGCTCACGGGCTGGCGGCGGTACAGCGGCAGCTCAGCGGCGGCGCGGGTGTCGGCACCGGGGCCGTCGGCGGGCTCGGACGTCACGGGATCGGGCACGGGTCAAGGGTATGCGGGCCCGGCGCCCGGTTCCGACAGCCCGGTTCTGACAGCCCGGTTCTGACAGCCCGGTTCTGACAGCCCGGTTCCGACAGCCCCGTCCGCCGGCCCTCCTCAGGAGCTGAGCTCGACGAGGGCGAGCAGCGCCTTGCCGTAGGCCCCGGTCGGTTCGGGGTCGGCGAAGGCCCGGTGCTCACCCAGCAGCTCGACCTCGACCTCGTAGCCGTCGTCCGCGCGGCGCAGGCCCAGGAAGGTGGTGCGCAGCAGGTCGCGCAGCTGGTCCTCGCGCGGTAGCCACAGCGTGTCCTCGATCGCGACGGAGTCGAGCGCCCATTCCGTGGTGCCGTTGAAGCCGAGGATGGTGCCGGTCGGGAAGTCGTGCGCCTGGATCGTCATCGTGCTGACGGTGAAGACGTCGGCGGACAGATCGGGGGCGTCGATGCGGAACCGGTCGCCGTCGGCGGGGTTCCACACCAGCCCCGCGTCGCGCAGCCGGGCCGCGAGCTCGGTGGAGATCATCGCCCCATCCTGACCCCTCACCCCAGCCCGAGCACCCGCTGCACGAACCAGAGGAGGCCCACCACGGCCATGGAAGAACGGTGCGCGGGGACGGCAAAGCCCCGCCCGGCACTGCCGGACGGGGCTTGTGGTGCGCCATCAGGGACTCGAACCCCGAACCCGCTGATTAAGAGTCAGCTGCTCTACCCATTGAGCTAATGGCGCCGGCGGTGTGAAACATTACCAGCCCCCCGGAGCCGGCACGTCACCGGGCCCGTGGGGCGAACCTGTGACCTGCACGACAGGCGTCACCGGAACGCCTGGTGGCCCGTGAGATGCCGCCCGAGGATCAACGTGTGCACCTCGTCGGTGCCCTCGTACGTGCGCACCGACTCGAGGTTCGCCGCGTGCCGCATGGGCGAGTGCTGCAGCGTGACGCCGTCGCCGCCAAGCACCGTGCGCGCGGTCCTGGCCACCTCGATCGCCGACCGGACGTTGGCAAGCTTGCCTATCGAGATCATGTGCGGTTCGAGCCGGCCAGCGTCCTTGAGCCGCCCCAGGCGCAGCGCGAGGAGCTGCGCGCGGGAGACCTCGAGCGCCATGTCCACCAGCTTGGCCTGGGTGAGCTGGAACGCGGCGAGGGGGCGGCCGAACTGGACCCGCTCCCCCGCGTGCCGCAGCGCGACCTCCAGACAGTCGCGCGCCGCGCCCGTCGCGCCCCACGCGATGCCGTACCGCGCCTCGTCGAGGCATGCGAAGGGTCCCGCCAGGCCGGGGTGGTGGGGCAGGATCGCGTCGGCCGGGACGCGCACGCCGCCGAGCGCGACGTCGCACTGCACCGCGGCCCGCAGCGACAGCTTCGGCTCGATCGGCGTGGCCCGGAATCCCGGCGTGTCCGTGGGGACGAGGAACCCGCGCACGCGGGGCCCGTCCCCGTCGTCAGCCCGCGCCCAGATCACGGCGACCTGCGCGACGGACGCCAGCCCGATCCAGCGCTTGCTGCCCTCGAGTACCCACTCGTCGCCGACGAGCGTCGCCGTGGTGCGCAGGGCCCCCGGGTCGGACCCGGCCGTGGGCTCGGTGAGGCCGAAGCAGCCGATGAGCTCGCCCGCGGCCATGCCCGGCAGCCAGCGCTCCTGCTGCTCGGACGAGCCGTGCTTGGCGATCGCCGTCATCGCGAGCGAGCCCTGCACCGAGACGAACGTGCGGATCCCGGAGTCCGCGGCCTCCAGCTCGGCCATCGCCAGCCCGTACTCGACCGCCGACCGCCCCGCGCAGCCGTGCCCGTGCAGGTGCATGCCGAGCAGCCCGGCGTCGGCGAGCCGGGGCACCAGGTCGAGCGGGAAGACGCCGTCGGCGAACCAGCGCGCGACGTGCGGCCGGACGTGCTCGTCGACGAGCGCCCGCACCCGGTCGCGGGTCTCGAGCTCGGTGGCGCTGAGCTCGCCGTCGAGCGCGAGCAGGTCCAGGGGGTCCGCGGCCCGGAGGGCGTCGTCGCCGGTCATGGCCCCACCGTAGGGGCGACCGGTGTCACGAGCAGGTCAGGACAGGTCAGAGGTAGAGCCCGGTGGCGCCGCCCTCGTCGGCGGTCTCGGTGACGCCGTGCACGTCGCGCTCGCGCAGCAGCACGTAGTCCGTGCCGCCGAGGTCCACCTCGGCCCGGTCCTCCGGGTCGAACAGGACGCGGTCGCCGACGGCCACCTGGCGCACGTGCTCGCCCTTGGCCACCACCACCGCCCACGCGAGCCGCTTCGGCCCGGACGCCGTCGCGGGGATCACCAGGCCCGCCGTCGACTGTCGCTCGGAGGAGTCCACCTCGGGCTGCACGAGCAGGCGGTCGTGCAGCATGCGGATCGGCAGGGGTGTGGTGCTGGGCACGGCGTCGGTCACGGGACAACGCTAGACGACGGCGGCGTCTAGGCTCGACCGGCACCGACCCACCTCCACCCCCCCTCCACCCGAAGGAGTGCCCGTGACCCGCCTCGCCGTCGGCGACACCGCCCCCGCCCTCGAGCTGCCCGCCGTCCTGCCCGGCCCGTCGGGCACCGGGCACACCACCGGCACCTTCTCGCTCGCCACCGCACTCTCTGAGCCGGGCCGCCAGGGCGTCGTCGTGTACTTCTACCCCGCCGCGATGACGCCGGGCTGCACCACCGAGGCGTGCGACTTCCGCGACTCCCTCGCGTCCCTGCAGGGCGCCGGGTACGCCGTCGTCGGCGTCTCCCCCGACGGCGTGGACAAGCTCGCGAAGTTCGCCGAGCGCGACGCGCTCACCTTCCCGCTCGCCGGGGACACCGAGCACGCCGCGCTCGAGGCCTGGGGCGCCTGGGGCGAGAAGAAGAACTACGGCAAGACGTACGTGGGCGTCATCCGTTCCACCGTCGTCGTGGACCCGGACGGGAAGGTCGCCGTGGCGCAGTACAACGTCAAGGCGACCGGGCACGTCGCACGCCTGCGCAAGACGCTCGGCCTCGACTGACGTCACACCGCCGCGCCTACACTGGGCCGGCGCGCGAGTGGTGGAACTGGCAGACACGCTGGGTTTAGGTCTCAGTGTCTTCGGACGTGCGGGTTCGAGTCCCGCCTCGCGCACCCACGACAGCCTCGACCGCGGTCGCGGAGCAGGTCGGCGTCGGGGATGAGTCGGTGCGTCGATGAGTCCATGCAGGCTGCGGCGGGGCACCCGGCCGGTCGCTGCGCGCGCGATCAGCGACGCGATCGCCACCGACACGATCCGGGACATCGCCTGGACATCGCTCACCTGCGTGTGGCCGAGCTCCTGCCGCCCGCCCGACGATGTCGCCCGCGGCGCCCTGGCCCTCCTCCTGGGGATTCTCGGCCGGGAGGTCCGGCCAGCTACTGCTTCAGGATCGCCATGAGCGCGGCGGCGAAAGGTGCGGGGTCAAGATCGCCTCTCACGGCGAGTTGCTGGCTGTAGCCGACGCAGACGGCCACAAAGGCCTCGGCGATCTTCGCGGCCTCGTCGTCCAGGCGGTCGGCGAGCAGGGTGACGACGGCGGACCGCAGGCCGGCGAGCTGCTGGTCGACGATGGCCGCAAGGGATGGGGAGAGAGCAGCCTCGGCGTAGATCTGGGCGACGAGCCTGGCGTGGTCGCGTTCGCGAGCCATCGTCCGGATGCGCTCGAGCATGCCGTGGACGGACTCGGCGGTGAGCTGGGTCGGGAACACGTCATCGGACGACTGCTCACAGACGGCGGTGACGATCTCGTCCTTGCTCGAGAAGTACCGGTAGATCGCCCCGGTCGAGAGACCCGACACGGCGACGAGGGTGGCCATGGACGTCCCGGCGAAACCGTGGCTGGCGAAGCGGGCGCGGGCGGCGTCGAGGATCTGCTCCCGCCGTGCGTCGAGGTGCGCCTGGGTGACCTTCGGCATGAAATAGAACGACCCTTCGTTTTAGATGTACGCTAGCGACTCTACCCGTCTCCAACCGTCAGGAGCTCCCTCATGCGCTACCAGACCTTCGGAGGACGCACCGGGCTCCGCGTCTCCGAGTACGTCCTCGGCACCGCCAACTTCGGCTCGGCCGACGCCAGTGCCGGGCTAGAGGGCTCCCGCCAGATCTTCGAGGCGTACGTCGAGGCCGGCGGCACCACGTTCGACGTCTCGAACATCTACCAGGGCGGCGAAGCCGAGACCGTCCTCGGTGGGCTGCTGGGCCGGCAGCGCGACGACTTCGTGGTGATCACCAAGTACACCGGTACCCGGGACGCCCAGGCCCGGCCGGGCACGACCGGAAACAGCCGCAAGACCATGGTCAGGTCCCTGGAGCAGAGCCTGCGCCGGCTGAACACGGACTACGTCGACGTCTTCATGCCGCACTTCCCCGACGGCACGACCCCCGTCGCGGAGATCATGTCCGGCTTCGACGACCTGATCCGCGCCGGCAAGATCCTGCACGGCGGACTGTCGAACTTCCCTGCCTGGCGCGTAGCGAGCGCGGCCACCCGGGCCGACCTGCGCGGCCTCGCGCCGCTGGTCGGCATCCAGACCGAATACAGCCTGGCCGAGCGGTCCGCCGAGAGGGAGTTGCTGCCCATGGCGCAGGCCCACGGCCTGGGGGTCGCGCTCTACTCACCGCTCGCAGGCGGCCTGTTGACCGGCAAGTACCGCCAGGGCGGGCAGGGGCGGCTCAGCGCGCGCGGACCGGGTGTCGAGACTGACGCCCGACGGACCGCGGTGGTCGACGCCGTGCTGGCCGTCGCCGACGACCTCGGCACGAGCCCCGTCCAGACGTCCCTGGCCTGGCTGCGCCGCCGTGCCTCCCTCACGTCCATCTCGATGGTCCCGATCATCGGCCCCCGGACCCCAGCCCACCTCGAGGCATACCTCCGGTCCCTGGACCTGGAGCTCGGCGAGGAGCACTACCACCGTCTCGACGAGGTCAGCGCCATCCGCCTCGGTACTCCGCACGACGACGTCGCGGCCGCCCTCAGCCACGGCCTCGACGGCGATCGCAGCCTGCTCGACACCCACGTCCTCGCTATCTGAAGCACCAGGAGAACCATGAGCGTCGCCCGCATCGCCTCCATCAACCTCGAGTGCACCGACCCGGCCGTGCTGGCCGGCTTCTGGGCCGCCGTCCTCGGTGGCGAGGTCGTGGTCGAGACACCCGACTTCTGCGCCGTCGAGGTCGACTCGCTCTACCTGGGCACCGCCCGCGTCGAGGGCTATCTGCCGCCCACCTGGCCGTCCGCCGAACGATCACAACAGCTCCACCTCGACCTCGCGGTCGAGGACCTCGACACTGCCGAGGAGGAGGTGCTGCGCCTCGGCGCGACCCAGGTGATCGAACAGCCGAGCCCGGACCGGTTCCGAGTCCTCCGCGACCCAGCCGGCCACCCGTTCTGCCTCCGGGCATAGCTCACGACCCTGGGAGCCGTGTGCTCATCGACATGAAAGTGCCGCTCGCTCACGTAGGGACACGCCCAGCAGTATCTGGCCGGAGTCAGTGAGCGTAGGCGCCGACGGCCGCCCCGGGCATCCCGGGGCAGCCGTCGTCGGTGGTGCTGACGCTGCGGCGATCAGGCCTGCGGCGCGCCGTTGTTCGCGGCGGCGATCTGGGCGCGCACGTCGTCCATGTCGAGCTCCTTGACCGCGTCCACGACCTGCTTGAGGGCGGGGGCGGGCAGGGCGCCGGCCTGGTTGAAGACGAGCACGCCCTCGCGGAACGCCATCAGCGTGGGGATGGCGCTGACGCCGGCGGCGGCGGCGATCTGCTGGTTCGCCTCGGTATCGAGCTTGGCGTGCACCACGTCCGCGTGCTCCTCGGACGAGGCCTCGTAGACCGGTGCGAACTGCTTGCACGGGCCGCACCAGTCGGCCCAGAAGTCGACCAGCACGATGTCGTTGTCGGTGACGGTCTTCTCGAACGTGTCGTCGGTGAGCTCGACGGTAGCCATGGGTATCCTTCCGATGGGGGTCTCCTCGGCACAGCACCGGTGCGTGCCGCAGTATTCCCGGCGCGGTGGTCGCCCTCGTGGGCTGGTAGAAACGACCTGTGACCGACACGGCCGAGTTCCCTCCCGACGACGAGTTCTACCACGAGCCGCAGCCTGCCGGCTGGCTCACCCCGGAGGACCTGGCGGCCGTGCGCGCCCAGCTGCCGCTCGTGTACGTCGACGCCGTGCCGGTAAGGGTCGACGACTCGGGGGACGTCGTCGCCATCGGGCTGCTGCTCAGGGTGACCCCCCTGGGCACGATGACCCGCGCGCTCGTCTCCGGCCGTGTGCTCTACCACGAGCGGGTGCGCGACGCGCTGTTGCGGCACATCGAGAAGGACCTCGGCCCCGTGGCCCTGCCGCAGGTCCCGGCGTCCCCGCAACCCTTCACTGTGGCCGAGTACTTCCCCACCCCCGGGATCACGCCGTACCACGACCCGCGCCAGCACGCGGTCTCCCTGGCGTACGTCGTGCCCGTGGCGGGCGACTGCCGCCCCCAGCAGGACGCGCTCGACCTCGCGTGGCTGACGCCGGAGGAGGCATGCAGCGACACCGTGCAGGCCGAGATGATCCACGGGCAGGGCATGCTCGTGAAGCAGGCGATGGCCTGGGCGGGCCGCCTCAGCTGAGGTCGAGCACCGGCCAGTCGGCGAGGTCGGCGCGCATGCGGCGGTCGTGCGTCGCGACGACGACGGCGGCCGGGGTGGCGATCAACGCCCGCGTCAGCTCGTCCACCAGGTCCACCGACAGGTGGTTGGTGGGCTCGTCGAGGAGCAGCAGGTGGGGGGCGTGCAGCAGCGCCCTCGCCAGCTCGAACCGGCGCCGCTGACCGGCCGACAGCTCGGCGAGGGACCGGTCCAGGTCCTCCTCGCTCAGCAGGCCGAGGGCGGCGACCGGCACCACGTGCTCCGGGTCCAGCTCGCCCCGCTCCAGCAGCTCGAGCGCCTCGGCGGCGTACGCGTCGAACCCGGACCGCGCGGCGTCCTGCCCGGCCGGCACGGCGGTGCGACCCTCCTGCGTCACGACGCCGAGCCGCGCCCCCGCCGTGACCGACCGCGTGCCGCGCTTCAGCCCGACGCGGCCCGCGAGCGCCGCGAGGAGCGTCGACTTGCCCGCCCCGTTGGGGCCCACGACGAGCAGCCGCCCCGACGGCGGCACGGCCACCCGCGTGCCGGGCAGGTCGAGCCGCACTGCGGGCCCGCCGCGCCGTCCTGAGCCTGCGCCGTCCTGAGCCTGTCGAGGGGTCGAAGGGTCGTCGGCGACGACCCTCGGCGACCGCAGCTCGACGAGCGGGTCCCCCGGGTCCCAGCCGGGCGACATCGCGGGCAGGTCGGGGAACGCGAGCTGCGCCGGCGGGACGGGCACCTCGACGGCCTCGGCCTCGAGCTGCTGCACCAGCCGGTCGGCGGCCTTGACGTGGATGCGCGCCCGGGTGGCCCGCCGGTGCTTCTGGGAGCCCTTTTCGGGGCGCCACTCGTCGGACAGCCCCTCGTAGGAGGTGTCGAGCCGCTCGGCGAGCACGCGGGCGCGCTCCTGCTCTGCCCGGTAGCGCTGGCGCCACCGGTGCAGCGCCTGGTTCTTCGCGAACCGGTACGCGAGATAGCCGGGCTGCCCATAGAGCACGGGCTTGCCGTCCATCGAGGGGTCGAGGTCGAGGATGCCGGTGGCCACGTCGTCGAGCAGCTCGCGGTCGTGCGTCACCACGACCACGCCGCCGCGCCAGGCCACCAGCTCCCCCGTGAGGAACTCGATCGCCGAGTCGTCGAGGTGGTTGGTGGGCTCGTCGAGGAGCAGCAGGTCGGCGCGCTCGGCGAGCCGGCACGCGAGGCGCACGCGGTACCGCTGCCCGACGGAGAGGGTGTCGAGGCGGCGGTCGGGGTCCCGCTCCGCCTCGAGGCGGCTCAGCGCGACCTCGACCCGGCGGTCGGCGTCCCACACGGCCAGGTGCTCCGCCCGGGCGAGCAGCCCGGACAGCCGGCGCAAGTCCCCCGACTCGTGATCGAACGCCGCGGCCTCGGCCTCGAGCTCGGCCGCGAGGGTCCGCAGGCCCGTCAGCGTGCCGCGCACGAGGTCACCGACCGTCTGGCCGGGCGTCGTGGCGAGCTCCTGCTCCACCAGCGCGACGCTCCCCCGCCGCCGGACCTCGCCGCGCGCGGGGCGCAGGTCACCGGCCAGCAGGTGCAGCAGGGTCGACTTTCCGGAACCGTTCTCCCCCACCACGCCGAGCCGGGTGGAGTCGGACACGCGCAGGCTCACGCCGTCGAGCACCGGGCGGCCGGGGTACGCGAACGCGAGGTCGGTAGCGGTGAGGTGCACCCGTCGATCCTAGGGCCGTGCCCTGCCCGGGCCCGCGCCGGTGGGCACGGCCGCGCGGCCCGGCGCGGTGGGCCGACCGGGCCGCGGCCTCAGCGGGTCCGGTAGCGCGCGTAGATCAGCCCGCTGTCGAAGGCGCGCTCCTCGACCAGGTCGAGATCGAGGCGGACGCCGTCGGGGAAGAACCGCTTGCCGCCGCCGACCACGCTCGTGGTGATGAACAGGTGGTACTCGTCCACCAGGCCGGCCCTGATGGCCTGGGCCGCGAGGTTCGGGCCGTCGACGGTCAGGTCGTGGTCGGCCTCGGCCTTGAGCTTGCGCACCGCGTCCGGGTCGAAGGTCCGCTCGATCCGGGTCTTCGCGCTGGACGCCGACTCGAGCGTCGTGGAGTACACGACCTTCTGGGCGGCCTGCCAGTCCCGCGCGTACTGCAGGATGTGCGGCGGCGCGTCGGGATCGGTGTGCGCGGTCTCCCAGAAGACCATCGTCTCGTACATCCGCCGGCCGTAGAGGTACGTGCCCACGTCGCGGAAGACGTCGCCGACGAAGGTGTGCACCTCCGGGTCCTCGGCGCCGGTACCGAGGCTGCCCTCCGCGGCCTCGGCGTAGCCGTCGAGCGAGGTGATCATCGAGTAGATGAGCTTGGCCATGAGTCTCCTTCGGGGACGAGAGGGCCGGCGGGGGCCCTGCAGGATGTGACGTCCGCACCAGGGCAGACTCATCGATCGGCCGCCATCCTCGGAGCGGCGCTCGTCTAGGGTGGCGGCATGACTTCCCCTGCTTCCCCCGGCGCCGCTACACCTGCCACCACGACGCGCGTCGACGGCCGCACGCCCGACCAGCTCCGCCCGGTGACCATCACCCGCGGGTGGACCGAGAACGCCGAGGGCTCCGTGCTGGTGGAGTTCGGCAAGACCCGGGTGCTGTGCACCGCGTCCTTCACCGCGGGCGTGCCGCGCTGGAAGAAGGGCTCAGGCGAGGGCTGGGTCACGGCGGAGTACGCGATGCTCCCCCGCGCGACGAACGAGCGCAGCCAGCGCGAGTCGGTCAAGGGCAAGATCGGCGGGCGCACGCACGAGATCTCCCGCCTCATCGGCCGGGCCCTGCGCGCCGTCGTCGACGTCTCAGCCCTCGGCGAGAACACGATCGTGCTGGACTGCGACGTGCTGCAGGCCGACGGCGGCACCCGCACCGCAGCGATCACCGGCGCCTACGTGGCCCTCGCCGACGCCGTCGCGTGGGGCGCACGGCACGGGCACGTCACCGGCGGCAAGCAGGTCCTCACGGACTCGGTCGCCGCCGTGAGCGTCGGCATCATCGACGGCACCCCGATGCTCGACCTGCCCTACGTGGAGGACGTGCGGGCCGAGACGGACATGAACGTCGTGACCACCGGGTCCGGCACGTTCGTCGAGGTGCAGGGCACCGCCGAGCACGCGCCGTTCGACCGCGCGGAGCTCGACGCGCTGCTCGACCTGGCGGTCGCCGGCACGGCTGAACTGACCGAGACGCAGCGCGCCGCGCTGGCACAGGAGGTCTGACGGTGGGCGACGCGACCACCGTCGTGCCGCCCGGCGCGCGGCTGGTGCTGGCCACGCACAACCGCAAGAAGCTCGTGGAGCTGCGCGCCATCCTGCGCGAGCAGCCCGGCCTGGACTCCCTGCCCGACGACGCCGTCGTCACCGCGGGCGACCTGGGGGCACCCGAGCCGGTCGAGGACGGCGTCTCGTTCGTCGAGAACTCCCTCATCAAGGCCCGCGCCCTGGCGGCGGCCACGGGCCTGCCCGCCGTCGCCGACGACTCCGGCCTGAGCGTGGACGTGCTGGGCGGCGCGCCCGGCATCTTCTCCGCCCGGTGGGCCGGCCGGCACGGCGACGACGTCGCGAACCTCGAGCTGCTGCTCGCGCAGCTCTCCGAGGTCCGCGACGAGCACCGCGGCGCGGCGTTCGTCTGCGCGGCCGCGCTGGTGACGCCCGACCGCGAGGAGGTGTGCCTCGGCGAGATGCCCGGCACGCTGGTACGCGCCCCGCGCGGCGAGAACGGGTTCGGCTACGACCCGATCCACGTGCCGTCGGAGCAGGACGCCGGCCCCGACGGGGCGCCGGGCACGCGCACGTCGTCCGAGCTGGAGCCGGCCGAGAAGAACGCGATCAGCCACCGCGGCAAGGCGTTCCGCGCCCTCGCCCCCGCGATCGCCGAGGCCCTGACGCGCTGACGAACCCCGGGGTTGCGGGGCGCAGCCCTCGTCGAGCAGCTCCAGCAGGCGGGTAGTGGCGCGCCGCTGCGCGGCCGGCAGCGCGCCTACGCGGCGCGGCGGGCGGCGAGCGGCGCAAGGGCGCGCCAGCCGAGCATCGTGACGCCGAGGAAGACGGCGGTGACGATCGCGAACGACACCTCGACGCCGCCGATGCCGAGCACCGGCCGCAGGAAGAGCCCCAGCGCGACCGTGGCGAACCACACGGCCAGGCCGGTGGGCCACACCTGCGCGGGCGCCCGCCAGGCGCGCGTCGCGACCCAGCCGACGGCCAGCCCTACGACGAACGGCAGGCCGACCAGCGCGACGTGGCCGACACCCGCGGTGGCGTGGTTGAGCGTGCCCACCACGGTGAAGACGAGCACGCACACGAGGTCGCAGACGACCGCGGGCCAAGCAGGGCGGGGCGTGGATGGAGCAGCGTTCACGGGGCCGAGGCTACCGCTCACAGGTCGTGCACCCCGCCGGCCACCGCGACCTCGACGGGGCCGTCGTAGGCCGACCGCGCCTCGGCGAGCGCGACCTCGGGGGCGCTCCACACCGGCAGGTGCGTGAGCAGCAGCCGGCGCGCCCCCGCCTGCGTCGCGGCCTCGCCCGCGCGCCGGCCGGTCAGGTGGATGCCGCGCTCGACGCCGTCGTCCCGACCCTCCTGGAACGCCGCCTCGGCGAGCAGAAGGTCCGCGTCCCGCGCGCCGGCGACGAGGCCGTCGCAGCTGTCGGTGTCGCCGGAGTAGGCGAGCGTGACCCGCTCTCCCGGCCGCTCGCTCGACGGGCCCGTGACCCGGATGCCGTACGCCTCCACCGGGTGGTAGACCGCGAACGGCTCCAGCTCGAACGGCCCCACGCGCACCGCCGAGCCCGTGCGCCAGGTGTGGAAGTCGTACTCCCCCGCCATGGACTCGCCGGGCTCCAGCCCGTACATCGCGGCCGCCCGCTCCGAGGTCGTGCTCGGACCGATCACCGGCAGCCCGCGCCTGGAGCCCGTGCGCGCCGAGCCCCGTTCCGGGTGGTACCGCAGGTACACGTACAGCCCGGACAGGTCGGCGCAGTGGTCCGGGTGCAGGTGGGAGAGGGCGACGGCGTCCAGGTCGAGCGGGTCGACGTGCCGCTGCAGCGCGCCGAGCGCGCCGTTGCCCAGGTCCAGCACGACGTTCCAGTCGCGTGCGTCCTCGCCCGTCAGCCCCGACGCCGCGGCCAGCGCGGCGGGCACCTGCAGCAGGTACGCGGACGCCGGCGACGCGGGGCCGGGGAACGACCCGGCCACGCCGACGGTGACGAGCCTCACGCCGCCTCCACCAGCGCCACCTCGGGGCCGAGGAACCGCCTCGCGAGCTGCTGGAACGGCTCGGGAGTCCCGGTGGCGAGGAAGCGGTGCGTGGGCGCCGGGGCGCCGGGCGACCGCTCGAGGTCGTGCGAGACCAGGTTCCGGAACACGTCCTTGGCGGTCTCCTCCGCGCTGGACACCAGCGTCACGTCCTCGCCCATGACGTACGACACCGCGCCCGCGAGCAGGGGGTAGTGCGTGCAGCCCAGCACGAGGGTGTCGACGCCCGCGGCCCGCACCGGGTCGAGGTACCGGTGCGCCACCTCGAGCACCTCGGGGCCGGTCGTCAGCCCGCGCTCCACGAGGGGGACGAATTCCGGGCACGCCTGCGTAGTGATCTCCAGGCCGGGCGTCACATGGAAGGCGTCGTCGTACGCGCGGGAGTCGATGGTGGCCTTCGTGCCGATGACGCCGATGCGGCCCGTCTTGGACGCGACGACGGCGCGGCGCGCGGCCGGGCGGATCACCTCGACAACGGGGATGCCGCGCCGCACGGTGTACCGCTCGCGGGCGTCGGGCAGCGCGACGGCGGTCGCTGAGTTGCAGGCGATGACGAGCATCTTCACGCCCTCGTCGACGAGCCGGTCCATCACCGCCAGCGCCATCGCCCGCACGGCGGCGAGCGGCTTGGGCCCGTACGGGCTGTTGGCCGTGTCGCCCAGGTACAGCACCTGCTCGTGCGGCAGCTGGTCGAGGATGGAGCGCGCGACGGTCAGCCCGCCGACGCCGCTGTCGAAGATCCCGATGGGGGCGTCGTTCACGCCGAGCAGCCTAGTCGTGACGGACCGTCAGGACACTCGAGGGTGAGCAGCGACACGGCGTGGCGCCCGCCACAGCGATGACGGGGCGGGTTACAGGGTGGGGCGGCCCGCCCGCAGGTCGGCGAGCATCTCGTCGACCAGCGACTCCTGCGCGAAGCCTGCCGCGACGAAGACGCCGCCCCAGTACCGCCGCTCCGCGCCGGTCAGACCCGCACGCTCCCAGCCGGCAAGCTCGCCGTCGTCATCGTCGTCGTCTTCCTCGTCGTCGACGCCCGCCAGGACGTCGTCGTGCAGGGACTCGACGTCGGAGTCGTCGACGAGGCCGAGCCGCTCCGCCAGCACGAGGCGCACGTCGGTCAGCGCCCCCGCGAACTCCTGCGCCGACTCGCGGGGCACCACGACCTCCGCCTCGTCCAGGGCCGCGGTGCCCCGGAGGTCGCCCTCCAGCCCGGGGAGGTCGTCGTCCGGGTCGATCTCCTCCGCGAAGGCGACGAGCCGCGCGACCTTCCCCGCCGCCAGGTCCGTCTGGGTGAGGTGGCGGAACTCGGTCGCGACGTCCGCGTCCTCGTCGTGCGCATCGGGGAGCAGCCGCTGCACCGCCGGGTCCTGCGGCACCCGCCCGATGCCCGTGAAGGCGACCCCGTCGCCGACCTCGACGCCCGGCTCCAGACCCGACTCGGCGCGCACCAGCTCGGCGACGTCGCGCGCCACCCGCGCGAGCACCTCGCGCTCCACCGGCTCCCACCGGGCCACGTAGCCCACCGGGGCGGACCGGAACGGCGTCACGCCGCACCCCCGTCCGACTCGCCGGACCGACGCAGCGTGGCCCACAGCCCGAACCCGTGCATGGCCTGCACGTCCACCTCCATGCGCTCGCGCGGCCCGGTCGACACCACGGCCCGGCCGTCGTGGTGCACCTGCATCATCAGCTTCTGCGCCTTGGGCGGCGGATAGCCGAAGTGGCTCTCGAAGACGTAGCTCACGTACGACATGAGGTTGACCGGGTCGTTCCAGACGATCGTGATCCATGGGTCCGCGACGGCCGCCGTCTGCTCGGCGTCCGTCTCGCGCTGCACCTCGGTCCCCGCGACTGCCGTCGCGAGCGTCATCACCCCGTTCACCGCCCCAGCCTAGGCACAGCCGAGTGCCGGGCGTCGACCGTCCGACTGGCGGGCGCCGAACTGCCGGATCTCCGCGGGCGCCCTACCGTGTCCCCATGACCGACGAGCCCCGGGGCAGCGCCGCCCTCTCGCCGGGCGCTGCGCCGGCCACCCCCACCCTGCCTGGTCTGCGGATCCCGGACTCGGTGCCCGCCGCGCCGCTCCCGGCCGTCCGACCGTCGGTGGCGCTGCTCACCGACCGGTACGAGCTGACCATGCTGCAGGCCGCGCTCGCGGACGGCACGGCGCACCGGCACTGCGTGTTCGAGGTGTTCACGCGGCGGCTGCCGGCGGGCCGGCGCTACGGCGTCCTCGCCGGAACCGGCCGCGTCCTGGAGGCCCTCGCCCACTTCCGCTTCACGGACGCGGAGCTGGCGTTCCTCGAGCGTGCGGGCGTCGTGGACGACCGCACGCTCGACTTCCTGCGCGGCTACCGGTTCACCGGCAGCATCCAGGGCTACGCCGAGGGCGAGATCTTCTTCCCCGGCTCCCCCGTCCTGCAGGTCGAGGGCACCTTCGCCGAGGCCGTGCTCCTGGAGACGCTCGTCCTGTCGATCCTCAACTACGACTCGGCGATCGCCTCCGCCGCCTCCCGCATGACGAGCGCCGCCGTGGACCGCCCCGTGCTCGAGATGGGGTCCCGCCGGGCGCACGAGCAGGCCGCCGTGGCGGCCGCCCGGGCTGCCGTGGTGGGCGGGTTCGCGGGCACCTCCAACCTCGAGGCCGGCATGCGGTACGGGCTCGACACGATCGGCACGGCCGCGCACGCGTTCACCCTGCTGCACGACGACGAGCGCTCGGCGTTCGACTCGCAGGTCGCGTCCTTGGGGTCCGGCACCACCCTGCTGGTCGACACCTACGACGTGCGGCGCGGCGTCGAGAACGCGATCGCGGCGGCCGGTACGTCGCTCGACGCCGTACGCCTCGACTCGGGCGACCTCGGCGTCCTGGCCGTCGAGGTGCGCCGCCAGCTCGACGAGCTCGGCGCCACGGGCACGAAGATCGTCGTGACGTCCGACCTCGACGAGCACGCCATCGCGGGGCTCGCGGCCATGCCGGTCGACGTCTACGGCGTCGGCACGTCGCTGGTCACGGGCTCGGGCGCGCCGACCTGCGGGATGGTCTACAAGCTCGTGGCCCGGGCCGACGCGTCCGGCGTGCTGCAGCCGGTGGCGAAGGCGTCCGCCCACAAGTCCAGCCAGGGTGGCCGCAAGTCCGCGGCCCGGCGGTACGGCCCCGACGGCCGCGCCGTCGAGGAGGTGCTGGTCACGGGCGCCGACGACCTCGTCCTCGCGTGGTCGCCCGAGGACGGCGACCCGGGCGAGCCGGTGGACGACGGCGAGCGGCCCGACCTGCGCGGTCTGCTGGTCCCGTTCGTGGTGGACGGCGCCGTCGACTCCCGCTGGGTGGGCCCGTACGGCGTCCAGACCGCGGCGCGCCACCACCTGCAGGCCCGGGCCGAGCTGCCGCGCGGCGGACGCCGCCTCTCCGCCGGCGACGCGGCCATCCCGACCGTCGAGCTCCCGCTCACCTGAGCGCCGGCCCTACCGCTTCCCGACGAACCAGCCCCGCACCATCTCGATCCGCGCGGTGAGCTGGTCGGCCGTGGCGAGCGGCACCTCGGGGCCGCCGCAGCGCCGTCGCAGCTCGGTGTGCACCGACCCGTGCGGGGTGCTGCTCTTGCGCGCCCAGGCGGACACCAGCTTGGAGAGCTCCTTGCGCAGGTCGGCGGCCCGCCGGTGCTCCGCCTCGGACTGCTCGAGCGCGGCCTCGGAGGACGCGGCGCCGGACCGTCCGCGGACCTGCTGGGCCTGCCGCTGCCGCAGCAGCGTGGTCACCTGGTCGGCCTCGAGCAGCCCCGGCAGCCCGAGGAAATCGAGCTCCTCGGCCGAGCCGACGTCGGCGCCGGTGCCGAACTCGCCGCCGTCGAACAGCACCCGGTCGAACGACGCCTGCGCCTCGAGCGCCTCGAAGCTGCCCGTGAGCTCGCCGGACGCCTTCTCCTCCCGGTTGGCGGCCGCCAGCAGCGCCGCCTCCGGGTCGTACTCGATGCCCTGCTCCTCCGCCGTCTGGGGCCGGTCGAGCGCGTGGTCCCGCTCGATCTCCATCCCGTTCGCCAGCTCCAGCAGCAGCGGCACGCTGGGCAGGAAGACGGACGCGGTCTCGCCGCGCTTACGGGCGCGGACGAACCTGCCGACGGCCTGCGCGAAGAACAGCGGGGTGGAGGTGCTGGTGGCGTAGACGCCCACCGCGAGGCGCGGCACGTCCACGCCCTCGGACACCATGCGTACCGCCACCATCCAGCGCGAGTCGCCCTGGGCGAACTCGTCGATGCGCGCGCTGGCGCCGTCGTCGTCGGACAGGACCACGATCGGGCTCTCGCCCGTCAGCCGGGCGAGGTGGCCCGCGTAGGCGCGGGCATCGGTCTGGTCGGTCGCGATGACCATACCGCCCGCGTCCGGCACGACGCGACGCATCTCGGTGAGTCGCCTGTCCGCCCCCGCGAGGACCGACGGGATCCACTCGCCGTTCGGGTCCAGCGCGGTGCGCCAGGCCTGGGCGTGCATGTCCTTGGTCATGGCCTCGCCGAGGCGGGCGCTGATCTCGTCGCCCGCCCGCGTGCGCCAGCGCATCTCGCCGGAGTAGGTCATGAACAGCACGGGCCGCACCACGTGGTCGCGCAGCGCCTCGCCGTAGCCGTAGGTGTAGTCGGCCTTGGACCGGCGGATCCCCTCCCGGTCCTGCTCGTACGTGACGAACGGGATCGGGGAGGTGTCCGACCGGAACGGCGTGCCGGTCAGCGCGAGCCGCCGGGTGGCGCCCTCGAACGCCTCGCGCACGGCGTCGCCCCAGCTCAGGGCGTCGCCTCCGTGGTGCACCTCGTCGAGGATGACGAGCGTGCGGGCGGCCTCGGTGCGCGCGCGGTGCAGCGCGGGCTTGGCGGCGACCTGGGCGTACGTCAGGGCGACGCCGTCGTAGTGCGAGCCGTGCCGGCCCTGGCTGTTCTTGAACGACGGGTCGATGCGGATGCCGACGCGCGCGGCCGCGTCGGCCCACTGGTGCTTGAGGTGCTCCGTGGGCGCGACGACGGCCACCCGCCGCACGACGCCGGCCTCCAGCAGCTCGGTGGCGACGCGCAGCGCGAACGTCGTCTTGCCCGCCCCGGGCGTCGCGACCGCGAGGAAGTCCCGCGGGTCGCGCTGCCGGTACAGCTCGAGCGCCTCCGCCTGCCAGGCGCGCAGGTTGGACGCCGTCCCCCACGGGGCACGGCGCGGGAATGCGGGGCTGAGGTGGGACGCCGCGGCCGACGACGGCGACTGCGGCAGCGGCAGGGCCTTGGCGGCCGGGTCCTCGGCCGCCGCGAAGAGATCGAAGCCGTCGGCCTCGATCGCGGGGGCGGGTACTGACTCGGACTCGGGCTCGGGCAGTGGCTGGGCGCTCACTTGCCGGAGTCGTCCCCAGGTTCGCCGTCCTGCGGTTCCCGCAGCCCGTCGTAGATCTCCTTGCAGATCGGGCACACCGGGAACTTCGCCGGGTCGCGACCCGGCACCCACACCTTGCCGCAGAGCGCGATCACGGGCTTGCCCGACAGGGCGGACTCCATGATCTTCTCCTTGCGCACGTAGTGCGCGAAGCGCTCGTGGTCGCCCGGCTCCGCCGTCTGCTCGCGGGTGTCCGGGCGCTCCAGCACGCTGGTGCCGGCACCCGTGTCGCGCGAGGGTTCGGCAGGCGGGGTGGAGAGGGGATCGCTCATGCCGGGCAGTCTACGACGCACCCTGTGACGCTCCCCGACCGTCACGGCCCCCCTGCCGGGGATCCGGGCACGGATCACAGCCCCTGCCAGTTCGGCTTCGACCCGAAGGTCTGCCGGTAGTAGTCGCCGAGCTGCAGGCGCGAGGCCGCGGCGTCGTCGACCAGCACGGTGGCGTGCGGGTGCAGCTGCATCACCGTGCCGGGCCACATGGCGGAGACCGGGCCCTCGACGAGCTGGTGCACGGCCTCGGCCTTGTGCCGCCCGGTGGCCAGCAGCACGAGGTGGCGCGCCTCCATGATGGTGCCGAGGCCCTGCGTGAGGCAGTGCGCGGGCACCCGCTCCACGTCGTCGTCGAAGAACCGCGCGTTGTCCACGCGGGTCTGGCGCGTCAGGGTCTTGATGCGGGTGCGCGACGCCAGGGAGGAGCCCGGCTCGTTGAACGCGATGTGCCCGTCGGTGCCGATCCCGAGGAGCTGGAGGTCCACGCCGCCCGCGTCCGTGATCGCCTGCTCGTACGCCGCGCACGCCGCAGGAATGTCCTCGGCCAGGCCGTCCGGGCCGTGCACCTGGTCCGCCGGCCACGCGACGCGCGACGCGATCTCCGTCTCGATGACGTTGCGATAGCGCTGCGGGTGCTCGGTGGGCAGGCCCACGTACTCGTCGAGCATGAAGCCGCGAGCTCGGGCGAACGACAGCCCCGTCTCCTCGTGGCGGCGGGCCAGCTCGTCGTACACCTTCAGCGGGCTCGACCCGGTGGCCAGACCGAGCGCGGTCGCGGGATCGCGGCGCAGCAGCGTCTCGATCGCGTCGGCCGCCAGCACGGCGAGCTCCTCGGCGGGGGCGATCACAACTTCCATACGGGGCTCCAGTCTCTCGGTTCCAGGATGCAGCACATCATCCCGGAGTTCATTCCTCGGGCTCGGCGGGCGGGGCGTTGAGCATCGGCGTGAGCCGCGCGTCGAACTCGGCGGCGAGCGTCGCGACGTCCCCGCCGCCGGCGATCCGCCCGAACAGGTCCTCGTAGACGCCGGCGTCCTCGATCGACGCCCAGCCCGGGGCCGCCGGGGTGAGCTTCGACGCCGCGGCCGTGGCCACCAGCGTCCGGCCGAACTTGTCGCCCTCCATCGCCTCCTGGGCGTCGGCGTTCGCCGGGCCGAGCCCGCTCTCGGCGAGCTTCGTCTGGAACTCCTCGGAGAAGACCACGCGCAGCACGTCCTCGGCCAGGTCCGGGCTCGGGGAGGCCGCGGAGACCGCGATGTTGGACCCGCCTGCGAAGACCGGGGCCAGGCCGCCGTCCACGCCCGGCAGCGCGAAGATGTCGAACGTCGAGGAGTCCTTCATGCCGTCGCGCACCTCCTCGCCCCCGTCGGTGCGCTCGAGGCCGCCGATCGACCAGCGCGCCCACGCGGGCGCCATGATCGTGGCCGCGGCGGGCGGCGCGTCCTCCACGCCGTCGTTGAGGAAGTCCCAGTACGAGACGTCCTTCTCCGTCGACGGCAGGTAGGACGCGGTCTCGTACACGTCCTGCCACAGCTCCAGGCCCTTGACGGTGCGGGGCTCCGCCAAGGTGGAGACCCAGCCGTCGCCCTCCTTCACGGCGAGCTCTCCGCCGTTGGCGAAGACCCAGGAGATGCCGTTGCGCCAGTCCTGGCCGCCCATCGCGAGGCCCGCGTGGTCGTCGTCGGTGAGCGCCTTCACCGTCTCGCCGAACTCGGCGAGCGTCTTCGGCTTCTCGAACCCGGCCTCGCGCCAGAGGTCCTTGCGGTAGAAGACGTACCGGGACCCGAAGTAGTACGGGAGCGCGTAGTGACGACCGTCCACCGAGCCCGCCTCCACGAACGACGGCAGCAGCTTGTCGCCGCCCAGCTCCTCGTACAGCTCGGGCGAGATCTCGCGGAAGGACCCGGAGGTGGTGAACGTGGGCGACTGGGTGTTGCCGACCTCCACCACGTCCGGCGTGGTGGCGGGGTCGTGCAGGGACCGGGTGAGGTTCTGGACGAGGTCGCCCCACTCCTGCTGCTCGATGGTGAGGGTCGCGCCGGGGTGCTCGTCCTCGAAGGTCTGCACGAGGTACTCGCGCAGCTCGGGCGTCGTGTCCGTGCCGACGAGCCACATCGTCAGGTCGAGGTCCGGCGCGGACTCCTTCGGGTCCGCGCCCAGCACCCCGCACCCGGCCAGCGCCAGCGTCACGACGCCGGCCAGGACCATTGCGGCCCTCCCGCGGCGGGTCACGGGTCGGATCACGCGGCGGGTCATGAGGCTACCCCGCCCGCGGGCACAGGCCGCGCGACCGACCGGCCCACGACAGCGGCGCCGACGGCCCCGACGGGGACGCGGCCGGGGGCCAGGCGGACGCGCTCCGGCAGGTGCAGCGACGTCAGGAAGCCCGAGGACGTCGACTCCCGCGCAAGCGCGCCGCGCACCGCGTCGAGCAGCGGCTCGCCGAGCTGTGCCACCCCGCCGCCGAGCACCACGTGCTGCACGTCCACCGTGAGCACGAGCATGCGCACCGCCGCCGCCACCGCGGAGGCGTACGTCTCCCGGGCCTCGACGGCGCCGGGCACGCCCCGGGCAGCGGCCTCGAAGAGCTCCACGGGCGCCGGGCGCCCGGTCGTGGCAGGCCACAGCCGGGCCACCGCCGTCCCGGAGGCGTACAGCTCCAGGCAGCCGCGCTGCCCGCACGGGCAGACGGGGCCGGCCGGGTCCACCGGCACGTGCCCGATCTCGCCGGCGGCGCCGCCGACGCCGCGACGCAGCCGGCCGTCCAGCACGAGGCCCGCGGCCAGCCCGGTGCCCAGCGCGAGGAACGCGAGGTCGACCCCGCGGGCGTCGTGCCCGGCCCCGCCGGACGCCGTGCCCTCGATGCCCGCGATGCCCGCGATGCCCTCGAGGTGGGCGGCGCCGAGGGCGGCCACGTTGAGGTCGTTCTCGAGGCCCACGGGGACGTCGTCGAGCTCGGCGGCCAGCAGCTCCGTCAGCGCCAGGGGTTCGCCGTCGATGCCCACGTTGACGGCGTGCCGGACGGTGCCGGCCGCCGGGTCGACGAGGCCGGGCATGCCCACGCCCACGCCGACCACGTCGGCGACGTCGGTCCCGGCCTGCCGCGCCACGCCGCGCACGGCGCGGGCCGCGCCCGCGACCACGCCGCGCGGGCCACGTTCGGTGGCGAGCCGGGCCTGCGCCACGATCTCGCCCCTCGCGTCGAGCAGCACGGCGAGCGTCTTGGTGCCGCCGATGTCCAGCCCGACCGTCGGTCCGACGGTAGGTCCGACAGTGGGGCCGGCCCCGGGCCCTGCAGTCATGTCTGTGCCGTCGTCCACGTCAGCCCTTCACCGCCCCGGCGACGAGCCCGGACGTCATCCGGCCCTGCACGAACATGAAGAAGATGATCACCGGCACCGCGATGAGGGTCGACGCGGCCATGACCTCGGCCCAGTCGATCCCACGGGACGCGGACGCCGACAGGAAGCTGCGCAGCCAGACCGGCAGGGTCTGGCTCGACTCCGCGGGGAGGAGGACGAGCGCCGTGGTGAACTCGTTCCAGGCCTGCAGGAACGCGTAGACGCCGGAGGCCACGAGGCCCGGCGCCAGCAGCGGGAACGTGATCCGCAGGAACGCCTTGGTCCGCGAGAGCCCGTCGACCATCCCTGCCTCCTCGAGCTCGGCCGGGACGCCCGCGACGAAGCCGCGCAGCATCCAGATCGTGAACGGCACGAGCATCGCGGTGTACAGGATCGAGATGCCGAGCACGGAGTTCAGCCCGAGGACCGGGGCGCTCTCCCCCACCGTCGACAGCATCTTGTACTGGGCGATGAACAGGCCCTCGGCCGGCAACATCTGGATGAACAGGATCGCGAGCACGAAGCTCGCGCGGCCGCGGAAGCGCCACCGGCTGATCGCGAGCGCGCCGAGGAAGGCGAACGCCAGGACGAGCACGAGGGCGATGCCCGTGATCGTCAGGCTCATCCGGAGAGCGCCCCCGAAGCCGGAATCGGTCAGCACGCTCGAGAAGTTCCCGAGGGTGAAGTGCGTCGGCAGGAAGCTCTGCGTCGAGGTGGTCAGCCGCGCGTTCGGCGTGACGGCCGACAGCACCATCCAGTAGACCGGGAAGATCCACACGAGCGACACCGCGACGCCCAGCACGCTCAGCAGCGCCTTGCCGGCGCGCGGCTTGCGCCGGGCGACGGGACGGGGCATGCGCTGGCCGGAACCGGGGGCCGTCGTGGGCGCCCGGACCGCCGCCGGGGCGGGCTCGGTCGCGGCGCTCATGCGGCGTCCTCCTTCATGAGACTGCGCACGTAGGGGGCCGAGAGCAGCACCGTGAGCAGCAGGACGAAGATCGAGACGGCGGCGGCGCCGGCAAAGTCCTGGCTGCCCATGCCGAGCTCGTAGATGAAGTTGCCGAGCAGGTTCGTCTCGGCGATCGGCGCGCCGCCGTCCTGCAGCAGCCGGATCTGCCCGAAGACGCGCAGGTCCCAGATGATCTGCAGCAGCAGCACGATGGCGAGCACGGGACGCACGAGCGGCAGCAGGATCCGCATGAGGATCTGCGTGCCGTTGGCGCCGTCGAGGCGGGCCGCTTCCAGGACCTCCTCGGAGACCTGCGTCAGGCCGGCGTACAGGGACATGGCGACGAACGGCACCGACATCCACACGATGACGAGCGTCGCGACGAAGTAGAAGGTGAGCGGCTGCGCCAGCCACGCGTATCCCTGGTACTGCTCGAACCCGATCTGGACGAGAAGCCAGTTCACCACGCCCGTGCGGTAGTCGAAGAGCCACCGGAAGACGGTCACCGCCGCCACGAGCGGCGTCGCCCAGGCGAGGAGCAGCACCACCTGCATGACGATCCGCACCGCGCCGTGCACGGCCCGCATGAGCATCGCGAACCCGAGCCCGATCGCCACCGTGACGAAGGCGTTCACCAGGCAGAAGACGATCGAGCGGCCGACGACGGCCCACAGGCGGTCGTCGGCGAAGATGCGCGCGTAGTTGTCGAGCCCCACGAACGTGGGCGGGGCGCCGAACTGCTGCAGCATGCCGAACTCTTGCAGCGAGGTCACGACCTGCCAGTACACGGGATACCCGAGACCGATGAGCAGGACCGCGACAGCGGGGATCAGCAGGAGGTAGGGGGTGGCCGGCGTGCGCCGGCGGCGGATCGCGACGCGCGGCGTCTCCCGTGAGGCAAGGGTCGACGTGCTGGTCATGCGGTCCTCCTTCCCGGGTCGTGGGTGACGGGCGGGGTGGCATCCTGTCGCTGGTTGCCACCCCGCCCGTCGGGGGTCTGACGAGGGTGGGTGTCAGCCCGCCTGGCCGTTGAGCATCGGCGTGACCTTCTCGTCGTACTGCTTGGCGAGCGCCGCCACGTCACCGCCCTCGGCGATCTTCTGGAAGAGCTCCTCGTAGACGGAGGCGCCCTCGACGGCGGCCCAGCCCGGCGCGGCCGGGGTGAGCTTCGACGCCGCCGCGGTCTCGACCGTGACCTCGCCGAACTTGTTCGGGTTGCCGTCGGCGTCGACCGTCATGAGCTCGTCGAAGTCCGAGTTCGCCGGGCCGAGGCCGTTCTTCGCCAGCATGGTCTGGTACTCGTCCGAGTAGACGATCCGCAGCAGGTTCTCCGCGAGCTCCGGGTGCTCCGACTTCGCGGAGACCGCGAGGTTCGAGCCGCCGGCGAAGACGGGGGCCACGCCGCCGTCGACGCCCGGCAGGGCGAAGATGTCGAACGTGGAGTCGTCCGCCATCCCGTCGCGGACCTCCTCGCCGTCGTCGTTCTTCGTCAGGTCACCGAGGGACCAGCGGGCCCAGCCCGGCGCCATGATCGTGGCGCCGTCGGGCGCCTCGCCGTCGGAGCCGTCGTTCAGGAAGTCCCAGTACGCCTCGTCCTTGGCCGTCGGCGGGAGGTTCGAGGCGCCCTCGAAGGCGTCCTGCCACTGCTCCAGGCCCTTGACGGTGTTCGGGTCGGAGAGCGTGGAGGTCCACTGGTCGCCGTCCTTGACCGCGAGCTCGCCGTCGTTCGCGAAGACCCAGGAGATGCCGTTGCGCCAGTCCTGGCCGCCGATGGCGAAGCCCGAGCGGTCCTTCGTGCGCAGCTCCTTGACCGAGTCGCCGAACTCCTGGAGCGTGGTCGGCACCTCGAGGCCGGCCTTGGACCAGATGTCCTTGCGGAAGAACATGAAGCGCGAGCCGTAGTAGTACGGCAGCGCGTACTTGACGTCGTCGACCGCGCCGGCCTCGACGAAGGACGGCAGCAGCTTGTCGCCGCCGAGCTCGTCGTACAGCTCGGGCGAGACCTCCCGGAACGCGCCCGCGTACGTGAACGTGGGGGCCTGCGTGTTGCCGATCTCCACGACGTCGGGCGTGTTCGCGGTGTCGGGCAGGGCGGTCGTCAGCTTGGTGACGAGGTCCTCCCAGTCCTGCTGCTCGATCGACAGCGTCGAGCCGGGGTTCTCCGACTCGAACGTGTCGACCAGGTAGTCGCGCAGCTCGTCGGGCGTGTCGGGCCCGTTGAGCCACAGGGTGATGTCGCCGGACTCGGGGGTGCCGCCGGTCTCGCCGTCCCCCTCGTCGGCGGGTGCGCACGCAGCGAGCGCGAGCGCGAGGGTCAGGCTCGTCGCCACGCCTGTGGCGACGACACGGGTCCTCTTCACTGGGGATTCCTCTCGATCTGTACTGGCTCGTTCTGAGCAGCGCGGCGCCAGCGGCGGCGCTGCCGGGTGCGGGTCGTCCGTCGGTTCGGCTGGGACGTCGGGGTCACGAGACCCCGAGCTGGGCGGCCAGCACCAGGACGGCCGCCCCGGCGAGGACGACGTCCTCGTCGAGGGTCGCCATCCGCAGCCGCAGGCCGGCGGCGGTGGCCGGCATCGTGCGGTCGGTCAGGGTCTGTAGGGCGGCGGTCCGCAGGGCTCCGTCGAGCAGCTCGGGCGGGCCGCTGAGCAGCACCTCGGCCAGATTGAGTGCGCCGACGACGGGTGCCAGCGCCGACCCGAGGATGCGCCCGACGGCGGCCAGCTCCTCGTCGGCGGCGGCCGGGTCGAGGCCGGCGACGGCGCGTCGCAGCGCGGGCGCGGCGAGCACGGTCTCCAGGCAGCCGTAGCGGCCGCACGCGCACAGCTCGGCGCGCCGCCCTGATCCTGTCGAAGCGCCGTCGACGACGGTGACGTGCCCGAGCTCGCCCGCGGCGTCGGCCGCGCCCTGCACCCGTGCGCCGTCGACCATGACGCCCGCGCCGACGCCCTGGCCCACGGTGAGCACGAGCATCGAGCCCGCCGCTCCCCCGTAGGTGTACTCGCCGAGGGCAGCGGAGTTGGCGTCGTTCGCGACGTGCACCGGGAGCGCGAGCCGCTCGGTGAGGATGGTGGCCAGGGGCAGGTCGGTCCACTGGCGGTTGGGGGCCTCGATGACGCGGCCCGAGCCGTCCACCACGCCCGGCGAGCCGACGCCGACGCCGATGACCGGGCGGGTCGCCGCCGAGATCAGGGTGCGGGCGAAGCGCGTGAGGAGGTCGACGAGCTCGTCGCCGACCTGGCCGGCCACGGGCAGGGAGCGACGCACCACCGCCTCGCCGGTGAGGGTCATGACGGCGCCGCGCATCACCGCGTCGTCCGACAGGTCCAGGGCGACGATCTGGTAGGCGTCGGTCCGCATCCCGACGAGGATCGCGGGCTTGCCGACCCGGCGGCCGGGCTGCACGCCCAGCTCCTCGACGAGCCCCTCGGCGAGGAGCACGCTGATGAGGTCGGAGATCGTCACCCGGGTCAGGGCGGTGGCGCGGGCCAGGTCGGCCCGGGACGTCGACCCCTCATGGAACAGGTGCTGCAGCACCAACGAGCGGTTGTGCGCCCGGGCGTGCTCGGGGAGCACCTTGGAGGTGGCTCGCAGGCCGGCACCCAGACCTCGTCGCACTGTGCGCGTCGTCGGTGTGGACATGTTTGTTAGTACAGCGTCTTAACTAGACGCCTGTCAATCCACCGGCCCCCGGCGCACGGTCGTGTTACCGGATCGTGACGGTGCGCCCCGACATCACCGGGCCCCGCGGCCGGGGCCCAAGGTCACGGTCGCGGCACGGTCCGGTCACGATCCCGCGGCCGCGACCAGGGCGGACGTCGCGCCGCCCTACGCTCGGGTCCATGCCTGCCACACCGCGCTCCACCCGGGCGCGTCGCGCGCCTCTCGTCGCCTCCCTCGCGACGGCGTTGCTCCTGGTGCTCGCGGCCTGCTCGGGCTCGGGCGGCGGCGATTCGGCCGGGTCGGACGGCTCCCGCTCCGCCGCCGACACCGCCGGGGTCGCCGAGGGCGGCGCCGCCGAGGAGGCCGGCGGCGAGGCGGTCGCCGACGCCGCGGAGGCACCGGGCACCGCGGCCGAGCGCGAGATCGTCACCACCGGCCACGCGACGGTCGTGGCGGACGACCCCGCGGCCGCCGCCCGGGAGCTCGCCCGACAGGTGGAGGAGGCCGGCGGCCGCGTGGAGCGGCGCTCCGAGACCGCCGCCACGGACGACTCCCCGGGGTCGGCGTCGATGACCGTCCGCCTCCCGGCCGACCGCATGACCGGGGCCGTCGAGGCCCTGGACCGCCTGGGCACCGTCGAGGACGTCGACGTGCAGAGCGTGGACGTCACGGGCGAGGGCCGGGACCTCGACGCGCGGATCGCCGCCCTGACCACGTCCACGGACCGCCTGCGCGACCTCATGGCCAGCGCCGGCAGCACCGAGGACCTGCTCCAGGTGGAGCAGGAGCTTTCCGGCCGGCAGGCGGAGCTGGACTCGCTCACCGGGCAGCGCCAGCTCCTGTCCGACCAGGTGGCGATGTCCACGCTCGAGGTCGAGATCGTGCCCGAGCCCGCGGCCGCCGCCCAGGCGCGGGGCGGGTTCCTGGGCGGGCTGTCGTCCGGCTGGGCCGCGCTGGTCTCCACGGTGCAGACCGTCGTCCTCGTGCTCGGCGTGCTGCTCCCCTGGCTCGCCGTCGCCGCGCTCGGCTACCTCGGGTACCGGTGGCTGCGCCGTCGGCGGCCGTCGGCCGCCACCGGCGGCGGCGCCGGTGGCGGGGCCGGTGGTGCGGGCGGATCCGAGGGCCCCGAGGGTCCCGACGGGCCCCGCGACGGCGGCGACCCCGCCGTCCTCGCCGACCCGGACACCGAGCGCGACCCGGAGCCCGTGCCCGCCGGGCGCTGAGCTCTCACCCGTCCCCGGGCCCGGCGCCGTCGCGCCCCGCCACCCAGCCGCCCATGCCGGCCCACCCGGCCGCGGCGCGCTCGGCCGCGAGGTCGCGGGGGTAGCCCTGCACTCCCGGCCGCTGCTGCCACGGGTGCGGCCCACCCGGCGGGCGGTACTCGACGCCCGCCGCGTCGAGACGGGGCAGGTGCGCGCGGCGCAGCCGCTCGGCGAACCCGGTGGCGTCCGGGTTCCAGACCGCCTCCGCGAACGCGGCCAGGCGGGGGTAGGCCGCATAGTCGATGCGGCGCGCGGAGTCGAGGTGCTCGGCCCACACCTGCGCCTGCGCCCCGAGGAGCGTGCCCGGCAGGTCGCCGGCCAGCTCGGGGCGCGCGGCGAGCAGCCCGGCGGGCAGCGGCTCGAACGCCCGGACGTCGTCGACGGTGCGCACGAACCCGACGGGCACGGGCTCGTCGGGGCCGTCGGCGGCCCTGTGGTCGAGGTACACCTCCTGCTCCGGGGCCATCACCACGTCGTGGCCGGCGGCGAGCGCGTCGGCGGCCACCGCGTGCCCGCGCCAGCAGGTGACGACGACGTCGCGCGGCAGGTCGGGGCCGAACGCCTCGTCCCACACCACCGCCCGCCGGCCCTTCGAGCGCAGGTGCTCGGCGAGCCGCGCCAGGAACCAGCCGTGCAGGCGGGCGACGTCGCCCGTGCCGTCCGCGGCGCTCAGCCCCAGGTCGGCGGCGCGGGCCACGATGTCGGGCCGCTCGCGCCACGCCGTCGTGGGCACCTCGTCGCCGCCGAGGGAGACGAACGGCGCGTCGAAGACGTCGCACACCTCGTCCAGCACGTCTCGGAAGAAGTCGACGGCCGCGGGCGACGGGTCGAGCACGTCCTCGCTGATGCCCCAGGTGGTGCGCACCTCGTGCTCGCCGGGGCGCGCGGCGAGCTCCGGGTAGGCCGTCAGTACCGCCTGCACGTGGCCGGGCGAGCCGATCTCCGGCACCACGATGACGCCCCGCTCGCGCGCGTACGCGACGATCTCGCGCAGGTCGGCCTGGGTGTAGAAGCCGCCGTGCGGTCGGCCGTCGTGCCGTCCGGCCCGCCAGGTCCCGACGCCGGACTCGCGCCGCCAGGAGCCCACCTCGGTGAGCCGCGGGTAGCGCTCGACCTCCATCCGCCACCCCTGGTCGTCCGTGAGGTGGAGCTGCAGCACGTTCAGGTGATGGGCGGCCGCGAGGTCGACGAACCGCAGCACGTCCGCCTTCGGCAGGAAGTGCCGCGCGACGTCGAGCAGCACGCCGCGCCAGGCGAGCCGGGGCGCGTCGTCGATGGTGGCGACCGGCAGGGCGAGCGGCGCCGCTCCTGCGCGGCGGAACGCCTGCGGGCCGGCCAGCTGCCGCAGCGTCTGCGCGGCCGCGTGCGCACCGGCGGCGTCGGCCGCGGACACGCGCACCCGTGCGCCCTCGCCCTCGCCCTCGACCTCGACCTCGACCTCGACCTCGAGCCGATAGCCGCGCGCCGGAAGGGCGGCATCCAGGTCGAAGGTGACGTCGGCGGGCTGCCCCGGGCCCACGGGCACCAGGTCGAGCCCGAAGGCGTCCTCGCTCACGCGGCGCCACCACCGGGCGGCCGGATAGAGGGTCGGGTCGGCGGCGACCCGCGCGCCTTCCGCCAGGACGACCGTCGCCCCGTCGGCGTGCAGGGTCAGGGGGGCGGGAACGGGCGCAGGGACGACATCGCTGGCGTTCGGCATGCGGCAACCCTAGGTGAATGTACGGACTCCAAAGCAATGGCCGGGCCGGCCGCGACCTCCCCGCAACGCACGACGAGGCGGGTCACCGTGATGGTGACCCGCCTCGTCGAGAGGGGTGGAGCTGCCGGGAATCGAACCCGGGTCCGGTGGCGCTTTTCGAGGACTTCTCCGGGCGCAGTCTGCTGTGCTTTTCTCGGCCCCCGCACTCACGCAGACAAGGTGCGGACGGGCCCAGTCATCAAAAAGTCCCCACCGCCCCGATGACGAGGACGGCAAGCAGTGGCTCTCTAGATGACGCCGGCTACCGGGGCGAGAGCATCCCCGGGCCGACGGACTTCAGACTCGCTCAGGCGGCGAGTGCGAAGTCGGTGCGCTTGTTATCGGCACCTATAAGTTTGCAGGCAAGCGTTCACGAGATGAGCCTGCATCCTCGGCCCGCTTCTCCTTGAAGCACGACCACCGTCGAAACCGATCAGCCCCTATGGATTTGTCAACTGTGTTGGCATCCGCCGACGCTCGCGCGCCCACGTTCTCCAGTCTAGAGGATCAACCGCCACCGCGGCGCCGTTATTTCCGCCGGCCGCACCACGGCCGGCCGAGCCTCGCTCAGCCGAGCATCTCCTGGTGGCGGATGGCGCGCCGCGCCTCGCGCATGTCCTGCTGCTCGCGCAGCGTCTGCCGCTTGTCGTACTCCTTCTTGCCGCGTGCCAGGGCGATCTCGACCTTGGCGCGGCCGTCCAGGAAGTACAGGCTCAGCGGGATCAGGGTGTGGCCCTTCTCCCGCGACTTGGCCCCCAGCCGGTCGATCTCCTCGCGGTGCAGCAGCAGCTTGCGCTTGCGGCGCGGCGCGTGGTTGTTCCACGTGCCCTGGAAGTACTCGGGGATGTGCACGTTCTCGAGCCAGGCCTCGCCGTGGTCGATCGCCGCGTAGCCGTCGATCAGCGACGCTCGGCCCATGCGGAGCGCCTTGACCTCGGTGCCCGACAGCACGATCCCGGCCTCGACGACGTCCTCGATCACGTAGTCGTGGCGGGCCTTCTTGTTGTTCGCCACGATCTTGCGCGGGTCGTCCGGCTTCTTCTTGGCGCCCTTGGCCTTGTTGGACATGGTCTCCTCCTCCCGGGATCGCGGTCTCGCGACGACCCAGGATACGGGAGAGCCGGGCGGTGGCCAGGGCTTTTCCGCGGACCGCGGACGCAACCCGCCGCCCGCGGGGGCTGGCTCAGTTGAGCCAGCCGCCCATCGGGTCGGTCGTGCTGCCGTTCACGTACACCTCGAAGTGCAGGTGGCACGCCGCGGAGGTGCCCGTCGAGCCCGAGTAGCCGATGGTCTGCCCCTTGTCGACCTTCTGGCCGACCCCCACGATGTCCCGCGTCAGGTGCAGGTAGCGCGACATCACGTTGTCGCCCTTGCGCGTGCCGTGGTTGATGAGCACGTTGTTGCCGCCGCCGGACGAGAAGTGCGCCTGCTCCACGTAGCCGCTCTGGGCGGCGTAGACCGCGGTGCCGCAGTACGTGCGGATGTCGGTGCCGGCGTGCAGCCGCCAGTAGTGCAGCGTCGGGTGGAAGCGCATCCCGTAGCTGCTGGTGACCACGTGGTAGTTCGTCGGCCAGCCGAGGAACGGCCCCGAGGACGACGAGCCGCCTCCTCCGCCTCCTCCGCCACCGCCGCCACCGCCACCGCCACCGCCGCCACCGCCACCGCCACCACCGCCACCGCCGCCGCCGCTGTTGCTCTTCCGCTCGGCGGCGGCCTTGCGGCGTGCCTCCTCGTCGGCCTTGCGGCGCTGCTCCTCGAGCCGGGCGTCGCGGGCCTTCTGCTTCTGGATGATCTCCTTGAGCTGCGACTCGAGGCCGGCCTGCGCCTTCTCGTTGGACTTCAGGTCGGCGAGGGCGGTCTCCCGCTGCGACGCGATCGAGGCCTTGAGCGTGCGCTGCTTGGCGATGAGCCCCTCGACCTCAGCCTTGCGGTCGGCGGCCTGGCGCTGCGCCTTCTCGGCCGCGACCACGTTCGCGTCCGCCTCGGCCTTGAGGTCGGCGATCGCGGCGCGGATCGCGTCGAGGCGCGCCTGCTGGTTGCGGGCCACCGCCTCGGCGTCCTGCAGGTCCGTGAGCGTGCGCGCCTGGCTCCGCGCCGCCGACGACGACACGGCGAACTCGTCGAGGAAGTCCTCGGTGGACTGGGCCCCCGTCACGAGGCCGATCGTGCTGGAGTCGTCGCCGTTGCGGTACGCCTGGCGGGCCATCTGGACGACGTCGGCCCGCGCCGACTCGACCTTCCCCTTGCCGGAGTCGATCTGCTCGGCGACCGCAGCCTCCTCCGCCTCGGCGTCGGAGAGCCGCTGGGCGAGGATCGCGGCCTTGCGGCGCGCCTCCTCGAGCGCCGCCTGCGCGGCGGCGAGCTCGGCCTGCGCCACGGGCAGCCGCGCCTCGACCTCGTTCAGGTCGAGCACGGCCTTCCGGTACTTCGCGTTGGTGTCCTCGAGCTCTTCGTGGAGGCTGTCGCGCTCGCGCTCCTTGGCGCGCTGCTTCGCCTCCGCGGCGGCTCGCTGGTCGTCGATGTCGTCCGCGGCGGCGGCGGGCGCCGAGACGCTCGCGGACAGGGTCGCCGACGTCGTCGCCCCGCCCAGCACCAGCACCGCGGCCACCAGGCCGCCCAGCACGCGTCGTGAGACGCCTCGGGTCGTGCTCAGGGTCGTCATCTGTGATCTCACACCCTCGTGTACCGGTTGAGCGTCACCACGGAGGACACCACCGCCAGCAGCACGGCGATTCCTATCAGCAGCGGCGCGATGAGCAGGACGTCGCCCACGTCCACGTACGCCACCCAGTCGACGGAGTCCTGGAGCCAGTCCGTCACCAGGTACTGCACGGCGAGCCAGAGCCCGCCCACGGCCAGGAGTGCGCCGACGAGGGCCGCGATCGCGCCCTCGAGCATGAACGGCAGCTGCACGAACAGGTTCGACGCGCCCACGAGCCGCATGATGCCGGTCTCGCGGCGCCGCGAGACGGCGGACAGCCGGATGGTCGTCGTGATGAGCAGCACCGCAGCGAGCAGCATCACGCCCGCCAGCCCCGCGGCCAGCAGCGAGGCGCGGCCGAGCGCGAGGAACAACGGTTCGAACACCTCGCGCTGATCCTCCACGACCTCGACGCCCGAGCGGCCCTCGAGCACGTCGTCCACCACCTGGTACTGCTCCGGGTCCATCAGCTTGAGCCGGAACGACGCCTGCATGTCGTCCTCGGTGAGCTGTGTGCCCTGGTAGCCGTCCGGGTACATCTCGGCGAACGCGTCGAACGCATCGGCCTTGCTCTCGAAGTAGGTGGTGTCGACGATGTCGGCCAGCTCGGTGTCGATCACCTTCTGGAGCGCCTCGACCTGCTCGTCGGTGGCCTCGCCGTCCGCGCACGTCGGCGAGGTCGAGCCGTCGGGGCACAGGAAGACGGAGACCTCGACGAGGTCGTACCAGTCCCCCTTGAGCTTGGTCACCTGGGTCTGCAGCAGGGCCGCCGCTCCGACGAACGTCAGCGACACGAACGTCACGAGGACGACCGAGATCACCATCGACATGTTGCGCCGGAGGCCGCCCAGGACCTCGGTGAGGACGAACTGCAGCCGCACGCCTCAGGCCTCCCGTCCCGCGCGCACGCGCTCGTGCTCGCGCAGCACCTGCTGCACCACCTGGTCGGCCGAGCCGGGGCCCGGTCCCGAAGGCTCGGCCGCCCCCGCGTCGGCCGGCTCCGCCTCCACGGCGGCCTCCGCCGCGTGCGCCGGTGCCGGCGGGCCCGTCTCCTCGGTCTCGGACCTCGCCGCAGCGGCCTCGGCGGCATGCTCGGCCTCGAGGTCGGCGGGCTCCGGGGTCACCTGCACGCGCTGCACGGTCCGCTCGCCACGCCCGGGGGCGTCGAGCACCGGCGTCCGGCCCACCTGCGGCAGGATCGACTCCCGCTCGCCGTAGCCGGCGTTGGCCTCGTCGCGCACGACCGAACCCGTCGACAGCTCCACCACGCGCTTGCGCATCTCGTTGACGATCTCGTCGTCGTGCGTGGCCATCACCACCGTGGTGCCCGTGCGGTTGATCCGGTCGAGCAGGCGCATGATCCCCAGGGACGTCGTCGGGTCGAGGTTGCCGGTCGGCTCGTCGGCCAGCAGGATCTGCGGCCGGTTCACGAACGCCCGGGCGATCGCCACGCGCTGCTGCTCGCCGCCGGAGAGCTCGTGCGGAAGCCGCTTCTCCTTGCCGTCCAGGCCCACCATCTCGAGCACCTCGGGCACCGTCGACCTGATCGTGTGCCGAGGCTTGCCGATCACCTGCAGCGCGAACGCGACGTTCTCGTGGACGGTCTTGTTCGGCAGCAGGCGGAAGTCCTGGAAGACGACGCCGATGCTGCGGCGCAGCGACGGCACCTTCCAGCTCGAGAGCCGGGAGAGGTCACGACCCGCGACATACACGCTGCCGCCCGTCGGCCGCTCCTCGCGCAGCACCAACCGCAGGAAGGTGCTCTTGCCCGAGCCCGACGCTCCCACGAGGAAGACGAACTCCCCCCGCGAGACGTCCACGGAGACGTCGTCGAGCGCGGGTCGCGCCCCTCGGGCGTAGACCTTCGAGACGTGCTCGAACCGGATCACGACGTGCCTCTCCCCTGCCAGGTCGACCGTGCGGCGCCGGCACGATGGCCGGGCCGCCCGATTCCCGAGAGTCGCACCCGGCGGCGATGGTCACAGGAAGGACACGCCGGGGAGTCGTGGGTCGAGGTCGTCGCCCTGAGCAGCGATCAGGAGCAGCGACGGTCAGGCGGCGTCGGCGCCACCGGAGCGGCGCCAGCGGATCCCGGCCTCGATGAAGTCGTCGATCGCGCCGTCGAACACGGCCTGCGTGTTGCCGGACTCGTGCTCGGTGCGCAGGTCCTTGACCATCTGGTACGGCTGCAGCACGTAGGAGCGCATCTGCTCGCCCCAGCTCGCCTTGATGTCGCCGGCGAGCTCCTTCTTCTTCGCGGCCTCTTCCTGCCGGCGGATCAGCAGCAGGCGGGACTGCATCACGCGCAGCGCCGCGGCACGGTTCTGGATCTGCGACTTCTCGTTCTGCATCGACACGACGGTGCCCGTCGGGAGGTGCGTCATGCGCACGGCGGAGTCCGTGGTGTTCACGGACTGCCCGCCCGGACCCGACGAGCGGAACACGTCGATCTTGAGCTCCGCCTCGGGGATCTCGACGGAGTCCGTCTGCTCGATGAGGGGCACCACCTCGACGGCGGCGAACGACGTCTGCCGGCGGCCCTGGTTGTCGAAGGGCGAGATCCGCACGAGCCGGTGCGTGCCGGCCTCGACGGACAGGTTGCCGAAGGCGTAGGGCGCGTTGACCTCGAAGGTCGCGGACTTCAGCCCGGCCTCCTCCGCGTACGAGGTGTCCATGACCTTCGTCGGGTAGCCGTGCCGCTCGGCCCAGCGCAGGTACATGCGCATGAGCATCTCGGCGAAGTCGGCGGCGTCGACGCCGCCGGCGCCCGCGCGGATGGTCACGACCGCCTCGCGGGCGTCGTACTCGCCGTTGAGGAGGGTGCGGACCTCGAGGAGGTCGAGGTCCTTGCGGATCGCGGCGACCTCGGTCTCGGCCTCGGTGAGGGTGTCCTGGTCGTCCATCTCGACCCCCATCTCGACGAGGGTCTCGACGTCGTCGATGCGCCGCTGGAGCCGTGAGACGCGCTCGAGCTCGCCCTGCGTGGTCGACAGCGCCGACGTCACCTTCTGCGCCTTCTCGGGGTCGTCCCACAGATCGGGCACGGACGCCTGCTCCGACAGGTCCTCGATCTTCGCCCGCAGGGCGGTGGGGTCGCTCACGCTCTCGATGGACTCGAGGGTGGCGCGCAGCGCCTTGATCTCTGCGGGAAAGTCGATGGTGGCCACGATCCTCAAGGTTACCCGCCACCGCGGGTTCCCCTCGCGTGCCCCAAGTCAGCCTGGGGTCCGCCCGGTGTCAGTCCCGCTCGGGCAGGGTGCGGCCGAACATCTGCGCGGTGTCCCGGGCGCTGGGCGTGCCCGCGTCGGGGTCCGCGCCCGCGGCGAGCAGCGCCGCGATCACGTCGTCGGAGCCCTTGAAGACGGCGCCCGCGAGCGGCGACTGCCCGCGCGCGTTGACGCGATCGACATCGGCGCCGCGCTCGGCGAGGCCCCGCACGAGGCCCGCGTGCCCGTGGTAAGCGGCGAGCATGAGCAGCGTGTTGCCTGCCGCGTCCGCGTGGTCGGCCGGCACGCCCGCGTCGACGAACTCGAGCAGCAGGTCGGAGCCCGCGCGGGCGAGGTCGAACATCTGATCGAGATCGACCGGCAGTCTGTCCACCGGCGGCTTGTCGTCGGGCATGCGGGCGAATCTACCGGGCGGCCCGCGGGCGGGCTCCCCGTTCCTCCCCGATCCTGAAGCCGGAGGTGGTCCGCGGTGGCGTCGTACGGGTGGCGGGGGCTCGAGACGGGCAGCGTCGAGCATCTGGACCTCAGGGAGCGCGACGGCCTGCTACGGGCCCGGTCGGTGGTCGACCTCGGCCCGGAGCGTCTGGAGTACGCGTTGGAGCTCGACCCGGCGTGGATGTTCCTGGCCCTGCGGGTGCGGTCGTCGTCGGGGCGGGAGCTCGACCTGAGCAGGGACCCCGCGGGCGGCTGGCTGGTCGACGGGGCGGCTCGGCCCGACCTCGCCGACGCGGTGGACGTGGACCTCTCGTTCAGCCCGTTCACCAACACGCTGCCGATCCGCCGCCTCGACCTGGCGGTCGAGACGGCGGCGGACATCGTCACGGCACACGTCGACGGGGCGACGTTCGAGGTCGCGCCCGACACCCGGCGGTACACCCGGCTGGCGCCGGACCGCTACGTCTACGAGTCCGGCGACGGCGACTTCCATCGCGAGATCACGGTGGACGACGACAAGTTCGTCGTCGACTACCCCGGGCTCTTCTCCCGCCTGCCGGTCGCCGGCTGACCATCGGCGCGGGCGGGTCAGGCCGCGGCGATCTCCCGGCCGGGGCCGAAGACCTCGTGGTGGATGCGGTCGTCCGTGATGCCGCGGCCCAGCAGGGCCGACTGCACCACCGTCATGAAGGGGGCCGGCCCGCACAGGTAGGCGTCCGCGTCGTGCGGCAGGTCGACATCGGCGAGGTCGATGAGACCGGATCGGAGCCGGTCGCCCCCCGCTCGCGTGCCGAGGTCCTCGTACCACCGGTGCAGCTCCGCCGTCGGGATGTCGGCGACGAGCGCCCGCAGCTCGGCGCGGTGCGCGTGCCGCGCGGGCGAGCGGTCGGCGTGCAGCACGACCACCCGCCGCGTCGTGCCGGTGCGGCGCAGGTGGTGCAGGAACCCGATCATCGGGGTGATGCCGATGCCCGCCGAGACCAGGACGAGCGGGTTCTCGCCCTCCACCAGCGTGAGCTCGCCGAACGGTGCCGAGACCTCGAGCGCGTCCCCCTCGAAGACGTTGGCGTGCAGGTGGTTCGACACCTCCCCGGCCGGGGAGATCCGGTCCGCCCCCGCCACGGGCGGGAGCGCCTTGACCGAGATCGTCCACACGTCGGCCGCCCCCGCGCCCGTGAGGCTGTACTGGCGGATCTGGCGCGCGCCGTCGGGCAGCGTGACGGCGATCGAGACGTACTGTCCCGGCCGCGCCGACGGCAGCGGCCCGCCGTCGGGCGCGGCCAGCTCGAGCGAGACGGTGTCGGGCGACTCCTGCACCCGGCGGCGGACCTGCACCGTGCGCCACACGTCGCCCGGCGTCACGCCAGACTCGGCGTACAGGCCCAGCTCGACCGACACGAGCGCGTCGGCCATGTCCCAGTAGACCTCGTCCCACGCGGCGGCCACCTCGGGCGTCACCGCGTCGCCGAGTACCTCGACGATCGCCGCGAACAGGTGCTCGTGCACGATCGGGTACTGCTCGGGCAGGATGCCGAGCGACGCGTGCTTGTGCGCGATCCGAGCGAGCACCGTGCGCGGGTCCGGCCCGTCGCCCACGAGGAGGGTCGCGTAGGCGGCGATCGCCCCGGCGAGCGCCCGCTGCTGGTCGCCGCGGGCCTGGTTGCCGCGGTTGAACAGGTTCCGCTCCAGCTCCGGGTGGGCCGCGAACATGCGGCGGTAGAAGATCGGTGTGATGTCGCCGATCGCCCCGCCGATCACGGGCAGCGTGGCGCGGACGACGACGGCGGACTCGGGGCTGAGCATGGATGACTCCTGTCTGGTGTTCTACGGTGCTGGCCGGACGCGCCGGGCGTGCTCGGTGGGCGGTCAGCCGGGCGGGCGTGCTCCGATGTGCAGGAGCAGGTCCCGGGTCGGTGGTGCGGCGACGTCGGCGATGGTGACCGGGTCGAGAGCCGCGAAGAATGCCTCGCGGGCGTGCGCGAGCGCGCCGCGCAGCCGGCAGCTGCCCCGCAACGGGCACGGGTTGGCGCCCTCGCACTCGACGACCTCCCCGTCGCCCTCGAGGGCTCGGGCGACGAGGCCGACGGAGGTGTCCCGGGCTGCGTCGGCGAGCCGCAGCCCGCCCGTACGACCCCGCCGTACCTCGACGACCCCGAGCCGGCCGAGCTGCGTGACGACCTTGGCCGCGTGCGTCGCGGGCACGTTCAGCGCCTCGGCGAGCGCCCGCGTCGTCGCGGTCCGCCCGTCGTCGAGCACGGCGAGGCGCATCACGATGCGCAGTCCGAGGTCGGTGAATGCGGTGAGCTGCACACCCGCAGGTTAATCAAACTGGTATATCAAATGCGCCTTTTTGCGCTGTGGCCTGCCCCACACGTCCCGGCGCGGGCTCAGCCGGCGCGGGCGGACGACGTCGCGGCCACGGCAAAGCCGCCGCCGAACGCGTCCGTGAACCACCGGACCAGCGGCGGGTGCGACGTCGCGACCAGACCGACGCGCGCCGTCCGCCCGTCCGGCGAGGCCGCCTCCACGATCCGCAGGCCGTCCAGCCCCTCCGCCTCGCCCGGGTGCGCCGCGAGGTAGGCGACCGCCGACTCCTCGACGTCCGCGTCGGTGAGCGTCAGCACCGCCGACCCACTCGGCGCGCGGGCCTCGCCGGCGTAGAACCGGTCGGGCGGCATCGCGTCGGCGGCGTCGGCCGCGAGCGCGTCGGCGAGGTCGTACAGGTGCTTGTGGTCCAAGTGCACGGCCGTCGCCGACGCGACCATCCCGACGATCATGAGCGCCAGCGCCACCACGCCCGCGGTGAGGAGCATGATCCGGCCGTCCTCGGGTCCGGGCTCGACCCGGCCGCGTCCTGCGCGTGCGATCACGGCCGCACCTGCCCGTACTCGTCGACCGTCGCGACGTGCGTCGCGGTGACCGGGATCTCGAGCGGTACCCAGCTGCGCAGCCCCGTGGGCACGAACGGCAGCGGCACGGTGAGCCGGGCCCGCACCCCGACGGTGGCGCCGGGCGTGAGGCAGGGATCGGCGGAGCACTCCAGCTCCACGACGCCGTCCCCCGCGTCGAAACCCTGGTCGGCGAACGCGATGCCAGCCGCGGCCCGGGCGCGCTCGCCGCCCGCGGCGGAGGAATCCGCGGTGACCATCGCCCGCCCCGCCTCCCGCGCCGCGCCCTCGACCGCGAACGCCCCAGCCTGCACCTGCGCCAGCGTCAGCACCAGGTACACGAGCGGCACCAGCAGCAGCACCGCGGTGCCCAGGAACTCGACCAGCGCTGCACCGCTCTCGCCGTCGACGTCGGTGCCGGGCACGGTGCCGGGCACGGTCTCGACCCGGGCGTCGGCCGCGCTCATGCCTCCTCCAGGGCATGCCCCTGCAGGGTGAGCACCCCGGACGGGCCGAGGAGCCCCACCACCGGCAGCGGGACCTGGACCGTCACCTCGACCACATCCAGGCCGTCCAGGCGGGTCTGCTGCACCGACACGTCGTCCGCGTAACGCGAGCCGAGCGACGACGCCAGCAGCTCCCGCGTGCGCGTGGCGCCACTGGCGAGGTCCCGGTCGGCCCGGGCCGCGATCCGGGCGCCCTCAGCCGCCGCGTCGATGGTCAGCGCCCGCACGTGCATCGCGAGCGCCACCTGCACCACCCCAAGGAAGAGCGCGAGCACGAGGGCCGAGACCATGAGGAACTCCGCGACCGCCGACCCCGACTCCCCGTCCGGACGGGACCACGACGCCCGCGTGCCCGGTCCGGCCCCGACACCCGTCACGCACCCGGCCCGTCGATCGACGCGTGGATCGGCTCGCCGACCGGCGATGCCCACGACGGGCGCGCGACCAGGCAGAACGGGTGCCCGGCGGAGTCTGCGTACACGTCCCCCGCGCCGCTGCCGGGAGGCTCGGGCGTGAGCCGGCGCGCCCCGATCGCCAGCACCTGGGAGTGCGCGAGGACGATGTCGTCGACCATGACGTCCAGGTGCAGCTGCTGCGGGCGCGCCGGGTCGCCCCAGACGGGCGGCCGATGGTCGGTCGCACGCTGGAACGCCAGGCCGGAGTGTCGGTCGCTCCGCGCGACCACCACGAAGTCGTCGCTCCGGGAGGTGATCGGCTCGCCGAGCACCGTGGACCAGAACGTCGCGAGACCGAGCGGGTCGGGACAGTCGACGACCGTGTGGTGCAACCGACCGATCATGATTCCTCCCGCACCGCGCGGCTCAGCCGCCGGTGACGCTGGAGATCGCCTGGGTAAAGGCGTCCTCCAGCAGCGGGCCGGCGATGGCCCACAACGCCACGACGAGGCCCGCCGTCATGAGGGTGACCAGCACCCACCCTGGCACGTCGCCGCGTTCCGGGTCGTCGGCCGCGGGCCGGTCGGGCTGCCGGTTCTCGGTCTCGTCGTGCTGCATGGTCGGTCCTTTCGGGTGGTGCCGCGCCTGCGCGGCGGGATCGGGGTCACGACGCACGGCTCACAGGCCGATCTTGAGCGTGGCGAGGGACGGGAAGATGGCGAACACGACGGTGATCGGCAGGATCAGGAAGACGACCGGGACGAGCATCGCGACCTCCTTCTTCCCGCCAGCCTCCATGAGCGCGCGGCGGCCGGACTCGCGGACGTCCTGCGCCTGGGCGCGCAGCACGTCGGCGAGCGGGGTGCCGCGCTCGAGCGCGACGGCGACGCCCTCGGCGAAGCGTGTGAGCGAAGGCAGGCCGGTGCGGTCGGCCATCGAGGTCAGGGCGGCCGCGATCGGCGCGCCGGCGCGTACGTCGGCGAGCATGGCGCCGATCTCGCCGGAGAGCTCGCCCCGGGCCGTGGACGCCACCCGTTCGAGCGCGGGCACCGGCCCCTCGCCTGCGGTGACAGCCAGGGCGAGCAGCTCGGCGATCGTCGGGAACTCGGCCAGCATCAGCTCCTCGCGGCGCCGCACGGCCCGGCTCAACCACTGGTCGCACAGGACGAACCCCGTCGCCCCGCACAGCAGGACGAGGGCCGCCAACGGCACCGGCGACGACCCGCGCGTCGCGGCGAGCAGGAGCGCGAGCACCAGCCCGGCCGCGAGGCCCAGCGCGGCGGAGACCACCTGGCGCGCGCGAAACGCCTCGACGCTCTCCGACCAACCCGCCCGGTCCAGGCGGCGGCGCACGTCGGCGCGCGTGGAGCCAAGCCGCTCGAACCAGTGCGCGGCGTCCGCGATCCACGGGGCGAGCAGGCGTTCGAGCACCGGGAACGGGGTGTGCGTGGCTTGGTCGCGCAGCAGGCCGGAGGTGGCGTCGCGGGGGCGCAGGGCCGGGGCGAGCCGCTCGTCGAGCGTCATGCGGCGCGCGCGGACGCGGGAGACCACCAGCAGCAGGCCGAGGCCCCCGAGGAGCCCGATCAGGGCGCCGGGCGCGGAGATCCAGTCGCCGCTCACCGCAGCACCCGCCCTTCCTCCGGCAGCCGGCCGATGCGGCGCATCAGCCAGTACGCGACCAGGGACGTCGCGCCGCCCGCCGCGAGCACGCCCACCCCGGCCGGCGAGTTGTACGCCTGCGCCGTCTCGGGCCGCGTCGCGAGGAACGCCAGGACCACCCACGGCCCCGCGGCCGCCAGGCGGGCGCCGTTGACCGTCCAGGACTGGCGTGCCTCGAGCTCGCCGCGGGTGCGGGTGTCCTCGCGCAGGAAGGACGACAGCGTGCGCAGCAGCCGGCCGAGGTCGGTGCCGCCCACCTCCCGCGTGAGCCGCAACGCCTCGATGATCCGGTCGGCCACCGGGTCCGCGAGGCGGGCCTTGAGCAGGTCGAGGCACTCGCCGAAGCGGCCCGTGGCCCGGTAGTCCGCCGCGAAGCGCGCGAAGGGCTCGCGCAGCTCGGCCGGCCCCCGCTCGCTCAGCTGCGCCACGGCCTCGGGCAGGGACAGGCCGGCCCGCACCCCCGAGGCGAGGTGGTCGACGACCTCCGGCCAGACGTCCCGCAGGTCCCGACGCCGCCTGCGCGCCCGCACCCGCACGAGGGTCTCCGGGGCGACGGCCGCCATCAGGGCGAAGCAGGCGGCGATCGCCGGCGAACGCGTCAGCGCCAGACCGGCGAGCAGGATGAGGACCCCGGTCGTCGCGCTCAGCCACCACAGGGCAGCCGGTGTCACCGACGGCGCGCCCGCCTGGACGAGCAGGTCCTGCACGGCGGCGCTGCGCCCGTCCCGGCGCACCGGCCGCGACGCCGGTTCCCAGAAGGACAGCCACACGCACACCTGGCCCGCGCCGAGGAGCAGGCCGACCACGACCCCCATCAGCGACTCCCGGCCAACATGGACCGCACGTCGATCCCCACCCGCGCGAAGCGCTCCTCGCCCGGCGGGAACCCGTCCCCGCGCACGAGGTCCCCGCCCTGCTCGGCGGGGAGCCGGTGGAAGATGCCTGCCGTCTCGACCCGGTCGGCCTCGACCCGACCGGTCACGGCGACGACCTCGCGCACCTGCCGGGCGCCGTCCGACGACACGTCCAGGTGCACCACCAGGTCGATCGCCGACGCGACGGTCGGCACGACGAAGCGGTCGGACACGTTCTCCCCCGCGAGCAGCGGCAGCGTGCACATCTTCGTGACCGCCTCGCGGGCCGAGTTGGCGTGCACCGTGCACATCCCGGGAATACCCGCGTTGAGGGCAACGAGCATGTCGAAGCTCTCGGCCTCCCGCACCTCGCCGATGACGATGCGGTCGGGGCGCATCCGCAGGGCCTCCTTGACCAGGCGGCGCAGCGGGATCTCTCCGGTGCCCTCGAGGCTGGGCTGCCGGCACTGCATGGCGACGTGGTCGCGGGCGGCGAACCGCACCTCGAAGACCTCCTCGCACGAGACCACCCGCTGCCCCGCGGGGATCGAGCCGGCGAGCGCGTTGAGCATGGTGGTCTTACCGGCCTGCGTGGCCCCCGAGACGAGCACGTTCAGCCCGGCCCGGACGGCGGCGTCGAGGAATGCGGCGGCGTGCGGGGTGAGCGAACCGAGGCGCACCAGGTGGTCGAGGTGGTCGGCCCGCACCAGGTGCTTGCGGATGTTCACCGCCATGTGCTCGCGGGTGACGTCCGGGATCACCACGTGCAGGCGCTCCCCGCCGGGCAACGACGCGTCGACGAACGGGCTGCTCAGGTCCAGGCGGCGACCGCTCGCCTTGAGCATCCGCTCCACGAGGTCGCGCACCTGGGCGGCGGTGAGGATCGTCGTCGTGAGCTCCGGGACACCGCGCCGGGCGACGAACACCTTGGCCGGGGTGTTGATCCAGACCTCCTCGACCTCGGGGTCGTCGAGGTACTTCTGCAGCGGGCCGAGCCCGCCGAGGGCGTCGACGACGGCGCGGACGGCGTCGTGCGGGTCGACCAGCGGAGGGACCAGGCCGCGCGTGGCGCGCTCGGTGTAGTCGGCAGCGGCCTCCGCGACGAGCCGTTCGAGCCCCGCCCGGTCGCGGACGGGGTCGATGGCGCGGCGGCGCACCAGCTCGCGCACCTCGTGCTCGAGGATGGCGGGTGCGGCGGTCGGCGCCACCGTGTCGATCGACACTGATCTGTTCCCTCTCGTGGTGCCGCGACGGTGCGGCGGCGGCAAGGCGGCACCAATATAAGGGTCCCGGGCAATGGCGCGGCGCCGACCTGTGGACAACCCTGTCCGGCGCCCCGGGAGCGTTACCGGATCGCGTGCGCGAGGAACTCCCTGACCAGCCGAGTCGTCTCCTCGGGTCGGTCGTAGGTCACGATGTGGCTGGCGTCTCGCATCGTGAACAGCCGGGCGCCGGGCGCTGCCGCGGCGGCGGCCGCGAGCTCCTGGTGCCCCACGAGCGGGTCGGCGTCGCCGCGCACCCACAGGCTCGGCACGCGCAGTCCCGGCAGCTCGGGGATGCGGTCCACGGCCATGGAGAACGGCCCGTAGGCGCGGGCCATCCAGTCGTCGAGGGCGGGCTCGCCGTGCGCGGCCTTCGCCCGCGCCTCCTCGACCGCCAGCGCGACGATCTCCTCGAAGCCGTCGGTGCCCTCCCCCGCGGTGAGGTTGTCGACCATCGACCGACGCACCAGCGCGGGGCGCCGGGCCAGGTACCGGCTGGTGAGCCGCATCAGGCCGGGCGTGCGCAGCGCCAGCCAGGTGAGGAGCTGCGCCTTGCGCCGCGCGCCGATCCCGCCGGGCCCGATCGCCACGAGGGCGTCGACGCGCTCCGGGTGGTCCAGGGCGTACCCGACGGCGACGCCGGCCCCCAGCGAGAGTCCGACGAGCGACGCGTGCTCCAGGCCGAGCGCGTCGAGCAGGTCGCCGAGGAAGCGGCGGTAGAAGGTGTCGTCGAGGAGCCCCGGCCACGGGCGGCTCCCGCCGTGACGGGGCAGGTCGACCAGGTGCACGCGGTGGTCGACGGCGAGCCGCGGCGCCACCGCCCGCCACACGCCCCGTGCGGTGTCCAGCATCCCGCCGTGCAGCAGCAGCACCGGCGGGCCGGTGTCGCCCGCGCGGTACGCCCGCACGGGGCCGCCGGAGACGGTGAGGTCGGACCACCGGGCGAAGACGTCGGCGACGTCGCCGGCGGGGTCGGCGGTGGTCTCGGTGGGGTCAGCCATGTCGGTCATGCGGGATCCTCCGCTTGGTCGAGCTGGTGGTCGAGGCGGGCGAGCAGGTCCAGCTGCGCCGCGCGGGCGGCGGCGGTGTCGGCGGGCCGGCCGGTTGCGAGCCCGTGGCCGACGAGGTCGGCGAACAGCGCGACGGCGTCGCGCAGCTGCGCGTCCGTCGTGGCGCCGAGGGTGCCCGGGGCGTGCACGAGCCCGACGGTGAAGACGGCGAGCACGCGCACGACGGTCTCGCGCGGCACCGCGGCGTCGAGGACCCCGGCGTCCTGCAGCCGCGCGACGTACGCCGTCAGCCAGTCGAACCGGTCCCGGTAGCGGCCCTCGCCGGACGCGGCAACCTCCCGGACGTGCTCGCCCAGCACGGCGTCGTCGCCCAGCCAGAGCGCGCGCATCAGCGGGTCGGCCAGCAGCGCCTCGACGCCGAACCGGTAGACGGACGGCAGGTCGACCAGGCCGGGGGCGTCGAGCACCCGTCGATGCACCTCGGCGGTGAGCGCGCGGGTGCTGCGCCGCAGCACGGCGTCGAGGATCGCCGCCTTGCCGGGCAGCTCCAGGTAGACCGCACCCTTGCCGATCCCGGCCCGCGCGGCGACGTCCGCGACCGTGGTGCGCTGCCAGCCGTGCTCGAGGATCAGCGCGCGGGCGGCGTCGAGGATGCGGGCCCGGCGGTCCGGGACGAGCGGGCGGGGCACGGAGGACTCCTTAGTGACCAGATTGATATATCTGGTCACTACCATAGCCGGACGCCCCTACCGCATCCACCCCGTGCGGTTATCGTCGATGACCATGCCGACCATGCCGACCATGCCGACAGCGCCGCTCACTCCCCCGCCCGGCCGCTGGCACGACGTCGCCCGCGCGACGGGCCTGCTCTCGCCCGACGGCGCCGTCGCGCAGACGATCTTCGCGGAGATGACGGCGCTCGCCGCGCGCACCGGCGCGATCAACCTCGGCCAGGGCTTCCCCGACGTCGACGGCCCCGCGTACATCAAACAGGCGGCCAAGGACGCCATCGACGCGGGCCGCAACCAGTACTCGCCGGGCGACGGCGTGCCCGAGCTGCGCCGCGCGATCGCCGACCACCAGCGCCGCCACTACGGCCTCGACGTCGACCCGGACACCGAGGTGCTGGTCACCACCGGCGCCACGGAGGCACTGGCCGCGTCGATCCTCGCCCTCGCCGGCCCGGGCGACGAGGTGGTCACCCTCGAGCCGTACTACGACTCGCACGCCGCGAGCATCGCGCTGGCCGGCGCCACGCACGTGCCCGTGCCGCTCACCGCCGAGGGCCTGCGGCTCGACGCCGCCGCGCTGCGTGCCGCGGTCGGACCGCGCACGCGGCTCATCGTGGTCAACACCCCGCACAACCCCACCGGCACGGTGCTCACGCGGGCCGAGCTGGAGCAGGTCGCCGCCGTCGCGCGCGATGCCGGCGCCGTGGTGCTCACCGACGAGGTCTACGAGCACCTCGTCTTCGACGACGCCGTGCACGTGCCGATCGCCACGCTGCCCGGCATGGCCGAGCGCACCCTCACCGCCTCCTCCAGCGGCAAGACGTTCAGCCTCACGGGCTGGAAGGTCGGCTGGGTGCACGGCCCCGCCGAGCTGATCACGGCGGTGCGGACGGTCAAGCAGTTCCTCACCTACACGTCGGGCGCGCCGTTCCAGCCCGCCATCGCCCTGGCGCTCGCGGACGACGACGCCCCGCGCGCGCTCGCGGCCTCGCTCGCCGCGCGCCGCGACCTGCTGTGCGACGGGCTGACCGCCGCGGGCTTCGACGTCATCGTCCCCCAGGGCACGTACTTCGTGGTGGCCGACGGCGGCCCGCTCGGCTTCCCCGACGGACACGACCTGTGCCGCCGGCTGCCGGAGCTCGCCGGCGTCGTGGGCGTGCCGGTCTCCGCGTTCTGCCGCGCCGGCTCGGCCACGGCCGACGCGCTCGCCTCCCGCGTCCGGTTCACGTTCGTCAAGCGCGAGGACGTGCTGCGCGACGCGGTCGAGCGGCTCCACCGGCTCTCCCCCGCCGCTGGTTGAGCCTGTCGACACCGGGTTTCGACGGGCTCAACCGACGGGCGCCAGGAGGGTGACCGCGACGACGACCATGATCGCCGCGACGATGCCGTCCACGACGCGCCACGCACCCGGCCGCGCGAGCACCGGTGCCAGCAGGCGGGCCCCGTAGCCGAGGCCGACGAACCACAGCACGCTCGAGACGACTGCGCCGGCGGTGAACATCCAGCGCAGGTCGCCGTGCGAGGCCGCGAGCGAGCCCTGCAGCACGATCGTGTCCAGGTACACGTGCGGGTTGAGCCAGGTGAGCGCGAGGGCGGTGAGCAGCACGGGCCGCAGCCGGCGCCCGGCGTCGGGCGCGGCCCCGGACGACGCGGCCTCCAGGCCGGCCTCCTCCCCGCGCCACGCCCGCCGCGCCGCGAGCGCCCCGTACCCGAGCACGACGGCGGCGCCCAGCCAGCGGGCGGCCTCGACGACGGCCGGGTGGCTCACGACGAGGGCGCCGAGCCCCGCGGTGCCCGCGGTGTACAGCAGCACGTCGGATGCCGCACACACCGCGACGACCACGCCCACGTGCTCGCGTCGCACGCCCTGGCGCAGCACGAACGCGTTCTGCGCGCCGATGGCGACGATGAGGGAGAGGCCGAAGCCGAGGCCGGCGAGGACGGTGAGCACGCGTCGACGGTAGGCGGGGCGGGCAGATGAAGTCCATCTACTGTTTCTTCATCTGATGAAGCCTCGCTTCATCTAGGGTGGCGGGATGAGATGGGATTCCCGACAGCTCGAGGCCCTGGCCGCCGTCGTCACGGAGGGGTCGTTCGAGGCCGCGGCCCACGCCCTGCACGTCACGCCGTCCGCGGTGAGCCAGCGGGTGCGCGCCCTGGAGAACGCGGCGGGGTCCGTGCTGGTGCGCCGCACCCGCCCCGTCGCGCCGACCGAGCCGGGCCGCACCCTGCTGCGCCTCGCCCGCCAGGTCGAGCTGCTCGGCGCGGAGGCCTCCCGCGAGCTCGGCCCGCAGGCTGAGGCCTCGGGTGGCGACGACGCCCCGCCCCCACGCCCGGTGACCGTGCCGCTCGCCGTCAACGCCGACTCGCTGGCCACCTGGGTGATGCCCGCGCTCGCGCGGGTGGAGGACGTGTCCTTCGACCTCTACCGCGAGGACCAGGACCGCACCGTGGACCTGCTGCCCGCCGGCGTCGTCATGGCCGCCATCACGTCCCAGCGCGAACCGGTGCAGGGGTGCACGTCGGTGCCGCTCGGCATCACCCGGTACCGCCCCGCCGCCGCCCGGCCCGTCGTCGACCGGTGGTTCCCCGACGGCCCCACGCTCGAGGCCCTCGACCGCGCCCCGATGATCGTGTTCAACCGCGCCGACGACCTGCAGGACCTCTGGCTGCGCGAGCGCGCCGCCACCGCCGGCGCCGCCGTCCCGGACCCGCCGCGGCACCACGTGCCGAGCACGTCCGAGTACCTCGACGCGATCCGGCGCGGCCTCGGTTGGGGCATGTGGGGCCCGCTGCCCGGCCCGGACGCGCGGTTCCCGCTGCTCGGCGACACGCTGGAGGTCCGGGCCGGCGGGCGCGGCGGCGTGCGGCTGCTCGACGCCGACGCCGTCGTGGACGTCCCGATCTACCTGCAGCAGTGGAAGCTGCGCTCGTCCGTGCTGGACCGGGTATCGCAGGCCCTGCGCACCGAGGCCCGCCGCGCGCTCCCGCAGGCCTGACCCCGTCGTCGCCGGTCGAGCCTGTCGAGACCCCCGTGGTTTCGACAGGCTCAACCAGCGAAAAGCGCGTCAGGCGCAGACGCCGGGCAGCAGCGTCGGGCTGGGCGACGGGTCTGAGGACGGCGTGTCGGCCCCCCCGTCGTCCCCCGCGTCGGGCGAGGGGACCTCGTCCTCGACGGCGGTGGCGTCGGTCGGCTTCGTCGTGCCGCCAGCCGTCGGCTCCGGGCTGCCCGGCGGCGCGTCGTCGGCGATGATCCGCTCCCAGACCGCCTCGGCCTCCGCGGTCCACTCCACCCGGTTGGGGTCGCTCGGCGCGTTCACCACCGGCACGGAGGTGAACACGATCTGCGCCGGGTCGAGGTCGCGGATGCTCCAGGCGAGGCCCGCGAACGCCGTGGGGCTCGCGAGCTGGGGGCTGGTGGAGATCGCGCCGAGGATCTCCCGCACCATCCGGTACAGGCGGGGCGAGTCGGTGATGACGTTCTGCGACAGCACCTCGCGCATCGTCGCGTCGAAGAACGCCTGCTGGCGCTCGATCCGCTTGAGGTCGCTGCCGATCTCCAGGCCCATGCCCTCGCCCTTGCGGGCCCGCAGGAAGTTGATGGCGGTGTAGCCGTCGAGCTTCTGCTCGCCCTTCGGCAGGTCGAGGTCGACGCGCTCGCCCCTGACCGGCTCGGGCAGGCACATGGTGACGCCGCCGATGGCGTCGACGACGCCGATCACGCCCGTCATCTCGACGACGACGTGGTCGGTGACCGGCACCCCGGTGAGCTCCTCCACCGTGTGGATGGTGCAGGCCGCGGCCCCGGTGACGTCCTTGTCGGGCCCGCCGCCGAGCGTGAACGACGTGTTGAACATCGCGTTCGACTGCGACGCGGTCTCGCCCCCGCCGGGCAGCGGGCACGACGGGATGTCCACGAGGGAGTCGCGCGGGATCGAGACGGCCTCGATGCGGCTGCGGTCGCCCGAGATGTGCACCAGCAGCGTCGTGTCGGAGTGGAACTCGTCGCCGGCGCCCGCGATCTCGGCGTTGGCCTCGTCGCGGAAGTCGGTCCCCATGACCAGGATGTTCAGCGCCTTGCCGGCGAACGGGTCGTCCGGGTCCTCCGCCACCGCGGGCCGGTTCCCGTCGTCGCCCAGCAGGGCGTCGACGTCCGACACGCCGATCTGGGAGCGCAGGTCGAGGAACGTCGCGACCGCGGCCGCCGCGCCGAACGCCAGCACCGCAGTGACGACGAGGGCGATCGAGCGGACGACGCGATGCGAGGCGATGCTCGGCGCGTGCCGGGGCTGGGTCCGCACAGCGCGAGCATAGGCCGTGAGCAGCGCGTTCGCGCGAGAAGTGCCGGTCTCTCCGCTTCACGACACACCTAGATCTGCTAGGTTTGACACCCCTAGCAGATCTAGACATGGGGTGGGTCGTGCACATCGACAAAGACCTCGTCGCGGCCTCCGCGACCCCGCTGGTCCTCGGGATCCTCGCCGACGGCGAGTCGTACGGCTACGCGATCGGCAAGCGGGTGAACGAGCTCTCGGGCGGCCGCATGGAATGGACCGACGGGATGCTCTACCCCCTCCTGCACCGCCTCGAGCGGCTCGGCCTCGTCGTCGCGTCGTGGGGCACGTCCCAGGCGGGCCGCCGACGCAAGCACTACGCGATCACGGCTGCGGGTCGTGACGCGCTGGCCGAGCGCCAGCAGCAGTGGTCCGTCGTCGCCGAGGTCCTGCAGCAGGTATGGAAGGCCGCGCAGGCGCCGCCCGCCGGGCCGGTTCTCGGGACGACGGCGGAGGGGTGGGCGTGATGCGCGACCACGAGCAGGAGCACGCGCAGCTCGAGGCGCAGATCGACCAGTGGCGCTCCTACGTGCAGCGCAGCCGGGCCATCTCGGCCGCCGACGTGGACGAGATGGAGGACCACCTGCGGGGCCAGGTCGCCGACCTGACGGCGACCGGGCTCGACGACGACGAGGCGTTCCTCGTTGCCGTCCGCCGGATGGGCAACCTCGACGCCGTCTCGCGCGAGTTCGCCCGCGAGCACTCCGAGCGGCTCTGGAAGCAGCTCGTGCTCGTGCCGGACGGCCCCGCCGAGGAGCACGCGCCGGCGTGGCGCGAGCTCGCCGTCGTCCTCGCGCTCGCCGTCGGCGCCGGGATCGCCGCCAAGGTCGGGCTCGCCGCGTTCCACGACGACACCGTGCTGCTCCGGAACGTTCCCCTCCTGACCGCGCCGTTCCTGGCCGGCTACTTCGCGTGGAAGCGGCGGCTCACCTGGCGGGCGGTCGGGGCGCTTCTGATCCCGTTCGCCCTCCTCGCCGTCGTGCTCAACGTGTACCCGTACGACCCGGCGGGCTCCACGGTGCTGCTCGCCGCCCTGCACGCGCCGGTCGTGCTGTGGGCCCTGGTCGGCGTCGCGTACGTCGGCGGCCGGTGGCGCGCCGAGGAGCCCCGCATGGACTTCGCCCGCTTCACGGGCGAGCTCGCCGTCTACGTCACCCTGCTCGCGCTCGGCGGCGGCGTGCTCGTCGGCCTCACCGCCGCGACTCTCGGCCTCGTCGGCGTCGACATCGAGCCGGCGCTGGAGCAGTGGATCCTGCCGTTCGGGGTGCCCGGCGCGGTCGTGGTGGGCGCCTGGCTCGTCGAGGCCAAGCAGGACGTGGTGGAGAACATCGCCCCGGTGCTCACCCGCGTCTTCACGCCCCTGACCACCGTGATGCTGCTGGTGACGCTGGTCGTGCTGGTCGGCGCGGGGGACCTCGCCGCCGCGGACCGCGACCTGCTCATCCTCATGGACGCGATCCTCGTGCTGGTCCTGTGCCTGCTGCTGTACTCCATCTCGGCGCGCGACTCGCTCGCCCGGGCGGGCTGGTTCGACGGCCTGCAGCTGCTGCTCGTCGCGGCCGCCCTCGCCGTCGACGCGGTCGCGCTGACGGCGATGCTCACCCGCATCGCGGAGTTCGGGTTCAGCCCCAACAAGGTCGCGGCCCTCGGCCTCAACCTCCTGCTGCTGGTGCACCTAGCGCGCTCGGGATGGCTCCAGCTCGCCTTCCTGCGCGACCGGGCGCCGTTCGGCGCGCTCGGCCGCTGGCAGACGCAGTTCCTGCCGGTCTACGCGGTGTGGGCCGCGGTGGTGGTCGTGGCCTTCGGGCCGCTGTTCGGCTTCGCCTGACGGCGACCGCTCACGCCAGCTTGACCCAGCCGTCGCGGCGGTAGGCCGGGGTGGCGAACCCCAGCACGGCCAGCGCGCCTGCCAGCGCGGCGAGCATCACCCACGACATCGCGACGACGTTGCCGCCCAGGACGCCGACCAGCGGCGAGACGAGCCCCGCGACGCCGGACTGCACGGCGCCGATGACGGCCGCCGCCGACCCGGCGCGCTCGCCGTGCCGCGACAGCGCGATCGCCGACGCGTTGGCGGGGATCAGTCCCTGGAAGGCGAGCACCAACCACAGCACAGCGAGCAGGCCGATCAGCCCCCCGGCCCCGGTGAGCGCCACGGCCAGCAGGCCGATCGCGACGACCCCCTGGATCGCGAGCGCGGCGCGCAGCAGGCGGATCGGGGCGACGCGGCGCACCAGCGCCGCGTTCACCTGCGCGGACAGGACCAGGCCCAGCCCGTTGGCGGCGAACAGCAGGGAGAACTGCCCGTGCGTCAGCCCGTAGCCCTGCTGGAAGATGAACGGCGAGCCGACGACGTAGCTCATGAGGACGGCCTGGCCCAGCCCGGGGATGACCGCGAGCGCCATGAACTGCTTGTCCTTGATCAGCGTGCGGTAGCCGGCGAAGATGCTGCGCACGCCGCCGCCCTGCCGGCGCTCGACGGGGAGCGTCTCGGGCATGAAGCGCGAGACGACGAATGCCATCGCGACGCCCGCGAGGGCGAGGAAGCCGAAGACCCAGCGCCAGCCGGCGGCCGCCGCGACCGCGGAGCCGAAGGTGGGCGCGAGCATCGGCGCGACGCCGATGACGAGCATGAGGCGCGACAGGATGCGCGCGGCCTCGGCCCCGACGAAGCGGTCGCGCACGACCGCCATGGCCGCGACGCCGCACGCGGCGTTGAAGAAACCCTGCAGCAGGCGCAGCACGATGAGGATCGTCATGTTCGGCGCGATGGCGCACAGCAGCGAGGTCACGACGTGCAGGGCCAGCCCCCACATGAGCGGCGCCCGCCGCCCGAAGCGGTCGGAGAGCGGCCCGATCGTGAGCTGACCCAGGGCGCCGCCGACGAGCATCACGGACACCGAGAGCTGCGCGAAGGACGCGGTGGAACCCAGGTCCACCGCCACCTCGGGCAGCGACGGCAGGTACATGTCGACGGTGAACGCCGGGAGCGCGGCGAGCGCCCCGAGCATGAGCACCCAGCGGTACGGCGAGCGGGCGCGCGGGGACGTCGCGGGTTCAGCGGGCATGGCCGCCATCCTATCGAATCGATACGACGCCGCCCAGGGAGTTGGCCGCCCAAGGCCCCGCGACTGTCGGTGGGATGCGTCACGATGGACCCATGTGCGGCCGCTACGCGTCCTTCCGTGACGCCCAGGACATCGCCGACGACCTCGCCGTCGCCGAGATCGCCGAGGACGCACGCGTCCTGCCCGCCTCGTGGAACGTGGCCCCGACGGACCCGGTGCGGATCGTCGTCGAACGCCCGAAGCGTCTCGAGGGCGGCAGTACCGGCGAGATCACGCGCACGCTGCAGGTCGCGCGCTGGGGCCTCGTCCCGTCGTGGGCGAAGGACCCATCGGTGGGCGCGCGCATGATCAACGCCCGCACCGAGACGCTGCTCGACAAGTCGACGTTCGCCAAGCCCCTCGCGGCGCGGCGCTGCCTGCTGCCCGCGGACGGCTACTACGAGTGGCGCAAGCTGGACCTGCCCGACGGCGCCCCTACCCGCGCCAAGGTCCCGAAGCAGCCCTACTGGATCCACCCGGACGACGGCGGCCTCGCGGCCCTCGCGGGCCTCTACGAGTTCTGGCGCGACCGGTCCAAGGCCGATGACGACCCCGACCGCTGGCTCGTCTCGACGACCGTCATCACCACGGCCGCGTCGTCCGACCTCGAGCGCATCCACGACCGCATGCCCGTGGTGCTCCCGCGCGCGTCGTGGGACGCGTGGCTCGACCCGGCGGTCGGCGCCGAGCAGGCGATGGGCATCGTCACCGGCCCGCAGGTCGGCATGGCCACCCGCCCCATCGGCGACGCCGTGGGGTCGGTGCAGAACAACCGCCCCTCGCTGCTCGACCCCGACCCCGACCCGCGGGACCCCGACGTGGTCACCACGGGCCGTGGCTGAGGCGTCGCACACCCGACGGCGTCACGCGCCCCCGGAGACCGAGACGGCCTGGCCCGTGATCCCCGTGTTGGCGGCCGAGCCCAGGTAGACGATCGAGTTCGCGACCTCCCGCGCGTCGAGCAGACGGCCGAGCGGGGCGCGCGCGGCCTGGGCGTCGCCGAACGCCTCGACGATCCCGCCGTTGCGCACCGTGCGCGTCAGCCCCGGAAGCACGACGTTCGACAGGATGTCGCCGTCCCTGCCCAGCGAGGACGCGATGGTGCGGCTGAAGCCGTGCAGCGCGGACTTGGCGGTCGCGTAGTACTCGGTGCCCTCGGCGCCGTCGTTCACGAGGCTCGACGACAGGTGCACGAGGCGACCCCACCGCTGCGTGCGCATCGTCGGCGCGACGGCGCGCGTGAGCCGCACCGCGCCCTCGATGTCGGAGCGCAGCGTCGGCACCCAGGCGTCGTCCGGCGCGTGCTCGAAACCTGCCGCGGCCTCCGGCGCGGTCCCGCCCCACGACACGGCGTTGTTGACCAGCACGTCCACGCGCCCCGTCCATGCCAGGGCCGCGTCGCGCAGCCCCTCGGCCGCGCCCTCCTCGTCCTGGTCGTAGCGGACGACGAGCGCCCGGTCGCCGATCTCCTCGGCGACGCGCGCCGCGTCGTCCTTCGACTCGCGGTACGTGACGACGACGTGCGCGCCCTCGGCGCCGAACGTCGCGGCGACGTGCCGCCCGATCCCTCCCGACGCCCCCGTGACGACGACGGTGCGTCCCTGCAGTCCCAGGTCCATGGCGGTTCTCCTCGTGTGCGAGCCGGTGGTGCGGCGCCCGGTCGGCGTCCGACGTCGACCACCGTCGCCCGTGCGCCGCGCAGTGGGGAGGCCGCGCCGAGACTGGCCGTGGCAGGGCCACCCTCGCGCCGGGAGGCGCGCCTACGCTGGCCGCATGACCGACGACAGCGACCGGATCGACCGCGACCTCGGCTCCCTGCTGCGCGGGTACCGAGAGTCGGTCGGCCCGCGGGACGTGGGCCTGCCCCCGGGCGGGCGGCGACGGACCCCGGGGCTGCGCCGCTCGGAGCTGGCGGTGCTCGCCGACGTGAGCGTCGAGTACCTCACCCGGCTGGAGCAGGGCCGCGACCGGCGCCCGTCCCCCGCGGTGGTCGGCGCGCTGGCCGACGCGCTCCGCCTGGGTCACGACGAGCGGCGGGTGCTGCTGCTCGCCTCCAAGGACGCACTGGGGACCGGCACCTGCCTGGCCACCACCTCCGGCGACGATGTCCCGGCGGGCACCCGCGCCGTCCTGGACCGCCTTGCTCCGGCGCCCGCGGTGCTCCTCGACCGGTTCGGCGCGGTGCTCGCGTGCACGCCCGCCTACCGCGCGCTCCTCGCCCCGGCGGGGCTGTTCGACACCGCGCCCGCGCAGCCGACCGTGGCGCACGCCGTCCTGACCGACCCGCGCGCCCGCGCCCTCTTCCCCGACTGGGAGGCCGTCGCAGACCGGGTTGTCGCGGACCTGCAGCGCGGGTCCGTCCCGTCCGACCCGGTGCTGGCGGAGCTCGTGGACGCGCTCACCGTGCTCGCGGGCGCCGCGTTCACGCAGCGGTGGGCGCGACCCCTCGCCGACCGAGGTCGCAGCGCCGTCCTCCGGCTGGACCACCCCGCGGCCGGGCCGCTGCGCGTGGAGCCGCAGGTCCTGGTGCCCGCCAGCGGCGAACACCTGCGGATCGAGCTGCTGCTGCCGGCCGACGACGCGAGCGAGAGGGCGCTCGACACCCTCGCGGCCGGGGGCCGGGGGCTGCGCGTGGTACGCAGCGACGCCTCGTAGTCAGGGCGTCATCAGGGCACTTCGGCCCCGACGGCTCAGGAGCCCGTGTACGCGCGCTGCAGGCGCACCGGCGTGATCTCGCCGAGGCCCTGCACCTCCTGCGTCGGCTGGGCCGTGAGCGCGTAGCGGGACGACGACGCGAGCAGCGACGCCGTGTGCGGGTCGACCAGCACGGTGGCGGGCTCGGCGAGCTCGGTGATCCGGGAGGCGAGGTTCACGTCCGAGCCGAAGACGTCGCCGAACCGCGACAGCACCCGCCCCCACACGAACCCGACCCGCACGGGGATCTCGGCCTCCGTGGCGTGCGGCGCGGCCAGGCCGAGGGCCACCTCGGCGCCCGTCGTGACGTCGTCGGCCACGAACAGCACGGCGTCGCCGATGGTCTTCACCACGCGCCCGCCCGCCTCCGTGATGACGTCCCGGGCTCGCGACTCGAAGAGCTGCACGAATTCCGACAGCTCCTGGGAGCCGAGGCCAGCGGTGCGCTTGGTGAACGAGACGATGTCGGCGAACCCCACCGCGCGGGGTAGCGGCAGCTCGTCGTCCTGCGCCTCCGTCGCGCCGCGGGCGCCGCCGAACTCCGTGGCCAGCCGGCCCGTGAGGGCGGCGAGCTGGCGCCGCCAGGCGTGCTCGAGCTGCCGGGAGAGCCGTTCGGTCAGGTCGGGCATGCGATCCAGCGCGGCGAGCCGGGCGCTGACGTCGTCCAGGCCGTCGCGCCGGCTCAGGTGCTCGACGAACGCCTCCACCTGCCACAGCGCCAGCCGGTCCGTGGTATGCCCGAGCGAGCGGATCAGCGTCATCTGCGCCTGCTCGTCCAGCCGCTCGGAATCCACGAGCTCGCCGATCTCGCGCAGGGCCTGCATGTCCGCGTCGGTGAACCAGACCTCCGTCGGATGGGTGACCGGCAGCCCCAGCCAGCGCCAGTAGTGCTCGATGAACTCCCGGGAGTGGCCCGTGCCCTCGACCAGGTCCGACAGCGTGTACCGCCGCGGGCCGCCCAGGATCTCCTCGTCGAGCCGCGCTGCCGTGTCCCCTGCCCGCCGGGGCTCGTCGCCGCGGGTGACCCGGCGCACCGAGGCACCCGAGCCCGGGGCGTCCGCCGCGTCGTCGGTCGGCAGATCGGGTCCCGTCGTGGTATCGCTCGTCACGCCCCCACTGTAGCCAGCGTCTACTGCGGTGAGAACCCGCTGTACCCCGGCTGGGAGCCCCGCTCCGCCGGTCGGGTGCGCAGGTGGTGCACGTCCCCGGCGGTCACGGTCCGCTCGCCGTCGACGGTCGCGATCACCAGCGCGCCGTCGTCCGCGACACGGGCCGCCGTGCCCTCGACCACCTCGCCGCCGCCCGCGAGCTCGGCTCGCACGCGCGTCCCGAGCGTGGCCGACGTGGCCGCGTACTCCTGCGCCAGCCCCGCCGCGGAGGCGTCGCCGCCCGCGGCCTCGAGCCGGCCGACGAGGTCCACCAGCTCGCGGACCAGCGCGGCGAGCAGCGCGCCGCGGTCCGGGTCGGCCCCGGTTCCCGCACCGGCACCGGCACCGAGCGCCAGCGACGTCGCGGTCGGGACGGGCAGCTCCGCGGCGGTCTGGTCCACGTTGAGCCCGACGCCCACCACGACGGCGGTCGGCGCCCCGGCGACGGCGGTGCTCCCGGGCACCACCTCCGCGAGGACGCCCGCCACCTTGCGGAAGAATCCCAGGCCGGGCGCCTCGGTCGGCGCGGGCAGCAACACGTCGTTCGGCCACTTCACCCGGGCCCCCGGGGCGACGGCCCCGTCGCCCACCGCCCGCACCACGGCCAGTCCCGCGAGCAGCGGCACCCAGCCCAGCGCCGCGGGGCGCAGGCGGGGGCGCACCAGCACCGAGACGGTGAGCGCCGCCCGCGGCGGCGCCTGCCACGCGCGGCCCGCCCGCCCGCGGCCGGCCACCTGGTGTTCCGCCACGAGCGCGGCGGGGGCGGGCCAGTCGCCCGGCGCGCGGCCCACGGCCGCCACCAGGTCCGTGTTCGTCGACGCGGAGGCCTCGACGACGTCGAGTCGGGCGAGGGGTCCCGTCGGCGCGAGCAGGTCGCGGCGCAAGGCGTGGACGTCCAACGGGGCGCGGCGGTCACAGGTCACGGCACGATGGTGCCGCACCGCTCGCGCTTTGTCGGGTCCCACCAAAGAACGGAGCCTCCCCGCAGCCTGTCGCGCATCGATCCGTGGCAACCCACCAACTAGGGTCGGTCGGGTGAACGATGCCACCACCGCAGCCGACCCGCAGCCCTCCGGCACGGCCGCCAAGCTCGCCGACCTGGATCGCCGCCGGGCCGAGGCCGTCACCGACGCCGAGGAGAACGCCCGGGCCCGGCAGCACTCCCGCGGCAAGAAGACGGCGCGCGAACGCATCGACGCACTGCTGGACGAGGGCAGCTTCGTCGAGCTCGACGCGCTGGCCATGCACCGCAGCCGCAACTTCGGCCTCGACAGGCGCCGGGTCGCCGGCGACGGCGTCGTCACGGGCCACGGCACGATCGACGGCCGCCAGGTGTGCGTGTTCAGCCAGGACTTCACCGTCTTCGGCGGGTCCCTCGGCGAGGTGCACGGCGAGAAGATCGCCAAGGTCCAGGACCTGGCGCTGCGCACCGGCGCGCCGATCATCGGCGTCTCCGACGGCGGCGGCGCGCGTATCCAGGAGGGCGTTGCCGCGCTCACCCAGTTCGCGGAGATGTTCCGGCGCAACGTGGCGGCGTCCGGCGTGATCCCCCAGATCTCCCTCATCCTCGGCCCCAGCGCGGGCGGCGCCGTCTACTCCCCCGCCCTGACCGACTTCATCGTCATGGCCGACGGCACGTCGAACATGTTCATCACCGGCCCGGACGTGATCCGCACGGTGACCGGCGAGGACGTGGACTTCGAGACGCTGGGCGGGGCCCGCACGCACAACTCGAAGTCCGGCGTCGCCCACTACCTGGGGGCCGACGAGGACGACGCGATCGACTACGTGCGCCACCTCGTGGGCTACCTGCCGCAGAACAACCTCGGCGACGCCCCCGCGTTCCCGCCTGAGGACGAGACCCCGCTGGAGGTCACGGCCGACGACGAGGCGCTCGACGTCATCGTCCCCGACAGCGACAACCAGCCGTACGACATGCGCGCAGTGGTCGAGACCGTCCTCGACCCCGACTCGTTCCTCGAGGTGCAGCCACTGTTCGCGCAGAACGTGCTGATCGGCTTCGGGCATGTCGAGGGTCAATCGGTGGGCATCGTCGCCAACCAGCCGCTGTCCATGGCGGGCACCCTCGACATCGACGCCGCCGAAAAGGCCGCCCGGTTCGTGCGGACCTGCGACGCGTTCAACCGGCCGGTCCTGACGTTCGTCGACGTGCCCGGCTTCCTGCCCGGCGTGGGCCAGGAGCACCAGGGCATCATCCGTCGCGGCGCCAAGCTCATCTACGCGTACGCCGAGGCCACGGTCCCGCTCATCACGGTGATCACGCGCAAGGCGTACGGCGGCGCCTACATCGTCATGGGGTCCAAGCAGCTCGGTGCCGACGTGAACCTCGCCTGGCCGACGGCGCAGGTCGCGGTGATGGGCGCGAGCGGCGCGGTGAACATCCTGCAGCGCTCGGCGCTCAAGGAGGTCGCCGAGACCGGCGGCGACGTCGAGGCGGAGCGGGCGCGGCTCGTCGCGGAGTATGAGGACGCGATCGTGAACCCGTGGGACGCCGCCGAGCGCGGCTACGTGGACGCGGTGATCCGCCCGTCCGAGACGCGCGTGCAGGTGGTGCGCGCCCTGCGGGCCCTGCGCACCAAGCGCGCCAGCCTGCCGCCCAAGAAGCACGGCAACATCCCCCTGTGACGGGCCGCTGGTTGAGCCTGTCGTCCGTCGACAGGCTCAGGAACCGAGAGAGAATGTCTGAATGAGCCACGAGGACGCCACGCACGGACCGGCCCCGCTGGGGTCGGTGCAACCCGAACCGATGCACCGCGCGGTCGACGCGCTGGCGGAGGCGCTGCACGAGTACGTGCAGACGGCGGTCGGCGTGCGCGCCGAGTTCGGCGCCGCCGAGGCGGACGAGGACCCGCGCGTGCTCGCGCTGGAGAGCCGGGTGGGCCAGCTCAACGCCGCCGTCTTCGACGCGCTGCACGACGGCCTCGGGATGCATCCCGACCTCACCAGCTCGGTGTGGGAGGCGGAGGAGGACGAGGAGCCCGAGCACGCGCACGACACCCCCGAGGGCGCGGTGCCCGCCGAGGTCTTCTACCTCGGGTTCGTCGTCGCCGACCCGGCGCCGGGCGCGAGCATGACCCTCGACGGGGTCGTGGAGCTGCTCGACGAGGCCGGGAACGACGTCGCGCAGCGGCTCTTCGACGGCGGCTACGAGGTGGCGGAGTGGGCCACGTCACGCGGCGCCGCGGTGGACTTCGGCGCCGACGAGGGCGACGACGACGAGCCCGACGACGACCCGCTGGGGGGTGCCCGATGACGCGCGAGGTCCGCGTGGTGCGCGGCCGGCCCGACGACGTCGAGGTCGCCGCGCTGGTGGCCGGGCTCGCGGCCGTCGCGTCGGCGAGCGGGCTGCCGGACGACGAGGCGCCCGTCGAGGAGTGGACCAACCGCGCGCGAACGGTGCGCGGCAACGGGGCCGGCGTCACGGCCAAGAACTTCGGCGGCCGGTGGGGCCGCCACAACGCGGACGCGTGGCGCTGGAGCCTGCACTCGTGAGCGTCGTCTGGCAGCAGGTGGAGAGCGCCGACGGGGCGGACGCCCCGCTGACCGAGCTGCCCACGCCGCCGCGTCCCGGCTGGCTGCGCCGCTGGCTGTGGGCGCCGGCGCTCGTGGTGACGGCCGGGCTGTACGTACTGCGGCGTACCATCGAGAACCCGTCCGGGGAGGTCGAGCTCTGGCTGTTCATGGGCGTGCTCGCGGGGCTGATGGTCACCGCCGTCGCCGCCCTGGTGCGCTACCGCGACGACCAGCGCCGCGCCGCCGACGCCCGCGCGGCGACGGCGTTCGCCGCCGGCGCGCGGTCCGCGACGGGCACGGTCGCGGTGAACGGCCGCACGACCAACTCCGGCCTCCTGCTCAGCGGCGTCGTGTCCTACCCGACGGACGACCCCGCCGCCGGCACGGCCGAGCAGGCGTACTGGCTGCTGGTGCGCGGCGACGACGCACCGCTGCCGCCGCGCGACGGCGACCCCGTGGCCGTCTGGTGGGCGCCGGAGACCGACACGATCGTGGTGCGCTACCACCGGGACTGGGCCGACGCCGTGCGCCGGCGCGCCGGCCGCTGAGGCCGGTTCCCGCCGGACGCTGACCCGGCACTGCGTCGACGACGCGCCGCGGCTCAGCGCGCGGCGAGCCCCGCCGCGAAGAGCCGGCAGGCATGGGCGGCCGTGCGCTCGAGCTCCATCAGCGCGTCGCGCGACAGCTCGGCGAGGGTGCGCGGGCCGGGCGCGATCGAGAACGCGGCCGCGATGCCCGCGCCCGCGACCTGCGCGGGTGTGAGCTCGATGTCGCCGGCGACCACGACGACCGCCACCCCGCCGCCCGCCCCGCCGTCCGCGAGGCGCACCACGGTGTCCACGACCTTGCCGTGCAGCGACTGCTCGTCGAGCCGCCCCTCCCCCGTGAGGACGAGGTCCGCGCCGACCAGGGCATCGGCCAACCCCACGGCGTCGGCGACGAGCGCGCCGCCGGGTACGAGCTCGGCGCCCAGTGCGGCCGACAGCCCGACCGGCAGCCCGCCGGAGGCCCCCGCACCGGGCAGGTCGCGGGCGTCGTCGCCGGTGACGGCGGCGAGCGCGTCGGCCAGGTGCGCCAGGCCGTGCTCCAGCGCCGTCACGTCGCGGGCTGACGCGCCCTTCTGCGGCCCGAAGACGGCGGCGGCGCCGCGCGGCCCGAGCAGCGGGTTGTCGACGTCGCACGCGATGCGCCAGCGCAGCGCGCGGGCCCGCGGGTCGAGCGCGTCGAGATCGATGGTCGCCAGGTCGCGCAGGCCGCCGCCGCCCGGGGGCACCGGCTCGCCCGCGGCGTCGAGGAGGCTCGCCCCGAGCGCGTGCAGAAGGCCGGCGCCGCCGTCGGTGGAGGCGGACCCGCCCACGAACAGCACGACCTCCTCGGCCTGCGGCGCGGCGTCGAGGGCGGCGAGCACGACGGTGCCCACGCCGCGGCTCGTCGCGTCCAAAGGGCGCAGCGGCACGTCGGACACCTTCGGCAGCCCGTAAGCCTCCGCCGCCTCGACGGCGAGCGTGCGGCCGTCAGGCGAGACGCCGAATCGGGCCGTCGTCGGGCGCCCCAACGCATCGGTGGTGTCGCAGGTGCGCGGCGCCCGGCCCCACGCCCCGAGGATCGCGTCGAGCGTGCCCTCGCCCCCGTCGGCGAACGGCACTGCGAGCACCTCGGCGGTCTCGCCGAGCGCAGCCCGGGCCCCCGCAGCGAGCGCCTGGGCCACCTCGGTGGCCGTGGCGCTGCCCTTGAACGAGTCGGGCGCGACCACCACCCGCCACGGTCGGGGCTGCAGGTCGGGGGCGGTGTTCTTCACGTCCTCGTGCACGGTGGTCGAGGCTAGCGCCTCGACCCGCGGCGGGCGCGGGCGTCTCGCGCCCCGCCCGGCCGCACTTGCACCCGGCTCGTCATCCCGGCCGTCACTCCGGCTGTCACCCCGGCCGCCACTCCGGGCTGTCGGCGAGCGCCTTCTCGTACTCGTCGCGGATCGTGTCGCCGCCGCCCTTGGCCCACGCCGCGGTGGCGGCCTCCCAGGCGGCCCGTCGCCGACGGGCCCGGTGGAACTCCGGCAGATAATCGTGTTGAGCGGCTCCGCGAGGGGCGCCGGGTCCGGCTCCGCCCGGAGCGTCGCGACCAGCCGCGCCATGGCGGCCCGCCCGAGCTTGCGATGGGCCACGTGCACGGTGGTGAGCGTGGGCTCGGACTCCACGGCGCCCAGCTTCTCGCCATCTGGCCGCGCGGCGGCAAGACCCGCAGCGAAATCACGCGAACGACCCAGCGGCACGCCCTAGGCTGCACGCGTGACCTCGAGCACCCCACCCACCACGCCCCGCACGCCCTCCGCGATCGACGCCGTGGCCGACGCGTACGTCGTCCGCTCCGCCGAGCTCGACCCGATGCTCGCCACCGCGATCGGCCTGCCGGGTCACGACCACCGCATGACCGACCTGTCTCCCGCCGGGCACGAGGCCCGAGCGGAGGCGGACCGCGCGGTGCTCCGCGAGCTCGACTCCGCGGAGCGCGACGGCGGAGCCGGAGACGACGTCGACCGCGTCACCCTGGCCGCAATGCGCGAGCGCGTGGGGCTGCAGCTCGAGCTGCACGACGCGGGCGAGCCGCTGGCCAGCCTGAACAACATCGAGTCGCCCGTGCAGCAGCTGCGCGACGTCTTCGACCTCATGCCCACCGGCAGCGTGGAGGCATGGGAGAACGTCGCCGCCCGGCTGAACTCGATCCCGGACGCGATCGACGGCTACGTCGCGTCGCTGACGGAGGCGGCGCGCCGCGGGCAGGTCGCCGCGATCCGCCAGGTCCGCGAGGGGGTCTCCCAGTCCCGCGAGCTCGCCGGGGAGGGCTCCTTCTTCCGCGGTCTCGTGCGGGGCGAGGATGCCGAGGCCGTGCTCGACGAGTCGTCGGCGTGCAGCCTGGTGCGGGCCGAGCTGGAGCGCGGCTCCGACGCCGCCCGGTCCGCGTACGCGCGGCTGGCCGACTTCCTGGAGCGCGACCTCGCGCCGCAGGCGCCGGAGCGGGACGCCGTGGGCCGCGACCGCTACGCGATGTTCTCGCGCGAGTTCCTGGGCGCGACGGTGGACCTGGACGAGACCTACGAGTGGGGCCTCGACGAGCTGGCCCGCATCGTGGCCGAGCAGGAGTCGGTGGCCCAGCGTCTCGCCGGCCCGGGCGCGAGCGTGGCCGACGCCGTCGCCGCCCTCGATGCCGACCCGTCGCGCACCCTGCACGGCACCGACGAGCTGCGTCGCTGGATGCAGGAGACTGCCGACGCCGCGATCGACGACCTCGCCGGCACCCACTTCGACATCGAGGGCCCCGTGCGCACCATCGAGTGCCGCATCGCCCCCACGCAGACCGGCGGCATCTACTACACGCCGCCGAGCGACGACTTCTCCCGCCCCGGCCGCATGTGGTGGTCGGTGCCGGCCGACGTCACCGAGTTCAACACCTGGCGCGAGAAGACGACCGTTTACCACGAGGGCGTGCCGGGCCACCACCTGCAGTGCGCGGCCACCGTCCTCGCGCGCGACACCCTCAACTCGTGGCGCCGCCTGATGTGTTGGGTCTCCGGGCACGGCGAGGGCTGGGCGCTGTACGCCGAGCGCCTCATGGCCGACCTCGGCCACCTCGACGACCCGGGCGACCGGTTCGGCATGCTCGACGCGCAGCGGATGCGCGCCGCCCGCGTGGTGCTGGACATCGGCGTGCACCTGGGCAAGCCGGCCCCCGCGGAGTGGGGCGGCGGGGTCTGGGACGCCGAGAAGGCCTGGCCGTTCCTCAAGGCCAACGTCAACATGCCCGAGTCCTTCGTGCGGTTCGAGCTCAACCGGTACCTGGGCTGGCCGGGGCAGGCCCCGTCGTACAAGGTGGGCCAGCGGTTGTGGGAGCAGGCGCGCGACGACGCGTGGTCGGCGGCGCAGGGCCGCGGCGAGGAGTTCGACCTGCGGGCGTTCCACGCCCGGGCCCTCAGCCTCGGCTCGGTCGGCCTGGACGTGCTCACCGGCGCCCTGCGCGACCCGCTCGCCTGACGCCCGCGCGCACGGGACGCGTCAGGCATGGAAGGGATCCTCACCGGCTTCGCGATCATCGGCGTCGTCATCGCCGTGGGCTACGTCGCGGCCCGCCTGCGCCTCGGCGGGCCTGACGCCCGCACCGCGCTGAACCGGATCGGCTTCTTCGTCGCCAGCCCCGCGCTGCTGTTCACGGTGATCGCGGACGCCGACGTCGGGGAGCTGTTCCAGGCCCCGCTGCTGGTGCAGGCCCTGGCGGCCGTGGCGATGGCCGGGGTCTTCGTGGCCGTGAACCTGCTGTGGCTGCGCCGCCCGGCGGCCGAGGCCACGATTGGCGCAGTCTCCGCCGGGTACGTCAACGCCAACAACATCGGCCTGCCGGTGGCGGTGTACGTGCTCGGCGACCCGGCCGCCGTCGTGCCGGTGATCCTGCTGCAGCTGCTGATCCTCGCTCCCGTCACCCTGCTGGTGCTCGACGCACAGACCTCGGGCCGGGTGTCGGTGCGGTTCGTGCTGAGCCAGCCAGTGCGTAACCCGATCATCCTCGGCTCGCTCGCGGGCGCCGTGGTCTCGCTCACCGGATGGCGCGTGCCCGCCCCGGTGCTCGCCCCGCTCGAGATCCTGGGCGGCGCCGCCGTACCGATGATCCTGCTCGCCTTCGGGATGTCGCTGCACGGGTCGCGACCGTTCCAGCAGGCCGGCGGCCGCACGGCGGTGGTGGTGGCGTCCGTGCTGAAGGCGGCGGTCATGCCCGCCGTCGCGTTCGCGCTCGCGCGGTACGCGTTCGGCCTCGACGAGGCGCAGGTCGCGACCGCGGTCGTGCTCGCGGCGCTGCCCGTCGCGCAGAACGTGTACAACTATGCGGCCCGCTTCCGTACGGGCGAGATGCTGGCGCGCGACACGATCCTCGTCACGACGGTGGCCTCGCCGATCGTGCTCATCGTGTCGACCCTGCTTCTGCACACGGGCTGATGCACACGGGCTGATGCACACGGGCTGATGCACACGGCTGACCCGGTCGCTAGGGTGCCCACCGTGCCTGCATCAGCGACCGTCACCCTCGTCCTCGCCTCCCGGTCCCCCGCCCGCCTCGCCACCCTCGCGGCCGCGGGCGTCACGCCCGAGGTCGTCGTGTCCGACGTCGACGAGCCCGCGGCGCTCGACGCGGCCCGCGCGAGCCTCGAAGGCGACGGCGACGGCCTGGGGCCCGCCGACGCCGTCCTCGTGCTGGCCCGCGCCAAGGCGGAGGCCGTGACCCGCCGCGTCGAGGACGAGGTCTCCGCGCTGGTGCTCGGCTGCGACTCGATGCTGGAGCTGGATGGAGAGGTCGTGGGCAAGCCGGCCGACGCGGCGGACGCCCGGCGCCGGTGGCGCTCGATGCGCGGCCGCGCGGCGGTGCTCCACACGGGGCACTGGCTGGTGGACGCGCGGGACCCCGAGGACGGCGGCACCGGGGGCACGCTCGGCGCGTCGTCGGCCACCACCGTGCACTTCGCCGACGTGGACGACGCCGAGATCGACGCCTACGTCGCCACCGGCGAGCCGCTGGAGGTCGCGGGCGCGTTCACGATCGACGGCCTCGGCGGGCCGTACGTCGAGCGGATCGAGGGCGACCACCACGGCGTGGTCGGGCTGAGCCTGCCGCTGCTGCGCGAGCTCCTCGGCGAGCTGGGCGTCCCCTGGCGCAGCCTCCGCGACGCCGGCTGAGCCTGCCGAAACCACCAACGCGGAGGTGGTCCGACACCCTGAAGCGGCACAGTCCATGTGGGATCCCTCCAAACGGCCCGGATCCGCGTTGGCACCGGGCACAGACTTCCTCGGAGAGGCCGCGCGCATGCCGGGGGACGCCGGGCCGCGCGTTACCGTGAGCCGTGCCCACCATCAGCAAGGTCCTCGTCGCGAACCGTGGCGAGATCGCCGTCCGCATCGCCCGCGCTTGTACGGACGCCGGCATCACGTCCGTCGCCGTCTACGCCGACTCCGATCGGGACGCGCTGCACGTGCGGCTCGCCGACGAGGCGTTCGCGCTGCAGGGCCAGCGCGCCGCCGACACGTACCTCGACATGGACAAGCTGCTCGACGTCGCGCGCCGCGCGGGCGCCGACGCGGTGCACCCCGGCTACGGCTTCCTGTCGGAGAACGCGCAGTTCGCGCAGGCCGTGCTCGACGCCGGCCTGGTGTGGATCGGCCCGCCCCCCGCCGCGATCGAGTCCCTGGGCGACAAGGTGAGCGCGCGGCACATCGCGGCCGCCGCCGGCGCACCGCTGGTGCCCGGCACCCCCGACCCCGTCAAGGGCGCGGACGAGGTGCGCGCCTTCGCCGCGGAGCACGGGCTGCCGATCGCGATCAAGGCCGCGTTCGGCGGCGGCGGCCGCGGGCTCAAGGTCGCCCGCAGCGCGGACGAGATCGACGAGCTGTTCGAGTCGGCGGTGCGCGAGGCCACCGCGGCCTTCGGCCGCGGCGAGTGCTTCGTGGAGCGGTACCTCGACCGGCCCCGGCACGTGGAGACGCAGTGTCTCGCGGACACGCACGGGAACGTCGTGGTCGTGTCCACGCGCGACTGCTCCCTGCAGCGCCGGCACCAGAAGCTGGTCGAGGAGGCACCCGCGCCGTTCCTCACCCCCGCGCAGGAGGCGGAGCTCGACCGCGCGTCGCGGGCCATCCTCACGGAGGCCGGCTACGTCGGCGCCGGCACCTGCGAGTTCCTCGTCGGGACCGACGGCACCCTGTCGTTCCTCGAGGTGAACACCCGCCTGCAGGTGGAGCACCCCGTGACCGAGGAGGTCACCGGCATCGACCTGGTCCGCGAGCAGCTGCGCATCGCCGCCGGGGAGCCGCTCGGCTACGACACCACGACGGTGCGCGGCCACTCGTTCGAGTTCCGCATCAACGGCGAGGACCCGGCCGCCGGCTTCCTGCCGTCCCCCGGCACGATCACGACGCTGCGCTGGCCCAGCGGGCCCGGCGTCCGCGTCGACACGGGCGTCGTCGAGGGCGACACGGTCTCGGGCGCGTTCGACTCGATGATCGCCAAGCTGATCGTGACCGGTGCCACCCGCGAGCAGGCCGCGCAGCGGGCGCGTCGCGCGCTCCGCGAGCTCGAGGTGGCCGGCATCCCGACCGTCGTGCCGTTCCACCGGGCGCTGCTCGACGCCGAGGACTTCGTCCCCGGCGACGGCGCGCCCTTCCGGGTGCACACCCGCTGGATCGAGACCGACTTCGCCGGCGCCCTGAGCGCCCTCGCCCCCGCGGCGCCTGCGCCCGTGCCCGATGCCGAGGAGTCGACCGAGGAGCTGGCCGAGCGAGTCGTCGTCGAGGTGGGCGGGCGCCGCCTCGAGGTGGTGCTGCCCGCCGGGCTCGGCGTGGCGGCGGGCCGGGCGCGCCGCGCCAACGCGGCCCGCCGCCCCGTGCACCGCGGCGCGTCCCGCGCGTCCTCCGGGGCCGGCGGCAACACGCTCGCCTCCCCCATGCAGGGCACCATCGTCAAGGTCGCCGTCGAGGACGGCGCGCAGGTGGCCGAGGGCGACCTCGTCGTCGTGCTCGAGGCCATGAAGATGGAGCAGCCGCTCCTCGCCCACCGCGCCGGGACCGTGCGGTCCCTGGCCGCCGCTGCCGGCGAGACGGTGACCGCCGGCGCCACCATCTGCGACATCGTCGACTGACCGCCGAGGTAGTCCCACCTTCGCCGAGGTAGTTCAAAGATCGCCGAGGTAGTTCGATTCTGGGCGAGATAGTTCGCGACCGGCCGGTCTGCGAACTACCTCGGCAATTTTCGAACTACCTCGGCGATCTTTGAACTACCTCGCGCTCTTCGGGTGCTACCTCCGCGGGCTCGGGTGCCGGCGGGTCGCTCACCCGATCATCGTCGCCTGTAGCCTGACGGCGTGCCCAGCCCATTTCCCCCGCGCGAGACGCTCCATCGCCACGCCGGGGACGGCTGGGTGGCCTGCGGCGACCACCGGCACTGGGGCCGGTACGGCGCGGCGGGCCTGCTGCTCGCCCGGCGCGCGACGCCCGCAACCAAGCTCGGCGCCACGACGGACGGCGCGCTCGCGCCCGTGACCGACGTCGTCCTCCAGCACCGCGCTCCCTGGTCGGACCAGGGCGGCACGTGGGGCGTCCCCGGCGGGGCCCTGGCACCCGACGAGACGCCGGTCGAGGGGGCGCTGCGCGAGAGCCTCGAGGAGGCCGCGGTCGAGCCCCGGACCGTGCACCTTCTGGGCACGCACCTGCTCGACCACGGCCCGTGGGCCTACACCACCGTCCTCGCCGACGTCGTGCCGGGGGCGGTGGTCGAGCCGACCGCGGCCGACCCGGAGAGCCTCGAGGTCCGGTGGGTCCCCGTCGAGGACGTGGCGCGCCTCCCGCTGCTGCCGGCGTTCGGCGCCGCCTGGCCGGCGCTGCGCGCGCGGCTCGACGCCGGCCGCTGAGCCGGCTCTCGAACAGACCTCAGTCGTCGAGCAGACGTCAGTCGCTGTCGCGCTGCCCGGACTGCCCGTGCAGGACGCGCGCGGCCTCGGCGATCGACCCCGACAGCGACGGGTAGACGGTGAACGAGTCCGCCACGTCGTCCACCGTGAGGCGGTGCGCCACGCCCAGCGTGATCGGGAAGATCAGCTCGCTCGCCCGCGGCGCCACGACCACCCCGCCCAGCACGACGCCCGCGTCGGGGTGGGCGAAGAGCTTGACGAACCCGTCGCGCATGCCGAGCATCTTCGCCCGCGGGTTGCGGGCCAAGGGCAGTGTCGTCGTGACGTACCGGTGCCCGCGCTCGCGCAGCCGCTCCTCGCTGAACCCGACGGTCGCGATCTCCGGGGCGGTGAAGATGTTGGCGGCGACACGGCCCAGCTTGAGCGGCACGACAGCGTCGCCCAGGGCGTGCGCCATCGCGGTGCGGCCCTGCGTGGCGGCCACGGACGCCAGCGGCAGCACCCCGGTGCAGTCGCCCGCGGCGTAGACGCCGGGCACGGACGTGCGCGAGACGCGGTCCACCTCGACGTGGCCGCTCGCGGCGAGGCGCACGCCCGCCTCCTCGAGGCCGAGGCCCTCGGTCGACGGCACGGCGCCGACCGCGATGAGGACGTGCGACCCCTCGACCACGCGGCCGTCCGTGAGCGTGACGGCGACGCCGTCGGCGGTGCGCTCGGCGGAGGCGGCGCGGGAGCGGGACATGACGATCATGCCGCGGGAGCGGAAGACGCCCTCGAGCAGCTCGGCCGCGTCCACGTCCTCGCCCGGCAGCACCCGGTCGCGCGAGGAGACCAGCACCACCTGCGAACCCAGCGCCTGGTACGCGCCGGCGAACTCGGCGCCGGTGACCCCGGAGCCCACCACGATCAGCCGCTCGGGCAGCTCGTTGAGCCGGTAGAGCTGCGTCCACGTGAGGATCCGCTCGCCGTCCGGGACGGCGGTGGGCAGCGTGCGCGGGGTCGCGCCCATGGCGAGCAGCACCGTGTCGGCCTCGAGCGCCCGCGAGGTCCCCGACGGCTCCTCCACCACGACGCGCGACGGCCCGTCGAGCCGTCCGGTGCCGGCGACGACGTCCACGCCCTCCCGCTCGAGCCGCGCGTGGATGTCCCGCGACTGCGCGTCGGCGAGGGCGAGCACCCGGGCGTTGACCGCCTTGAGGTCCACGAGGTCACGACGGTCACCCGCCGGGGCGTCCCCGCGGATGCCGAGCTCTGGGCCCTGCTCGGCGGTGACGAACCACTCGGCGGTAGCGATGAGGGTCTTGGAGGGCACGACGTCCGTGAGCACCGCGGCGCCGCCGACGCCCTGGCGCTCGACCACGGTGACTCGGGCGCCGAGCCGGCGCGCCACCAGGGCGGCCTCGTAGCCGCCGGGGCCGCCACCGACCACGACGACGTGCGGGGTGCGGGGGTCGGCCTCGGGGACGCCGGGGGTGGGGGCGATCGAGGAAGCCGGGGTGTCGGAGGTGTCCGGGGAAGAGGTGTTCACGGAGGGCACGGGGCCATTGTGTCAGGCCCCCAGGGCCGCGGCGTCGACGCGGCGCCACCCCGCCGCCCGGACTACCCTCGGGATCATGAGCACCACGAGCCGCAGCGTCGGGGACCTCGACGACCCGACCACCGACCCGTTCGACGTCGCCCGCGCGGCGGCCGACCACATCGCCGAGGCGACGGGGGTGCCCGGGCACGACGTCGCGCTCGTGCTGGGCTCCGGCTGGGGCGGCGCCGCGGAGCTGATCGGCGACGTGGTGGCCGAGCTCCCCACCCACGAGATCCCGGGCTTCGCCAAGCCGTCCGTGGCCGGGCACGCCGCGACCACCCGCTCGATCCGCGTGGAGCGCCCGGACGGCTCGGTGCGAAACGCCCTGGTGATCGGCGGCCGCACCCACCTGTACGAGGGCAAGGGCGTGCGGCGGGTGGCCCACGGTGTGCGCACCGCGGCCGCGGCCGGGTGCGAGACCGTCGTCCTCACCAACGGCTGCGGCGGCCTGCACATCGCGTGGCGCCCCGGCCAGCCGGTGCTGATCCGCGACCACATCAATCTCACGGCCGCCTCCCCGCTCGAGGGCGCGACGTTCGTCGACCTCACCGACCTCTACTCGCCGCGGCTGCGCGCGATCGCCCGGACCGTCGACCCCGAGCTGCCCGAGGGCGTCTACGCGCAGTTCCGCGGCCCGCACTACGAGACCCCGGCCGAGGTCAAGATGGCAGGGATCATGGGCGCTGACCTCGTGGGCATGTCGACGACGCTCGAGGCCATCGCCGCCCGGCACGCGGGCATGGAGGTGCTCGGCATCTCCCTGGTGACGAACCTCGCCGCCGGCATCAGCCCGCAACCGCTGTCGCACGAGGAGGTGCTCGAGGCCGGCCAGACAGCCGGCCCGCGCATCAGCGACCTGCTCGCCCGCATCGCCATGTCCCTGTGACTGCCACGTCCCTGTGACACCGCCGCCGATCATCCAAGGGGTTTCACCATGAGCCTTGACACCGACGACCCCGCCTTCGAGCCGGCCGCCGGCGCGCTCGACCTGCCCGTGCTGCTGGACCAGGTGGAGGCCTGGATCCGCTACGACGTCGACGACGACGACAAGGCCGAGCTCGCCCAGCTCGCCGAGCAGACGTCGTCACCCCGCGAGAGCACCCGGCGGCGGGCCGTGGCCCTGCTGCACGACCGGTTCGCCGGCACGCTGCAGTTCGGCACGGCCGGGCTGCGCGGCGCGATGGCGCCCGGCCCGAACCGCATGAACCGCGCGGTGGTCACCACGGCGGCCGCGGGCCTCGGCGCGTACCTCGCGTCGGCGCTCCGCCCCGGCGCGAGGCCGCGCGTCGTGGTCGGGTACGACGCCCGCGACCGGTCGTCGACGTTCGCCACGGACACGGCGGCGGTGCTCACCGCCGCGGGCGCCGAGGTGCTGCTGCTGCCGGCCGCGCTGCCCACCCCCGTGCTCGCGTTCGCGGTGCGCCACCTGGACGCCGACGCAGGCGTCATGGTCACCGCGAGCCACAACCCCGCCCAGGACAACGGGTACAAGGTGTACCTGGGCGGCCGCGTCGTGACCGACGCCGGGCAGGGCGCGCAGATCGTGCCCCCGCACGACGCGCGCATCGCCGAGCGCATCGCCGCCGTCGGGCCGCCGTCGGGCGTCCCCCGGGTGGAGTCGGGGTGGACGGTGCTGGGCCGCGAGGTCGTGGACGCGTACCTGGCGTCCGTGCGCGCGCTCGCCGAGCGTGCCGGGACGGGGACTGGGCCGCAGGAGCGGGCCGGGCTCCGCATCGTCACGACGTCGCTGCACGGCGTCGGCGGCCGGGTGCTCGCCCGGGTGCTCGCCGACGCCGGCTTCACGCACGTGACGCCGGTCGAGGAGCAGCTGGACCCCGACCCGCGGTTCCCCACGGTCCGCTTCCCCAACCCGGAGGAGCCGGGCGCGATCGACATGGCCGTGGCGCTCGCGGAGGCGCACGCGGACCTGGTGATCGCCAACGACCCCGACGCGGACCGGTGCGCGGTCGCCGTCTACGACCCGACCGTTGGCACGCACCAGGGCGCCGAGACCGCGCGCTCGCATGGCTGGCGCATGCTGCACGGCGACGAGGTGGGCGCGCTCCTCGGCCGCGAGGCGGTGCTGCGGGTCGCGCGGGGCGACCTCGTGGCCCCCGACGGCGCCGCCGGGACCGTGGTGGCGTGCTCCGTGGTGTCCTCGCGCGTGCTGTCGTCGATCGCCGTCCGGCACGGCGTCGGGCACGCCACCACGCTCACGGGGTTCAAGTGGATCGCCCGCACCCCGGGCCTGGTCTTCGGCTACGAGGAGGCCCTCGGGTACTGCGTGGACCCGGCGCACGTGCGCGACAAGGACGGGCTCAGCACTGCCGTGCTCGTCGCGCTGCTCGCGGCCCGGCTCAAGGCCGAGGGCCGCACGCTGATCGACGCCCTCGACGACGTGGCCCGCGAGAACGGGCTGTTCGTCACCGACCAGCTCTCGCTGCGCTACGACGACCTCGACCTGATCCCCGAGACGATGAGGCGGCTGCGCAACGCTCCCCCGCGCACGCTCGGCGGAGCGGGCGTGGCCCAGGTGCTCGACCTTTCCGACGGCATCGACGGGCTGCCGCCCACCGACGGCATCGTGCTGCTCGGCGCCGACGACACGCGCGTCGTCGTGCGCCCCAGCGGCACCGAGCCGAAGGTGAAGTGCTACCTCGAGGTCGTGGAACCGGTGGAGCCGGACGCGTCCGCCCTCGACGTCGGGAGCCTGCGCGTGGCGGCGCACGCCAAGCTCGAGCGGATCAAGGCCGACCTGAGGACGGCGCTGGGGCTCTGACGGGTCAGCCCACGAGGGCGGCGTCGTCCTGCTCGACGGCGGCGGCCCAGTCGCGCTTGCGCCCGCGCCAGTCCTCGTCGTCGCTGCCGCGGCGCCAGTAGCCCGACGCCGAGAGGAGCTCGCGCGGCACGCCGAGCTCGGTGCGGACCCACTGGCGCAGGTCGCGCACGCAGCCCGCTTCGCCGTGCAGAAAGACGTGCGGGACGCCCGCAGGGAACCGGCCGGCGGCGTGCGCCGTCCGGACGGCGTCGGCGAGGTCGCCGCTCCCCCGGTGCACCCAGGTGGCCGTCAGGTCCGCGGCGGACTCGATGCGCTGCTCGTCCTCGGGCCCGGGCACCTCGACCACCACGTGCGCGACGGCGCCCGCCGGGAGCGCCTCGACGGCGGTCGCGATCGCCGGCAGGGCGGAGTCGTCGCCCACGAGCAGGTGCCACGGCGCGCCGAGGTCGGGTGCGTACCCGCCGCCCGGCCCCATGAAGGCCACGGGCTCGCCCGGCTGCACCCGCGTGGCCCAGGGGCCGCCGACGCCCTCGTCGCCGTGCACCACCAGGTCGAGGTCCCACTCCGCGCCCCCGTCGGTGTCGCGCACCGCCCGCACCGTGTACGTGCGCAGCAGCGGGCGGCCGTCGGCCAGCTCGCCCAGCACAAGCTTCACGTAGCTGTCGGTGTGCGCGGTGGGGTCGAGCGTCGCGAGCTCGGGGCCGGCGACCGTGACCCGCACCAGGTGCGGGGTGACGTGGCGCACGGCCGAGACGGTCGCGTGGCGGGGGATGCGTTTGCGGGCCGGCGGGCCGGCGGGAGTCTCCGGGTTCGTGTCTGTCATGGTCAGGCGAGCCTAACTTCCGCGCGCACCCGCTCCCCCTGTGACGTCGGTCACCCGCCGGTCGCGCCCTCACTCCAGGGCGTCGTCCGCCCGCTCGCGACGCGCGGTGCCCGCGACCTCCGGGACCAGCCCGCGTGCCGGGGCATGAAGAACGCGAACGCGGTCGGCATCACGCTGCAGGCGAGGCTACGCCGCAGCGCGCCGAGCTTGACCGACTCCTACCTCGCCCTGTCCACCGAGATCGTCGGGGCGGGGCACCCCGTCACGTTCGCCACTCACGACGCAGAGCTCATCGGACAGCTCGTCGGCACACACGGCGACCGGCTCAAGGCACCGGACGTCGGGTTCGAGATGCTGCTGGGCTCGGCACCGCGCTGCTCGACCGGCTCCACGCCGACGGCTACCGCACCCGCGAGTACGTCGTCTACGGCGCCGAGTGGTGGCTCTGGGCCATCAACCGGATCGCCGAGCACCCCGCCGAGCACGTCCTGGCGGTGCTCGCCGGCCTCGGCCCGGACGCCCCCGCGATCAGCGGGTCCGCGATCGGGTCCTAGGCTCGCCCGAGCCGGCGCACGCCGGCGGCCGCGAGCGCGCCAGCGCACAGCGCGACCAGCACCGCGGCCGCCACGGCGGCGTCCGTCCCCGCGGCGGCGGAGCGGTGCACGACCCACGCGGCACCCGTCACCACGATCCAGCCACGTAGGTACCAGGCGCCCACGACGAGCGTCTGGGCATCGCCCGCCGGCGTGGACATCGGGGTGAACAGCTCGACCGGCGCGGTCGTCGCGCCGGCCACCCAGCCCCGCGCCGCCATCACGGTCACCAGCACGGCGGCGAGCCCGACGGCCGACATCGGCGCGAACTCCCCCGGCAGCAGGGCACCGAGACCGACCGCCGCGGCCCCGACCGCGTGCGCGGCCGTCGCCGGGACGACGGCGTGCCCCGCCACCAGGCGCGCGACGCGGCCCGGCAGCAGCCCACCGGGCACCGGCTGGGCCGCCATGTCGGCCAGGCCCCCGGCCCAGACCGCCGATGCGGCGTACAGCACCACGGCACCCACGACGACGGCGAGCGTCGATCCGGACCGCCCGCCCGCCCCCGTCGGCATGCCGATCAGCACGAGCAGCGCCGCACCCAGTCCCGCTGTCAGGGACACGGCGACCGGCAGCGGCCGCCGCGAGAGGCCCAGCAGGTCGCGGGCGACGAGCGGTGCGCGGCGTAGCAGAGCACCCGCGTACGTCCGACCCCGGCCGCGGAACCGGGGCACGCCCAGGACGCCTCGGGCCGCGGACGCCTCGCCCCCCGCGAGCGCCTGCCCGGCGGCGACCGTTCGCCGCTGGGCGGCCGACGTCACGTCCGGGTCGACCTCGGCCGGCAGCACGCGCAGCACCAGCCACAGGCTCGCGAGCCCGAGCAGCCCTGCGACGACGAGGACGCCCGCGCCGGGCCCGGTCGCGACCGGGCAGCGCTCCGGCGCGCCGCCCGGGCCGAGGCAGGCCATCGCGACCGTGCTCAGGACATCTGGGGCCGCGAGCCACGCTCCGACGGCCAGCGCCCCCAGTGCGGCGAGGGTCATTGCGACCCCGTCGGCCCCGCGGCGCCGACCTGGGCACTGCGCGGCGACCCCGACCGCCAGCGGCGCCTGGAGGGCGAGCGCGGCCGCCAGTGCCCACGCGGCCACGTCGGCCGCCTTCCCGCCCGACGCGTCCCCGCCGGCGCCGCCCGCGATCCCCAGCGCACCGGCGGCGACCGCGGAGCCCACGGCAGCGCCGAGCGCCCCCGCCCCCACGGCGAGCAGCGCCGCGCGCCGCCACAGCACGGCCCTGGGCGAGAACTGCCCGGACAGCGCGAACGTCGCCTCCGGCGGGCTCACCCACAAGGGCCCGCCGGCCCGCGCCGCGGCGACGGCCAACACGGAGGCGAGGCCGACGGCGCCCAGGCCGACGACCACGAGCCCTTCGAACGCGCCGAGCCCGGCGGCCGCCGCACCCAGCGGGGCCGCCGCCTGCGCCAGCGCGGCCCACAGCACGGGGCCGTAGACGAGCACGAGTAGGACCGCGCCGTAGCCCAGGTAGACGCGGTCGTTCGCGTCCGTGCCTGACGCCGCGGCGTGCGCCAGCGCCGAGCGTCGGCGCAGGGACCTGACCCACCGCCGCCACCGCGGGTACGGCATCACCAGGCCGGCCCCCTCGGTGGAAGCGCTCACCGGGGCCCCGGCTCCGCGAGCTCGAGGACCTGACCGCGCCCCCCGAGCTCGGCCCGCAGGCCAGGGTCGTGGGTGGCCGCCACCACGGCACGCCCCTGGTCCAGCGCGCGGCCGACGAGCCGCCGCGCGACCGCGCGCCAACGGGCGTCGAGCCGCTGCTCCGGCTCGTCGAGGATCACCAGCCGTGCCGGCCGGTACAGGGTCGTGGCGAGGGAGAACAGCTGGCTCTCACCCGACGACAGCTCCCCCGGGAACTGGTCGCGGACGCGGTCGAGCTCCGCCTCCGCGAGGGCGTCGTCCACGCCCGGGCCCGGATGCCGACCCGCCCACGCGACGGACACGAGCCGCAGGTGCTCGGCGACCGTCAGGTCGCGGTAGGAGGACAGGCCCCCGAGCAGCAGCGCAACATCCTCGCGGCGGCGCAGGCGGGCCTCCTCGGCGGGCAGGCCCAGCGCGTGCACCGTGCCCGACGTCGGGGCGTCGAGGCCGGCGACCAGGCGCAGCAGCGTGGACTTGCCGCTGCCGTTGGACCCCGTCACCGCCAGCGCCCCGCCCGGGGCGACGATCAGCGACGTCGGCGCGAGCACCTCGACGGTCCCGTACCTGCGCGAGACGTCTCGTGCACGAACCACGGGATCGACGGGCCCGCTCATCGAGGACACAGCTCCGCGGCTCAGTAGGCGTCGGTCGCGGGCGCCGCGGCGCCATCGCTCGCCGGGGCGTCGAAGCCCGCCAGCACGGCCGCCGTCCCCGACAGCCCGAGCCGCGTGGCGCCCGCCGCGACCATCGCGAGCGCGTCGTCCAGGGTGCGGACGGCGCCCGATGCCTTGACGCCCAGGGCGTCGCCGACCGTCTCGGCCATCAGCGCCACGGCATGCACCGACGCGCCGCCTGCGGGGTGGAACCCGGTCGACGTCTTGACGAAGTCCGCGCCGGCGGACCGCGCCGCGCGGCTCACCGCGACGATCTCGGCGTCCGTCAGGGCTGCCGCCTCGATGATGACCTTGAGTACGCGATCCGCGGGCACGGCGGACCGCACGGCCGCGATGTCCGCCTCGACGGCGTCGAACGCGCCTTCCTTGGCGGCCCCGACATCGATGACCATGTCCACCTCGTCGGCGCCGTCGGCGACGGACCGCGCGGCCTCGGCCGCCTTGACCTCGCTGACGTGCTTGCCGGACGGGAAGCCGCACACCGTCGCGACGGCGAGGCGTCCGGCCGCCACCGACCGGGCGTGCGCGACGAACGTGGGCGACACGCATACCGAGAAGACCCCGAGCCGCGCGCCCTCCTCGACGAGCGCGGTGACGTCGGACGTCGTCGCCTCGGGCTTGAGCAGCGTGTGGTCGACGTACCGCGCGAGGGCGGCCGCGTCGGCGGGCACGGGGCGCGCCCCGTCGGGCAGGCGCAGGTCGCTCATCGCTGCGCCCCCTCGGCCTGCTGGTACCCCGGCAGGATGATCTCGTCGACGAGGGCGCGGCGCTCGTCGTGGTGCATGAACGTGCTCCACGCGGCCGTCATCGTGACGTCCGCGAGGTCGTCGATCGTCCAGGCGGCCTCCGTGACGAGGCGCGTCATCTCGTTCGACATGGAGGTGCGCGACATCAGGCGGTTGTCCGTGTTGAGCGTGACCGCGAAGTCGAGCTCCTTCAGCCGCGTGATCGGGTGGTCGGCCACCGACGTCGCCGACGGCGTGGCGCCGGTCTGCAGGTTCGAGACCGGGGCCACCTCCAGCGCGATCTGGTGGTCCCGGACCCAGTGCGCGAGGCGGCCGAGCTCGGCCCGCCGCTCGCCGCCGTCGTCGAAGGAGTCGTGGAACGTGATGTCCTCCACGATCCGCACCCCGTGCCCGATGCGGTCCGCCTGCCCCACGTGCACGGCCTCGGCGATCGACGCCGGCCCCGCCGCCTCACCCGCGTGGATGGTCGTGGGGAAGTCCTGCTCCGCCAGGAAGCGCCAGATCCCCGCGTGCCGCGACGGCAGGAAGCCGTCCTCCGGCCCGGCGATGTCGAAGCCCACCACGCCCCGGTCGCGGTACGCGACGGCGAGCTCCGCGATCTCCTGCCACCGGTCCGTGTGCCGCATGGCGGTGACGAGCTGGCCCACCCGGATGATCTGCCCACGGGCGGCGGCCTCGCGGATGCCCTCGTCGATGCCCGCCTGCACGGCCTCGACCGTCTCGGGGAGCGTCAGCCCGCGCGCCAGGTGCTGCTCGGGCGCCCAGCGCTGCTCGGTGTACACCACGCCGTCCGCGGCGAGGTCGAGTACGGCCTCGCGCGCGACGCGCGCCAGCGCGTCGGTGGTCTGCATGACCGCGATCGTGTGGTCGAAGGTCTCCAGGTACCGCACCAGCGAACCCGAGTCGGCCGACTCGACGAACCAGGTGCCGAGCGCGGCGGCGTCGCCGGCGGGCAGGTCGTGCCCCACCTCCGCGGCGAGCTCGAGCACGGTCTGCGGCCGGAGACCACCGTCGAGGTGGTCGTGCAGCAGCACCTTGGGCAGGGCAGGGATCAGGTCGACGAGGGCTTGCGTCATGGGCTCAACCTACCGGCGATCACGCGTCCTGGACGGCATCGGGCTCGTCGAGGCCGGACACCTCCTGGCTCTGCTCCACGACGTCGGCCTCGGCGGCCCGGTCGTCGAGGTCGGCGCGCGCGTGCCGCGGGCGGTACTCCTCCGGGCCGCCGGCGTCCGTGGCGTCGTCGGGCGACGGCGCGTCCTGAGCCAGGGCGTCCTCGACCAGGCTCGTCGTGTCCTCGGGCGACTCCAGCCCGGCGTCGCGCCAGGCGTCCTCCGGAACGGTGCTCATGGCGTTCCTCCTCGCTCGACGGCGTCGTGTGCCTGCCGCTCCATCGTGGCCCGGGCCGGATCGGAGCGCCAGAGGGGCCGCGCACCTCAGCCACGCGCGTCCCGCGGCAGCAGCGCCCAGACGACGTGCGGCCAGCCGCCCAGCGCCGCCACCAGCGCGGCGCGGCCGTCCGCCGACGGCGCCGGCGCGGTGAGGGCGCTCGCCGGCACGGCGTGCAGGCGGCCCGACGACGGCTCGTACAGCGTGGCCAGCCCGTCGCGGACGGCGGTGAGCAGGACGACGTGCCGCGGCACCGCCGTCGTCACCCCGCGGGCGAGGTCCCCGCCCGTGAAGAGGGGGACGGGCACTCCCGCCGCCGCGGCGGCGACCGCCGCCTCGAGGGTGCGCCGTGCGGTCGTGCCGCCCACCACCCGGTGGGTGTAGCGCACACGCCCGTACCGCGCGTGCGCCGCCGCGCCCCACGGCGGGGTGCCGAGGGACGGGAGCCACCACACCAGCCCACCGGGCCCGTGGGTGGTGCGCGCGTGCCACCGCCGCTGCATCCCGGAGAACGCCGCGGCGGGCCCGGTCGGCCACCGCGCCAGCTCGAGAGCCCGTCGGGGGTCGCCCGCGAGGCTGAGCATCGCGAGCACCGCCGAGCCGCACGTGCGCTCGTCGACCTGGCGGGCCGGCGGCGCCGCTCCCCCGACCGCCGGGAGCAGCACGACGCGCGGTCGCCCGGCCTGCGGCGGCTGCGCGTCACGACCGAGCGGGTCGAGCACGCGGGCGCGGGCCGACGGCCGCAGGTCGCCGAGCGCTGCCGTCACGTCGGCCGGCACCGTCGGGCGTGCGAACCGGCCAGCCGGCGGCGGTTCGGGCGGCCGCCCCGCGAAGGCGCCGACCGTCGCGAGGACGTCGGTCAGACGCACCCGCGGGCCCATCGCCGCCTGCCCTCAGCCGATCCGGTCGAGCACCAGCGGCGCCACCGCGGCCGGGCCGCCGTCCTCGGCCACGGACCACGCGCCGTCCAGCGCCGCGCGGGCCCGGTCGAAGCGTTCCGGGGTGTCCGTGTGGAGCGTCAGCACCGGCTGCCCGGGCTCGACACGCTCGCCGGGGCGCACATGGATCTCGACGCCCGCACCCGCCTGGACCGGGTCCTCGCGCCGGGAGCGGCCCGCACCGAGCCGCCAGGCCGCGATGCCCACGCCGTACGCGTCCAGGCGGGCGAGGACGCCGCCCTGGTCGGCGACCACGTCCTCGCGGTGCCGGGCGACGGGCAGCGGCGCGTCGGGGTCGCCGCCCTGCGCCGCGATCATCCGCCGCCACACGTCCATGGCGCGCCCGTCGCCGAGCGCGGCGCGCACCTCCGCCTCGGGCACCGGGCGTCCCGCGCCCGCGAGCATCTCGACCGCGAGCGCCACCGTCAGGTCGGTGACGTCGGCGGGGCCGCCGCCGGCGAGCACCTCCACCGACTCGCGGACCTCGAGCGCGTTGCCCGCCGTCCGGCCCAGCGGTACCTGCATGCCGGTGAGCAGCGCGACCGTGCGCACCCCCGCGTCCGTGCCCAGGTCCACCATGGTGCGCGCGAGCTCCCGCGCGGACTCCAGGTCCTTCATGAACGCGCCCGAGCCGACCTTCACGTCGAGCACGAGCGCGCCCGTGCCCTCCGCGATCTTCTTGCTCATGATGGAGCTGGCGATGAGCGGCACCGACTCGACCGTGCCGGTGACGTCGCGCAGGGCGTAGAGCTTCTTGTCGGCGGGGGCGAGGCCGGCGCCCGCGGCGCAGACCACGGCGCCGACGTCCTCGAGCTGGTCCATGAGCTCGGCGTTGGTCAGCGAGGCGCGCCAGCCCGGGATCGCCTCCAGCTTGTCCAGGGTGCCGCCGGTGTGGCCGAGCCCGCGCCCGGAGAGCTGCGGGACGGCGACCCCGAACGACGCCACCAGGGGCGCGAGCGGCAGGGTGATCTTGTCGCCCACCCCGCCGGTGGAGTGCTTGTCCGCCGTGGGGCGCGACAGGCCGGAGAAGTCCATCCGTTCCCCGGAGGCGATCATCGCGCCCGTCCAGCGGGCCACCTCGGGCCGGCTCATTCCCCGCAGCAGGATCGCCATCGCGAGCGCCGACATCTGCTCCTCGGCGACGGCCCCACGGGTGTAGGCGCCCACCACCCAGTCGATCTGGTCGGGGCCGAGCGGGAGTCCGTCCCGCTTGGCCCGGATGACGTCGACGGCGTCGAATGGCTCGTGACCTGACGAGGTGTTGCTCATGCCGTGCCCCTTCCCTTGTGGCGTTCGAGGTCCTGCACGCCGAACGCGTCGGGCAGCACCTCGGTCATGGGCACCACGCCCCGGACGGACTCGACGAGGAGGTCGGGCCCGCCGTGCTCCCACAGCAGCTGCCGGCAGCGCCCGCAGGGCATGAGGACCTCGCCGGTACCGTCCACGCAGGTGAAGGCGACGAGGCGGCCTCCCCCGCCGGTGACCAGCGCGGAGATCAGCGAGCACTCGGCGCAGAGCGTCACGCCGTAGGCGGCGTTCTCCACGTTGCAGCCCACCACCACGCGCCCGTCGTCGACGAGCGCCGCCGCGCCCACCGGGAACCCGGAGTACGGCGCGTACGCCCGGGTGACGACGTCGCGCGCCGCCGCCCGCAGCGTGTCCCAGTCGATGTGCTCGTCGGGCATGGCTGTGCCCCCTATTCCTTGGTGTACGCGGTCCCGGACGCCGCGGGGGCACGCGACCGCCCGACGAGCCCGGCCACCGCCAGCAGCGTCACCAGGTACGGGAGCATGAGCATGAACTGGCTCGGCACCGGGGATCCCACCACCGACAGCACGTTCTGCAGGTTCGTGGCGAAGCCGAACAGCAGGCCCGCCAGCGCGGCGCGCAGCGGGTCCCACTTGCCGAAGATGACGGCCGCGAGGGCGATGAACCCGGCGCCCGCCGTCATCTCCCGGCCGAACTGGTTGATCGACACCACCGTGTAGAAGGCGCCGCCCATGCCGGCGATCGCGCCGCCGATGAGGACCGCGCGGTACCGGGTGCGCACGACGTCGATGCCGACCGTGTCCGCCGCCTTGGGGTGCTCGCCCACGGCGCGCACCCGCAGGCCCCAGCGGGTGCGGAACAGCGCGAACCACACCGCGGCGACGGCGACGAACATCAGGTACACGACGATGGTCTGGTTGAACAGCACCGGGCCGACGATCGGGATGCGCTCGAGCAGCGGGATCGGCAGGCGCTCGAAGCGCGTGGTGGCGTTGAGCGCCTCGGTGTTGGGGACCAGCAGCTCCGAGTAGAAGAAGCTGGTAAGGCCGATCACCAGCACGTTGAGCACCACGCCGACGATCACCTGGTTGACCTTGTAGGTGATCGTGAACAGGCCGAGCACCAGCGCCACCAGGGCGCTCGCGACCACCGCGGCGAACAGGCCGGCCCAGGGGCTGTTCGTGATCGACCCGACGATGGCGGCGACGAACGCGCCGGCGAGCAGCTGGCCCTCGATCGCGATGTTCACCACGCCGGCACGCTCGCCCACGACGCCGCCGAGCGCGCCGTAGACGATCGGCACGGACAGCCCGACGGCGCCGCTCAGCAGGCCGACGACAGACAGGTCGCGCGGGCTGCCGGCGGCGGCCCAGGCGAGGAAGCCCACGAGGAGTGCGGCGACGAAGACGGCGATCGCCCAGACCGGCACCGGCCGCCCGGCCCGGGTGCGCACGGCGGCGAACCCGAGCACGAGCATCCCCACGGCGCCGCACACCCAGGCGGTGGCCATGGCCGGGACCACGATCGTGGACAGCACGACGTAGTCGGTGCTGGTGGACAGCTGGAAACGAGCCGACCCCTCGTGCGGCCCGACCAACAGGAGCAGCGCGTACAGGACGAGCACCACCCCGAGGCCGATGACGGCCTTCCACGTCACCGTGCTGACGGTGCGCGACGTGGCCCGCGAGGCGGCGGGCCCCGGGGCGTCGACGGTCGTGGCGGTCATGCCTGTCCCTCCTGTGCGGTGCGACGGCGGCGCTCTCGTCGCTTCGGCGCCCGGTCCGGCTGCGGCAGGCGGAAGATGGCCCGCACGAGCGGCGGCGCCGCGATGAACAGCACGATCAGCGACTGCACGACGAGCACGATCTCGATGGGGATGCCCTGCGCCGCCTGCATCGCGGAGCCGCCGGCCTTGAAGCCGCCGAAGAGGATGCCCGCGCCCAGCACCCCCCACGGCGAGGAGCCGCCCAGCAGCGCGACCGTGATCGCGTCGAAGCCGATGCCGGCGTCGATGTCGGCGCTGAAGCCCGTGGTCACGGTGCCCAGCACCTGCTGTGTGCCCGCGAGGCCCACCAGACCACCGGCGACGAGCATGACGAGCACCGTGGTGCGGGGCACGTCGATGCCCGCGACCCGCGCGGCCTTGGGGTTCTCCCCCACGGCGCGGAACGCGAAGCCGGCGCTCGAGCGGTTGAGCAGCCACCAGACGCCCACCACGGCGAGCAGCGACAGCACGAAGCCCCAGTGCAGGTTGTAGCGCTCGCCGAGCAGCCCCGGCAGCACGGCACTGTCCTGCATCGGCGGCGTCTTCGGGTTGGCCGACCCCGGCGCCTGCATCAGCCCGGGCGTCGCGAGGAAGTACGACAGCAGGTAGAACGCGACGTAGTTGAGCATGATCGTGACGATCACCTCGTGCGCGCCGGTGCGGGCCTTGAGCAGGCCCGCGATGCCCGCCCACAGCGCGCCGGCGGCGATGCCCGCGACCAGGCAGAGCAGCATGTGCAGGGGGAACGGCAGGCCGGTCACGCCGAAGCCGATCCAGCCGGCGGCGGTGGCGGCCATGAGCATCTGCCCCTGGCCGCCGATGTTGAACAGGCCCGCGCGGAACGCGAGCGCGACGCCCAGGCCGGCCGCGATCAGCGGCGTGGCGTTCGTGAGGGTCTGCGTCAGCGGGCGGATGCCCTGCGCGAACGAGTCGGCGCCGAAGTTGTAGACCGCCCCCTGGAAGAGCGCGGAGTACGCGCCGCCCACGGCCTGGCCGATCGACGCGAGCGTGTCGCCCGGGCGGGCGAAGAAGTACGGCGCGGCGGCGACCACCTCCTCGTCCGTGACGACGATGAGGATCGAGCCCGCCACGATCGCGAGCACGATCGCGCCGAGCGCCACGGCCCAGCCGCCGGAGGTCGCGCGCCGCAGCGCGTCGCGCCACCGGTCGCCGGACTCGTCCAGGGCGGGCGCCTGCTCGCGGGCGACCTCCTGCTCGAGCGCCTCCGCCAGGCCGGGCTCGGCCTCCGGGTCGACCGTCTCGAGCGCCTCGCCCAGCGGCGAGTCGGGGTCGACGAGATCGCCCGTCGAGCGCGTCGAGCCCGTCGAGCGCGTCGAGCGCGTCGAGCCCGTCGAGGACCCGGGTTCCGGGACCTCGGGCTGCGTACCGTCCGGGTCGGTGCCGTCGGGCCGGGGCGTCTCGCCGCTCACGCCGCGTCTCCTTGGTTCTGGGGGCCGGTCTGGGGGCCTGCCTCGGGGCCGGTCTCCGGCGCGATGCCGGCCATCATGAGGCCGAGCACGTCGCGCGGGGTCGTCGCCGGGACGATGCCGACGACGCGCCCGCGGTACATGACCATGATCCGGTCGGCCAGGGCGACGGCCTCGTCGAGCTCGGTCGAGACCACCAGCACCGGGATGCCGGTGTCGCGGGTCTCGACGATCCGCTTGTGGATGAACTCGATCGAGCCGACGTCGACGCCGCGGGTCGGCTGCGCGGCGACCAGCAGGCTGAGGTCGCGCGAGAGCTCCCGCGCCAGGACGACCTTCTGCTGGTTGCCGCCCGACAGCCGGCCCACGCGAGTTTCGATGCCCTGGGTGCGCACGTCGAACTCGGCGACCTTCTCCACGGCGAACTGGTCGCGCGCCGCGAGCTGCAGGGTGCCGTGCCGCACGAACGGCGGCCCGTCGGTGCGGTCGAGCACGAGGTTCTCGGCGATGGTGAACTCGCCGACCAGCCCGTCCACCGTGCGGTCCTCGGGCACGAAGCCCACGCCGGCGTCGAGGATCCGGCGCACCGAGCGGCCCACCAGCTCCTTGCCGTCCAGCCGCACGCTGCCGGTCACCGACTCCTGCAGGCCCACGAGCGCCTCGGTCAGCTCGGTCTGTCCGTTGCCCTGCACCCCGGCGACCACGAGCACCTCGCCGCCGCGCACCGTGAAGCTCACGTCGTCCACCAGCACCTGCCCGTCCGGGCCGGCGACCCGCAGGTCGGTGACGACGAGCTCGTTGGCCGTGGTCTGCGGCTCGTCCTTGCGCACGGTGAGCTCGACGGCGCGGCCCACCATGAGGGAGGCCAGCTCCGCGTCGGTGGCGGTGGGGCTGGCCTCGCCGACCACCTTGCCGTGCCGCACCACGGTGATGCGGTCCGCGACGGCCCGCACCTCGCGCAGCTTGTGCGTGATGAAGACGATCGCCGCACCCTCGTCCCGCAGCTGGCGCATGATCCCCATGAGCTCGTCGGTCTCCTGGGGGGTGAGCACCGCGGTCGGCTCGTCGAAGATCAGCACGTCCGCGTCGCGCCCGAGCGCCTTGATGATCTCGACCCGCTGCTGCACGCCCACGGGGAGGTCCTCCACCAGCGCGTCCGGGTCCACGTGGAAACCGAAGCGGTCGGCGATCTCGGTGACCTTGGTGCGCGAGCTGTCCAGGTCGAGCACGCCTGCGGCGCGCGTGGACTCGTGGCCGAGCATGACGTTCTCGGCCACCGAGAACACGGGCACGAGCATGAAGTGCTGGTGCACCATGCCGATACCGGCCGCCATCGCGTCGCCGGGCCCGTCGAAGGTCCGGACCTCGCCGTCCAGCAGGATCTCGCCCTCGTCGGCCTGGTACAGGCCGTAGAGCACGTTCATCAGCGTGGACTTGCCGGCGCCGTTCTCGCCCAGCAGGCAATGGATCTCGCCGGGCTGCACCACCAGGTCGATGTGGTCGTTCGCCACGAGCGCGCCGAAGCGCTTCGTGATGCCTCGCAGCTCGAGCCTCATGCTCAGCCTTCCGTCCGATCGCGGGGTCTCAGGAGGTGGTGGAGCAGCGCACCGCCATCAGCCTCTCACCGGGGCAGCCTCTCAAGGGGCAGCCCCGACGCCGTCTGCATAGGTCACGCACGGGTGGCGCGGTCCATGCGGACCGCGCCACCGCTCAACGTGCCGTCACGCCGCTGCCATCACTCCTTGCCGGAGAGGCCGGAGAGGTAGGAGTCGACCTCGACCTCGCCAGAGATGATCTTCTCCTGGAGGGCGGTGACCTCCTCCATGAGGGCCGGGTCGACCTTGTCCTCGAAGTTGTGCAGCGGGGCGAGCCCCACGCCCTCGTTCTCCAGCGTGCCGACGTACGGCGTCGGGTCGAAGTTGCCCTTGCCGGCCGCCATCACCGCGTCGTAGGTGGAGACGTCCATCTTCTTGAGGATCGACGTCAGCACGTAGTCCTGGGTGGACGGGTCGGTCTCGAAGAAGTCCGCGTCGACGCCGACGAGGGCCACGTCCTTGCCCGAGTCCTGGATCGCCGCGATGGCGGACTGGTAGATCGGGCCGCCGACGGGCAGGAGCACGTCCACGCCCTGGTCGATGATGTTCTGCGCGGTCGTCTTCGCGGTCTCGTTGGCCTCGAAGCCGCCCGTGAACGACCCCTCGTCGCCGCCGGAGTACCCGACGACCTCGACCTCGGCGTCCTTGGCCTCGTTGTAGTACTCGACGCCCTGCTTGAAGCCGTCCATGAAGATGGTCACGGTCGGGAACGGCTGGCCGCCGAACGTGCCGACCTTGCCCGTCTCCGAGTACCCGGCCGACAGGTAGCCCGCCAGGAACGCGGCCTGGGCGGTGTCGTACAGCAAGGGCTTGATGTTCTCGGCGTCCGTCGTGCCGTCGAAGTCCGCGTCCGCGGCGTCGTCGACGATGATGTACTCGGACTCCGGGTTGGCGGTCGCCGACTCGATCGTCGCGGCCGAGAGCGCGAAGCCCACCGACACGATCGTGTCGCAGTTCTGCCCGACGAGGGACTCGAGGTTCGGCTTGAAGTCGCTCTCGGACTGCGACTGGACCTCGACGGCCTCCGTGCCGAGCTCCTCCGCGGCCTGGAGCACACCCTCGTAGCTGAGCTGGTTGAAGCTCTTGTCGTCGAACCCGCCCTGGTCCGAGACGATGCACGGCTTGAAGTCGCTCGCGGCGGCCGAACCGCCCCCGTCGCCACCGGACTCCTCCGGGGCCTCGGCACAAGCCGCCAGCGCGAGCGCGGCGACGCCTGCGAGGGCAGTGAGCTGGATCGCTCTCTTCACCTGTCGCTCCTGTCGATCGTTCGTCGGGCCAGGGTCGTCCGGCCCGTCACGCAGGGAATCCTAGTCACCGCTGGGGACGCGGAGTACCGCGCGCCACGAACCCGCAGTAGTCGTTACCGAAGCGGTATCGACCGGGAACACGCCGGAGACTTTCCGGTGAATCAGGGCTGCAGCGCGAAACGTGCCAGCAGCCGGGCCCCGACGGCGATCGACCGCTCGTCCACGACCAGGTCACCCTGGTGGATGTCGTAGCGCCGCTCCCCCGGCGTCCCGGTGCCCAGCCGGGCCATCGCGCCCGGGACCTTGGTCAGGTACCAGGCGAAGTCCTCGCCGCCGAGGGACTGCTCCGTGAGCACCACGCCGTCGGGCCCGAGCACCGCGGCGCCGGCGGCCTCGAGCGCGCCCGTCACCGCCGCGTCGTTGTCCACCGGCGGGACGCCGCGCGCGTGCCGCACTGTCACGTCCACCTCGTACGGGACCACCACCTGCTCCACCGCGTCGTGCAGCACCTGGCTGGCCCGCTCCCAGGCGCGCACGTCGAGGCAGCGCAGCGTGCCACTGACCGTGCCGGTGGCCGGGATCGCGTTGTGCGCGTTGCCCGCGTGCACGGTGCCCCAGGTGAGGTTCACGCCGGAGCGCGGGTCGAGCCGCCGGCTCAGCACCGCCGGCACCTGCGTGATGACCTGGCCCAGCGCGTACACCACGTCCCCGGTCAGGTGCGGCCGCGACGTGTGCCCGCCGCCCGACGACAGGGTCACGGTGACGCTGTCGGAGGCGGAGGTGATGGGGCCGATCCGGGTGCCGACCTGCCCGACGTCGAGCTTGGGCTCGCAGTGCACCGCGGCGATCCGGTCGACGCCGTCCAGCGCGCCCTGCGCCACGACGTCGTGCGCGCCGCCGGGCGTGACCTCCTCAGCCGGCTGGAAGACGAGCCGCACCCCGCGGTCGAGCAGACCCTCGTCGTGCAGGGCGGCGAGCGCCAGCCCCGCGCCGAGCACCACCGTGGTGTGCACGTCGTGGCCGCAGGCGTGCGCGACGCCCGGCACGACGGACTCGAAGGGCAGCCCGCAGGAGTCGTCGAGCGGCAGCGCGTCGATGTCGGCGCGCAGCGCGACGCGGCCGCGCCCGTCCGCCGAGCGCTCCGGCCCGACGTCGCAGACCAGCCCCGTGGCCTCCAGCAGCCGCGGCGCGAGACCCGCCGCGCGCAGGCGGTCGGCCACCAGGGCGGTGGTGCGCACCTCCTGGCGGCCGAGCTCGGGGTGCGCGTGCACGTCGCGGCGGATCTCGATCAGCTCGGCCTCGAGGGCCGCGAGGACCTCGTCGAGCCGCGCGCCGGCGTCCACGGGGGCGCTCACAGGAGGTCCTCGCGGCCGTGCGAGCGCATCGCGTCGACCATGTCCTTCACCTGCTGGGCGCGGGCACGGGTCGTCACCAGCAGGGCGTCGGGCGTGTCCACCACGACGACGTCGTCGATGCCGAGCAGCGCCACCACCCGGTCCCCGCCGGGTACGACGACGGACCCGGCCGACTGCACGCGCACCACGTCCCCCGGGTCGCCGAGCACCTTGGACCCGCTGTCGTCGTCCGACGGGAGCAGGGCCGCGAGCGAGTTGAAGTCCCCCACGTCGTCCCAGCCGAACGTGCCCGGAACGACGGCGACGCCGCCCTCGGCCGCGACGGGCTCGGCCACGGCGTGGTCGATCGCGATCTTCTCCAGGCCTGGCCACACCTCGGCCAGCACCCGGTCGCGGTCCGGGCCGTCCCAGGCGGCCGCGACGGCGCGGAGCCCGTCGTGCAGGGCCGGCCGCTGCTGCGCAAGGTGGCCGAGCAGCACCGACGCGCGGGCCACGAAGATCCCCGCGTTCCAGCGGTACTCCCCGGAGGCGACGTACTCGCGGGCGGTCGCGGCGTCCGGCTTCTCCGTGAAACCCCGCACGTGCAGGGCGCTCGGCGCGTCGTCGACACCCAGGGGGTCGCCGCTGTGCACGTAGCCGAACGCCACGGACGGGCGCGAGGCGGCGATCCCGATCGTCGCGACATACCCCGCGCGCGCGGCCGCGACGGCCTCGCGCACCGCCGCCTCGAAGGAGGCCGTGCCCGACACCACCTGGTCCGCGGCGAACGAGCCGACGACGACGTCGCCGTGCCGGTGCTCGAGCACCGCGGCCGCCAGCCCGATCGCCGCCATCGAGTCCCGCGGCGAGGGCTCGGCCAGGACGTCGTCCGCCCCGAGCTCGGGCAGCTGCTCGCGGGCCGCGGGCACGTGCTGCGTCCCGGTGACGAGCACCACGCCGCCGGGGCCGGTGAGCGGCCCGAGCCGGTCCACCGTGCCCTGCAGCAGGGAGCGCCCGGTACCGGCGAGGTCGTGCAGGAATTTGGGGGCGCCCGCGCGGGACAGCGGCCACAGCCGGGTGCCGGCGCCGCCGGCGGGGACCACGGCGTAGAACCCAGGGATCGGTCGGGAGGCCGGTCCGGCCGGGCTCGATGATCCGGACGGAGGTGCCGCAGTGCTCATGTCCGCAGCATAGGCGTGCTGACGGCCGAGCCGTCGGCGACGTCAACCCTGTGGAATAGGTCACGAAAGGCACGGGAGCGCCCCGGTTTGCCGGACCCCGTGTGCCGCGAGACGACCTGATGTCACTACAGTGAACGTGAACGGAATCCACCCAGAATCCGCCAACGGAGGCTCCCCCCGTGCCTACAGCACCTGCTGGCACGCTCTACCGCGGCCGTGAAGGCATGTGGTCCTGGGTCGCGCATCGCGTGACCGGCGTGCTCATCTTCTTCTTCCTCCTCGTGCACATCCTGGACACCGCACTGGTCCGGGTCTCGCCCGAGGCCTACAACGCCGTGATCGGGACGTACCAGACGCCGATCATGGGACTCGGGGAGGCCGGCCTCGTGGCCGCGATCGTCTTCCACGCGTTCAACGGCGTCCGCGTGGTGCTCGTCGACTTCTGGGCCAAGGGCCCGAAGTACCAGAGGGCCATGCTCTGGGTCGTCGTCGGCCTGTTCGTCGTCACCATGGCCGGCTTCCTGCCGCGGCACCTGATGAACGTCTTCGGAGGTGGGCACTGATGGCAGCGGCACAGACCGGGTCCCCGTCCGCGATCGCCGAACCCCGCTCCCCGTACGCGCGGCGCAAGACCACGCGCGGCAACTACGAGCTGTACAGCTGGGTGTTCATGCGGGTGTCGGGCGTGCTGCTGCTCGTGCTCGTCTTCGGGCACCTGTTCGTCAACCTCATGGTCGGCGAGGGCGTGCACGCGATCGACTTCGCCTTCGTCGGCGGTAAGTGGTCCAGCCCGTTCTGGCAGGTCTGGGACCTGCTGATGCTGTGGCTCGCGATGATCCACGGCACCAACGGCGTGCGCACCGTCATCAACGACTACGCCCAGCGCGACGCGACGCGCGGCGTGCTCAAGGTGCTGCTCTACCTGGCGTCCGTGATCGTCGTCGTGCTCGGCACGCTCGTGATCTTCACGTTCAACCCCTGCCCGCCGGATGCGCCGGCGAACCTCCTGCCGTCGATCTGTTCCGCGAACTAAGGACTGGCTCCCCCGATGCAGACACACCAGTACGACGTCGTCATCGTCGGCGCAGGCGGCGCCGGCATGCGTGCGGCGCTCGAGGCCTCCGGCGAGGCCCGCACCGCCGTCATCTCCAAGCTCTACCCCACCCGCTCCCACACCGGCGCCGCCCAGGGCGGCATGGCCGCGGCCCTCGCGAACGTCGAGGACGACAACTGGGAGTGGCACACCTTCGACACGGTCAAGGGCGGCGACTACCTCGTCGACCAGGACGCGGCCGAGATCCTCGCCAAGGAGGCCATCGACTCCGTCCTCGACCTCGAGAAGATGGGGCTGCCGTTCAACCGCACCCCCGAGGGCCGGATCGACCAGCGTCGCTTCGGCGGGCACACCCGCGAGCACGGGCAGGCCGCCGTGCGCCGCGCCTGCTACGCCGCGGACCGCACCGGGCACATGATCCTGCAGACGCTCTACCAGAACTGCGTGAAGCAGGACGTGGAGTTCTTCAACGAGTTCTACGTGCTCGACCTGCTCACCGACCACGACCTCACCACCGAGGAGCTGGCCGACGGCGCCGAGGTCAACGCGACCGGCGTCGTGGCCTACGACCTCGCGTCGGGCGAGATCCACGTGTTCCAGGCGAAGGCGATCATCTTCGCCACCGGCGGCGCGGGCAAGATCTTCAAGACCACGTCGAACGCGCACACCCTCACGGGCGACGGCATGGCGCTGGCCTACCGCCGCGGCCTGCCGCTGGAGGACATGGAGTTCTTCCAGTTCCACCCGACGGGCCTCGCCGGCCTGGGCATCCTGCTCTCGGAGGCCGCACGCGGCGAGGGCGCCATCCTGCGCAACTCCGAGGGCGAGCGGTTCATGGAGCGCTACGCGCCCACCATCAAGGACCTCGCGCCGCGCGACATCGTGGCCCGGTCGATGGCCAACGAGGTGCGGGAGGGCCGCGGCGCCGGCCCGAACAAGGACTACGTGCTGCTCGACCTCACGCACCTGGAGCCGGCGCACATCGACGCCAAGCTCCCGGACATCACGGAGTTCGCGCGCACCTACCTCGGCGTCGAGCCCTACACCGAGCCCGTGCCGGTGTACCCCACGGCGCACTACGCCATGGGCGGCGTGCCGACCAATGTGCAGGGCGAGGTGCTCCGCGACAGCCACACCGTCGTCAAGGGCCTCTACGCGGCCGGCGAGGTCGCGTGCGTGTCCGTGCACGGCTCCAACCGGCTCGGCACCAACTCGCTGCTCGACATCAACGTCTTCGGCAAGCGGGCCGGGCGCGCGGCGGCCGCGTACTCCAAGACGGTCCACCAGCACCGGGAGCTCCCCGAGGCACCGACCGCCCGCGTCGAGGCGCAGCTCACCGAGATGCGCGACCGGCCCGACGGCGAGCGCGTGTCCGACGTGCGCAAGGCCCTGCAGGAGACCATGGACGCGAACGCCCAGGTGTTCCGCACCGGCGACTCGCTGAACGAGGCGCTCTCGACGATCCGTGAGCTGCAGAAGCGCTACCGGAACGTCTCGGTTCAGGACAAGGGCAAGCTGTTCAACACCGACCTCCTCGAGGCCATCGAGCTGGGGTTCCTGCTCGACATCGCCGAGGTCACGGTCGTCGCGGCGATCAACCGCAAGGAGTCGCGCGGCGGGCACTACCGCGAGGACTACCCGGACCGGGACGACTCCAACTACATGCTGCACACGATGGCGTACCGCCGTCCGACGTCGGCCTCCGACGCCGCCGACGGGCACGTCACGGGCTACTTCGACCACGTCGAGGACTTCGGGGACTACAAGGTCGTCCTCGGATCCAAGCCCGTCACCCAGACGCGCTACGAGCCGATGGAGCGGAAGTACTGATGACTGCTGTTCTCGAGAACCCCGCGACCGAGTCGCTGAAGCCCGAGGTGGGCGCCATCCCCTCGTTCGAGGTCACGCTGCGCATCCGGCGCTACAACCCGGAGTCGGAGCACGGCGAGGAATCGACCTGGGACGAGTTCACGGTCACCGCGCACGGCACCGACCGCGTCCTGGACGCCCTGCACATGATCAAGTGGGAGCAGGACGGGAGCCTGACGTTCCGTCGCTCCTGCGCCCACGGCGTGTGCGGCTCCGACGCCATGCGCATCAACGGCCGCAACCGGCTCGCCTGCAAGACGCTCCTCAAGGACGTCAACCCGGACAAGCCGATCACCGTGGAGCCCATCAAGGGCCTGCCCGTGGTCAAGGACCTCGTGGTCGACATGGAGCCGTTCTTCGCCTCCTACCGCGAGATCATGCCGTTCCTCATCACCTCGGGGAACGAGCCCAGCCGCGAGCGGATCCAGTCCGCCGAGGACCGGGCCCGCTTCGACGACACCACCAAGTGCATCCTGTGCGCCGCGTGCACGTCGTCGTGCCCCGTGTTCTGGACCGACGGGCAGTACTTCGGCCCGGCGGCGATCGTCAACGCGCACCGGTTCATCTTCGACAGCCGCGACGAGGGCGCCACCCAGCGCCTGGAGATCCTCAACGACAAGGAGGGCGTGTGGCGCTGCCGCACGACCTTCAACTGCACCGAGGCCTGCCCCCGCGGCATCGAGGTGACCAAGGCGATCCAGGAGGTCAAGCGCGCGATGATCACCCGCGCGTTCTGACGCTGGGAGCCCCCCGGTCGTAGGAGCCCCGTCGTACCCCCCGTACGACGGGGCTCCACGGCCTTCCGCTGCCCTGCCCCTGTCGCACGATGCGCTCGGTCTCGAGGGCCCTGCGGCGGGCACGGAGCTCGGCCTCGGCCCGCTCCAGCTCGTCCAGGCGCGGCGGGTCGAAGATCCACGCGCAGACCATGAGCAGCACGCGGGCGACGAAGTTGACCAGCACGAGCACCGTGACGATGACGGCGAAGGACGCCAGGAGCGCGTTGCGCGCCGCGCTGCCGACGATGATCGACGTCCCCGCCCAGCGCAGGAACCCGGCGACGAGGCCGGCGACCAGGCACCCGAGGACCAGGTCCCGGGTGCGGGGCGGGTGGACCCGGGCGACCACCCGGACGAGCAGGAACACCAGGAACGCGTCGAGGACCACGCCCACGGCGACGCTCCCCAGGCTGAGGGCCCAGCCGACGAGGGCCGAGCTGCCCAGGACGTCGCGCACCTCGCCGCCCACCCATCGGGAGACGATGCTCGCGGCCGCCGATGCCAGCACCATCGCGCCCAGCAGCACGAAGCCGACCAGGGCCCACACCTTGGACCACACGGGGCTCTCCGCCGTGGTGGGCTCGTCGAACATCGTGCGCACCGAGATGCGGATCGCGCTCATGAAACCGATGGCGGAGAAGAGCAGCACCACCACCGCGACGACGGTCGCCGGGTTCAGGGCGTGCGAGAGGACGAGGTTCTCGGGCGCCAGGGCGCCCTCTTTGCCGCCCGTCGCGATCAGCCCCGGGATCCAGGTGTCGATCTGCTCGAACACCGCCGCCTGGAGCTCGGGGCGGCTACCGAGCGCGGCGGAGAAGACGCTGAACCCGATCGTCAGCCCGGCGAAGAGCGAGAACAGCGCCGTGTACGCGATGCCGCCGCACAGCAGCGCACCCCGGCGGGCGCCGTACCACGAGAGCGCCCGGGATAGCCGCGTGTCGTTCCACCACTCCATCAGGGCCTTGACCCGGTCGACGGCTGCGCTCACAGGCCGACCCTAGGAAGCCGAGGACGCCCCCGCGAGCCGGAACCAGCGGTGGGGACGCCACACGCCGTCGTCGCCGTGCTCGTACTGCCAGAGCCGGTCGACCTCGAAGACCCCGTCGAAGTCGGCCATCTCGTCGAAGGCCCGGTCCAGGAAGGCGTCGGCCACCTCGTGCGCCACCGTGACGTGCGGGTGGTAGTTGAAGCGCAGGTCCTGTGCCAGCACCCCCGACCGGGCGGCCATCTCCAGCTGCTCGCACTCCGCGATGCCCTCGGCGAGCGAGACGAACACGACGGGCGAGACGGGGCGGAACGTGCCGGCACCGCGCAGGTGCACGCGGAACGGGGGCGTCTCTGCGGCCACCTTCTCGAGGTGCTCGGACACCGCGTCCAGCACCGACACGTCGACGACGGTAGGGCCGATCACCGTGATGTGCGGCGGGATGGCGTGCGCGAGCGGGTCGCCGAGCCGGGCGCGCGCGTCCTGGAGCCGGCTCCCGAACGGCTCGGGCACCGCGATGGCGACGCCGATCCGCACCTGGGAAGGGCCGCGTTCGGGAAGGTTCACCGAGCGCCTCGCGGCAGCAGCCCGAACCGGTCGTAGACCCGGCCGAGCACCGGTCGGGCGATCTCCCGCGCCCGCTCGGCGCCGTCGGCGAGCACCTTGTCGAGCTGGGCCGGGTCCGACAGGTAGGTCTGGGCCCGGGCCTGGAAGGGCTCGAGGAAGGCGACGACCGCGTCCGCCAGGTCCGCCTTGAGGTAGCCGTAGCCGCGGCCGTCGTACTCGGCCGCGATCTCGTCCACGCCGCGACCCGTGACCGCCGAGAAGATGGTCAGCAGGTTGGAGATGCCCGGCTTGGCCGCGGGGTCGTAGCGCACCCCATAGGTCTCGTCGGCGTCCGTGACGGCGGACTTGATCGCCTTGACCGCCTTCTTCGGGTCCTCGAGCAGCCAGACGACGCCCTTGCCGCCGGCGTTCGACTTGCTCATCTTGGCCGTGGGCTCCTGGAGGTCCTGGATCTTGGCCACGGCCTTGACGATGTGCGCCTCGGGGACCACGGCGGTGCCCTCGCCGAAGCGGGCGTTGAGCCGCTGGGCCAGGTCGCGGGTGAGCTCCAGGTGCTGGCGCTGGTCCTCGCCCACCGGCACCAGGTCGGTGTCGTAGAGCAGGATGTCTGCCGCCATGAGCACCGGGTAGGTGAACAGGCCCACCGTGGTGCCCTCGGCCCCCTGCTTCGCCGACTTGTCCTTGAACTGCGTCATCCGGCCTGCCTCGCCGAACCCGGTCTGGCAGCTCAGTACCCAGGCCAGCTCGGCGTGCTCCGCGACGTGGGACTGCACGAAGAGGATCGACCGCCCCGGGTCGATGCCCCCCGCGAGGTACTGCGCGGCCGTGCGGCGCGTGCGCTCGCGCAGCGCGGCCGGATCCGGGCCCACGGTCAGGGCGTGCAGGTCGACGACGCAGTAGAGCGCCTCGTGGTCCTCCTGGAGCGCCACCCACTGGGCCAGGGCTCCCAGGTAGTTCCCGAGGTGCAGCGAACCGTCGGTCGGCTGCATACCGGAGAAGATGCGAGGCAGTCCCTGTGGGGCGGTCCCGCGCTCGAGGGAACCGTGTTCGAGAGAACCGGGGGTGGCGACGTCGGACATGGCGTCCATTGTGGCAGGTCGGCGGGGCACCTCGGAAACCACGTCGGGGGCGGTCCCGATGGGTGGGATCAGGTGGCCTCGTCGTCGAACGGTGCCGGGGCGGCCGACCTCGCGGCGTCGCCCGTGGCGGACGTCGGGGCAGCGGCGGGCGCGGCGGCCCTCGGGGTCGGCGCCGACTCGTCGTCGTCGAGGAGCGCCTCCCGCACGATCCGGCGCGGGTCGTACTGGCGCGGGTCGAGCTTGGACCAGTCCACGTCCTTGAACTCCGGGCCGAGCTCGGTGTCCACCCGCTCCTTCGCGTCGCGCAGCAGGCCCCGGCCACGCTTCACGAGCGAGGCGAGCTGGGCGGCGTAACCGGGGAGGCGCTCGGGCCCGATGAGCAGGACGGCAAGCACCACGATGATGATGAGCTCACCGCCGTTGATGTCCAACACGGCAGCAGCCTAACGGTCGGAGGGGGACGGACGGACCCGGCGGGGTGGACTCGCGGCGGACCTGCGTCGCCGCGTCACCCGCTCTCCTTCTCCTGCAGCACCACGCGCACGTCCCGCTCGTCGCCGTCGTCGCGCACGCGCAGCGTCACGGCGTCGCCGGGCTGCCGCGCGCGGATCGCCACGATCAGCTCGTCGCTCCGCGCGACCGGCCGCCCGTCGATCGTGAGGATCACGTCGCCCGGCCGGATCCCGGCGCGGTCGGCGGGGCCGTCCGGCGTCACGGCCGGCTGGCCCTGCTGGGCATCGCTGGAGACCTGCACGCCCTCGCCGGTGTACGACGTGTCGATCAGGGCCCCGATGACGGGGTACGTGGCGTGCCCCGACTCGATCAGCTGCTCCGCGGTGTGCCGCGCCTGGGCGGCGGGGATCGCGAACCCGAGGCCGATGCTGCCCGTCGCGGCGGCGGCACCGGGCGGTTGCGCGATCGCCGAGTTGATGCCCACCACCTCGCCGTCCGCGTCGACCAGCGGGCCGCCGGAGTTGCCGGGGTTGATCGCGGCGTCCGTCTGGATCGCGTCGATGAACGCGGTCGCCGCGGCGCCGCCCGTCTCGTCCCCGGCCTGCACGGGCCGGTGCAGGGCGCTCACGATCCCCGTCGTCACCGTGGAGTCCAGGCCCAGGGGCGCGCCGACCGCGAGCACCGGGTCGCCCACCACGACCTCGTCGGAGTCGCCGAGGACGAGCGGCACGAGGCCCTTCTCGTCCACCTTGATGACGGCGAGGTCGTAGTCGGCCGTGCGGCCGACCACCTCCGCGTCCCGCTCCCGGCCGTCCGCGAACGTCACCACGGCGTTGTCGTCGGCGCCGGTCGCCCCGGCCACGACGTGGTTGTTGGTGAGGATGTAGCCGTCCGCACGCAGCACGAAGCCCGAGCCCGTGGCGACCCCGTCCGCGCCCGCGACCTGGATCGAGACGACGCTCGGCAGGACGTCGGCGGCCAGCGCGGCCACCGAGCCCGCGGGGCGCTCCCCCGCTGTCTCCGCCGTGCCCTGGCGTGCTGCGGCCGGCTCGGGGAGCGCCGCGTCGGCCGGACGGCCGTCGGCGAGCGCGTCCGAGAGCCGGTCGCCGGCGAACCCGCCCACCGCACCCGCGAGCAGGGCGACCACGACGACGGCCGCCGTCCGCGGGCGGCGGCGGCGCGGCGCGTCTCGCGCCGCCACCGGGAGCGGGTCGGTCGCCGTCGCGCCCGTGCCCGAGGGCTGGGGCATGGGCACCGCGAGCGTCGGGAGCGTCGGGTAAGGCGACGCGGGCAGGGTGAGATGCGGCGCCGGCTCGGGGTCCCGTGCGGGCGGCTCGGGTGCACGCTCGGGCGGCTCGGGCGGCGCGAACAGGTCGTCGGCGGGGTCGGGAGGCGTGGTCATCGTCGCCAGAGGGCTCCTGTCATGGTCGTCCATCCGCGCGAGATCTCACGCAGCACGCCCGTGCCGTCGCCCTCGGCGGAAACCGGGAACGCTGCGACGAGCTCGGCGAGCACGTCGGCCGGCACGTCGGCGGCGACGTCGATCGCGGTGTCCCCGGCTTGCCAGGCGACGTGCCACGGCTCGGTCGAGAGCACGCGCAGGTCGTGGCCGTCGACGTCCAGGGCGCCGGGGCCCTCCACGCCGGCGCCGCCGACGTCGGCGAGACGTCCCTGCCGCTGGCACACGACGGCAGCGCCGTCCGGTCCGGTGAGATCCAGCTCCACGGACGCGGCGTCAGCGCCGTCGCCGGTCTGGCACGTCCCGGTCCGCAGCGCCGTGACCTCGTACCCCGCGGGCAGCGACGTCGGCGCCTCCCAGCCGTGCTCCTGCAACCAGGCGAGGGACTCGGCGGTCGTCTCCCCGGCGACGGTCACGTCACCCACGGTCGTCTCCGCTCCCGCCAGCAGTGTGAGCGCAGCGGCCCTCGACGGGTCCGGGCTGACCACCGGCGCCTGCCCGAGGACGAAGAGCGCCATGCCGAGCACCCCGACGCCGCCGGCGCCCACGGCGACCAGACGACGGGTGCGATGGCGGCGCCTCGAGCCGAGATCGCCGGTCAGCGCGGGTTCCCAGGCGGCCGGACGCTCCCACGCGCTGGAGCGGCCCGGGTCGCGCAGCGGGTCCCCCGCCGTGGACGGGATCGACGCCGACAGCGCCAGCAGGCGGTCGGTGAGTGCCGGGTCCGGGGCCACGTCGCAGGCGGCGGCGAGCGCGCGGTGCGCGGCTCGTGCGGCGTCGAGCTCGGCCGCGCACCGCGCGCAGCGCGCCACGTGGGCGAGCGCCCGCTCCGTGGTCGCCGCGTCGAGCTGGCCGTCGGCGAGGTCGCTCACCCAGGTCCCGAGATGGCTCGCGCCGAGGTGACCCGAGCCGAAGAACCCCGTCACGACCCGGCCCTGCCGCTCGCGCCTCGCGCCGTCACCTCCGCGCGACGGTGCTCCAGCGCGTCTCGGAGCTGCGCGCGAGCCCGGTGGATGCGGGAGCGGACCGTGCCGAGCTTGATCCCCAGGGTCACGGCGATCTCCTCGTAGCTGAGCCCCTCGATGTCGCACAGCACGACGGCGGCGCGGTACTCGGGCCGCAGCGCGTCGAGCGCCGCCTGCACGTCGTTGTCGAGGTTGGCGTGCTCGAAACCGCGCTCGGGCCGGCTGTGGTCCTCCGGCGCTGCGACCCGCGCGGCGTCGTCGCCCATGGCCTCCATGCGGATGCGCTTGCGCCGTCGGACCTGGTCGAGGAAGAGGTTGGTCGTGATGCGGTGCAGCCAGCCCTCGAACGTGCCCGGGGTGTAGCTGGACAAGGAACGGAAGACGCGCAGGAACGTCTCCTGCGTCAGGTCCTCGGCGTCCTGCCGGTTGCCGCTCAGGCGGTACGCCAGCCGGTAGACCCGTGCGGAATGCTCGCGGACGATCGCGTCCCAGGTCGGAGGCGTCCACGGTGCCTGGTCCTGCGATCCTTCCCCGGTGTCCGAGGTCGTCGCAGCGCCGGGCGGCGCGGGCGCCACTGGCGCGGCGTGCACGGGAGCAGGGTTCTTCGTCATCACACCCATCGTCCCACGGCAACGTCCAGGCACGCCGGGTCGTTCCCGCGTACGATCACCGCAGCATCACGACGCCGGCCGTCCGCCGGCGACCCGCCGTGGAGGACCCACTATCAGCACCGACGTCGACGCCCGCAGCGGTCGTACCGCCGCCTGGGCCTACAGCGAGGCCTTCGTCCCCGAGGACGACGTCTTGCTGCGCGCCCGTGAGCGCGCCGCCGAGCTGGGGTGCCAGGCAGCGTCCCCCGGCACGGGTGCCCTGCTGCAGGTCGTGGCCGCCGCGCTCGGCGCACGTGCCGTCGTCGAGGTCGGCACAGGCACCGGCGTGGCCGCCCTCTGGATGCTGCGCGGCATGCCCGACGACGGTGTGCTCACGACGATCGACCCGGAGCTGGAGCACCAGCGCGCCGCGAAGCGGGCGTTCGCCGAGGCAGGGCTGGCGCCCGCCCGCACGCGTGCGATCCCGGGCCGCCCCGCCGACGTCCTGCCGCGACTCACCGACGGGGCGTACGACCTGGTGCTCGTCGGCGCGGAACCCCACGCGTACCCGGAGTACGTCGAGGCCGGGCTGAGGCTGCTGCGACCGGGCGGGGTCCTCGCCGTCGACGGGGCGCTGCACGGTGGCCGGGTGCCCGATCCGGCGCGGCGGGACGAGGCGACCACCGTGGTGCGCGACGTCGGGCGGTCGCTGCGGGCGGACGAGCGGGTGCTGTCCGCGCTCGCCCCGTCCGGTGACGGGCTGCTGCTCGCCGTGCGGCGCTAGCGACCTTCGTACGCACACGCATGAGCGCGGGACGGACGACCCGCCCCGCGCTCACATGATCAGTCCCGGCGGGCCGCGGCTTCCGGGATCCTCCCGGCCGCGGGCCCGGTCGTCGTCAGGAGACGACGGCCTGGAGTGCCTCGCCCAGCTCGGTTGCCTCGGTGGCGTTCAGCTCCACGACCAGACGGCCGCCACCCTCGAGCGGGACCCTCATGACGATGCCGCGCCCTTCCTTGGTGACCTCCAGCGGCCCGTCGCCCGTCCGCGGCTTCATCGCAGCCATCTGTGGCTCTCCATTCCGTTGTCTGGTTCCTCGACCTGACCTCGTTCCCGGCGTCCGCCGGTCGGCGGGGCGGGTTGAGGCGCGCCTCACCATTCTAGGTCAGAACCGGACCATCACTTCCACACCCCGGACGTCAGCGGTCGACAGGCGAGACTGTCGGGCGTCAGGCCAGCCCACGGACCGCGGCCTGCGGCGGGACCTCGTCGCGGACGGCCGCGACCAGGTCCAGGACGCGCCGGGTGGCACGCACGTCGTGCGCCCGGAAGACGCTCGCGCCCATCCACGCGGCGAGGGCCGTGGCGGCCAGCGTCCCCTCCAGTCGTTCGTCCGGCCCGAGCCCCAGGGTCTCCCCCACGAAGTCCTTGCGGCTCAGCGCCATCAGCAGCGGGAAGCCCAGCTCGGCGAGCGCCTCGGTGCGGCGCAGGAGGTGCAGCGAGTGCCAGGTGTTCTTTCCGAAGTCGTGCGTCGGGTCCACCAACACCGACCGCGGCGGCACTCCGCACGCGACCGCGCGCTCGGCCGCTGCCCGCAGGGTCGCCACGACATCGTCCACGACCCCGTCCCGCGGGTCGGTGTCGTGGCTCGTGTCGTGGCTCGTGTCGTGGCTCGTGTCGTGGCTCGTGTCGTGGCCCCTGCCGGGGTACTCGACCCGATACGGGTCGGTGCGCGGCACCGCCCCGCCCGTGTGCGAGCACACCACGCCGACGCCGGCCGCCCCGGCGACCTCGACCAGGGCCGGGTCGTGCCCGGCCCACGTGTCGTTGACCAGATCGGCGCCCGCAGCGACAGCCTCGCGGGCCACACCCGAGCGCCACGTGTCGACGGAGACCATCAGGTCGGGGATCTGCTCGCGCACCCGCGCGACGAACGGGACCACCCGCGCGATCTCGGCAGCCTCGTCGACCTCGGGACCCACGCCGGCGCGCACCCCTCCGACGTCGAGGATCTGCGCACCGTCCGCCCACGCCCGGTGCGCCGCGTCGAGCGCGGCGCCGTCGTCGGACAGCCGCGCCGGGGCGTAGAACGAGTCGGTGGTGCGGTTGACGATCGCCATCACCACCGGCCGCAGCGCGCCGTCCGGACCACCACCGTCCGCACGGCCGACCTCGCGGCCGCGGAGCACCAGCGAGGTCCCGGCGGCGGGCACGCCCGCGGTCCCTCCGGTGCCCGGTTCGCTCACGAGCCGTCGGCCGAGGCGCTCGCCGCGTCCTGCTGGTCCTCCACGAGCTCGTCCAGGGCCTCGCGCTCGGACGCCGCCAGCGCCCGGCCGCGCTCGATCACGTAGCTGACGGCGTCGGCGGGCGAGTCGGTCAGGTGGAGCAGGTCGAGGTCGGCCGGTGCGATCATGCCCCGGTCCGCGACCGCCCCGCGCAGCCATTCGAGCAGCCCGCCCCAGTAGTCCGTGCCCACCAGGACGATCGGGAACTCCGTCACCTTGTGCGTCTGCACGAGCGTCAACGCCTCGAACAGCTCGTCGAACGTGCCGAACCCGCCCGGCAGCACGATGAAGCCCTGCGCGTACTTGACGAACATGGTCTTGCGCGCGAAGAAGTAGCGGAAGTTCACGCCGAGGTTCACGTACTCGTTCATGCCCTGCTCGAACGGCAGCTCGATGCCGAGCCCGATCGACGTGCCGTCCGCCTTCTGCGCACCGGCGTTGGCGGCCTCCATGATCCCCGGCCCGCCCCCGGTCATCACGGCGTACCCCTCCTCGGCGAGGAGCCGTCCGACCTCCACGGCCTGCGCGTAGTCCGGGTGGTCGGGCTGCGTGCGCGCGGAGCCGAACACGGACACGGCCGCCCCGACCTCGGCCAGGGCGCCGAAGCCCTCGACGAACTCCGACTGGATCCGCATGACGCGCCACGGGTCGGAGTGCACCCAGTCGGGGTCCCCCCCGCTCGAGAGCAGCCGCTGGTCGGTGGTCTGGGCAGGGATCTGGGTGCCCCGCAGCAGCACGGGGCCCTTGCGGTAGCCCTTGCCCTTCTGCGGCACCCCGTCGTCTCCGCGGCCGGTACCTGGGCTGCCCTGTGAGGTCGTCGCTCGCGTCATGCCTCGAGCCTAAGCGCCCTGCGCCGTCGCCGTTGTCCCCGCCGCCGCGCCCTCGCCCAGCAGCCAGGAGCGGAGGGCGTCGCGGCCCACCGCGAGCCGGGCGACGGGCAGGCGCTCGTCGTCCTTGTGCGCCAGCACCGGGTCGCCCGGGCCGAAGTTCACCGCCGGGACACCGAGCTCCGCGAACCGCGCCACGTCCGTCCATCCGTACTTCGGTCGCGGCTCGCCACCGGTGGCTGCGACCACTGCCGCGACGAAGTCCGCCGCCAGCGGGGCGTCCAGGCCCGGGCGCGCACCGCCGGCGGCGTCCGTCACGACGACGTCGTACCCGTCGAAGAGCTCCCGCACATGCGCCTCCGCCGCCACGACCCCCTGCGACGGGGCGAAGCGGTAGTTCACGGTGACGGTGCACGCGTCGGGCACGACGTTGCCCGCGATGCCTCCGGAGATGCCGACCGCGCTCATGCTCTCGCGGTAGACCAGCCCGTCGACCTCGACCTGGCGCGCCTCGTAGGCGGCGAGGCGCGCAAGCACCGGCGCCGCGGCGTGGATCGCGTTGACCCCCGCCCACGCCCGCGCCGAGTGGGAGGCCACCCCGGTGGTGCGGACCTCCGCGCGCAGCGTCCCGTTGCAGCCGCCCTCGATCCCGTTGTTGCTCGACTCCCCGAGGATCGCGAAGTCGCCCGCGAGCGCCCCGGGGTGGTGCCGCACGAGCCGGCCGAGCCCGCTCAGCGACGCCTCGACCTCTTCGTGGTCGTAGAACACGTAGGTGAGGTCGACGACGGGCTCGCGGCCCGGGCGCCCGAGCTCGACCGCGAGGGCGAGCATGATCGCCACCCCGCCCTTCATGTCCACCGTGCCGCGGCCCCACATCTCGACCTGGCCGTCCGGCGTCGTCTCGAGCCGCGTGGGCAGGTTCGGCGGGACCGTCAGCGGCACGGTATCGAGGTGCCCGGCCAGCACCACGCGGCGGTCACGACCCAGGCGCGTCCGCGCGACCAGCGCGTCGCCGTCCCGCAGCACGTCCAGGTGCGGCTGCGCGCGCAGCACCCGCTCGACGGAGTCCGCGAGGGCCGCCTCGTCGCCCGAGACCGACGGCACGTCGCAGATCGCGGCGAGCAGGTCCACCAGGTCGGACGACGCGACCGCAGCCGGGTCGAGGTGGGGGGCGAGATCGACGGCGGGCGGCGCGGGATGGTCCGTAGTCACGCCCACCATCGTGGCAGACGCGCAGATAGGCTGGCCCGCATGACGACGCCTGCTGCATCGCGCCCCGCCTGGGGCCTCGGACTCGCCACGGTCGCCGACGACGGCACGACGCTCGACGTCTGGTACCCCTCCCCCGTCCTCGGCGCACCGCCGGAGTCCGACGTCGACATCCCCGCCGAGCTCGACGCGCTGACGGAGCGCGACGACTCCCGCCGGGTGGACGTCGCCGTGGTGCTCACGGTGATCGACCTCGACGCCGCGCCCCAGGACACCGCGGACGCGTACCTGCGCCTGCACCTGCTGTCGCACCGCCTCGTCCAGCCGCACGGCCTCAACCTCGACGGCCTGTTCGGCGTGCTGACCAACGTGGTGTGGACCTCGCACGGGCCCTGCGCGGTCGAGGGCTTCGAGGCGACGCGCCTGCGGCTGCGGGCGGACACCGGGCGGGCGGTGACCGTGTACGGCATCGACAAGTTCCCGCGGATGGTCGACTACGTGGTGCCCGCGGGCGTGCGCGTCGCCGACGCCGACCGCGTGCGCCTGGGCGCCCACCTCGCGGCGGGCACCACCGTGATGCACGAGGGTTTCGTGAACTTCAACGCCGGCACGCTCGGCGCGTCCATGATCGAGGGCCGCGTCTCCGCCGGGGTGGTCGTGGGCGACGGCTCCGACGTGGGCGGCGGCGCGTCGATCATGGGCACGCTGTCCGGTGGCGGCAAGGAGGTCATCGCCCTGGGCGAGCGGTCCCTGCTGGGCGCGAACGCCGGCCTCGGCATCCCGCTGGGCGACGACTGCGTGGTCGAGGCCGGGCTCTACCTCACGGCCGGCACCAAGGTGACCGTGCTCGGCGAGATGGGCGCCGACGGCGACCCGCTGGTCGCCAAGGCCCGCGACCTGGCCGGCCGCGACAACCTGCTCTTCCGTCGCAACTCCCGCACCGGCACCGTCGAGGTGCTCGAGCGCGGCGGCGTCGGCATCGAGCTCAACGCCGCACTGCACGCCAACTGAGCCCGTCCGCGCTGCACCGACCGAGCCCGGGGAACCACCGATGAATACCCGTCCGGCGCCGAGCCGCCACCGGCGCGCGCGACGCACGGCGGGAGCTCTCGCCGTCGTGCTCGTCGTGGGCGCCGCCGCGACCACCGGCGTCGTGTGGTTCCTCGATCGAATCGACACGCCCGAGCCCGAACGGTGCGCCGCCGAGCTCGATGGCACCGGGTGGTACTTCACGCCGGTGCAGGCGGAGAACGCCGCGCTGGTCGTCGGGACGTCGGTGCAGCGCGGGTTGCCCGGCCGGGCAGCGACGATCGCGCTCGCTACGGCCCTGCAGGAGTCGAGGCTCGTCAATATCGACTACGGCGACCGGGACTCCCTCGGCCTGTTCCAGCAACGTCCCTCGCAGGACTGGGGGACGCCCGACGAGATCATGGACCCGGTGTACTCCACGGGCGCGTTCTACGACGGCCTGGTCGAGGTGAAGGACTACGAGTCGCTCGAGGTCACGGTGGCCGCCCAGGCCGTGCAGCGCTCCGCGTTCCCCGAGGCCTACGCCCAGCACGAGGCGCGCTCGCGCGCCTGGGCCTCCGCCCTCACCGGCCACTCTCCCGGCGCCGTGACCTGCACGCTGCCTCCGACCGACGAGGACGACGCCCCCACCGGCGACGACGCCCGCGCTGCCCTCGCCGAGCGCGCTGCCCGCGACCTGGGCCTGCCCGCCGGCGCCCTGCGCGATGTCGAGGTGGACGACGACCGCGCCGCCGTCCGCCTCGACGCCACCGCCGTGGCGCTCCAAGCAGACATCGCCACCTGGGCTGTCGCCCACTGGGCCGTCGCGACCGCGTCGGTCACCGGCGCCGAGGAGGTCCGCGCCGGGGCGCGCTCCTGGTCCCGCGAGACCGGCGACTGGGCCGTCGGCGACGACGACGCCGACCGCCAGCCCGACGGCCAGGTCACCGTGCTCCTCCCCGTGGACTAGCGCCTCCGCAACTGGAGCCGCACTACCTCGCGAAGTTCGGACTACCTCGCGCGATCTCGGACTACCTCGCGGAGTTTCGCACTACCTCGCGGAGCTTCGCACTACCTCGGCGAGGGGTTCAGCGGGCCTCGAGCGGCACGTACGCGCGCTCGGTCGGGCCGGTGTAGATCTGGCGCGGGCGCCCGATCTTGGTCTGCGGGTCGGTCATCATCTCGCGCCACTGGGCGATCCAACCAGGCATGCGCCCCAGGGCGAACAGCGGCGTGAACATGGCCGGGGAGAACCCCATGGCCTTGTAGATGAGGCCGGTGTAGAAGTCGACGTTCGGGTAGAGCTTGCGCTCCACGAAGTAGTCGTCGCCCAGCGCGATCTCCTCGAGCCCGCGGGCGATATCGAGGAGCTCGTCCTTGGCGCCGAGCCGGTCGAGCACGGCGTCAGCGTGCTTCTTGACGATCGCCGCGCGCGGGTCGTAGCTCTTGTAGACCCGGTGCCCGAAGCCCATGAGCCGGACACCGGCCTCCTTGTTCTTGACCTTCTTCATGAAGGTCTCGACGGAGTCGTCGCCGCTGCGGATGCTCTCGAGCATCGTGAGGACCGCCTCGTTGGCGCCACCGTGCGACGGGCCCGACAGCGCGTTGATACCCGCCGAGACGGACGCGTACAGCGTCGCGTTCGACGAGCCGACGATGCGCACGGTGGACGTCGAGCAGTTCTGCTCGTGGTCGGCGTGCAGGATGAGCAGCTTGTCCAGCGCGGACACGAGCACCGGGTCGGACTCCCACTGCTCGTAGGGCCGCGAGAACGTCATGCGCAGGAAGTCGTCCACGTAGCCGCGGGCGTAGTCCGGGTACATGAGCGGCTCGTCGCGCGTGGCGCGGTGCAGGTACGACGTGATCGTCCGGATCTTGGCCAGGATGAGCACCGTGGCGAGCTCGACCGCGTCCGGGTCGTGCGGGTCCAGGGACTCCGGGTAGTACGTGGCCAGCGCGTTCACGGCCGACGCGAGGATCGACATCGGGTGGCCGCCGCGCGGGAACGACGAGAGGAAGGCGCGGAATCCCTCGGGCACCAGGGTGTGCCGGTTGACCCGCTCCTCGAACGACGCGAGCTCGGACGGCGACGGCAGCTCGCCGTGGATGAGCAGGTACGCGACCTCGAGGAACGTCGAGGAGTCGGCGAGCTGCTCGATCGGGTACCCGCGGTAGCGCAGGATGCCCTGGTCCCCGTCGATGTAGGTGATCTCGGACTCGCACGACGCAGTGTTGGTGAAGCCGGGGTCGACCGTGACCAACCCGGTGTCCCTGAGCAGGGACGACACGACGATGCCGTCGTTGCCCTCGGTGGCGGGGACGACGGGCAGCTGCCGGGCGGTGCCGTCGACGGCGAGCTCGACCGTGGCGGCGGTGCCCCTGGTGCCGGCGGCAGGCGTGGTAGACGTCATGACTTCCTTCCGTGACGGGCTCGACGGGTCCCTGCGAGGGGTTCCGGAAAGCGCGTGACTCGTGGCTCGGAGGCGGGCGGCCCGGGGTACGCCGGCCGTGGCGTCCTCCAGGGCGACCTCGGCCTGCGGTCGAACCTACCCCCGAACACCAAGGTGATCCAATCCCCGACCAATCATCCAGTCACGGAGATGTGATGCGCACCACAGCCTGGGCCACGGAATCGTCGGGGGCAGTGAGCGCGACACGCACGTGCCGCTCCCCCGCCGAGCCGTAGAACTCGCCCGGGCCGACGAGGATGCCGCGCCCGGCGAACCAGGCCGCCAGCTCGCGCGAGGACGCGCCGGCCGCCGGCGAGCCTGGCGCGGCCGAGCCGCTCGTCGACTCCCCGGCGGGCCGGGCCCACAGGTAGAGGCCCGCCTCGGAGCCGTCGACCGTGAAGCCCGCGGCGGCCAGAGCCCCGGCCAGCGCCGTGCGCCGGCGCCGGTAGACCTCGCGCTGGCCGGCCACGTGCGCGTCGTCCCCGAGGGCGGCGGTCATCGCGGCCTGCACGGGGGCGGGCACGATCATGCCGAGGTGCTTGCGGGTGGCGAGCAGCCCGGCGACGAGGGCCGGGTCGCCCGCGACGAAGGCGGCGCGGTACCCGGCGACGTTGGACTGCTTGGACAACGAGTACGCCACCAGCAGGCCGTCGTGGCTGCCGCCCGTGACGCGCGGGTCGAGCAGGCTCGGCACCCGGGACACCCCGCCCTCGCCGACCCAGGCGTCCGCCCAGGGCAGCTCGGCGTAGCACTCGTCGCCCGCCACTACGGCGCCGATCTCCCGCGCGGCCTCCACGACGCGACGCAGGTGCGCCACGTCGGCGACCTCGCCTGTCGGGTTGCCCGGCGAGTTGACCCAGACCAGGCGGACGTCCGTGCGGCCCGCCCACTCCTCGACGTCGTCCGTGGCCAGAGGGGTCGCCCCGGCGAGGCGCGCCCCGACGTCGTACGTGGGATACGCGATGGCGGGGTGCACGACGACGTCGCCGGGGCCCAGGCGCAGCAGCGACGGGAGCAGGCCCACGAGCTCCTTGGAACCCACCGTGGGCAGGACGGCCGCGGGGTCGAGGCCCGGGACGCCGCGGCGCCGGGCGAACCAGTCCACGACCGCCTCCCGCAGCGCGGGCGTGCCGTGCGTCGTCGGGTAGCCGTGGGCGTCCGACGCGGCAGCGAGCGCCTCGCGCACCACCGGCGGCGTCGGGTCGACCGGCGTGCCGATCGACAGGTCGACGACGCCGTCCGGGTGGGCGCGCGCGGTCGCGCGCACGTCCTCGAGCGTGTCCCAGGGGTAGGGCAGCGAGCCGAGGTCGGCGAACCCCATCAGGCCTGGGGCGGCAGGGCGGCGATCATGGGGTCGTCCTTCTCGATGACGCCCATCTTGGCGGCGCCGCCCGGCGAGCCCAGGTCGTCGAAGAACTCCACGTTGGCGCGGTAGTAGTCCTTCCACTGGTCGGGCACGTCGTCCTCGTAGTAGATGGCCTCCACCGGGCACACCGGCTCGCACGCACCGCAGTCGACGCACTCGTCCGGGTGGATGTAGAGCGACCGCGAGCCCTCGTAGATGCAGTCCACGGGACACTCCTCGATGCACGCCCGGTCCTTGACGTCGACGCACGGCTGAGCGATCACGTAGGTCACTGCGGCTACCTTCCAGCTGACGAGGGTGCGGCCACCCGGGAGACCGGGGGCTGCGGCGCTCGATGAATCGTCGGTGCTGCGAGAATTTTCAAGGGCACGAGACCCGCACTGCCAACTCTAGTATCGCTGACGTGGTGCCTTCGTCGTCAGCCGTCCCGCCAGCCGTCCCCCCGCCCCGCTGGCGCGGCGTCCCGGTGGGCGCGCGCGTCGTCGTCCGGCGCCGCCTGGACGCCGCCGAGGCGGCCGACAGCAGGGCCCTGTGGACCGACGTCGTGGGAATTCTCACCGCCAACGGCGACGACGGGGTCCGCGTGCGCCCCGACCGCGTGCCCGGCCTCGCCGAGGTGCGCGTGGCCGCGGCGGACGTCGAGGCGATGAAGCCGGTCCCGCCCCGGCCCGCCCGACGGTCCGAGCGCTGACGACGGGTTGACGGCCCGCTCGCACACCAGCCGGGCGGTGCTCAGCGCGGCGCGCGCAGGTGCACGGCGTCGTCGTCCAGGCCGACCACCACGGCACCGGCCACGCACCGGCCCACGAGCGACTCCACCAGGCCCGGTGCCCAGCCGTCGGTGAGCGGCAGCCGCGCCGGCGCGCCCCCGACCCCCACCTCGGCACCAGCGCGCTGCGCCCGCACGTCGTCGGCCGCATGGAAGACGTCGTGCAGCGACCCGTTGGTCTCCAGTGCCCCGATCACGACCTCGAGGTCGCGCACCACCTTGCGCAGCACGGGCGCCACCCACGCCGCGTTCTCCGTGACCATCGCCTCCGTGCGCCCTGGGTCTGTGAGCGCCACCCGGGTGCCGTCCCGGAAGCTGCCGGCCGCGAGGCCGAGCGCCAGGTCGCGCACGGGGGCGCCCGCCACCGCGTTGAGCAGCTGGGTGGCCAGCACGTGCGGCACGTGGCTGATCAGGGCCGCGGCCTCGTCGTGCCGGTCGTCGGTGACCACCGCAGCCGTGCCGGCCAGCGGGCCGGTGACGAGCCGCAGCACCTGCGCGAGCCGCGCGGGCTCGTCGGTGGCCGCGCCGCCCGGCTCGGCCACCGTGACCGCCCACGGGACCCCGTCGAGGAGCGCCGCGTCGGAGGCGGCGAAACCGCTGTGCTCCGTCCCCGCCATCGGGTGCGCGCCGACGTACCGATCGCCCAGGCCCGCCGCCCGCAGCGCCGCCCGCACGGGACCCTTGACGCTGCCGACGTCCGTCAGGGTCGGGCCGCCGTCGTCGTCCGTGGCCCGTGCGGGCAGGAGCGGCGCCAGCTCGGCGGCGGTGGCGTGGACCGCGCGCAGCGGCACGGCGAGCACGATCAGGTCAGGCGCCGCGGCGCACAGCCCGGCGAGGTCGTCGGTGACCTCCAGCCCCACGGCCCGCGCGTCCGTCCGGGTGCCGTGATCGGTGTCCGTCGCGACGACGTCGACCCCGCGCGCGGCCAGCAGGCGGGTCAGCGACCCGCCGACGAGCCCCAGGCCGACGACGCCCACGCGGCTCGGTCCCTGCTCATTCAACTGCTCGTTCATCTGCTCGTTCATCTGCTCGTTCATCTGCTCGCTCGCCTGCCCGCTCACCACAGCAGGCCCCGCGCGAGGTTCGCGTCGGCGTCGGCGCGCAGCACGCTGCCGGTGGGCACGTGGTCGGGCAGCACGCCGTCCAGCCCGGGCCCGCCCGGCGCGACGGGGAAGGCGCCGAGCACCTTGAGCGAGTCGCCCGCGTCGAGCAGGGCGCCGAACAGGTCCCGCACCCGCGGGTCCCAGGGTGCGCCGTCCAGCGCGATGACGAAGACGTACTGGGCCTCGCGCACCTTCAACGGCCGCTCCACGAGGCTCGACATGTTGACGTCGCGCCGCGCGAACTCGGCCGTGACGCGCGCGAGCACCCCCGGGCCCGTGACGACCGGCGTCACGGCCAGCATGGTGCGCCACGCGCCCTCGCCGGCGGCGCGCGGCGACGCCCACGCGTCCGCCGCGCCGTCCCGTCGGCAGAGCACGAGGAACCGGGTCCGCGCGCCCGCGAAGTCCTCCACGCCGGTCGCGAGGGTCTCCAGCCCGTACAGCTCGCCGCACAGGCGGGGCCCGAAGGCGACCTGGTGGTCGGTCAGGTCGCGGCACGCCGCAGCGTTGGACGACGCCGGGACTGGCAGCAGGCCGCGCTCCGCCACGAAGCGGGTGCACTGTGCCAGGCCGTGCGGGTGGGCCGTGGCCTCGCGGAGCCCGGCCGGGTCGGTGTGCCCCGGGCGGACGAACGCGTCGAACGACACGTCCAGCACCACCTCGTCGACGGCCACCACGTCGGGGCTGCCGAGGAGCGCGTCGAGCGAGGGGACGACGTAGCCCTCGACGGAGCTCTCGATCGCCACCACACCCCGGTCCGCGGCACCCGACGCCACGGCGTCGTGCACCCGGTCCACGGCGGGGAGCGGCACGGCGGTCACGGGTTCGCCGCCGCCCGGTCCGCCCGGTCCGCCCGGTCCGCCCGGTCCGACCCGGGCGGCCCACCGGCGCGCCGCCTCGTGCGTGAACGTGCCCTCCGGGCCGAGGTAGGCGACCCGGGTCATGCCCCCGTCCCTCCCTCGGCCCATCCCTCGGCCCACCGCGGTGCCAGCGGGACCGGCCCGGGGACGAAGCTCTCGCCCGGCAGCACCGCCAGCGTGCGGTGCGCCACGCCCCGCCCGTCGAGCTCGGCCACGAGGCCGTCGAGCGTTTCGACCGTCGGGCACCGGAACGACGTGAAGAAGACGTGCGGCCCGCGGGTCGACAGGTGGCTGCGCAGGTGCTGCAGGTCCACGCCTGCGGCGGAGAGCACGGCGAGCGTGCGCTGCAGGGAACCGCGGTGGTCGTCCGACGGCCCGACGGCGAGCCAGACCTGCGAGGACGCGTCGAAGCGCGGCCAGGAGCCGCGGGACTCGAGCAGGCCGTACCAGACCGGCCGGCGGCCGGCCAGGCGCCCGCTGCCGGGCACCTCGACCCAGCCGGCGGGCACCCGCGACCGCTCGACGACGATCGAGCCCGCCTGCCCGGCCAGCCTCACCCGCTCGTCGACCGGCGTGCGGGTCGGCACGAGCCGGGGGCTCACGCCCATGCCACGCAGCAGGTCCTGGCAGTCGCGCATCCCGGCCTCGTCGATGACGACCTGCCCGCCCGAGGCGCCCGCGGGGGCCACCCACACCCACTGCGGGGCGACGGCGACCGCCCCGGTCACGATGAGCGCCGTGTCGCCCGCGAGGAGCGCCTCCTCGAGGGCCGGGGACGGCTGCTCCGGGTGCCCCAGGTGCACGACGGCCGCGAGGTCGTCGATGGTCGCCACCGTCGCGAGCGTGTCCGACGTCGTGCCGAGGTCCAGCAGCTCGAGCGACTCGTCCGCCACCGCCGTCGCCACCCCCGACCCGGCTGCGACCCCCGACCATCCCGCGTCGTGCGCCGCCTGCGCGGCGTGCGCGGGGGACTCGCGTTCCGAGCGTCCGAGCATCAGTCCTCCTTGCCCTCGTCGGCCTTCGCATCGTCCTTCGGCTTGTCGCAGACGACCGGGTTGTCCGGCTTGTACGTCCACGTCTTCGACTCGTCCTTGACCACCTCGCCGCCGTGGGAGACCTTGCGGTAGTTCGTGATGGTGAACCCGTCGTTGCCGCCCCCGTAGCTCACGCAGTTCGCGCCCGACTTGTGCACGGCCGTGGCCGGAACCACGTTCTGCTGGTCGCCCTTCGAGGTCTTGACGTCGTAGTACTCGGTCGACCAGATCGCGACGTGCAGCTCCCCGCCGGAGACCCAGGACTGCATCACCGCGCCGTAGGGCGTGTCGTTGGTGAACTTCATGTCGATCGCGCCCACGTAGATGGTGGCCTCGCGACCGGCCGGATACCGGCTGAACCAGTAGCTGTGGGGCTGGTGCCCGGCGTCGTCGAAGCCGGCGAAGTAGCCGGCGTTGTAGGTCGTCGTGGCCATCTGGGAGAGCCCGCCGCCGACGGCATCGACGTGCTCCCCGTTGCTCACGACGCCGGCGGCGACGAAGCCGTTGGACTCGTCGATCGGCGACAGCGTGTCCAGCAACGAGAAGGTCTCGCCCGGCGCCACGAGAGTGCCCGTGAGGATCTTGGCGCCCCGCTCGAGGTTCTTGGTGCGGATCGGCTCGCTCGTCAGCGGGGTGGAGAACTTCGAGACGACCTCCTTGACCCCCATGCCCTTGAGCGCCTCCGCCGTGCGCTCCGGGTCGCGCTCGACGAGCTTCACCGGGGCCGTCCGGTCGTCGCCGAGCGCGGCCTTCCCGACGGCGTCGGCGGTGGCGTCCGGGTCCAGCGTCGTGCCCTGCTCGCCGCCCGCCACGACCGGCTTGCCGCCCGTGAAGACGAAGTGCGCGTCGTCCGGCTCCGTGAGCAGGTCGTCCGTGCGGTTGACCACCGAGGCGACGATCTTCTCGCCGTCGAACTGTGCCGTCAGCGAACCGTCGTCCGACTTGAACGACGTGACCTTGCCGAGCGCCTTCGCCCCCAGCTCAGCGGTCTGGTCGCTCACCGCGACCTCGACGGGCCCGCTCACGACCTGCTCCGCCTCCGCCATCGCGGCGTCCGTCTCCGCCTGGGTGATGCCGGGCTCGACCGCCTCCGTGGGCAGGCCGACCGGCCCCGAGGAGACGAGCCACGCGTCCGCGACCGCGTCCACGGCGTCGTCGACGACGACGCGGGACCCGTCCACGGCCTCGGTGGCGACGGCCTTGCCGCCGCTGAACCCGACCGTGCCGTCCACGGCCTCCACCTGCAGGGTCTCCTCCAGGCCGGAGAGCGTCCCGGTGAGCGTAGAGCGATCGACGTCCACGACGGGGTCCGCGGTGCCGCCGCCGCCGAGGTGCTCCCACAGGTGAGCGGGGTTCAGGGAGAACCCGGTGAGCCCGTCGACGGTCGCCTCGGCGTCGAACGACAGGCCCGACTCTGCCGGGTCGAGGGTGCTCGACGCCTCGCCCGCCTGCACCGTGATCGCCTCGGCGGCGCGCGGCGCGAGCCCGGAGTCGAGCGCGGCGACCGCGTCCGAGGTCTCCATGCCGCCGACCTCGACGCCCGCGACGCTCGTGCCCTTCGGCACGGTGCCGGAGACCGCCCACTGCGCGCCCACGTACAGACCGGCCACGACCACCAGCCCGACGCCCGCCCAGAGCGCGACCTTCGGCGCCCGGCTCGGCGCGCCGTCGCCCGCCAGGCCATCGAGCGGGGAGCTCGGCGCGCCCGGCGCACCGGTGTCGGGGGAATCGGTGCCGGCGGAACCGGTGTCGGGGGCATCGGCCGGGATCGCGCTCGCGGCGCCGCCCAACGCCCCCGCCGAGAGTGCCACCGCGGGGAGCGCCTGCGTCGGCGGGCCGGTGGTCGGCGCCGGCACGGTCCCGATCACGCGCTGCTCGTACAGCCGCACCGTGGGCTGGTACGGCACGTCGGGTGCGGACGGTTCGGGGACGGACGGGTCGGACGGGTCGGACGGGTCGGACGGGTCGGCCCGGGCGCCGTGCGGAGCGACGGCGGCCGCGTCGACGGCATCGGGAGCCCCGTCGCCGCCCCCGACCAGGGCCGGCTCACCCGGAGTCGGCTCACCCGGAGTCGGGACGACGGGAGCCGGCCCGGCCGGGATCGAGTCGGCCGGGGTCGGCTCGGCCGGGGTCGCGTCAACCGGTGCCGCGTCGGCCGCAGTCGTCTCGGTCGGCGGCTCGGCGGCGGCCGGCTCGGTGCTCCCCGAAGGCGGGGTCTTGGGCTCGGCGGCCCCCGTCCCCGGGTTCTCGGGCAGGGTGGGGCTCGAACCGGCGATCTCGGGCTCGGTGCTCTCGGGCTCGGTGGTCTCCGGTTCGCGCTCGGTCGGGTGACCCATGCAGGCTCCGTCAGGTGAAAGAACGGGGACGATGCCCCGGAAAGGACTAGGGGACGCGGGGCGCGCCCGCCTGGAGGATCCTACTCGGGAGCCCCACCCCGACCGTGCCCGACTCCGGGTGAAAGTGGCTTTTGGGCGGAAGTTCGCACAGCTTCGTCACCGGTGGCGGGCCGGCGTGCACCGGTCCCTCACACAGATGCCCGCGGCACGGGCCTCCGTGGGGCTCAGCCCTGGCTGTCGACGAACCAGGAGCGCGGCAGGAATGCCGCGACCAGGAACATCGCGACCCCGCCGTAGGTCCACACGAGCCCGACGGCCTGGGCCGGCACGAGCACGTCTCCGCCCGGCCCCGCGACGGACAGCACCTGCACCGCGACGACCCAGCCCGCGCCGGCGGCCAGCAGCGGGCCGAGCCCCGCCCACGCCCGGCAGAGCACCGCGGTCGAGAGCGTGATCGCCAGCGCCAGCACGATGCCGACCGGGAGGTCCTCCCACTGCGCCCGGTGCGCGACGGTGCCGAGGACGCCCACCACCGCGCCCAGGAGGAGGGCGAGCACCGCGCGGGCGACGGACCGCCACCAGCGGCCCGGGCGGCCCGCCGCGGGCGCCCGGCCGGGGACGGCGACGTGATCTGCAGCGGTCGGCCCGGCCGGATCGGGCACGGCCGAGTCGGGCACGGCCGAGTCGGGCACGGCCGAGTCGGGCACGGCCGGGTCGGGCGCCGTCGAGGGCTCGGGCAGGCTCATCGCGCCGAGCCTACCGGCGCTCCCGGGGCCGGCGAGTCGTCCACCGGGGACGCCGTCGCGTCGACGACGTACCACTCGTGCGCGAGGACAGGCACGAGGACGTCGTTGCTCAGGGCGTACCACCCGAGGAGGGCAGGGTCTGCGGAAGGGTCGTCGCCGCGACCGGCCGCGACGGCGTGCTGCACCTGCGTGGCGTGCACGTCCATGGCGGCGAGCACCCGGTCCAGCACGGGGGCGATGTCGACCGTGCGCACCGGACCGTGCGCCAGCTCCGCGTCGTGGCACGCGAGCGGCGGCAGGGGCTCGTCGGGGTCCGGGAAGGTCAGCCCGGCGCGGGCGGCGATCTGGCGGGCGTCCGGGTCGGCGGCCAGGGCCCGGCGCGCGGCCCGCAGCGCCGCGGACGGTGCGACGGACTGCCAGAACTCCGCCGACCACGGCTCGCCCGGCACGGGGGCCGCGGGGTCGGCCGCGAGCTCGAGCCCCCGCACGGTGACCTCGTGGGTCCGCACGTGGTCGGGGTGCCCGTAGCTGCCGCGGCCGTCGTAGGACGCGACGACAGCCGGCTGGTGCGCGCGCACCAGCGCCGCCAGGCGGGTGGCGGCGTCGTCGAGCGGAACCCGCGCGAACGCCGTCGGCGGCGCGTCGTCGGAGGGGCCCGCGATCCCCGGGGCCAGCCACGACATCCCCGAGTCCTCGAACCGCGTGCGGTCCGCGCCGCGGACCGGCACCGAGTCGAGGAACGCGTGCCCTATGTGAGCGTGGCCGCCGAGCGCGGCCAGCGCGGCCGCCAGCTCGGTCTCGCGGTGTGCGGCCAGCGCCGGACCGTCGCCCTCCAGGTGCGCGAGCCCGGTCGGGTGCGACGGCGTGTCGATGACCTCGCCGCGCTCCCCGCGGGTGCACGTCACGACCGTCACCGGCTCGCCCGCCGCCGCCCAGGTCGCCAGCAGCGCCCCGGTCGACAGCGTCTCGTCGTCCGGGTGCGCGTGCACGGCCAGCAGCGGCCCCGCCGGGGTCATCGCCTCAGTCGCGCTTGGCCCGCGCCGTCGCCCGGGCACGCTCGGAGGCGCCGAGCACGACCTTGCGGATGCGCACGACCTCCGGCGTCACCTCGACGCACTCGTCCTCGCGCGCGAACTCGAGCGACTCCTCGAGCGTCAGGTGCTTCGGAGGAGTGAGGTTCTCGAACGTGTCGCTCGAGGCGGCACGCATGTTCGTGAGCTTCTTCTCCTTGGTGATGTTGACGTCCATGTCCTCGTTGCGAGCGTTCTCGCCGACGATCATGCCCTCGTAGACCTCCTGCGTGGGGTCGACGAAGAAGGTGCCGCGCTCCTGCAGGTTGATCATCGCGAACGGCGTCACCACACCGGAACGGTCCGCGACGAGCGAGCCGTTGACACGGGTCTCGATCGGCCCGTGCCACGGCTCGTAACCCTCGGCGATCGAGAACGCGATGCCCGTGCCGCGCGTGTCGGTGAGGAAGCGCGTACGGAAGCCGATGAGCCCGCGCGCCGGGACCATGAACTCCATGCGGACCCAGCCGGTGCCGTGGTTGCTCATCGTCTCCATGCGGCCCTTGCGCTGCGCGAGGAGCTGGGTGACGGCGCCGAGGTACTCCTCGGGGACGTCGATGGTCATGCGCTCCATCGGCTCGTGCCGCTTGCCGTCGATCTGCCTGGTGACGACCTGCGGCTTGCCGACCGTGAGCTCGAAGCCCTCGCGGCGCATCTGCTCGACGAGGATCGCGAGGGCCAGCTCGCCGCGGCCCTGCACCTCCCACGCGTCGGGACGCTCGGTCGGGAGCACCTTGAGCGACACGTTGCCGACGAGCTCCGCGTCGAGGCGGTCCTTGACCTGCCGGGCGGTGACCTTGTGGCCCTTGCCGCCCTTGCCCGCCAGCGGCGAGGTGTTGATGCCGACCGTCATCGAGATCGCCGGGTCGTCGACGGTGATGAGCGGCAGGGGCCGCGGGTCGTCGACGTCCGTGAGGGTCTCGCCGATCATGATGTCCGAGATGCCCGCGACCGCCACGATCTCGCCGGGGCCGGCGGACTCGGTCGGGACGCGGTCGAGCGCCTTCGTCTCGAGCAGCTCGGTGATGCGGACGCTGGACAGCGTGCCGTCGTGGCGCGCCCAGGCGACCGTCTGCCCCTTGCGGAGCGTGCCGTTGAAGATGCGCAGCAGCGCGAGGCGGCCGAGGAACGGCGACGCGTCGAGGTTGGTGACGTGGGCCTGCAGCGGCATGCTCTCGTCGTAGGTCGGCGCCGGGATCTTCTCGAGGATCGTGGCGAACAGCGGCTCGAGGTCCTCGTTCGCAGGCAGCGAGCCGTCGGCGGGCTGGTCGATCGAGGCGCGGCCGGCCTTGGCCGAGGCGTAGACGACGGGCACGTCGAGGATCGTGTCCAGGTCGAGGTCGGGGACCTCGTCGGACAGGTCGCTCGCGAGGCCGAGCAGCAGGTCGGTGGTCTCCCCCACGACCTCCGTGATGCGCGCATCGGGGCGGTCGACCTTGTTCACGACGACGATGACGGGCAGCTTCGCGGCGAGCGCCTTGCGCAGCACGAAGCGGGTCTGCGGCAGCGGGCCCTCGGACGCGTCGACGAGGAGGACGACGCCGTCGACCATCGACAGGCCGCGCTCGACCTCGCCGCCGAAGTCCGCGTGGCCCGGGGTGTCGATGACGTTGATGGTGATGCCGCCGGGCTCGCCCGTCTCGGCCGCCGACGGGCCCGAGTACCGGACCGCCGTGTTCTTCGCCAGGATCGTGATGCCCTTCTCCCGCTCGAGGTCGCCGGAGTCCATGACCCGGTCGTCCACGTGCTGGTGGGAGGAGAAGGCGCCTGCCTGGCGCAGCATGGCGTCCACGAGGGTCGTCTTGCCGTGGTCGACGTGGGCGACGATCGCCACGTTGCGCAGGTCGGAGCGCACAGACATCGAGGGTTCTCATTCCTGGAGAGGGAGGGTGCCCGCGAATCGGGCAACCTCCATCTTACCCGCCCCCGGTCCCACCATCTGTCCCGCCATCTGTCCCGCCATCTGTCCCACCATCTGTCCCGCCGCCTGTCCCGCCCGTCGTTCCCGTCTCACCGGGCGCACGCGGCTCCCGCCGTCGTGGAACCCGCAGCCGCAGCGCGCCGGGGGCCGGCGGGAGCACGTTCTCCCCACGGCCGGCGAGCGTAGTCGCCACCTTCTCGGTGACCTGCTCGGTGACTTTGTCGGTGACCTTGTCGGTGACCTGCTCGGTGAACACCTGCCGTGCGGCGCGGCGCTCTGCCCGCACGATCGCCCGGTGCTCGACTCTGAGCTCCTTGACGACGGAGACACACATCGCGATCAGGACGAGCGAGAACGGCAGGGCGATGAGGATCGCCGCGGTCTGCAGCGCCTCCAGGCCGCCCGCCAGCAGCAGGGCCGCCGCGACCAGCCCTTCGAGGATCGACCAGAACAACCGGCTCCACAGCGGCGGGTTCGGGTTGCCCCCGTGGGCGAGCATGTCGACGACGAACGACCCCGAGTCCGAGGAGGTGACGAAGAAGATGACGACCAGCACGATCCCCGCGACGGCCAGCCAGGTCCCGGAGCCCGGGAGGCTGTCGAAGAGCTGGAACATCGCGGTGTCGGTGTTCACCTCGCCGGTATCCGGGTCCAGCATGCTGCCCGGGCTCGTCATCTCCTGGTGCAGGCCGGCGCCGCCGAACACGCTGAACCAGATCGTGGTGACCGCCATCGGCACCGCGAGCGTGCCGAGCACGAACTCGCGCACCGTGCGGCCCCGGGAGATGCGGGCGATGAAGACGCCGACGAACGGCGCCCACGACATCCACCAGCCCCAGTAGAAGATCGTCCAGGACGACTCCCACTCCAGCCCGGCGTCACCCCGGAACGCCAGTGTGTCGAAGGTCATCTGCACGACGTTCGCGAAGTAGTAGCCGAACGACTGCACCCAGCTGCGCAGCAGGAACAGCGTGGGGCCCAGCACCAGCACCACCGCCAGCACCGCCCCGGCGAGGACCATGTTGCCGTTCGAGAGCCATTTGATGCCCTTGGACAGGCCCGAGGCCACGGACATCGTGGCGAGCACCGTGATCACGGCGATCAGCCCGATCTGGAGCCCGGTGCTGGGCTCGACGACGTCCAGGTACCCCAGGCCGTGGGCCACCTGCAGCACGCCGAGGCCCAGCGACGTCGCGACGCCGAACACCGTGCCGATGATCGCGACCACGTCGATGACGTTGCCCAGCCACCCCTTCACCCGGTCCCCGAGGAGCGGCTCCAGCACCCACCGGATCGACACCGGCCGGCCCTTGCGGTGGATCGAGTACGCGAGCGCGAGGCCCGCCACCACGTAGATGGCCCACGCGTGGAAGCCCCAGTGCACGTACGTCTGGCCTATCGCGGCCTGGGCTAGCGCCGCGTCGTCGCCGGTGACGCCCGGCTTGGGGCTCACGAAGTGGGACAACGGCTCCGAGACGCCGTAGTAGACCAGGCCGATGCCCATGCCCGTGGCGAAGAGCATCGAGAACCACACGGGGAGCTTGAAGTCCGGCTCCTCGTCGTCCGGTCCCAGCACGATGTCGCCGAACCGGCTCAGGCCCATCCAGATCGCGAAGATCACGAACCCGGCGACGAGGATCACGTAGTACCAGCCGAAGGCGCCGACGACCTCGCCCTGCAGCGTGCTCATCACGGCGTCGGTGGCGTCGGCGGCGAACACGGCGACCAGCACGAACAGCAGGATGATCCCTGCTGCCGGATAGAAGACCCCGCGGGCCAGCGTCGACGCCCCTGCCATGGGGATCACACTGGCCCCCCGGTGCGGGGTCGGCAAACGGAGCACGACGGGGCCGGCGGACGATCAGATCGTCCGCCGGCCCCGTCGGGGGTGCGCGGTCAGCCCGCGATCGCGGCGCCCTCCAGCCCGGCACCGGGGATGGCGGCGAGCAGGTCGCGCGTGTACTGCTGGCGCGGGTTGTCGAAGACCTCGTCGGTCGAGGCCTGCTCCACGACCTTGCCCGTCTGCATCACGACGACGGAGTCGGCGATCTGGCGGACCACCGCGAGGTCGTGGGTGATGAACAGGTACGACAGCCCCAGCTCGTCCTGCAGGTTGCCCAGCAGGTCGAGGATCTGTGCCTGGACCAGCACGTCGAGCGCCGAGACGGCCTCGTCGAGCACGATCACCTCGGGCCGCAACGCGAGCGCGCGCGCGATCGCGATGCGCTGACGCTGCCCGCCCGACAGCTCGTTGGGGAACCGGCGCATCGCCGACTGCGGCAGCGAGACGAGGTCGAGCAGCTCGCGCACCCGGAGCTCGCGCTCCTTATTGGTCCCCACGCGGTGGAGCCGCAGCGGCTCCTCGATCGAACGGAAGATCGAGTACGTCGGGTCCAGCGACCCGTAAGGGTTCTGGAAGACCGGCTGGATGCGCCGGCGGAAGGCGAACAGCTCCTTGGGGGAGAGCCCCGCGATGTCCGTGCCGTCGAACTCGACGACGCCCGACGTGGGCTCGAGCAGGCCGAGCACCAGGTTGGCCGCCGTGGACTTGCCGGAGCCCGACTCCCCCACCAGCGCGAGCGTGTGCCCGCGCTTGAGGGTGAAGCTCACGTCGTCGACGGCGGTGAAGTCCGTCGAGGTCCCCGGCCGGCCGCCACGGATGCTGAACACCTTGGTGAGGTTGCGCACCGCGACGATGTCCCGTGCCTTGGCCTTGGCCACCCCGGCGTTCACCGCGGTGAGGGACACCGTGGCGTCGAGGTCGGGAGCCAGCAGCTCGCCCGACTCCTGGCCGCGCTCGTGCGCCACCTGGATGCGGCGGGACGCGAGCGACGGCGCCGAGGCGACGAGTCGCTTGGTGTACGGGTGCTGCGGGTCGGCCAGGATCTGTCGGGCCGGCCCGGACTCCACCACGCGGCCCTTGAACATCACCACGAGGTGCTCGGCGCGCTCGGCGGCCAGGCCCAGGTCGTGGGTGATGAACAGGACGGCGGTGCCGAGCTCTCGCGTCAGCACCTCGAGGTGGTCGAGGATCTGCCGCTGCACCGTGACGTCGAGGGCCGACGTCGGCTCGTCCGCGATGAGCAGCTTGGGCCGCGAGGCCAGGCCGATCGCGATGAGCGAGCGCTGCCGCATACCGCCGGAGAACTCGTGCGGGTACTGGCGCGCACGCCGCGCCGCGTCCGGAAGGCCGGCCTCCTCGAGCAGGCCCGTCACGCGGTCCTTGCGCTCGCGCCGGCCGCCCTGGAAGCCGTTGGCCTTGAGCGCCTCCTCGATCTGGGTGCCGATACGCCACACCGGGTTGAGGTTGGACATCGGGTCCTGCGGCACGAGGCCGATGTCCTTGCCGCGCATCGCCTCGATCTCCGCGCGTGGCAGGCCGACGATCTCCCGACCATCGAACTTGATGCTGCCGCCGGTGACCTTGCCCGTGCCGGGCAGGAGGTCGATGACGGCGTGCGCCGTGGTCGACTTGCCCGAGCCGGACTCGCCGACGATGGCGACCGACTGCCCCGGGTACACCGAGATGTCGGCGCCGCGCACGGCGTGCACCACGCCCTCGGAGGTGGTGAACGACACCTCGAGGTCGCGGATCTCGAGCAGGGGCTTGTCGGTGCCCGCCTCGTAGCTCGTGCCGGAGACCTGACCGGAAGGCCGGATGCCGTCCGTCACTGGGAACTGTGTCGTCATCGCTTCCGTGCCTTCGGGTCGAGGGCGTCGCGCACGACGTCGCCCATCATGATGAAGCCGAGCACCGTGAGGGCCAGGCCGCCGGCCGGGTAGAAGAGGATCTGCGGCGCCTGGCGGATCGACGCCTGCGCCTGGGCGATGTCCCCGCCCCACGAGACGGTGCTGGGCGGCAGGCCGATGCCGAGGAAGCTCAGCGTCGCCTCGGCCACGATGAACGTACCCAGCGCCACCGTGGCGTACACGATGATCGGCGCGGCCGAGTTCGGCAGCACGTGCTTGACGAGGATCCCGCCGCGGCTCTGGCCCAGGGACTGGGCCGCGGTGACGAACTCGTTGTTCTTCACCGACATGACCGTGCCGCGCGTGATGCGGGCGATCGACGTCCAGCCGAACGACGCGAGCACCAGGGCGACCGTGAAGCTCGTGCGGTTGGTCGTGACGGACATGATGACGATGGCGGCGAGCACCAGCGGGATCGCGAAGAAGATGTCCGTGATGCGGGAGAGGATCGCGTCGAACCAGCCGCCGTAGTACCCGGCGACCGCGCCCATGATCGTGCCGATGATCACGACCATCGCCGTGGACAGGACGCCGACGAGCACGGAGGCCCGCGCGCCGTAGAGCGTGCGCGCGAAGATGTCGCAGCCCTGTCGGTCGAAGCCGAACGGGTGGCCCGGCTCGGGCCCGCCGAGGGACTTGGGCAGCTCGCACTCGAAGCGCGGGTGCACGTCGGTGAACCAGCCCGGGAACGCGGCGACGGTCACGACCAGCAGGATGATCGCGGCGGCGATCCAGAACATCGGGCGGCGGCGCATGTCCCGCCAGGCGTCGCGCCACAGGCTCGAGGGCTTCTCGTCGGACTTGACGGCGTCGACGGCGCCGAGGCCGCCCTCGTCCAGCTCGGCGGCGAAGTGCTCCTGCCCCGGGCGGGGTCGGCGCCCGCCGGGCACCGTGTCGTATCGGTTCTCAGGCATAACGGATCCTCGGGTCGAGGGCGGCGTAGAGGAGGTCGACGAGCAGGTTCGCCGCGATGTAGACCAGCACCAGCACCGTCGTCAGCGAGACCACGGTGATGCTCTCGCCACGGATGATCGACTGGTAGAGCGTGCCCCCGACGCCCTGGATGTTGAAGATTCCCTCGGTGACGATCGCGCCACCCATGAGGTTGCCGAGGTCGGCGCCGAGGAACGTCACGACGGGGATGAGCGAGTTGCGCAGCACGTGCCGGCCGGTCACCTGTGTCCGGTTCAGGCCCTTGGCCCGCGCGGTGCGCACGTAGTCGGCGCTGAGGTTGTCCGCCACCGACGTGCGGGTCAGCCGGATCACGTACGCGAACGACGTGGCGGCGAGCACTATCGCTGGCAGCAGCAGGGTGTAGAAGTTCGGATCTCGGCCCACCGTCACGGGGAACCAGCCGAGCTTCACGCCCATCACGAACTGCAGCACGAAGCCGATGACGAACGTCGGCACCGAGATCACGAGCAGGCTGAGCACCAGGACGCTGCCGTCGAACCAGCCGCCCTTGCGCATGCCCGCGATGAGGCCGAACACGATGCCGAAGACGGCCTCGATGACCAGCGCCATGATGGCGAGCTGGAACGTGACGGGCAGCGCCTCCGCGATCACGTCCAGGATCTCGCGGCCGCGGAAGTCGACGCCGAAGTCGAGGGTGAAGACACCCTTGAGGAAGAGCAGGTACTGGACGATGAACGGCTCGTCCAGGTTGTACTGCTGACGGATCTGTTCCTGCACGGCCTCGGGGAGACCGCGCTCCCCGCCCAGGCCGGCCACGGGGTCACCGGGCCGTAGGAACACGAGCGCGTAGAGCAGGAGGGTCGCCCCCAGGAACACAGGAATCACCTGCAGGAGCCTGCGTCCGAGATACCAGAGCATGCGTGTTTTCTCCTCGTTCGCTCCGGGGTTCCCCGGGCTACGGGTCGTTGTCCGGCCGTCTCTGCCCGGACAGGTGCGGGGGCGGAGCGTGCGTCGTCGGCACGCCCCGCCCCCCTTTCAGTCGGGAGGCCGTCGGCGACGGTACAGGACGCGGACGGCACGCTCCGAATCGATCGATCGGCCCGGGGCGGGCCGGGCATGCGCCCTGCCCGCCCTGGGCCGGTCGATCAGGGTCGACCGGGTGTCACTCGGCCTTCGTGACCTGGTAGAGCAGCGGGTCGCTGTCCCAGCCGAAGACGACGTTCTCGACGTCCTCGCCGTAGCCGGCGGTCACGTTCTGGTACCAGAGCGGGATACCCGGGAGGTCCTGGAACAGGATCGTCTGGGCCTCCTTGAAGTGGGTGATCGCCTGCTCGGGGTCGGAGGCGCCGTTCGCCTCCTTGAGCTTGGCGTCGAACTCCTTGCTCGAGTAGCCCATGTCGTTCGAGCCGGCGCCCGTGCCGTAGATCGGCCCGAGGAAGTTACCCATGGACGGGTAGTCGGCCTGCCAGCCACCGCGGAAGAGGCCGGTGAGCGTCTCGTTGTCACGCGCGTCGAGGAACTCGTCGAACGTGGGGAACGGGGCGAACTCGCAGTCGACGCCGAGGGTGCTGCGGACGTTGTTGCAGACCGCGTCCACCCAGGTCTGGTGGTCGGAGTCGGCGTTCGAGGCGATCGTGACGGGCTTGTCGCCCCACTTCTCGATGCCCTCGGCCTCGGCCCAGAGCTTCTTGGCCTCGTCGGGGTTGTACTCGAGCACCTCGTTGCCCTCGACCTCGTCGGACCAGCCCTCGATCACGGGGGAGCTGAAGTCCTTGGCGGGCGTGCGCGAGCCGTTGTAGATCGTCTCGGTGATCTGGTCGCGGTCGATGGCCATCGAGATGGCCTGGCGGCGCAGGTGGCCCGCCTCGCCGCCGTACTCCGGCAGGTACTCGGGCACGTTGACGACCTGGATGACCGCCGACGCCTTGTTGACCGCGCGGTCGCCCAGCTCGTCCTCGAACGTCGCGAAGGCGGACGACGGGACGTTGGTGACGATGTCGAGGTTGCCCGACAGGAGGTCGTTGTACGCCGTGTCCTCCTGGGTGTACGCGATCAGGTCGATGCCGCCGTTCTGGGGCGCCCGCTCACCCTTGTAGTCCTCGTTGGGGACCAGCGAGATCTGCGAGTTGTGCTCCCACGAGTCCAGCTTGTACGGGCCGTTGCCGACCGGCGTCTCGCCGAAGGCCTCCGGGTCGTCGAGGAACGACTCCGGCACCGGCATGAACGCCGCGTACCCGAGGCGCGTCTTGAAGTCCGACTCCGGCTGCTTGAGCTTCACCGTGAACTCGGTGTCGCTGACGGCGGTGAGCCCGGTGAGCTCGGCGCTCTTCTCGCCGTTGTAGCCCTCGATCGGCTCGAAGAAGTACGAGAGGTTCTGCGCGTTCTCGAGGTCCGCGCCGTACGTCCACGCGTCGATGAAGCTCTGCGAGGTGACGGGGGTGCCGTCCGTGAACGTCCAGCCGTCCTGGATGGTGATCGTCCAGGTCTGCTGGTCGTCCGACTCGATGGACTCCGCCATCTCGTTGTGCACGACGCCGTCGGCGTCGTAGTACACCAGGCCGGAGAACAGGTTGTTGATGACCTTGGACCCGTAGGTCTCGTTGGTCATCGTGGGGATGAGCGGGTTCTGGGGCTCGCCGTTGCTGACGGTCACGATGCCGGTGCTGGGACCGTCGCCCGTGGCTTCGGGGTCGTCGCCGGAACCGCCACCGCACGCGGACAGCAGCAGGGCCGAGGCGAGGGTGAAGGCCCCGATGCCTGCTAGACGTCGTCGAGGTGTCACGTGTCCTCCTGAGTAAGGGTCGCTCACCGGCGGGGGTCAGCCCTCGGTGAGGTGCATGCGCGTGTGCGCGCGCACTGCACTGTGCGCCGGTGAGCCTAGTCACGTCTGGGCCCCGGCTCATACCCTTGATCCCATTTGCGCCCGGAACCGTGACCATTCCGGTATCTCCGCGCAACCTCCGGGACACTCGGTCCCACGCCGCGGGCACCCTCAGACGGCGGCCAGCCGCCCGTCGCGCAGCACCAGGACCCGGTCGGCCATCGCGACGAGCTCGGGGTCGTGCGTCGTGACGACGGCGGCCACCCCGCGGGAGTGCACCAGGTCGCGGACCAGGACCATCACGCGCGCGGCGGTGCCCGAGTCGAGCTGACCGGTCGGCTCGTCGGCGAGCAGCACGCGCGGCCGGGCGACCAGCGCGCGCGCCACGCCCACCCGCTGCTGCTGACCGCCGGAGAGCTCGTACGGCCGCTGGTCGGCGTGCTCGGCGAGCCCCACGGCCGCGAGCGCCTCCGCGACGCGTTCCGCACGCTCCGCCGGGTCGACCCGCGCCAGCCGTAACGGCACCTCCACGTTCTCCGCCGCGGACAGCACGGGCACCAGGCCGAAGGACTGGAAGACGAAGCCGATCTCGGTGCGGCGCACGGCGTGCAGCTCCGCCTCGCCCAGCGTGCCGAGCTCGCGCTCGCCGTCGCGCGCCCCGGAGCCCGTCCCCGCGTCCGACCCCGCGTCCGACCCCGAGCCGGGCGCCCGCGGGTCGGCCCCCAGGTGCACGGTGCCCGACGACGGCCGGTCGAGACCGCCGAGCACGTGCAGCAGCGTGGACTTCCCGGAGCCGGACGGGCCGACCACCACGACCAGCTCCCCGGCGCCCACCTCGATCGACACGTCCGCGAGGGCGCTCACCTCGCCCGCCCCCGTGCCGAAGACCCGCGAGACGCCGTCGGCGCGCAGCACCGTCGTCGTGACATCCGTCGTGCCGCTCATCGCCCCTGCCTCCCGTCCGGCCGGACCTCGACCCGGTCCTCCTCGAGCGCCAACCGCACCCGGTCGCGCAGGTCGAGCGCGCTGACGAAGTCGGGTGGCAGCTGCAGGCGGCCCACGCGGTCGAGCACCGCGAACTCCTCCGCCACGTGGTGCTGCGTGCCGTGCTCGTCGACCTCCACACGCCGCAGCACCTCCGTCGAGGTGCGCCCGTCGCGGATCTGCACGGTCCGCGCGACGTGCTCCGACACGGTGGGGTCGTGCGTGACGATCAGCGTCGTCACCCCGGTCTCGGCGTTCACCGACCGCAGGGCCTCGAGCACCTCGACGCTCGTCGCCTCGTCCAGCTCACCCGTGGGCTCGTCGGCCAGGAGCACGCGGGGAGAGCCCGCCACGGCCACCGCGATCGCGACGCGCTGCTGCTGGCCGCCGGACATCTGTCCCGGGCGGCGGTCGGCGACCGCGCCGACGTCGAGCATCTCCAGCAGCTCGGCGACGCGCGCCCCGCGGCTCGCCCCGGCGTCGGACCGCGAGATCTCCAACGGCAGCCGCACATTCTCCGCGGCCGTGAGGTAGGGCAGCAGGTTGCGGGCGGTCTGCTGCCACACGAACCCGACCGTCGACCGCTGGTAGCGCACCCGGTCCGCGCGGGCCATCGCCAGCAGGTCGGTGCCCGCCACGACCACCGAGCCCGCCGTCGGCACGTCCATGCCGGACAGGATGTTGAGCAGGGTCGACTTGCCCGAGCCGGACGCCCCGACGACGGCGACCAGGTCGCCGCGCCGCACGCTGAGGTCCAGTCCCTGCAGCGCCTGCACCTCGATCCCGTCCGTCGCGAAGATCCGGACCAGACCGCGGCACCGGATCTCCTCGCCCGGCTCGCCGGTCCCGTCGACCGCGGGCTCCGGCGCCCGCTCCTCTGTCACCACCATGTCGTCCTCCCTCATTCCGCTGCCTCTCGCAGCCGCTCCGTCGAGGCGGAGCGCCGCCCGACGACCGCGGCGACGCCCGCCCCGACCGCCACGGTCACGACGAACCCGACCACGCCGACCGCGACCAGCACCGGGCTCATCGACAGGCCCGGCTGCGGGCCGCCGCCGGTCAGCGACGTCAGGTCCACGCGGGCGCGCAGCAGCGCGGGCACGACCACCCCGACCAGCGCGCCGACGAGCAGCGCGGCCAGCGACCACGGCCCGACCTCCCACGCGACCAGCGCGCGGGACTCCGCACGCCGGATCCCCATCGACCGCAGCACGCTCAGCAGCCGCTCCCGGTCGGGGGCGGCCAGCACCAGGGTGATCGCCACCGTGAGCACGATCAGCACGGCGGCCAGCACCACGGCCACGGTGGCCCCGGTGGTGATCCCGCTCGCCGCGGGCGCGTCGAGCAGGTCGTCCGTCGTCGTGGCGAGGTCGTCCACCGTGGCCCCCGGCACCAGGTCCCGCACGGCCGCCGCGACCCGGGCCGGGTCGGCGTCCGGCGCGAGCGCGACCAGCGCGGTGCGCGGCTCGACCTCCTCGCCGAAGGCCGCCACGAGGGCCTCCCGGTCCACCAGCACGGCCGCCGTCGCGCCGCCCAGGCCGGGCAGGGAACCGGCCGTGCCCGTCACGTCGACGTCGAGGGTGCGGTCCACGATCTGCAGGGTGGCCTCGTCGGCGCCCAGGGCGAGGCCGTCGACGAACTGCGTCACGACCGGCAGCGCCCCGTCCTCACCGGGCGCTTCCTCCGGTCCGGCCAGGGCCGCGACGCCCCGCGGCGCGTCCGGGACGTCGGCCTGGACCGCCGCCAGCGCCGCGGCGTCCACCGCGACGACCTGGACGGGACGGCCGCGGCCGTCCGACCCGGTCAGCCTGCCGCCTTCGGCGAGCCGCGACACCGTCGCCACCTCGGTGACGCCGTCCACGCGGCGCAGGTCCGCCGCCGTCTCGGGCGTCACGACCGGGCCCGTGACACGCAGGTCGGCGCCGAGCTCCACGTGCGCCTGCCGCGCGACGCCGGCGTCCACCGTGGACAGGAGCACGGCCGACGACGCCCCGACGGACACCGCGAGCACCAGGGCCAGCGCCGGCACGACGCCGCCGGCGGGTGACCGGGTGGCCCGTGCCGCACCGAGGAACGGGACCAGGTCCCGCCGGCGGGCCGCCAGGCGTTCGAGCCCGCGCGCGAGCACCGGCAGCACGCGGACGGCGAGCACGGCCGCCGCGGCCGCGACGAGCAGCGGCGTCGCCGCCAGCAGGGGGTCGACGCCGCCCGACCCGGCCCCGGCGACCAGGCCGCGGCGCAGCAGCAGCAGGACCGCCAGGACCGCGAGGCCCACCACCGCCAGCTCCGTCGTGCGGCGCCAGCGGTTCACCTTCCCGGCCGCGAGGTCCTGCCGCTGCACCCGCAGGGTGCGCGGCACGGTCACGGCCGCGGCCGCCAGGGCTGGCGCGAGCGCCGCCGCGCCCGCGATCAGGAGCTGGGTCCCCGTGACGTCCCCGGGCCATGCGAGGAGGCCGAGCAGCACGCCCACGACGGCGGCAGGCACGCTCACCACCAGCCCTTCCGTCGCCGTCAGCAGCCGGAGCTGCGTCCCGGTGGCCCCGCGCGCGAGCAGCACCGCGAGCGCCGAGCGCCGGCGCTCGACGACGAGCCGCGCGGCCAGCACGGTCACCGCGACGAGCGCGCCCAGGGGCCCCACCACGAGCACCGCGAGGACGGCGTCCGTCCCCGCCCGGTCCCGCACCACCTGGTCGAGCACGTCGGCCAGCTGGGTGCGCGCCTGCAGCCGCACGGGATCGCCCGGCACGATTTCGAGGGAGTCGTGGGTCAGTCCCCGCACCTGGGCGGCGAGCTCGACCACGTCGTCCGACCTCAGGTCGGTGGTCGACACCGGGTACCAGAGGCGGGTCGTCCTCCCCCGCATCGTGACGGAGCCGATCATCGCCGGGTCGACGTAGGCGGCTGCGGTGGCGATGTTGCCGACCTCCGGGTCCGGCACCACCTGGGCCTGGCGGCCGAACGGCTGGTGGTACCAGGCGGTCGCCCCCGGCGCGACCGGCTCGGTGAGCCCGACCACGCGCAGCGGCGGGTGCTTCCACTCCTCGACGGCATAGACGCCGCCGACCTCCCACCCGAGCGTGTGCGCGACGTCGCGCGTCACGACCACCTGCACCGGTTCGTCCCCCTCGGCGCCGTTGACGCCGGCGGTGATCTCGGTGGCCTCCGGCCAGCTGCCCTCGACGAGCCGCGCGTCCTGCCCGAGGCGCGCCGACGCCCGCAGCACCACCTGCGGCACGTCGACGTCGTTGCCGGGCACCACCTCCGTCACGACGGGGTCGGTCGACGAGACGGCGAACGACGGGTCGCCGAGCACGCCGCGCAGCGGCTGCGGCCGCGCGTCGCGCAGGCCCACCATCGCGTCGAGGAACTCGTCCCAGGCCGGCTCGTCGGGGACACCCGGGTGGGGGTCGAGGACGGTGAGGGCACTGGCCTCGAGCGCCGGGTCCCCGTCGGGCACGTCGCCGGCGAGGGAGACGGCGTCGCGCAGCAGGGGCGTGAGGTTCTCGGTGGCGTAGGACACCTGCCGCGCGCGCATCTCCCCGATCGCCCGTGTGGCCGCGGTGCCGGCGGCCGCGGCGAGGAGGGTGACGAGCGCGAGGACGAGGGCGGTGCCCCATCCGGTCCGCAGGTGGCGGCGCAGCAGCAGCCGGAACATCAGCGCACCTCCTCGCGGTAGGTGCCGTCCTGTGCCTGGGCCACGACCTGCGCCCGCACGGCGAGCGCGAGCCCCGCCAGCCCGCCCAGGAGCACCATGCCGGGGACGAGGGCGGCCCACGGCGAGAGGGCGGTCACCGCGGGCGGGACCACGGCGAACCCGGTGAGCGTGGCCTCGGCGAGGCCCGGCACCGTCGCGGCCGCCAGCGCCAGCCCCGCCGCCGCTCCGGCCACCGCCGCGGCGGCGGTCACGACCACCAGCTCGAGGGCCCGCCCGTTCCCCTGCGCGCGCGGGGGCATCCCGACGGCGCGGAGCACCGCGACCTCGGCCCGGCGCTCCCGCAGCGTGCTCACGGTGACGGCCGCGACCCCGACGAGCGCGAGCAGCACCGCCGCCAGCGCGGCCACGCCGAATGCCTGCCGCACGGGCGCCGCGGCGTCGGACCGGCCGCCCCCGGCCGACGTCGTCACCTGCACGTCGTCCGCGGCCGCGGCCTGCCGGGCGGCCTCCGCCAGCCGCCCGAGCGCGGAGTCGGAGTCGGCCCCCTCCGCGGCGCGGACCCACACCTCGGAGGCCTCGGGGACGGTGGAGGTGAGCCGCAGGAAGGCGGCCTGCAGGTCGCCGAGCCCGACCATCGCCGCGGCGGTCTGCTGCGCCCCCGGGACGGCGTCCACGACGTCGGCGACCTCGACGGTGAGGCGACGCGACCCCACCGGGATCTCGGCCTGCTCGCCCACGTCGAGGTCGAGCAGGTCGGCCAGGGGCCGGGAGACGACGGCAGGCACCGCCTCGCGCGCGATGCCCGCGGCGATCATCCGGAACGCCGACGGCCCCGCCTCGCTGGTCCGCAACGCGAGGCTCATCCCGTCCCCGCGCGCGCCCCAGACGGCCTGCACGACCGGGTCGCTCGACGCCGGCGCCCAGCCGGCGTTCGCCACGTCGACCTGCTCGGCCCCGTCGTCGGTGGTGGCCACGAGCTCGTCGACGTGGAGCCGGAGGGCCGTCTCCCAGGCGGACGAACCCTCGGGCACCGCGTCGAGGGCGAGCACGCGCCAGGATGCGTCGTCCCGCAGCGACTCAGCCGCAGCGGACGGGACGTCCACCGTCAGCTCGTGGGTGCTCTCCTGCGGGCCGATCGGGTTCGCACCGTCGCCGTCGCCGTCCAGGTCGATGTCGAACGCGCCCACCTCGACGGGGACGAGCCGGCCGTCGGCGCCGCCGAGCCAGAGCCGCACCCGCACCTGTCCCGCCTCGAGGCCCTGCAGCGCGCCCTTGAGCCTGGCGGAGCCGCTTGCCTCCCGCGCGAGTTCCGCCCGGGTCATGGGCTCACCGAGGGCGGAGGTGCCACCGAGCGCGGCGTCGACGACGAAGAACCGGCCGGAGACGCGCATCGTGACCTCGCTGGTCGTGGCCGGCAGCACGGGCGTGTCCTCGAACGGGTCGGCGCCCGCCAGCGCGGACCGGAGCCGCTGCGCGCCGCCCGTGCTCGCCGGCGTGAGGGCCACGTCCTCGATGCGGTCCACGGGCAGGCCCGTCACGGACAGCTCGCGCTGGTCGACCGTGCCGCCGAGCACGAGCGCCGGAGCGACGGCGGCCGCACCGCGCAGGGACGCGAACGACGCCAGCGGCCCGGGCGCCTCGCCGTTCGCCACGACGCGCACGTCGCTGCCGGTGGCGAGGCCGGTGGCGTCCGCGCGGACCTGCTGGGCCGTGCCCGTGTAGGCGGCCGAGAGGGCGAGGCTCCCGGCGGCGAGGACGACCAGGACCACGGGGACCGCCGTGACCGCCAGCCGGCGCGCGACCTGCCGTGCGGCCAGCACCCGTGTGTCGGTGCGGCGCGCGGCGAGCGTCGCCCAGCCGCGCGACAGCGGGCCGAGCAGCGCGACCGCCACGACGGCCGCGGCCGCGAGGACGAGGGCCGGCGCCGCGGCCGCCGCCGGGTCGGTCTGGCCGCCCTGCGGCGTCGGCACCAGCGGTGAGCCGTATCGCCGCAGCAGCCACGTCGTCACCCCGGCCGCGGCGACGACGAGCACGACGGTGCCCCACGCCGCCGCCTGCCGCCCCCGCCCCGAGGCGTCCGCAGGCCGCAGCGAGGCCGCGGCGCGCGCCTGCGCACCGCTCACCGCGCCGAGCACCAGGACGGCGACCACCGCCGTGACCACTGCGGCCGGCGCGACCGCGGCGGCCAGGCGCCCGCCCGCTCCCGCCCCGGCGACCGCGCCCTGGGCGACGAGCACGACGGCCGCGACCCCGACCCCGACGACCGCGCCGACAAGCGCGACCGCGCACGCCTCGAGGGCCGCCGCCAGCGTGACCTGGCCGGGCGAGGCACCCCGGGAGACGAGGAGGCGCACCTCGCCCTCCCGGGAGCCGGCGAGCAACCGCGCGACCTGCGTGACCGCGACCGCGCCGGCGAGTGCGAGCAACAGCATCGGGACCAGCGTGACGGCCGACGCCGCGCCCACGGCCGCCACCGTGTCGGACGCGCGCTCGCCCAGGTCTCCCGTCACCGTGCCGCCCCGCACCGCGACTGCTTCGTCGCCGAGCACGGTCTCCAGGAGCTCGTCGGAGCCCGCCGCCAGGACCTTCAGGTCGGCGACGCGGCTCGCCGCGACGTCCAGGGTGAGCGTCCAGCGGACGAACGGGTCGTCCGAGTCGTCGTCGGGCACCTCCTGCCGCACGACGTCGTAGCTGGCGCCGGCGAAGAGCTGGCCGAGGTGCCGGCGCAGCGCCTCGTCCTGCGCGGCGGCGTCCTCGGGCGGCGCGAGCCGCGTGGTCACCTCGACCACGCCCGGCGCGCCGCCCCGGGTGAGCCCGTCCTGCACGATCTGTGCCTCGGCCGCCCGCACGGTGCCGGCCGTCGTGCCGAGCGCCGCCGAGACGGTGGCGACCAGCAGCGCCACGAGGAGCAGCAGACCCCGGTGCGCGGACGAACGCCGCACGAGCAGCCGCGCGCGGCTCACCGGCGTGCCCCCACGAGCGGCCTGAGCGCCTCGCTCACGTGCCCTCCTGCGTCCCGGCCCGGGGTCCACCCCCGGTGCCATCCTGCGGGCGCCGCCCGCAACGGTGCGGGCGGCAATGACGGACCCTAGTCCCCCCACGGCCCGCCGCGCTCCCCTTGTCACCAGGGCGCAAAGAGCGCTTGCCACGGGGCGTCATCGGGGAGGGAGGCGCCTGCCGCCCGTCTCGTACACCGGTCACGGCCGGTGCTCGCGACGCTCGTTGCCGCGGCGGTAGTTGCCGGTCGCGCGCGCCAGCAGCTCCTGGTCGGTCGCGGGGTCCTGGCCGAGCAGCGCGACCAGCCGGGCGGCGCGCGCGCCCGAGACGGTGACGACCAACCGACCACCCCGGCTCACCAGGACCTTGCCGTCCTTGGTGACGCGGTGGTCGAAGGGATCGTCGTCGAGTCCCACGGGCCCGCCCCGTCTACTGGCGCCAGAGGTACGGCGTCGTGGTGGAGACCTTGACCAGGCCCGAGCGCTCCAGGATGGGCCGGGAGAACTCGGTGGAGTCGCTGTGCATGTACGTCTTGCCCCGCGCGAGGGCGGAGCGCGCCCGGGCGGCGGTCAGCGCGCGGTAGATGCCGCGGCCCCGCCACTCGGGGCGGGTCGACCCGCCCCAGAGCCCGGCGAACGCCGTGTCGGCCACCGGCTCGAGCCGGCCGGCGCTGACGACCTGCCCGTCCGCCTCGGCGACCCAGAGCTCCATGTCCGGGTCGATCGCCTGGCGGCGCAGCAGCGCGTCCGCGATTCCGGAGGTCGCGGGGTCGTCGCCGAAGACTTCGTCGGCCATCGCGGTCATCGCGCGCACGTCCGCCTCCGCCGTCACACGGCGCAGGGTCACGCCGTCGGGCAGAGGGACGTCGACGGCCAGCGCGGCCACCTCGCCGATCATGACCGACTCCGTCTCGTCGGGCTCGAAGCCGTGGTCGAGGAGCGCCTCGTGCAGCCCCGGCGCGACGTCGTGGCCACGGGTCTTCCACTCCGCGCGGGTGATCTCGGGGTCCGCGCAGAAGTGCGCGAGCGCCGACGCGACGAAGCCGCGGATCGTCGCGGCGTCCGCCCCACCGAGGTCGCGGTAGGTGACGAACCCCCGGCCGCCGGCGAAAGTCACGAGCCGGAGCGGGCCGAGGCGTGTCACCGAGACGGCGCTCGGCGTCTCCGCGTCGGTGCGGAGCTGGTCGTCGTAGGCGGCGAGGAGGAGGGCGGCGTCCAGGGCCGCGGCGGGTGCGTTCACGGCCGCAACCCTTCCAGAGCCGCGCGCGCCGGGCAACGGTTTTCGCCAGGGCGCATCGAGGGGTCAGGACGTTTCGACGCCCCGGCACAGCGCGTCGACCACGTGCCGCACCGCGGCGCGGGGCGCGTCCCGCCAGTCCCCGTCGACCTGCGGGGCGAGGGCGACCGACCGCGGGTACCGCCGCTCGAGGTCCGGCACGAGCCGGCGGGTCGCCGCGGCGCGCTCCAGCCAGGCCTGCGCCCCGGCCGCGTCCAGCCGCCGGTGCCCGGCGGCGGTCTGCGCCGAGGCCCGCACCACGGCGTACAGGGCTGTGACGACGGCCGCGCGCGCCTCGGTCGCCACGTCCCACCGGGCGAGGACGTCGAGCAGCCGCTCGAGCCAGTCCTGCTGGCGCGGCCCGCCCGGCGCCTCGGACCACGACAGCTCCGTGAGCCAGGGGTGGCGCAGGTAGAGGTCGAAGAGGCGCCCGGCCCAGGCGTCGAGGTCCGCGGCGAGGTCGGGGCCCGGGTCCGCCCAGCCGGGCAGCGCGGACGCGTGGTCCTCCGCGAGCGCCAGCAGCTGGCCCTTGGTGCCGACGTACGGGTACAGGCCCATGGCGCTGAGCCCCAGCCGCGTCGCGACGGCCCGCGTGGACAGCCCGTCGAGCCCGTCCGCGTCGGCGACGGCCACGGTGGCGTCGAGGACGGCGTCCAGGTCGAGGCGGCGCCGCGGGCCTCGCCGGGGTGCCGACGGCGCCACGCCACGGTGCCGCCACAGCCGGCGCACATGCTCCTCGGTCTCGCTCATCGCCGCGATCCTCTCATTCGCTTACAGTGTACGTAGTTTATTCCCCCATCCCGAGGAGCCCGGATGCCCACCGCACGACTGCACGACGGGACGACGATCGAGGCGACCGTCCTCGGGGAGGGCCCGGCGGTGCTGCTCCCGGTCCGGACCGCCCCGCTGGAAGGCCCCCGGGCCGACGCGATGCGAGCCTGGGGCGCCGACCCGGACCTCGGTCGCACGCTCGCGACCCGGCTGTCCGACGCCGGCTTCCGCGTCGTCGCCGCCGACTACGAGGGGCACCGCGCAGCCCACCCCGCCCCCGACAGCCTCACTGCCGACGCGCTGGCCGCGGACCTGCTGGCCGTCGCCGACGCCGCCGGCACGGACCGGTTCGCGTACTACGGCTACTCGTGGCTCGCCCTCGCCGGGCTGCAGCTCGCAATGCGCACCGACCGCCTCACGGGGCTGGCCATGGGCGGGTACCCGCCGCTCGACGGCCCGTACGACGCGATGCTCGCGGTCACCCGCGCCGCGCACCGCCTGGCGCTCGCCCACCGCGACGCGCCGCCGTCCGACGCGACGACCGAGCCCGCGACGACCGAGCCGGGCGACTGGGACTCCGTCGAGATGACGCAGCCGCCCGAGCTGACGCAGCAGTACCTCACCCTCTACGAGTCCCTCGCGGGGTTCGACGACCGGGTGTCCCTCGGGCTCGCCCTCCCGCGCCTGGTCGTCGTCGGCGCGGACGACGACATCACCTACGGCCCCGGCTGGGGCGACGTCGAGGTGGTCATCGCCGGGGCCGTGACCGGCCGGCGTGCCGAGCTCGAGGCCGCCGGATGGAGCGTCGAGGTGCTGCCCGGCAAGGACCACCTGTCGGCCATGCAGGCCGACGCCGTGCTCCCGGTGCTGCTGCCGTGGCTGACGGAGCACCTCGCGCGATGACCCGCGAGGGGGCCGGCCGGTGAGCGCGGCCTCAGCGCGGGGCGAGGTCGTCGTCCGACCACAGCGCCGCCGCGGCGTGCCCCGCCAGCAGCTTGGGGTAGTACGCCCAGGCGAACCAGGGCGCGGTCCGCGAGGGGCCCAGCAGCCCGTCGAGCGCGAGCCCGCCGGCGGTCAGGGCCACCCCGAGCGTGCGCCGACGGGCCGGGTGGCGCCGGATCGCGACCGTCGCGGCCACCATGAAGGCGTAGTGGGCGGCGGCCCAGGCCGCGGGTTGGACCCGGCGCCCCGCGCCCCGACCCGAGGGCCCCGCGTCCAGCCACGCCACCGCGGCCGGGTGCCCGTGCAGCGCGGCGAAGGAGTAGTGCTCGGCGTCCCCCTGCCCCGGGCGCTCGTACCAGCGGGCGCACGCGCGCGTGTTGTTGACGTAGACGCCGCCCGCGAGGTCCACCGCCAGCAGGCACGCGACCACCGCGCGCTTCGTGTCGGCACCGCGTGCCCGCGCCACGACCGGCGCCGCGACGGCCCCGGCCACCGTCGTGACGACCGTCAGCACGTGGTTCGCCCGCGTGGCCTCCGGGCCGACGAACTCGCCCCACGCGCGGCGCAGCGCCGCCGTGACCTCCGTCATCGGCCCCCCTCGGCCAGGTTCTCCCAGACCACGAACACGGAGTCGCGGTCGACCTCGGCGCCGAGCGAGCGGTAGGTCGCGAGCGCCGCGACGTTGTCCGCCTCGGTGCCGGTCCACATCCCGCGGCAGCCGCGGGAGACCGCGAGGTCCCGCAGCGACCCGAGCAGGGCGGTGGCCACGCCGCGGCGCCGCCACGCCTCGTCCACGCCCAGCTCATAGACGAACATCTCCGGCTCCTTGTCCGGGTGCCGCATCTCCACCCCGGAGACGAAGCCGATCCCGAGCCCGTCCGGGGCGCGCGCGAGCAGCACGACGTGCCCGGGCCGGCCCAGCGCGTCGGCCGCGCCCCGGGGCGAGACCGGCGCGTCGAAGAGGTGCGACGCCGCGACCAGCTCGGCCGGGTCCGTGACCTGCGCGATCGTCCAGCCGGCCATGCCCGCCATCGTCACCCGGATCGCGCACCGGGGCGAACGGATGTCACGGACAGCCGGCGCCCGCCCTCCTCACCACCATGACCACGCAGGCGATGGAGAGCGTGACCGCGCTGCTGCCGGTCGCCCCGGCGCTGCTGGGCTTCCTGGGAGCCTCGCTCGCGACGCTGGCCGTTCCGGGACCGTCGGTCGTGTACGTCGTCGCGCGCAGCACCGTCCAAGGCCGGCGGGCGGGCCTCTGGTCGATGGCGGGGCTCGAGACCGGCGCCGCGCTGCACGTGGTCGCGGCGGCCGCCGGGCTGGCCGCCCTGCTGGCGCGGTCCCCCGCCCTGTTCGACGCGGTCCGCTGGGCGGGCGCCGCCTACCTGGTGTGGCTGGGGGTGCGGGAGCTGCGCACGGCCCGCGCCCAGCCCGCGACGGCGGACGACGGCGCCGCTAAGGCTGTGCCCCGGCCCTGGCGGCTCTTCGCCGACGGCGTGCTCGTGGACGTGCTCAACCCGAAGACCGCGCTGTTCTTCCTCGCGTTCCTGCCCCAGTTCGTGCGGCCGGGGCACGGCGCGGTCGCCGCGCAGCTCGCCGTCCTGGGGGCGGTGTTCGTGGTGCTGGCCACTCTCGTGGACAGCACCTACGCCGTCCTCGCCGACCGGATGTCGGGTCGACTGCGTGGGTCGGAGCGAGCCCGCCGGCGCCTGGGCCGCGCGACCGGCGGCGTGTACCTGGCCCTGGCCGGGGTGGCCGTCGTCGTGTAAGCACGGACAGCGGGCGTGAGCTAGCCGTGCTGACCCGGGACAGAGTCGACGACGCGACTCGCCGAGCGGCGGCGCCACCCGCGCCGGTCGGCCACGACCAGCAGGCGCAGCAGGAGGCCGCCCACGAGCAGGCCGCCCACGAGGTCCGAGATCCAGTGCCACCCGAGGTAGTACGACACCGCCACCGCGTTCAGCGCGACGACGCCCACCGCGAGCCGCAGGGTGCGCAGGGTGCGCGGCGACACCGTGGTCCACCGGCTCACGAGGTACACCGCCGCGCCGTAGACGAGCACGGCCTCGGCCGCATGGCCCGACGGGAAGCTGATCCCGCTCCACCCCAGGGCGCGCAGGCCGCCACCGAACAGGTCGGCGTCGTCGGTCGTCGGCGCGGGGCGGGCGAGCACCACCTTGAGCAGCCCCACTCCCCCGTAGAACGCCAGCTCGGTGGCGGCCGCGCAGCCCAGCGGCCGCCACGTGCGGTGGCGCCACGACAGCGTGCCGGCGACGACGACGAGCACGGGCAGGCAGACCGCCTGCCCGGCGATCGGGTCGAGCACGTGCTGGATGAACGGCTGCAGCCCCGGGGTGAGCCGGGCCACCCAGTACTGGTGGGCGGCCTCGTCGACGCCCCGGAACGGGCCGGCGGCCAGCAGCGTCACGCCGAGCAGCGCCAGGAACAGCACCGGCACCGACGTCAGCCGTGCCCAGGGCAGCGTCGCCGGTCGCGGGCTCGCGCCGCCTCCCGCCGCGCTGCGCGGTCGGCCGAGATCACGCGCGGGTGGGGAGGGAGCCTGGAGCAACATCGGCCCCAATGTAGGCAGCGACGCGCGGGATCGTTCACCCGTTCCGCCCTTCCCCCGGCCCATCGGGCGCACGCCCCGCGTCCCCCGCAGGAGGCGCAAAGGCTCTGACCTGCCCCGATATCCGGCGGGAGAGCGGACCGGGTCAGTGGTGTGGCGTGCGGCACCGGCACGCGGCCGGGGCGCGTCAGCCGCGCGGCGTCGACTCCTCCACGAGCCAGGCGTTGTGCACCCTTTCAGCAGCCGGGCCATGTCGCCGGTGCGGACAGGCGGCCGCCTCCTCGAAGCGATGCCGATGTGAATTGCCATTAACAAGCTCCGTGACTTCCGGCGCGGGCGCTGCCAGACTCGGGGCGATGCCGTGGCCCCTGTGGCGCGACATCCTCCGACGACGCACGAGGGAGAGGCACCGATGTCCGACCTGGCCCCGAGGGCGATCCCCGCACCTGCACCACCGCGCTTCACCCCTCTGCGCTCCCCCCGGCCCGGACGATGACGGCGGCCGTGGCCGCCCTGGTTCACGAACCCGGCGGACCCGTGGCGCTCTCGGACGTCACGATGAGCGAGCCCGGCGACGGCGAGATCCTGGTCCGCATCCTCGCTTCCGGTGTGTGCCCCACCGATCTCTTCGGCATCGCCGGCGGGGCCGGCGACCGCTTCCCGGCGGTGTTCGGGCACGAGGGCGCCGGCGTCGTGGAGGCGGTCGGGCCCGGCGTCGACTCGCTCCGGCCCGGCGATCGCGTGGTGCTGAGCTTCGACTCGTGCGGAGGCTGCGCGTCGTGCGCGGACGGGCACCCCGCCTATTGCGAGCGGTTCGCGGACCTCAACTACCGGTCGCGGGCGGGAGCCGTCGTCGACGGCGTCCCGGCGACCACCGGCTGGATGGCGCAGTCGTCCTGGGCGACGCACGCACTGGCGCGCGCCACCAACGCCGTCCGCATCGGCGACGACGTGCCCTGGGAGGTGGCGGCGCCGCTCGGCTGCGGGATCCTCACCGGCGCGGGCACGGTGCTCCGCGTGCTGGCTCCCGGACCGGACGACACCCTGCTCGTGATCGGAGCGGGCACGACCGGTCTCGCCGCCGTCATGGCGGCGAAGCACCGCGGCGTGCGGCGCATCGTGGTCAGCGACCCCGCGGCCGACCGGCGGGCCCTGGCGCTCGAGCTCGGTGCGACCGAGGCGCACACGCCGGACGATGTACCGGCACGCACCCTCGCGGCGACGCACGCGCTCGACACCGTCGGGCGGCAGGAGACGGTGGACCTCGGTCTGGCCGCGCTGGCCCCGCGAGGGGTCTGCGCCACGGTGGCGCTGCACGCCGGAGCCAACCGGATCACGGTGTCGCAGACGCAGGTGCTCTGGGGCCGCACCCTGACGGGCGTCATCGAGGGCGATGCCGACGTGACCCGGGACATCCCGACGCTCGTGGCGCTCTGGCGCGCCGGCCGGCTGCCGGTCGAGCGGCTGGTGCGCACCTACCCGTTCGCCGACGTCGCGACGGCGATCGACGACGTGCGCGCGGGGCGCGCGATCAAGCCGGTGCTGCGGATGGGCGACCCCGGCGCCTCCCCCACGCCGCTCCGCGGCGATCTGATCGACCTGCTGCGGGACGGCAGGATCCCCGCGCGCGACCTCCCCGGGCTCTGGCGCTCGCTGCCGCCCGTGGGGACCGCCGAGCTGCGCGGGCTCTGGCGAGGGTTCGGCGTCAGCATCGGGCATCGCACCCAGGCGCTGCTGACCCGCAGCCACTGGTTCGGCAAGCTCTTCCGCGCCGACGACGACGTGCTCCCGCTCGTGTGCGAGGGCCCGGACGGCATGCTCGTCGGCCAGGAGAGGCTCGCCCGCGGCGGCGCGACGTTGCGGACGGTCGAGCACGACGGCATCCGCACGGCGTCGATGGTCTACGACGGGCAGCCGATCATCGACCACTTCACCCGGGTGTCCGACGACGCCGTCCTCGGTGTGATGACCGGGCGGGAGGCCGCCGACCACGGCGACCTCTACTACTTCGCCCTCGAGCGGGTCGCCGACCGCGACGTCGACGTCCAGGAGGCCCCGCCCCGTCGCGCCTGAGGGGCATACTTGTCCGTCCCCAGTCCGCCGACCCGGATAGACCGAGATGCGCATCGAGGAGATCTCCGCCGTAGCACCGCCCTTGGGCCGCAAGGGCATCATGCGGCAGCGATGGAGCGAGGTCTCGTTCCTGCACTGGCGCGTGGACCCGTGCGTGGTGGCGCGGCACCTGCCGGCCGGCTGCGTGCCGGACGTCGTCGACGGGACCGCTTGGGTCGGGCTCGTCGCGTTCCAGATGTCTCGGACCGCCCTCTTCGGCGGGCCGCGCATCCCCTGGCTGGGGGACTTTCCCGAGGTCAACGTGCGCCTGTACTCGGTCGACTCGCAGGGCCGCCGGGGCGTCGTCTTCCTGAGCCTGGAGGCCTCGCGCCTCGTCCCCGTGCTGGTCGCCAGGGCCGCCTTCGGCCTCAGGTACCAGTGGGCCTCGATGTCGATCCGCCGCATCGACGGATCGATCGCCTACACGACGAGGCGGCACGGCCGAGGAGCTGCCGCTTCCCGGATCGTGGTCCGCCCGGTCGACGACCCGGCGAGCACCGCGGAGGTCGCCGCCGATCCGATCGCCACCGCGCTCACCGCCCGCTGGGCGTTCCACGAGGCGCACCTCGGTCGCACGCTCTACTGCCGGAACCACCACGAACCGTGCCCTCTGCAGCGCGCCGAGCTCGTCCAGCTCGACGACACCCTCCTGGCGACGGCGGGTTTCGTCGGTCTCGCCGACCGTGCGCCGGACTCCGTGCTCTACGCCAGGGCGGTGCACACCGTCTTCGCCTCACCAGGTCTGGTTCCGACGTGAGCTCGCACCTGCGCGCCGCCCGCCCGGACGAGGGATCGAGTTCAAGGGCATCAGCCCCTCGCTCACCACCATCCAGGCGGCGAAGGTCACGACGCCCGCCTCGAAGGTGACGAGCCGCCGGTCCCAACGCCGCCCCCTCCCCGCGGCCGCGCGCACCAGCGCGAGCCCGCAGCCGAGGTTGGCCGCACCCCACGCGAGATTGACCAGCGGCGACGACTCCCTGCCCGCCAGCGGCGTCAGATGCTCGCGTCCCGTCACGGCCGACGCGACGTGGGGTGCAGAGTTGGCGACCAGGAGCCCCGCCACGAACGCTGCCGCGTGACGAGCGCGTGACGGTGCCTCGGGCGCGCGGGCTGGGAGATTCATCCCGATAGGCTCCCAACGGCTGCTACCGGACGCAAGCGAGTCGGCGGCGAGCCGCCCTCTCCGAGGACGACGACAGGGACCGGGGACTACGACGCGGGCTGCCGTTCGAGGGCGAGCTTGACGGCGAACCCGGCCAGCACGGTCCCCGACAGCCAGCGCTGCACCTGCATCGCCCGCGGACGGCCGCGCAGGAAGCCGGCGAGCCTTCCCGCGCCCAGGACGACCAGGCCGTTCACGGTGACCCCGATGAGGACCTGGACGCCACCGAGCAGCAGGAACTGGGGCCACAGCGTGCGGGTCGGATCGATGAACTGCGGGAGCAGGGCGGCGTACAGCACGGCGATCTTCGGGTTGAGCAGGTTGGTGACCAGGCCCATGCCGAACAGCCGTCGTGGGCGTATCGGCGCCACCTCCGCCGGATCGAACACGGACCGACCGCCGGGGCGGAGCATCTGCCAGGCGAGACAGCCGAGGTAGACCGCCCCGGCGACCTTCACGGCGACGAAGGCCGCGGGCACGGCGGCAAACAGCGCCGCGAGGCCGAGCGTTGCGGCCACGAGGTACGCCAGGAAGCCGACCGCCGTCCCGGCCAGGGCGGTCAGCCCGGCACGGGTCCCCTGCCCGATCGACCGCGACGCCAGATGGATCATGTTCGGTCCCGGCGTCAGCGCCATCCCCAGTTCCACGAGGGCTACGCCCCCGACTGCCGCCCAGCTCACCAGCACGGATCTCCCCCTCTGCCGCCGACCCCGTGACCGACTCCGGCCCTCGGCCAGGTCCCGCGGCACGTCAGCGTACTATCGGGCCAGGAGCTGACGACCTTGGTTCCCCGATGATGGGAGTCCGAATGTCCGGCGCCGCTCAACTTTCCGCTGTCCCCGCCGAGTCGTCGAACGACGCCTCGCCGAGCGATGATCTGCTCACCCTCGGGCTGCTCGCGAGCTCCTCGATGGAGAACGAGCACCGGCTACCGATACATCCGCATCACCTGGACCGGATCGACCCGGACGTGCGCGCGCGGATGACGGTCGAGCATGGCTACGGCGCGGAGTTCCAGCTGGAACCGGGTTACGTCGAGTCGCGCGTGGGCAGGGTCGCGGAGCGATCCGAGGTGATCGAGTCGGCCGATGTCCTGCTCCTGCCCAAGCCGCAGGCGGCGGACGTGGCCGCGATCCCCGAGGGCCGCGTTCTGTGGGGGTGGCCGCACTGCGTGCAGGACGCCGGAATGACGCAGACGGCGATCGACCGCCGACTCACGCTGATCGCCTTCGAGGCGATGAACCACTGGTCGCACCGGGGCGATTTCAGCCTGCACGTGTTCCACAAGAACAACGAGCTCGCCGGCTACAGCTCCGTGCTGCACGCCTTGAGCCTGATCGGCTCGACCGGCGACTACGGGCCGCGACTCAGCGCGGTCGTCATCGGCTTCGGCGCGACGGCCCGTGGTGCGGTGACCGCGCTCAAGGCGCACGGGATCCACGACATCCAGGTCCTCACGCAGCGCGGTGTCGCGGCCGTCGGCTCGCCGATCCACGCCGCACACATCATCCAGCTCAACACCGACGGCGGCGCGGCCCACCTCAGCACGGTGCAGACGCAGGACGGCGACGTCCTGCTCCCGGAGTTCCTGGCTTCGCACGACATCGTGGTCAACTGCACGCTCCAGGACGTCGCCGCACCGTTGACCTACCTGCGCACCGAGGACCTCGAGGGATTCACCCCGGGAAGCCTCGTCGTCGACGTCTCCTGCGACGCGGGGATGGGATTCGAGTGGGCCAGGCCCACCGGGTTCGACGACCCGATGTTCACGGTCGGCCGAGGGGTGCACTACTACGCCGTCGACCACAGCCCGTCGTACCTGTGGAACTCCGCCACGTGGGAGATCAGCGAGGCGATCCTGCCGTTCCTGCGCACGGTCATGGAGGGGCCGGCGGCGTGGGCGAACGATCTCACCATCTCCCGCGCGATCGAGATCCACGACGGAGAGATCAGCAACCCGAGCATCCTGAGCTTCCAGGGTCGCGAGCCGGCCTATCCGCACGCCCTGACTGCCTAGGCTTTCAGGCGGTGCGGTCGACGGTCTCTTCGAGTCCGGTGCGGATACGGGTCATGGTGTCGTCGTAGGCGGTGTCGATGTCGACGTCGAGCCGGTCTGCGAGGACGAACACCCACCACAGCGTCTCGGCAAGCTTGTGCTTCAGCTCCACGTCGACGTCGCCGTCGATGTCCCAGGTGCCGTCGTGGGCGAGCAGCAGGCGTCCGATGTAGCCGACGTCGTTGGAGAAGCCCAGCATCAGCTCGTGCAGGGACCACGTCGTGCCGTTGAACCGGTTCTCCAGGATCTCGTAGAGGGCCCGCACGTCGAGGGCCCGCTCTCGCGCCTCGGCGAGGATCCCGGCTGTCTGGTCGGTGTCGGTCATGCATCCTGCCTTCCGCTGGTGGCGTCGATGGTGCAGGCACCCGTCGTCACGCTAGACGTTGAAGCGGAACTCCACGACGTCGCCGTCCTGCATGACGTAGTCCTTGCCCTCGATGCGCGCCTTGCCGGCGGCGCGGGCGGCCTGCACGGAGCCGGTCTCGACGAGGTCGTCGAACGAGATGACCTCGGCCTTGATGAAGCCGCGCTCGAAGTCGGTGTGGATGACGCCGGCGGCCTGCGGGGCGGTCCAGCCCTTGCGGATCGTCCAGGCGCGGGACTCCTTCGGGCCGGCGGTGAGGTACGTCTGCAGGCCGAGCGTGTGGAAACCGACGCGAGCGAGCTGGTCGAGGCCCGCCTCCTCCTGGCCGGAGTCGGCGAGCATCTCGCGCGCGTCGTCGGGCTCGAGCTCGACGAGCTCCGCCTCGAACTTCGCGTCGAGGAACACGGCGTCCGCGGGGGCGACGAGGTCGCGCAGCCGCTGCTGCATCCCCTTGTCGGCGAGGCCGGCGTCGTCGGTGTTGAAGACGTAGATGAACGGCTTGGCCGTCAGCAGCTGCAGCGAGTCGATGTCGGCCAGGTCGAGCCCCTCGGCCTTGGCACCCTGGAAGAGCGTGGTGCCGGACTCGAGGATCTTCTGCGCGGTGCTGGCGGCGGCGAAGAGCGCGGGGTCGCCACGCTTGATCTTGACCTCCTTCTCCATCCGCGGCAGCGACTTCTCCAGCGTCTGGAGGTCGGCGAGGATCAGCTCGGTGGAGATGGTCTCGATGTCGCCCTCGGCGTCCACCGAGCCCTCGACGCGGACGACGTCCCCGTCGTCGAACACGCGGGTGACCTGGCAGATCGCGTCGGCCTCACGGATGTTGGCGAGGAACTTGTTGCCCAGCCCCTCGCCCTCGGAGGCGCCCTTGACGATGCCCGCGATGTCGACGAACGACACGGTGGCGGGCAGGGTGCGCTCCGAGGAGAAGATCTCGGCGAGCTTGTCCAGGCGGGGGTCCGGCAGCGGGACCACACCCACGTTGGGCTCGATCGTCGCGAACGGGTAGTTCGCCGCGAGCACCTGGTTGCGGGTCAGGGCGTTGAAAAGGGTGGACTTGCCGACGTTGGGCAGGCCGACGATGCCGATGGTGAGTGCCACGTTGCGCAAGTCTACGTGCCGGGCCGCGCCCCCTCTCGGCCCACCGGGTCCCGCACCGGCTCAGCGCACCGGGCGGCGATCGCCCCGGCGCACTCCCCTGGGCCGGCCGACGACGTGCCGACCTCGACGTCGTACGTCACGCCGTCGTGGACGACCACCGCCTGCGTCGCGGCCATGCCGGCCGCGCGGTCGCCGCGGGACGCCTCGCGGGCGGCCGCCATGTCGGCGTCGCACCGGACGCCGACCCACAGGACGTCGAGCCCGTGCAGCGTGGACCGCCACCGTTCCTGGGAGGAGGCGCCTCCGAGGAAGACGTCGTCGACCACGACGGGCGCCCCGGCACGCACCGTCGCCGCGACGCCGGCCCGCCAGGCCCGCTCCAGCGCGCCGAAGGCCTCACCGACGACGACCTCTGCACCGAGCTCGATGCCACCCTCGCCGTCGCGGACCGAGGGCGGGAGGGCATCGACCAGGTCGTCGATGCTCAGCGCGAGCCACGGGCGCGGCAGCAGCTCCTGCAGGCGCCGCGCGATGGTCGTCTTGCCCGAGCTCGAGCCGCCGTTGAGGACGATCACGTCGGTCACGACGCGGCGAGCCGGTCGATATCGCGCTCCGCGAACCGCAGGTGCTCCCAGTGCTCCCGCGGGAGCACGCCGAGGCTGCGCCAGACCGGGCGCGTCATCCCGTCCGGCGCCCACGGGGGCAGGCGCGGCGCGTCCACGGTGACGTCCGTGCCCGCGAGCTCGGCGTAGGCGGCGCGGATCTGGGCGACCCGGTCGGCGTGCACGGCGAGGACCTCGTCGAGCGACGGGGTCGCGTCGAGGTCGACGCCGAGCGCCGCCACCTCGGGCTCGTACTCGGTGAACGGCAGCCCGGCGTACCAGAACGGGTCGTCCATCCCCCGCAGGCCGTAGCGCAGCCAGCCGTCGACCGCGAACACGAGGTGGCGCAGCGTCTGGGTGGTCGACCACTCGCCGTCGACCGACACGTCGACCGTCCCCGCGGGCATCGCCGCCACGCGCTCGAGCAGGCGGTCCCAGCGCAGCAACGCCGCGTCGAACGACGCGAGCTGCTCGGCCAGGTCCTGCGAGCGCGCCTGCTCCCGCCCCGGGAACCGCCGGTCCAGCTCGGCCTCGACCAGGGGCGCCACCTCGACCTCGTTGACCCGCAGGCCCGTGATCTCGCCGTCGATCTCCGCGTCGGTCAGGTCGACGCCCCGCATCCGGGCGCCCGGGAGGAAGCTCTGGTCGAACGTCACGCCGTCGAGCCGCGCGAGGCGGAACGCGGCGCCCGTCATGTCGGCCTCGACGAACTCGGCGCCCTGCAGGTCGTCGTCCGGCCCGAACCGTGTCATGCGCCGAACCTACGCGGGGGCACCGACGCACCCGGGTGCAGGTCCGGGCGGCGCGTCCGGGCGCGGTCAGACGTCGACGTCCTGGTGCCAGGACTCGGTGACGTACGCCGTGCGCCAGCCCCACTTCTCGTAGAGGGCCGCGGCCCCGGTCGGGCTGTCGGCGTCGACCTCGAGCCCCACCCGGTCGTGCCCCCGCGCCGCCGCGTCCTGGACGACGGCGAACAGCAGCGCGGTGGCCACGCCGCGGCCGCGGGCCCGGCGGTCGGCGCCGAGGTACTCGATGTAGCTGGCCTCCTTGCCCGACGCCCCGGAGGGCAGGACGGCGCCCACGAGCGCGCCCATCGGCTCGGGCACGGAGGCCGGGTCGTCGGGGTCGGCCACGAGGGCGAGCCACCAGTGGTCCCACCGGTGGCCCGGGTCCGCGCGGAGCCGCACCAGGAACTCCCCGAAGCTCTCGCGGTAGGAGTTGAAGTGGTCCTCGAACGCGCTCTCCAGCACCCGGTGCACGGTCTGCAGGTCCTCGGCGACCGGCAGTCCGCCGTCGTGGGTGTCGATCCGGCGGACGGTGACGCCGGGGCGGGGCGCCGGGAGCACGCCGGGGGCGGCCTCCTCCGGCTGCACGGGCCGCGTCATCTGCAACCAGGACCGGGCGCGGCGGTAGCCGGCCTCCGCGAGCCACGCGCGCTGGCGTTCGTCGCCGGCGTAGGCGCCCGAGTCGAGCTGGGTGCGTCCCAGGCCCCGCTGCGCGGCGAGCTCGCGCCCCTGCCGGGCACCCCAGGCGTACCCCCAGGCGGCGAGGTCGTCCGCCTGCGGCACGGACCGGTCGACATCGAGCCCGACGACGACGCGGCCGGCCGCGCGGTCGTGCGCCGTCGCCCAGGCCCGCACCACCCCGTCCGGGTCACGCACGACGACCTGCCGGCGTGTCCACGACATGGGACCGGCGACCTCGGCCGCGATCGCCTCCGAGTTCACCGTCGCCGACCCGGTGAACGGCTCCGCGAGCGCCGCGCGCAGGTTGCTCAGCCGGGTCAGGTCGGCGAGGTCGGGCGTCGCGGTGGTCCAGCGCTCAGGGAGGGTCGGGTGGTCGTGGTTCTCAGAAGTCACGTCCCCCATTGTCGCAAGACCGTCGCAAGACCGTCGCACGGCCGTCGCACGGCCGTCGCACGACCTCGTTGGGGAACCCGTGACCGACCCGGCGGGATCACCCTCGCCCGCCCGCCGGTTCGTCAGCCGAACGCCATGACCTGCTGCAGCAGCTCGGGCTGCCGGCGGTCGTAGGTGCGGGCGCCCCAGCGCACGCCCAGGGCCAGCACGCCCACCCCTGTGACGAGGCCGACGCCGAGCGCCGCCCACCCGAGCGCGGGCTGCGGCACGAGGATCCCGGGGAGTGCCAGGGCGAGGGTGGGCACGCTCACCGCGAGCACGATCAGCATCGCCACCATCTGCGCGACCATCGTCGCCATCGTCGCGCCCTTCGGCGTCTTGAACGGGCTGTCGCCCGGCTTGGGCACCGGGTAGACCAGCCGCGCGGACACGGCGCTGGAGATCCCCAGCGACGCGCCGAGCGTGGCGCACGTCACCCCGAGCATCGCCGGCAGCGCGTCCCAGCGCTGCGCGACCCCGCAGCCCACCAGCGCGAACGCGAGGCACAGCGGGAGCCCGCCCACCAGCACGGGCAGCACCCGCCCCCACCGGTCCGCGCGGCCGGAGGTGCCGGTGGCGACGTGCAGGGCGAACGCGGTGTTGTCGTAGCCCACATCGTTCGAGATCCCGAACCCGAGCAGCCAGGCCGCCAGGGGCGCCATGACCAGCAGGAGCCCGCCGCCGGCGCCGTTGGAGAACCCGATGGCGAGGAGCACCACCGGCAGCAGCGGCACCATGGCGATCGAGACCGCGTACCGAGGGTCGCGCAGCCAGTACGTCGCGGCGCGCGCCGCGACCGCACCCGTCGGGGTCGCGGGCAGGCGGTCGAACCAGCCGAGCCCCTTGCCGGCGCCGGCCTTGCTGCCGCCGCGCGGCGTCACCAGCTCGCGGGCGAGCGCCCGGTCCCACACCACCCAGGCGAGCGCGAGCGTGGCGAGGGCGATCAGGAGCCGCGCGCCCAGCAGGGCCCACGCACCGTCGTGCACCGCGGACGCCAGGGCCCAGGGCGCGCCGAGGGGCGTCCACGCCACCACCTCGGCCAACGGGGCGATCGCCGCGCCGAGCGCGTCGGCGTCCCCGCCCACGGTGACCTCCACGCCGTCGGCCAGCCAGCCGAACGCCGGCCCGATCAGCACCAGCGGGACCACGGCGGCGACCGCCAGCACCTCGCGGTAGCGGCGCGAGTCCAGCAGGGGCGCGAGCACCGTCGTCGTCGCGCGCGACCCGACCACGCACAGTGCGACCGCGAGCACCCCGCCCACCAGCGCGGCGACGAGCGCCGCGGGCTCCCGCCACCACGCGAAGGACACGCCGAGCGCCGCGAGCGCCGTCACCGCGGCCGGCACGGAGATCAGGCCCGCCAGCGCCAGGCCGACGAGCATCGGCCGCCGCGGGATGGCGAAGGTGACGAAGCGGTGCGGGTCGAGGGTGGCGTCGAGGCCGAACGCGAAGACCGGGACCACCCACCAGGCGAGCACGACGAGCGCTCCGACGATGGTGAGCACCTGCCCGGTCACGGCCGCGTCGGCGGTGCCGCCCACCACGGCCGCGAGCACCACGAGAACGAGGACGCCGAGCCCGTACAGGGAGCCGACGACGAGCCCGATCGTCTGCCACACGCTCCGGCGGAACGTGTTGGCCAGCAGGGTCAGCTTGAGGCGGACGAGCTGCGCAACCACGCCAATCCCTCCGACTCCCGGCGGCCGCCCACGAGGTCCACGAACCGGTCCTCCAGGCTCTGGTCGCCACGCACCTCGGCCACGGTGCCGGCCGCGAGCACGTGCCCGCCCGCGATGATCGCCACGTGCGAGCACATCCGTTGCACCAGGTCCATGACGTGGCTCGAGACCACGACCGTGCCGCCGTCGGTCACGTACGCGTGCAGTATGTCGCGGATGTTCGCGGCGCTGACCGGGTCCACGGCCTCGAACGGCTCGTCCAGCACGAGGACGCGCGGAGCGTGGATCATGGCCGAGGCGAGCGCGATCTTCTTGGTCATGCCCGCGGAGTAGTCGACGACGAACGTGTCGCGGTCGGCCACCAGGTCCATGGCCTGCAGCAGGTCCTCGGTGCGCTCCGCCACGGTGGCGCGGTCCAGGCCGCGCAGCAGGCCCGCGTAAGTGAGCAGCTGCGCCCCGGTGAGGCGGTCGAAGAGGCGGACGCCGTCGGGCAGCACGCCGAGGGTCGCCTTCGCCCGGTCCGGGTGGGCCCAGAGGTCGGTGCCGTGCACGTGCACCGTGCCGAAGTCGGGACGCAGCAGGCCGGTGGCCATCGACAGCGACGTCGTCTTGCCCGCCCCGTTGGGCCCGACGAGGCCGAAGAACGAGCCCGTGGGCACGTCCAGGTCCACGCCGGCGACGGCGATCTTCTGGCCGAACCGCTTCCACAGCCCGCGCAGGCTGAGGGCGGCGCCGAGGTCGGGTGGTAGGGAGGGGACGGCGTTGTCGGGCGGAGGGGAGGGGACGGCGTTTCCGGGCGCCGGTCCGGGCTGGTCGCTCACGGGTCAACCGTAGTGCGGGCCTCCGACGACCGGCGAGGGCGTCGCCGTCGCGGCGTTCTCGGCGGCGCCCGGCCGGTCGGCGCCGACCTGTCGGTGCGCCGTGGCAGCCTGAGCCCATGACGACGACGACCGCTCTGCTCCTGATGCTCGGCGCCCTGGTGATGGGCGCTGTGGTCGGCTGGCTCGGGCACGCGAACCGGGCGGCGCGCTCGCGGCGGTCGGAGGAGATGGAGACCGTGCGTATGCACGGGGAGCTCGAGTCGCTGCGCCGCGACGCCGCCGAGCAGCGCAGCCGCCTCGACCGCGCGGCCGCCGAGTCCGAGCGCCGGCTGGCCACCCAGCACGAGCAGTCCGAGCGCGATCTCGTCCGGGCCCGCGAGGAGGCCGACCGCCGGGTGGCGGAGACGCGGGAGCAGGCAGACCGCCTGCTCGGTCAGGTGCGCGAGGACCTGGAGCGGCAGCTCGCGGAGGCCAAGGGCGACCAGGAGGCGGCGGCGCAGCGGTTCCGCAGCCTGGCGAACGAGGTGCTCACGGCCAGCCAGAAGCAGTTCCTCGAGCTCGCGGAGCAGCGGCTCGCCTCCAGCACCGTGAAGAACGACGAGACGCTGGCGCGACGCGAGCAGGCGATCCGCGCCCTGCTGGACCCGATGAGCAAGACGCTCGAGAAGGTCACGGTGCGGGTCGACGAGGCCGAGAAGGCCCGCCGGGAGGGGCACAGCAGCCTGACGGAGCACCTGCGTCACCTCGAGACCGCCAACTCCGAGCTCCGCACGGGCACCCACGACCTCCTCTCCGCGCTCCGCTCGAACCAGACGCGCGGCGTCTGGGGCGAGCTGCAGCTGCAGCGCGTGGTCGAGGCCGCGGGGATGGTCGCCCACGTCGACTTCGACGTTCAGGTGCACGTCACCAGCGCGGAGGGCGAGCTGCTGGTCCCGGACATGGTCGTGCACCTGGCGGGCGGCAAGAACATCGTCGTCGACTCGAAGGTGCCGCTGGGCGCCTACCTCAAGGCACAGGCGACCGCCGTCCCGCAGGAGGCCGAGGCCCACCTGGACGCCCACGTCAAGGACCTGCTGAAGCACGTCGACGTGCTGTCGGGCAAGGCGTACTGGTCGCAGTTCGACGCAACCCCCGAGTTCGTCGTGCTGTTCGTGCCGGCGGAGCCGATCCTCTCGGCCGCCGTCGAGCGCCGGCCCGAGCTGCTCGACACGGCGGCGCGGCGCAACGTCATCCTCGCGACGCCGATGACGATGATCGCCATGCTGCGCACGGTGGCATATGCCTGGCAGCAGGACGCGATCGCCGAGGACGCCCAGAAGGTGCTGCAGGTCGGCAAGGAGCTCTACAGCCGCATCGTCACCATGACGGGCAAGATCTCGAAGCTCGGCCAGGCGATGACCACGACGACGAAGCGCTACAACGAGTTCGTGGGCTCCCTGGAGACCCGCGTGCTGCCGCAGGCCCGGCGCATGGTCGAGCTCAAGGTGGCCGACCCGGGCATGACCATCGAGCCGCTGAAGGTCGTGGAGGACACCACCCGGCCGCTCACCAAGCCCGAGCTGCTCGCGGCAGAGGAGGGGCTGGTCGTCGATCTCGGGGACGTCGCCGTCGTCGCAAAGGACCGCTCGTCGGTCGACTCCCTCGTGGACGCCGACCACGAGGGCCTGGCTCGCTCCACCGACGACTCGAAGGACGACACCGCCGCCGGCTGAGGCGTTCTCGCGGGCCTGTCGAAACCTCGAAGCCAGGTTTCGACAGGCTCAAACCAACGCGCTGCACAGGCTCAACCAACGCGCCGCACAGGCCCGACGTCAGGCCGGCTCGACCGGCAGCGCGGTACGGGGGCCACGGCGAGGACGGCTGTCGTCCTGGCCCGCGGCCTTGAGGCCGGCCCGCAGCTCCCGCGGCAACGAGAACATCAGGTCCTCGGTCGCGGTGCGCACCTCCTCGACGTCGCCGAACCCCTGGCCGGCCAGGCGGGTCAGCACGTCATCGACGAGGATCTCCGGCACCGAGGCGCCCGACGTCACGCCGACCGTCCGTGCCCCCTCGAACCACGCGTCGTCGATCTCCGTCGCCCGGTCCACCCGGTAGGAGGTACGCGCGCCGGCCTGCAGCGCCACCTCGACGAGCCGCACCGAGTTGGACGAGTTCGCCGAGCCGACGACGATCACGACGTCGCAGTCCGGCGCGAGCTTCTTCACCGCGACCTGGCGGTTCTGCGTGGCGTAGCAGATGTCGTCGCTGGGCGGGTCCTGCATCTCGGGGAACTTCTCGCGCAGGCGCCGCACCGTCTCCATCGTCTCGTCCACCGACAGGGTGGTCTGCGAGATCCACACCACCTTGTCCGGGTCGCGCACCTGCACCTGGTCCACCTCGGCCGGGGAGTTCACGACCTGGACGTGGTCGGGCGCCTCGCCCGCCGTACCCTCGACCTCCTCGTGGCCGGTGTGGCCGATGAGGAGGATGTCGTAGTCGTCCTTGGCGAAGCGCACGGCCTCCTTGTGCACCTTGGTCACGAGGGGGCAGGTGGCGTCGATGGTGTCGAGGCTGCGCGCCGCGGCCGACTCGCGGACGGCCGGCGAGACGCCGTGGGCCGAGAACACGAGCCGGGCGCCCTCGGGCACCTCATCCGTCTCGTTGACGAAGATCGCACCGCGGTCACGCAGCGTCTCCACGACGTGCTTGTTGTGCACGATCTCCTTGCGCACGTACACGGGCGCGCCGTACGTCTCCAGGGCCTTCTCAACGGCCACGACGGCGCGATCGACCCCCGCGCAGTAGCCGCGCGGCGCGGCCAGCAGCACGCGCTTGGTCGACGTCGGGAGGGAGTGGGCAGTGGCGGTCGCAGTCACCAGGTCAGTCTAGGCGGGCGGGTGTGGACGGTCTGTGACGGGGACGACCCGAGCGCGTGTGCGCCGTCGGAGGTGTGGGGCATGCTGGACGGCGTGTCGGACACGCCCCAGTCGCAAGCCCAGCCGCAGCCCCTGCCCACCCTCGCCCGCGAGACGACGGCGGAACGGCCCTGGCCGGTGCGGCTGCTGTCGGCGAAGATCCGCGACTACGTCGCCAAGATGTCCCTGGTCTGGGTCGAGGGCCAGGTCGTGGAGCACACGTACCGCGGACGGTCGGGGCTGCAGTTCGTGACCCTGCGGGACACCGACGCCGAGGCGTCGCTCCCCGTGCACGTGCTCACGAAGATCTACGAAGGCCTGCACCACAAGCCCGAGGTGGGCGACCACGTGGTGGTCCAGGCCAAGCCCGAGTTCTGGATGAAGAACGGCCGGCTGTCGCTGCGCGCCACCGCGATCCGGCAGGTCGGCGTCGGGGAGCTGCTCGCCCGCATCGACCAGCTGCGCCGCGTGCTCGCCGCCGAGGGACTGTTCGACCTCGACCGCAAGCGACCCCTACCGTTCCTGCCTGGCGTCGTGGGCCTCGTGTGCGGGCGCGAGTCGAAGGCCGAGCACGACGTCGTGGTCAACGCCCGCGCCCGCTGGCCGCAGGTGCGCTTCGAGATCCGCGAGGTCGCCGTCCAGGGCGTCGACGCCGTCCGCGAGGTCAGCGCGGCATTGGCGGAGCTCGACGCCCGCCCGGAGGTCGAGGTGATCGTCGTCGCGCGCGGCGGCGGGTCCGTGGAGGACCTGCTGCCGTTCAGCAACGAGGCGCTCGTGCGGGCCGCCGCGGCGTGCCTGACGCCGCTGGTCAGCGCCATCGGGCACGAGACGGACGCCCCGCTGCTCGACCTGGTCGCCGACCATCGCGCCTCCACGCCCACCGACGCCGCCAAGGCGATCGTGCCCGACGTCGGCGAGGAACGGCTCCGCCTCGAGCAGTCGCGCCGGCGGATGCGCTCCGCGGTCGCCACCCGTGTCGAGCGGGAGCAGCACGGGCTCGACGGCCTGCGGTCGCGGCCGGTGCTCGCCCGGCCCCAGACGACGGTCGACGGCCGCGAGCGCGAGATCGGCCACCTCGTGCGGCACGCCCGCCACCTCCTAGACGCGACGCTGCTGCGCGCCGCGGGCGAGCTCGGGCGCCTCGAGGCCCAGGTGCGCGCCCTGTCCCCCGACTCGACGCTCGCCCGCGGCTACGCCGTCGTCCAGCGCGCGGACGGGCACGTGGTGCGCTCCGCCGACGACGTCGCCGTCGGCGACTCCGTGCACGTCCACCTCGGCCGCGGCGCCCTCGACGCCGAGGTCGCCCGCACCGTCGCGGCCTGACCCACCTCGGCCCGACTCACCTCGGCCCGACTTACCTCGGCACAGCCGCCGCGAGCTCCGGCGCGCCGTCCGCGCGGCCGTAGTCGCCGACGTGCCGGGTGAGGAACGCGCCGACCGGGCCGCGCTGGACCAGCCGCATCACGGTGGTCATGGCGCGGATGCCCCACCGGGTGCGCGGTGCGAACGACCGCACGCGCCCCGGGTACATCGCCTGCGCCCGGAGGGCCATCGGGCGCATGACGGACTCGTAGCCGGCGAGCGCCCCCACGACGTCCGCCGGGAGGCCGGCGCCGAGCCGGTCAGCGAGCGCCGCAGCGCCCCGGAGTGCGAGCGCCGTGCCGAGGCCGCTCAGCGGGCTGGCGCACCAGGCGCTGTCGCCGAGGAGGACGACGCGGCCCCGGGACCAGGTGTCCATCAGGATCTGGTCGTAGGTGTCGAGGGCGAAGTCGCCGGCCACGCGGGCGGCGGCGAGGAGTTCGGCGGTGCGCCAGCCGACGTCCGCGAAGGTGCCTTCGAGGAGCGCGAACCGGGCCTCGGCATCGTGCCGCGGCGGCAGTGCGTCGGCCGGGAACGTCAGGCCGACCTCCTGCTGGCCGGGGTGCCCGGGCCGTGCCTCCACGACACGCGACCCGGGCAGGTTGAGCATGAGGAACCACCCGTCGAGGGCGGGGGTCGTCGGCGTCTCGTCCAGCGTGAACCACGCGTGGGCGAGCCCGAGCGGCCGGCGGAACGCCTCCTCGGGCCCGAAGACGAGCTGCCGCACCCGGGAGTGGGCGCCGTCCGCTCCCACGACGAGGTCGTAGATCTCGGGGGGATGCTCGCGGAACTCGACCGCGACCCCGCCGTCGACCTCGGTGAGGCCGACGACCGTGTCGCCGAAGCGGTGCGAGGTCCGCGGGCCGGTGGCCCCGTGCAGGAGCCGGGCGAGGTCCGTGCGCAGCAGCTCCTCCGAGGAGACGAAGCCGGCGCCGCCGAAGGCCTCGACCGGCATCTCGGCCCGCCGCTGCTCGCGCTCGTCGATCCAGGCGACGCCCCGTTGCTCCACGGTGAGCGCGAGGGCGGCGTCGAGCAGCCCGAGCCGCTCGAGCACCTCGCGGCTGTCCCCGCGCAGGTCGACGGTCTGGCCACCCGGGCGCAGGGACGGCGCGATCTCGACCACGTCGACCTGCCAGCCGGCCCGGTCCAGCAGCACCGCCAGCGCGTCGCCCGCGATCCCCGCCCCCACGATCAGCACCTTCGACATCTCGTCCCCCTCGCCCTTGATGCAACGCTGTTTGCGTTAGCAGAGCCTAGGCGCGACGAGACCCCTAATGCAAGAGCGATTGCGATAAGGTCGGGGCATGCCCGATCCCCATGACCCTGCGCTCCAGGCGACCGGCACCGTGCGCCCCGGCGGGCGGACGGCGCGGACGCGGGCCGCCGTCCACGACGCGGTGCGCGCGCTCATGGCCGCGAACGGCGGCGTGCCCCCCGAGATCCCCGACGTCGCCGCCCGCTCGGGCGTCCACGCGACGACCATCTACCGCCGCTGGCGCACCCGCGAGGCGCTCGTGCTGGACGTCGCGGTGTCCGACGTCAACGCGCGGTCACCCGTGCCGGCGACGGGCGACCTCCGGGCCGACCTGCTCGCCTACGCCCGCAACCTCCTCGAGGAGTTCGACCGCCCCGGCGGGCTCGCGTTCGTCGACGCCCTGATGCGGGCGTCCGGGGACGAGCTGACCGGGCCCGACCGGGTCGAGGAACTCCTGCAGCCGCGGCTCACGCTCTTCCAGGAGCTGCTCGACGCGAGCGGCACCAGCGAGCTGACGCCCCTCGACCTGGTGCTGCTGATCATCGCCCCGGCCCACCTCGGCGCGACCCTCGGCATGATCACCCCTGCGGGTGACGACGCCGAGCAGGTCGCCGGGCAGCTCGTCGACAACGTGCTCGACGTCGTCGCCGGCCGGCGGGCGCGCACGGCGTCCGAGGCGCTCGGGACGACCGCTGGTTGAGCCTGTCGAAACCCGGCGCCGGGTTTCGACAGGCTCAACCAGCGGCTCGTTCTCGGGCGACGCGCCCCTCGTCCCAGACCGGCTCAGAGGTCTCGCGCACGGCGCCGTCCTCCCCGAAGACGAGGAACCTGTCGAAGGAACGCGCGAACCAGCGGTCGTGCGTGACGGCGAGGACCGTGCCGTCGAAGGCCTCGAGCCCCTCCTGCAGGGCCTCGGCGCTGGCGAGGTCGAGGTTGTCCGTGGGCTCGTCGAGCAGCAGCGCCGTACAGCCCGCCAGCTCGAGCAGCAGGATCTGGAACCGCGCCTGCTGGCCGCCCGAGAGCCGCTCGAACTCACGGTCCGCGGCGACGGTGAGCTCGTAGCGCCGCAGCACGGACATCGCCGCACCGCGGTCGCGTGCATGGTCCTCCCACAGCACCTGCACCAGGGTGCGGCCGAACAGCTCGGGCTGGGCGTGGGTCTGCGCGAAGACGCCGGGCACGACGCGCGCGCCGAGCTTCCAGGCGCCCGTGTGCGCGACGTCGTCGCCGCCCAACAGCCGCAGGAAGTGCGACTTGCCAGACCCGTTCGACCCCAGCACCGCGACGCGCTCGCCGTAGAAGACCTCGAGGTCGAACGGCTGCATCAGGCCGGTGAGGCCGAGGCGCTCGCACGTCACCGCGCGCACGCCGGTACGCCCGCCGCGCAGCCGCATCCGGATGTCCTGCTCGCGCGGCGGCTCGGGCGGCGGGCCCGCCACCTCGAACTTGCTCAGGCGGGTCTGCGCGGCGCGGTACCGCGACGCCAGCGCGTCGCTGTTCGCCGCCGCCTGCCGCAGCTCGCGCACGAGGCGCACCAGCTGGGCGTGCTTCTCGTCCCAGCGCCGGCGCAGCTCCTCAAAGCGCGCGAACCGCTCGCGGCGCGCCTCGTGGAAGGTGGCGAAGCCGCCGCCATGCACCCAGGCGTCGGCGCCCGACGGCGCGGGCTCGAGGGAGACGATGCGATGGGCGACGCGCGCCAGCAGCTCGCGGTCGTGCGACACGAACAGGACGGTCTTGCGGGTGGCCAGCAGCTGCCCCTCGAGCCACCGCTTGCCTGGCACGTCCAGGTAGTTGTCCGGCTCGTCGAGCAGCAGCACCTCATCGGGGCCGCGCAGCAGCGCCTCGAGCACCAGACGCTTCTGCTCGCCGCCCGAGAGGGTACGCACCTCGCGCCACCGGGCCTGCTCGTACGGGATGCCGATGGCTGCGACGGTGCACACGTCCCACAGCGTCTCGGCCTCGTAGCCCTGCGCCTCCGCCCAGTCGGCGAGCGCTTGCGCGTACTGCATCTGGGCGGGCTCGTCGTCGGTCTCCATGATCGCGAGCTCGGCGGCGTCGACGGCGCGCGCGGCGTCGCGCACCCGCGGCGGGGCGACCGCGACGAGCAGGTCGCGCACGGTGGTCTCGTCGCGGACCGAGCCGACGAACTGCGGCATGACGCCGAGGCCGCCCGTCACCGTGACGGAGCCGGCCTGCGGCGCCAGCTCGCCCGAGAGCAGGCGCAGCAGCGTCGTCTTGCCCGCCCCGTTGGGCCCGACGAGGGCGGTCGCGCTGCCCTCGGGCACGCGGAAGGAGACGTCGTCGAGCAGCGTGCGACCGTCCGGCAGCACGTGCTCCACGTGCGCCACCTCGAGATGTCCCATAGCGCGCACGCTGCCCGACGCAGTCCGGCGCGGCAAGCCCATTTTCGGCCCGGCCTACGGAACACGGTGACATGGTGTCGGCACCGTGTTGTTGACTGTCCCCGTGACCGACGCGAACACCGACGCCCCGAGCTCACCCCCCGGCGCGTCCCCCGACCTCCCTGCCGACGTCTCCGCGCTGACCTACGAGGAGGCGCGCGACGAACTCGTGAGCGTCGTCGCCCGGCTCGAGGCCGGCAGCGAGCCGCTCGAGGCCTCGCTCGCGCTGTGGGAGCGCGGCGAGGCCCTGGCGGCCCGCTGCCAGGAGTGGCTGGACGGCGCCCGCCGGCGGCTCGAGGCCGCGCAGGCCGAGACCCGCGCCGCCGACGACGACGCGACCGACGACGGGGACGACGCATGAGCGCGCACGTGCTCGCGATCGGCGAGGCGCTCGTGGACGTGGTGCACCGCCCCGACGGCACCAGCGAGGAGCACCCCGGCGGCAGCCTCGCGAACGTCGCCCTCACCCTCGGCCGGCTGGGTCGCGACGTGCGGCTCGCCACCTGGCTCGGCCGCGACGCGCGCGGCGACGACGTCCGGTCGTGGCTCGCCGAGTCGAAGGTCGAGCTGGTCGACGGCAGCGACGGCGCCGACCGCACCAGCGTCGCGCAGGCCACCCTGGACGGCACGGGCGCCGCCACCTACGACTTCGACCTCGAGTGGCGCGTGCCGGGCCGGGCGGCCGCCGGGGACGACACCGTCGCCGTGCACACCGGCTCCATCGCCGCGGTCCTCGCGCCCGGGGCGGCGGACGTGCGCCGGCTGGTGGAGTCGGCCCGCTCGACGTCGACGATCACCTACGACCCCAACGCCCGGCCGGCATTGATGGGCGAGGCCGCCGACGCCCGGCCCCGCATCGAGGAGCTGGTGGCACTCTCGGACGTCGTGAAGGTCAGCGACGAGGACCTCGCCTGGCTCGCGCCCGGCGCCGACCCGCTCGACGTGGCCCGCGCCTGGCAGCGCTCCGGGCCCGCGGTCCTCGTCGTGACGTTCGGGGGCGAGGGCGCGACGGCGATCACGGCTGCGGGCGAGGTGACGATCGCGGCCCCGAAGGTCGACGTGGTCGACACGGTCGGCGCCGGCGACTCCTTCATGGGCGCGCTGCTCGACTGGCTGTGGGGCGCGGAGCTGCTCGGGGCCGGCCGGCGCGAGGCGCTGCGCGGTATCGACCGTGCGGCCACCGCGCGCCTGCTCGTCCGCTGCGTGGCGGTGGCGGCCGTGACCGTCTCCCGCGCCGGCGCGAACCCGCCGTGGCCCACGGACCTGATCGGGCCAGACCGCGTGCGCGTCGACAGGCCCACCGGGCACACCCAGGAGAAGTCCGCATGACGCCCATCGAGGCCTGGGCCCGGCTGCGCGCCGGCAACGCCCGGTTCGTGGAGAACATGCCGGAGCACCCCGACCAGGACGCCGTCCGCCGCCACGAGCTGCGCACGGTGCAGCACCCGCACACCGTCATCTTCGGGTGCTCGGACTCGCGGGTGGCGGCGGAGATCATCTTCGACCAGGGCCTGGGCGACGTCTTCGTCGTGCGGACGGCGGGGCACGTCGTCGACACCACCGTGCTCGGCTCCATCGAGTACGGCACGGAGGTGCTCCACACTCCGCTGGTCGTCGTGCTGGGGCACGACTCCTGCGGGGCCATCGCGGCCACGGCCCACACGCTCAGCACGGGCGAGCAGCCGCCGGGTTTCGTCCGCGCCGTGGTCGACAAGGTCATCCCGTCGCTGGCGGAGCTCACGAGCCGCCAGGGGCTCTCGGGCCCGATCGACCCCGACGTGCTGCGCACGGAGCACGTCAAGCACACCGTCGGCCTGCTGCGCGGCTACTCGGCCGCGATGGCCGCGGCGGTCGACGCGGGCCGCCTGGCCGTCGTCGGCGTCGTCTACGACCTGGACGACGGCAGCGCGCGGCTCGTGGCGGTCGACGGCGACGTCGCCGAGCAGCCGGTCGACTGACCCGCCCCGGGGCGGCGGGGCTCAGGCCCGTGCGGCGGCGACCAGCAGGCGCTGCACGGTGCCGAGGGTGCGCGTCGTGGCGACCCCGCCGGTGAACCGCTCGACGAGGGAGTTCGGGTCGGCCCAGGTGCCCGGCCCGCCCCGGACCACGCCCACCACGACGCCGCGTCGTGCGGCCACGAGGTCGAGCATGTCGCGCGGGTCGGTCCACGGCAGGACCATGGGCAGCGGCTCTCCGCCGTCCAGGAATGTCAGCGTCTCGCGGTAGGTCCGCTCGTCGCGGGTGAGCGCGAACGGGTCGCCGTCGATCGCCGCAGTCACGTCCTCGAGGGACCGCACCAGCGCCGCGTGGGAGTAGCCCGACCGCTCGGCCAGCAGGGGCGCCGCACCGCGGACCACGGCCGCCGCGACGTCGTCGGGCGCGCCAGCGACGTCGAGCAGCACCGTGCCGTTCGTCTGGAACGACCGCACGGCGCGGGCGCCCGCCTCGACGAGGGCGTCCTCGAGCTGGGCACGCACCGGGCTGCCCCGGTGCCCGAGGTTCATCGCGCGGTAGAAGGCCGCGTGGGTGTAGGTCACGGCGCCATCCTCGCGTGCAGCACCCACACCGGCGTGATCCGGCTCACGACGGACCGCCCGCCGGGGTGCGGCACGATAGAGGCATGACTTCCGACACCGTCGTCCCCGGCACCGGCGCGTCCGGCGCCGGCGAGACCTACCGCATCGAGCACGACACGATGGGCGAGGTGCGCGTCCCGGCGCACGCCCTCTACCGCGCGCAGACGCAGCGGGCCGTGGAGAACTTCCCCATCTCCGGCACCACCCTCGAGCGGGGGCACATCGAGGCCCTGGCCCGCATCAAGAAGGCCGCCGCCCTCGCGAACGCCGAGCTCGGGGTGCTCGACCGCGACATCGCCGACGCGATCGCCGCGGCCGCCGACGAGGTCGCGTCGGGGGCGCACGACGCGCACTTCCCGATCGACGTCTTCCAGACCGGGTCCGGCACGTCGTCGAACATGAACACCAACGAGGTGCTCGCGACGCTGGCCACCCGCTCGCTCGGCAGGGACGTGCACCCCAACGACCACGTCAACGCGTCACAGTCCTCCAACGACGTCTTCCCGACGTCGGTGCACGTGGCCGCCACGGCCGGCGCGACGGGCGACCTGGTGCCCGCGCTGCGGCACCTCGCCGACGCGCTGGGCGCCAAGGCCGAGGAGTTCGCGACCGTCGTGAAGTCGGGCCGCACCCACCTCATGGACGCCACCCCCGTGACCCTCGGCCAGGAGTTCGGCGGGTACGCCGCGGCGATCCGCTATGGCATCGAGCGCGTCGAGACGGCGCTGCCCCGCGCGGCCGAGGTGCCGCTGGGCGGCACGGCCGTCGGCACCGGCATCAACACCCCGGCAGGCTTCCCCCAGCGCGTCATCGAGCTGCTGCGCGAGGACACCGGGCTGCCGCTGACCGAGGCCCGCGACCACTTCGAGGCGCAGTCGGCGCGCGACGGCCTCGTCGAGCTCTCGGGCGCGCTGCGCACCATCGCGGTCTCGCTCACCAAGATCTGCAACGACCTGCGCTGGATGGGCTCCGGCCCCAACGCCGGCCTGGGCGAGATCGCGATCCCCGACCTGCAGCCGGGCAGCTCGATCATGCCGGGCAAGGTCAACCCGGTCATCCCGGAGGCCGTGCTCATGGTCGCGGCGCGGGTGATCGGCAACGACGCCACGGTCGCGTGGGCCGGCGCGAGCGGCTCGTTCGAGCTGAACGTGCAGATTCCCGTCATCGCGCAGGGCGTGCTGGAGTCGACCCGCCTGCTCGCCAACGCGTCGCGCGTGCTGGCCGACAAGGCCGTCTCGGGCATCACCGCCAACGTGGAGAAGGCCCGCGCGTTCGCCGAGTCCTCGCCGTCGATCGTCACGCCGCTCAACCGCGTGATCGGCTACGAGGCGGCGGCCAAGGTGGCCAAGCACTCGGTGAAGCAGGGCCTCACGGTGCGCGAGGCCGTGATCGACCTCGGCTTCGTGGAGCGCGGCGAGGTCACGGAGGCGCAGCTCGACTCCGCGCTCGACGTGCTCTCGATGACGCGGCCCCCGCAGGCCTGATCCTCTCCCGCACCCGCGACGGCGGCGGTCCCCACCGGGACTGCCGCCGTCGACGTCCCCGGGGTTCTCACGCATCCCGATCAGGGGTTGGTTAGCCTAACCTCACCTGCTAATGTCGGCGGTACGCGGGGAGGCGTCCCTCGGGGCGCGGGGCTGGGGGGTTCCACCTGATGCGTGGCGCCTCCCCGCGGAACGGCTCAGTAGTCGCGCGGGTCCAGCCGGCGCAGCACGATGGCGAGCAGCCGGCCGAGCTCGGCCCGGTCGGCCTCGCTCAGGTCGGCCAGCATCGCCCGCTCGTGCTCGACCTGGCGCGGGAACAGCTCATCGACGAGCTCCTCGCCCTGCGCCGTGAGCGCCACGAGCACCCCGCGCTTGTCGCGCTCGTGCACGGCCCGCTCCACCAGCCCGGCGTACTCGAGGCGGTCGACCCGCTTGGTGATCGACGCGCCGGGCGAACCGGTCATCGTGGTGATCTCCCCCGCTCGCAGCGGGCGACCGGAGCGACGCAGCGCGGTCAGGACGTCGAGCTCGGGCCGGGTGAGGCCGTTCGCGGCGAGGTCGTCGGCGAGCTCGGCCTCCAGCAGCGCCGCGATGCGCCGCACCCGCGCGCCGACGTCGGCCGGGGAGGTGTCGACGCGGGGCAGCCGCTCGACCCACTGCGCACGCACGCGCTCGATGTAGTCCACGGCGACCAGGATAGACGTCACACAGCGAATAGTTCCATGATGATTTACCGGTGAACTATTGTGGAACCAATGCCCCCTCCTCCTCCCTCGTACTCGCGAGCGCCCGTGACGTGCTCGATCCCCACCACCTGCGCGCCGCGCTGCACGTCAACCCTGCGGACGCCACCCTCGCCGCCGCCCTGCGGTGCGGCGCCGCCGTCGCGCTCGCGCTCGTGGTCGCGGCTACCACCGGCCGCACCGATCTGGCGGGGATCGCCGCGCTCGGCGCCCTGACATCCCTGTACGGCCGGTACGAGCCGTACCGGCGCCGGGCGGCGATCCTCGCGGGGGCGGCGGTCGCTCTCGTCGGCTCGTTCGCCCTGACGTCAGTGCTGACCGCCGCGGGCTCGCCGCTCCCGGTGACCCTCGCCGTCGTCGGCCTCGTGGCGAGCGCAGCCACCGCCGCCTGCGTGCTCGTGCGCTCCGGCCCGCCAGGCGCCACCATCGTGGTCTTCACCGCGGCCGGCGGGCTCGCGGCCCCGCACTCCTGGGCCGGGGTGCTCGAGCAGGGCCTGGCCTGCGCGGCCGGCGCGGCGATCGCCTGGGCGGTCGCGATGAGCGGCTACCTCGTGCGCCCCAGCGGCCCGGCGCGGCTCGCCGTCCGTCGCGCGGCGGACGCCGTGCGGGGTGCGCTGGCCGTCCGCGACACCGACGACGCGCCTGCTCTACCCGCCGACACCGCGGCCCGCGCCACCGTCGCCCGCGCCCGCGTGGTGCTCGCCGACGACCTCTCCCACCGCCGCACCCGCGACACCGCGCGCCTGCTCGCCGCCGACCTCGCCGAGATCACCGCGCTGCTCGACCCAGTGCCCGACCACCCGGTGCCCGAGGCTGGCACGCTCGACGGCGGCCCCGCCGCGGCGCTCCCCCCGCGCGAGCGCCTGCGCGACACCGCGCGCGCCACGTGGCCGGCGCGCGGCTGGCGCCTCGCCTCGGTGCGCGTCGTCGTCTCAAGCCTCATGGCCGGGGCCGTGGCGCTGGTCGCGGGGTTCGGGCACCCCGCCTGGGCCCAGATGGGCGCGACCGCGACGCTGCAGGGCTCGACGACGCACCACGCCGTGGTCCGCGCCCTGCAACGCGCGGGCGGCACCGCGCTCGGCGCGCTCCTGGCGTGGCCGCTGCTCAGCGCCCACCTCGGCTTCGCCGCCACGTGCGTGCTCGTCGTGGCCCTCCAGGTGGTCACCGAGATCGTCGTGGGCCGGCACTACGGCCTCGCGATGCTCACGATCACGCCGATGGCGCTGCTCATGACGTCACTCGGCGGGGCGGCCGACCCGGCGGGCATCGCCGCGTCCCGCGCCCTCGACACCGTGGTGGGCGCCGCCCTCGGCGTGCTCGCCGTCGTGCTGGTGCACCCGCGCCGCCCCACCGCTGGTTGAGCCTGGGCGCTCAGATCTCGATCGATTCCAGCATCTCGGTGACGAGCGCCGCGACGGGCGAGCGTTCCGAGCGAGTGAGGGTCACGTGCGCGAAGAGCGGGTGGCCCTTCATCGCCTCGATCACGGCCGCGACGCCGTCGTGCCGTCCCACCCGCAGGTTGTCCCGCTGCGCGACGTCGTGCGTGAGCACCACCCGCGAGGCCTGGCCGATGCGCGAGAGAACGGTGAGCAGCACGTTGCGCTCCAGCGACTGGGCCTCGTCGACGATGACGAACGCGTCGTGCAGCGAGCGCCCGCGGATGTGCGTCAGGGGTAGCACCTCGAGCATCTCGCGGCCGATCACCTCGTCGACCACCTCGGGCGACACGAGCGCGCCCAGGGTGTCGTACACGGCCTGCGCCCAGGGGTTCATCTTCTCCGACTCGGACCCGGGCAGGTAGCCCAGCTCCTGGCCGCCGACCGCGTACAGCGGGCGGAAGACGATCACCTTGCGGTGCTGACCACGCTCCAGCACCGCCTCCAGGCCGGCGCACAGCGCGAGCGCGGACTTGCCGGTCCCGGCGCGGCCGCCGAGCGAGAGGATCCCCACCTCGGGGTCGAGCAGCAGGTCGATGGCGATGCGCTGCTCCGCGGAGCGGCCGTGCACGCCGAAGACGTCCTGGTCGCCCCGGACCAGGCGGATCTTCTTGTCGGCGGTCACCCGGCCGAGCGCCGACCCGCTCGGCGAGTGGATCACCAGCCCGGTGTGGCACAGCAGCGGGGAGGCCGCCTCGACGACGGCCGGGTCGAGCGCGGCGAGCTCGAGCTCCTCACCCTCGTACAGCGCGCCGACCTGCTCCTGCGCCACGTCCACCTCGCGCATGCCCGTCCACCCGGAGTCGACGGCGAGCTCGTGCCGGTACTCCTCCGCGCGGAGCCCGACGGCCGAGGCCTTCACCCGCATCGGCAGGTCCTTGGACACGACGGTGACGTCGCGCCCCTCCGCCGACAGGTTGGCCGCGACCGACAGGATCCGGGTGTCGTTGTCGCCGAGCCGGAAGCCCGCGGGCAGCACCAGCGGGTCGGTGTGGTTGAGCTCCACGCGCAGCGTCCCGCCGCCGTCCCCGACGGGGATCGGGGCATCGAGCCGGCCGTGCTTCACCCGGAGGTCGTCCAGCATGCGCAGGGCGCTGCGGGCGAAGTAGCCGAGCTCGGCGTGGTGCCGCTTGGCCTCCAGCTCGGTGACGACCACGACCGGGAGGACGACGTCGTGCTCGGCGAACCGGTGGAACGCCCGGGGGTCGGACAACAGCACCGACGTGTCGACGACGAACGTCCGACGGGCGTCGACGGTGTCGCTGGTGGTGCCGGCAGCGCTCGTGCTGACAGCGGGGGAATCAACAGCCTGCTCAGGGACGGGTGCGGTGTGGGCCACGGCGAGCTCCCTCCGGCCACGAGCCCGGTGTGGGACCGGTGTGGTCCCGGCCGGGCAGGGGCGGACTGGTGGTGGGCGGTCGGCCGGCCCTGGGCGCCGTGCGACGCAGAGCCGGTGCCGGCCCTCCTGCGCGGAGCGTGAACCCCATCGGCTGGCCTCCCGGAGGACGGCTGGTTGTCGTCCTTGTCGTCAAACTACGACGCTGTGATTCGTGCCACCACCCCCACCGCGGCGGGTCGGGAAGATGTCACCCGGCGTTCACGGGCCGGACTCCCCCACGACGCACCGGCGAGCGCGGGCGGGCACGATGGTGCCCATGCCGAAGACCGACGCGACCCCCACCGCATGGGTCGTCCTGCTCCGCGGGGTCAATCTCGGCCCCCACCGACGCGTGAGCTCCGCCGAGCTGCGCGACGCGGCGGCCGCGGCGGGGCTGACCGACGCGCGTACCTACGCCAACAGCGGCAACCTGGTTGCCGTCACCGTCGGCGCCGGCGCCGGCACCAGCACAGAAGTCGCGGGCAAAAAGAGAACCACAATCGCCGACCGGGTCGCGGCGGCGCTCGTCGACCGGCTCGGCGGCGACGTACGCGCGGTCGCGCTGTCCGCCGGGCGCGCGGCCGCCGTCGTCGCCGCCGACCCGTTCCCCGACGCCACCGCGGACCACCCGTCCCACGTCCAGGTGCACGTGGGCCCGGTGCCGGTGGACCCGGAGGGCGTCGCCCGCCTGGAGGAGGACAACCCCGGCGGCGAGAGCTTCGCCGTCGCCGAGGGCGTCCTGTTCGTGGACTACGTGGACGGGATCGGTCGGTCCCGGCTCACCCCCGCCGCGATCGACCGGGCGGCGGGCACGTGGACCACCGCTCGGAACTGGAACACCCTGACCCGGCTCGCGACGATGGCACGCGAGGCCACCTGATGCGCCGCGCCTCCCGGACCCGCAGGCACTGCGCCCGGCCGGTACGCTGTCGGGCGGTGAGCCGGGAAGTCTGGTCGGTGGCACCGGCTGCAACGCCGGGACACGAGCGACCCCACGACCGGACAGGAGCACGACCCTGACCTCCGAGACCACCACCCCGTCCCGCGGCGCACGACTGCGCCGCTTCGCCGCCCGCGAGACCACGGGGGGCGCGCTCCTGATCGGCGCCGCCGTGCTGGCCCTGATCTGCGCGAACGCCCCGTGGCGCGAGTGGTACTCCGCCCTCTCCGAGACCGTCCTCGGCTTCGACTCCCTCGGGCCCCTGCACATCCACCTGGACCTCACGGTCGCCGCCTGGGCGGCCGACGGCCTCCTCGCGATCTTCTTCTTCGTCGTCGGCGTCGAGCTCAAGCACGAGTTCGTGGCGGGCAGCCTGCGCAGCCCTAGGGAGGCGGGCGTGCCGATGCTCGCCGCCGTGGGCGGCATGGCGGTCCCCGCCGCCATCTACGCGGTCACCGTCGTCGTGCTGGGCGAGCCGGGCGCGCTGAACGGCTGGGCGATCCCCACCGCCACGGACATCGCGTTCGCGCTCGGCGTGCTCGCGGTCTTCGGCAGGGGCCTGCCCGCCGCCGTGCGGACGTTCCTGCTCACCCTCGCCGTGGTGGACGACCTGCTCGCGATCGTCGTGATCGCCGTCATCTACACCGACGCCCTCGACTTCGCCTACCTCGCCGCCTCGCTGGTCACCGTCGTGGTGTTCGGCTGGTACGTGCGCTCACGCGCGCCGCGGTGGTGGTTGCTGGTGCCGCTGTTCGTCGTCGCCTGGGCCTTCATGCACGCCTCCGGGGTGCACGCCACGGTGGCCGGCGTGCTCATGGGCTTCACCGTCGCCGCGCGGCCGGCTCACGGCGAGGCCGAACCCCGCACGCACCGCTACGAGCATGCGGTGAAGCCCTGGTCCCAAGGCCTCGCGCTCCCGGTCTTCGCGTTCTTCGCCGCGGGCGTGAACCTGGTCGACGGCGGCGGCGTGGGCGAGATCCTCGGTCAGCCGGTGGTGCCGGCCATCACCGTGGGGCTCGTGGTCGGCAAGCTCATCGGCGTGCTCGGGACGACGGCGCTCGTCACCCGGCTGACCCCGCTGCGGCTCCCGCAGGGCATCGGCGTGCGTGACCTGCTGCCCGTCGCCTTCCTCGCCGGCATCGGGTTCACCGTCGCGCTGCTCGTGTCGGAGCTGTCGTTCGGGCACGCGTCGGAACACACGGAGGGCGCCAAGGCCGCCATCCTCATGGGCTCGGTGATCGCCGCGGTGCTCGGCGCGCTGACGCTGCGCTGGGACGTCCGCAAGGCGCGCACCCCGGACATGAACCTCGACGGCCAGGACGACGCCGTCGGCGACTTCATCGGAGACGAGAAGGACCGCCAGGAGCACTGACGCCCCGCGCCGGGACGCTCGGGCCGGCGGCGCACGCGAGCGCCGGCGCCAGTTCCGCCACGGGTACCAGCTCTGCTGCCGGGGCAGCGACCCGGCCGGCCCTGGCTCCCCAGGCCGTGAGGACCCGGTCGACGACCACGCCCAGCACCGTCCCGACCACCACCCCGACCGCGACAGCCAGCAGCGGCCGGTCGCCGAGGGGCTCGGCCGCCACCACGCCGATGAGCACGGACCAGCAGGCCCAGGCCAGGGAGGCCACGGCCGACAGGGCCATGAAGCGGCGGCGAGGCAGACCGACCGCGCCGGCGGTGACGTTCACCGCCATCCGCCCCACCGGGACGAAGCGCGCGCCCAGCACCACCGACGCCCCGCGTCGCTCGAAGGAGCGCGCCGCCCAGTCCACGGCGCGGCGCCCGCGCCTGCCCCGCAGGAACGGCACCCGGGACGTGCCCAGCGCCCGGCCGAGGGCATAGGCGAGCTGGTCGCCGCACCAGGCACCGAGCGCGGCCACCAGGACCACCAGGGCGAGGTTCACGCCCCCGCCGGTCTGCGCGCCCACGGCGAGCATGATGATCACCGTCTCGCCGGGCACGGGCGGGAAGAGGCCGTCGCCCGCCGTGGCCGCGAACAGCGCCGGGTATGCCCAGTCGGAGGAGACGAGCGCGAAGAGCGCGGTCTCGAGCTGGCCCCACAGCGAGGCGATCGCTTCGAACATGGCTCCACCCTCTGCTGCGGCGGTGGTGCGTCACTATGGGGTGTCCCCCCGGTTCGACCCTGGGGTGACCCCGACCCCTCCCTGGTCAGCCGCGCGGGTGGCCCCCTCGCCGACGGCGCAGCGAGGTCAGTCCGAAGCCGGGGCGTGGCGCTCCAGGAACTGGTACACCTCGGTGGTGTCGACGCCGGGGAAGGCGCCCGACGGCATCGCCGCGAGCATCGACGCGTGCGGGCGGGCGCTGGGGAAGGCGTGCCCGTCCCAGCGGCGGGCCAGCGGCTCGTCGGGACGGCGGCAGCAGCTCTCGTCCGGGCACCGCGAGGTGGTCCGCGCCGTCGTCTCGCGACCCAGGAACCACTTGACCTGCGCGTAGGGCACCCCGACGCTCACCGAGAACCGGCCGTCGGACGTGTCGGTCACCCGCGAGGTGCACCAGTACGTGCCCGTCGGCGTGTCCGTGTACTGGTAGTACGGGCTGAGCCGGTCGGCGATGCCGAACACCACGCGGGCGGTCCAGTGCCGGCACACGTGCTGTCCCTCGAGCGTGCCGAGCGGGTCGGCGGGGAAGCGCACGCCGTCGTTCTCGTACGCCTTGTGGATCGATCCCGACTCGTGGACCTTCATGAAGTGCACCTTGATGCCCAGGTGCCGGGTGGCCAGGTTGGTGAAGCGGTGGGCCACCGTCTCGTAGGAGACGGCGAAGGCGTCGCGGAGGTCCTCGAGCGAGATCGCGCGCGCCTCCTTGGCCTCGCGCAGCCGCCGCACGGCGTCCCGCTCGGGCACGAGCAGCGCCGCGCACAGGTAGTTGGCCTCGACCCGCTGGCGCAGGAACTCCCGGTAATCCCGCGGCTCGGCGTGCTCCAGCACGTGCGAGGCGAGCGCCTGAAGCACCGCCGACCGGGCGTCGGACCGCCCGCGGATCCCGTTGCTCGGCAGGTAGACCCGGTGGTTCCGCTGGTCGATGACGGCGCGCGTGGACTGCGGCAGGTCCGGCTCGTAGTGGATGGTGAAGCCGAGGTGCGCCGCCAGCTCGCCCGCGGCGCGCTGCGGCAGCGGGCCGCGGGCGTGCCCGACGTCGTCCAGCAGGCCGCGCGCGACGATCTCGAGGTCCGGGAAGTAGTTGTCCTGCGCGCGCATGTCGGCCCGCAGCTCCGTGTTGGCCCGCCGGGCCTCCTCGGGCGTCAGCGCCCGCTCGGAGTGCAGCCGCTCCAGCTCGCGCTGGAGGCCGACGATGGCCTCCAGCGCGTCCGTCGGCAGGGACTTGCCCACCCGCACCGGATGCACGCCGAGTGCGGAGAAGAGCGACCCCCTTTGCACGCGCTCGAGCTCGATCTCGAGGGCGTCGCGGTGTGACGGGGGCTCCGTGGCGAGCAGGTCCTCGACGCTCGCACCGAGCGCGCGCGCCACCGCCTGCAGCCGCGCGATCGTGGGCTCGCGCTTGCCGTTCTCCAGCATCGAGACCTGTGACGGCGCACGTCCGATGGCCTCTCCGAGCTGTTCCAGGGTCATGCCGCGGCGGGTGCGCAGGTGCCGGATGCGGCGGCCGATCGTCAGGGCGTCGGCCTCGCGTTCGATCGGGATGTCGAGCGGCAGCGCCGTGCCGTCCCGGGTATCGGGCCTGGGGTCGGTCGAGATCGCCATGCTCGAGGGTGACACGCGCCACAGCTTCCGTCCAGGAGAAGAACGCTGAAACTTCTCCGCCAGATTGCTGGCCGGGGGCTGGTGCGGCGCGTCAGGGTCGTGGGCAAGGACGACGAAGGCACGACGGCGGGCACCCGCCGTCGGCGCACCACGAGAGACGAGAGAGGCACGACATGACCGCGATCCTCGAGCAGGGTTCCACCGGCACCACCGGCGCTGCCGGCGACCAGACACAGACCGCCGCGGACCTCGCCGAGCAGTGGGCGGCCGACCCGCGCTGGGCCGACGTCGAGCGCACGTACAGCGCGGAGGACGTCGTGGCGCTGCGCGGGTCGGTCGGCGAGGAGTTCACGCTGGCGCGTCGCGGTGCCGAGCGGCTGTGGCGTCAGCTGCACGAGGAGGACTACATCAACGCCCTCGGCGCGCTGACCGGCAACCAGGCCGTGCAGCAGGTCAAGGCGGGTCTCCAGGCCATCTACCTGTCGGGCTGGCAGGTCGCGGGCGACGCGAACCTCGCGGGCCAGACCTACCCGGACCAGTCCCTCTACCCCGCCAACTCGGTGCCGGCCGTGGTGCGCCGCATCAACAACGCGCTGCTGCGCGCCGACCAGATCGACGTGTCGGAGAACGGCGCCGCCACCCGCGACTGGCTGGCCCCGATCGTGGCGGACGCCGAGGCCGGCTTCGGCGGCCCGCTCAACGCGTACGAGCTGATGCGGTCGATGATCGCCTCCGGCGCCGCGGGCGTGCACTGGGAGGACCAGCTCGCCAGCGAGAAGAAGTGCGGCCACCTGGGCGGCAAGGTGCTCGTGCCCACCCAGCAGCACGTGCGCACGCTCAACGCGGCGCGCCTCGCCGCCGACGTCTCCGACGTGCCGTCGGTCGTGATCGCCCGCACCGACGCCGAGGCCGCCACCCTGATCACGTCCGACGTCGACGAGCGGGACCGGGAGTTCCTCACCGGCGGGCGCACGGGCGAGGGCTTCTACGAGGTCCGCAATGGCATCGAGCCGTGCATCGCCCGCGCCAAGGCGTACGCGCCGTACGCCGACCTGATCTGGATGGAGACCGGCACCCCCGACCTCGAGCTCGCGCGCACGTTCGCCGAGGCCGTCAAGGCCGACTTCCCGGACCAGATGCTCAGCTACAACTGCTCGCCGTCGTTCAACTGGAAGAAGCACCTGGACGACGACACCATCGCGAAGTTCCAGCGCGAGCTGGGCGCGATGGGCTTCACCTTCCAGTTCATCACCCTGGCCGGCTTCCACGCCCTGAACTACTCGATGTTCGACCTCGCGCACGGCTACGCCCGCGAGCAGATGTCGGCGTACGTGCGGCTGCAGGAGGCCGAGTTCGCCGCCGAGGAGCGCGGCTACACCGCGACCAGGCACCAGCGCGAGGTCGGCACCGGCTACTTCGACCGCGTGTCGACGGCGCTCAACCCCGACGCCGCCACCCTCGCGCTCGCCGGCTCCACCGAGGCCGCGCAGTTCTGAGCGGTCCCCACGCCGTTCCCTACCCAGCCCTAGCCCCGATCGACCGGAGGCATGCCATGACCACGCTCACGTCTCCGACCACCGCTCCCCCGCGCACCGCTCCCGTGCCCGTCGTCGGCGACTCGCTCGCCGAGACCGTTGGCGGCCCGTCGGCCTGGGGCGCGGCGACCCTCGCCGAGGGCCACGTCACGGTCTCCGCCCCGCTCGGGCCGCGCGACAAGGAGATCCTCACCCCGGAGGCGCTGGCGTTCCTGGCGATGCTGCACGACCGGTTCGCCGACGACCGCACCAGCCTGCTGCTCGAGCGGCAGCGCCGCATGCGGCGGATCGCCGACGGCGACGACCCGGACTTCAACCCGGCCACGCGGCCCGTGCGAGACGACCCGTCCTGGCGGGTCGCGGGCGCGGCCGGGGCGCCGGGGCTGGAGGACCGGCGGGTCGAGATCACGGGCCCGACCGACCCGAAGATGACGATCAACGCCCTCAACTCGGGTGCCCGGTGCTGGCTGGCCGACGCCGAGGACGCGCAGTCCCCGACGTGGCGCAACGTCGTCGAGGGCCAGCTCGCGCTGCACGACGCGATCCGCGGCACGCTGACGTTCACGAACGACGCGGGCAAGAAGTACGAGCTGCGCTCGACGGACCTCACCGGGCTCCCGACGATCGTCTTCCGCCCCCGCGGCTGGCACCTGTTCGAGTCGCACCTGGCATACACCGGCCCGGACGGGTCGACGCAGCCGGCGTCGGGGTCCCTCGTGGACTTCGGGCTGTACCTGTTCCACAACGCCCGCGAGCTGATCTCCCGCGGGCGGGGGCCGTACTTCTACCTGCCCAAGCTCGAGGGATACCGCGAGGCGCGGCTGTGGAACGAGGTCTTCGAGGAGGCGCAGGACGCGCTGGGGATCCCGCGCGGCACGATCCGCGCCACGGTGCTCATCGAGACGCTGCCGGCCGCGTTCGAGATGGAGGAGATCCTGCACGAGCTGCGCGACCACTGCGCCGGCCTCAACGCCGGGCGCTGGGACTACCTGTTCAGCATCATCAAGTGCTTCCGCACGCGGGGGTCGTCGTACGTGCTGCCCGACCGCGGCCAGGTGACGATGACGGCGCCGTTCATGCGGGCGTACACCGAGCTGCTGGTGGCCACGTGCCACCGGCGCGGGGCGCACGCCATCGGCGGGATGAGCGCCTTCGTCCCCGACCGCCGCTCGCCCGAGGTCACGGAGCGCGCCGTCGAGCAGGTGTGGGCCGACAAGACCCGCGAGGCCCACGACGGCTTCGACGGCACCTGGGTGGCGCACCCCGACCTGGTGGAGGTGGCGCGGGGCGCCTTCGACGAGGTGCTCGGCGAGCGTGAGAACCAGGTGGACCGCCTGCGCGACGACGTCGCGGTGGGCCAGGCAGAGCTGCTGGACGTCGCGTCGGCCCGCCGGGCGGGTGCGACCGTCACCGCGGCCGGGCTGCGCACCAACGTGTCCGTCGGGGTGCGGTACATCGAGTCATGGCTGCGCGGGGTGGGCGCCGCCGCGATCGACCACCTGATGGAGGACGCCGCCACCGCGGAGATCTCCCGGTCGCAGGTGTGGCAGTGGGTCGCGGCGGGCACCACCACGGACGACGGCCTGCCCATCACCCGGGTGCGCTGCGAGGCCGTGCTGCGCGACGTCGTGCGCGGCCTCGACCGGTCGCCCGGCGACCGCTTCGACGACGCCGTGGCCCTGTTCCGCGAGATCGCCCTCGGCGAGGAGTTCCCGCCGTTCCTCACCACCGGCGCCTACGCCCGCTACCTCGCCGCCTGAGCCTGTCGAAACCACCCCGCCGGTCGAGCCTGTCGAAACCACCCCGCCGGTCGAGCCTGTCGAAACCACCCCGCCGGTCGAGCCTGTCGAAACCACCCCGCCGGTCGAGCCTGTCGAAACCACCCCGCCGGTCGAGCCTGTCGAAACCACCCCGCCGGTCGAGCCTGTCGAAACCACCCCGCCGGTTGAGCCTGTCGAAACCACCCCGCCGGTTGTCGAAACCACCCCGCCGGTTGAGCCTGTCGAAACCCCTCGAGGTCTCGGCAGGCTCGACCGGCGAAGGGGCTCGAGGGCGATGGACCTGTGGATAACCCCAACGCACGCCTTCGTCGTCGGGCAGGGTCACGACGCATGGACACCTCGACCGCACCCTTCCGCCCGGGCGACCTGATCGCCGACGACGCCGAGCTGCTGGAGCTCGCCACGTTCCTCGCAGGCGGTGCCCGGCCACGGCGCCGCACCCTCACCATCACCTGGCTCGACGCCGACGACCGGCTCCTCGGGCTCGCCCTCCCCATCGACGACGTGCCCGCACGCCCCGACGGCGCCGCCCTCGTGGGGCTGGGCACCGTGCTGCGCAGCGTCATCGACGACGAGGCGCCCGGAGGCTGCGCCGTCGCCGTGCTCGAGCGGCCCGGCGAGGCCGGGATCGCTGCCGACGACCGCGCCTGGAACCGTGACCTGCGCGAACAGGCGCGCGTGCAGGACGTCCGCCTGCGGGGGTTCTTCGTCGCCGCCGGCGGGCAGGTGCGGCCGCTGGCACTCGACGACGCGTGACCGGCCCGCCGGGCCGTTTGACCTGTGGACCGACGGCGGCCCCGGGGGGCCGTCACGGGTATTCTGCCGAGCGTTCTCGACGCAGCGTTGCTCGAACTGACTGCCCGGTCATGACGAGCCCGCCAACCGGAAGGTCTCCCCGATGGCACGGACCCACGGCCGCAGCCGACCGCTCGCCGCCACCGCGATCACCGCCACGATCGCCGCAATGCTGCTCGCCGGCTGCAGCGACCCGTCGGAACCACCCGCCGCGTCAGGGTCGTCGTCGCCCGAGCAGAGCACCAGCGCCCCGACGCCGTCCGAGAGCCCCAGCCCGTCGCCCACCGCCACGCTCGCCGAGCCGCAGCCCGGGCCGGACTTCGAGCGCACCGACGAGAAGGGCGCCGTCGCGGCGGCGGAGTACTTCGTCGAGCTGCACACGTACATGCTTCAGAGCGGCAATTCCGACACGTGGAAGCGACTCATGTGGAAGGACTGCAACTTCTGCCTCAATGCTCTGGACACGATGAAGAAGTTCCATAGCGAGGGCAGCAACTTCGAGGGCGGCGAGACCAGCCTCAAGGTGACAAAGGTGTACGAGAAGGACACACTCATCGGAGTATATCCGATGGACGCCCGACTCACCGAGCAGGCAACCGAGATCAAGGACGAGAACGGCGAACATGTCCGGACGGAGACCGCGGGGAGTTTGGATGCGAGGTTCGAACTCCTCCACGACGGCATGGCTTGGCGTCTCGTCAACATTCTGGATCGAGACGTGCTGTGAGACCCGCATCCGTGGGCGCGCCGCTGATCGCTCTCGCTCTCCTACTTGCGGTGGCGCAAGGAGCACAGGCGGCTACTTGGGGAGGCGAGGCCCGCAAGGACCGCGACGATCCCAACAATGTCGCCAATACCGTCGTCGTCACCGTGACCGAGCAGGAAGCAATTGACTCCGCGGCGAATACATCTGGGACATCACCCGACCACGCAACTCGATACCGGCGGCTGACCTCGGAGCTCTGCCTGGTGGCGGAATCACCCACGGCGAACGAGCAGATCAGGGAGAAGTGCAACAACCGCGAGACAGCGATCTCCAACGACCTGGAGTGCGCGGAGGACGAGCAGCAGCTCGACCCGCTGTGGCACCAGGAATGGGATGCGGCCGCCGGTGAGTACTCCGACTGGGCTCCGGTCAACCAAGGCACCTGCCTCGGCGCGGCCGACCTCACCGACGAGGCCCGCAGGGCGTTCCAGGAGCTCACGCTGGACCCGTCACCCGTGCACGTCCAGCCCGACCAGGGCTGGACGCTCATCAACCTGCACACGGTGACCTATACCGACGCCGATCCCCAGTCGTTCGACATCGAGCTGCTCGACATCCCCGTGACGGTGCGGGCGGTCCCGGACTCCTACTCCTGGGACTACGGCGACGGCGCCGCACCTCTTGTCACCGACGAGGCCGGGCACCCGTGGACGAAGGGCGATCCCGTCCCCGACGCGAGCTGGGTCGGGCACACCTACACCGGCCCGGGCGACGTGACCGTCACCCTGACCACCACCTGGCACGGCGAGTTCCAGCTCCGCGGCGCAAGCGGCTGGGAACCGGTCGACGGCGAGCTCACCACCTCGTCGTCCTCCGACCCGATCACCGTCCATGAGGCCCACACCCACCTCGTCGAGGACACCGTCCCCGGCCGGTGACGCCGCCTCGCACGACGCGTGACGGGCCGGCCTGTCGGCTCAGGGGCCGACCCCGGCCGCGCGGTCGGCCATCGCCCCGGCGAGATCCGGCCGCGAGTGGATCCCGAGCTTGAGGTACACCTTGCGCAGGTGGTACTCGACGGTCTTCGGCGACAGGAAGAGGGCGGCCGCCGCCTCGCGCGTGGTGTGCCCGTCGGCGAGCAGCAGCCCCACCTGGAGCTCCTGCGGCGTGAGCTCGGCCCGCCAGCCGTCGGCGGACGGGCGGACGACCTCCCCGGTCGCGGTGAGCTCCGCGCCGGCGCTCCCGGCCCAGAGCGCGGACCCCAGCTGCTCGAACGTCGCGAGCGCCGCCCGCAGGTGCTCGCGGGCGTCGACGCGGTGCCCGCCGCGGCGCAGCCTCTGCCCGAACGCCAGCTGCGTGCGGGCCGTCTCGAACACGTCGGGCGTCCGGGCGTGCAGCGCGAGGGCCGCGGCGAACGACGCGCCCATGTCCGTGTCGTCGGCGTCGTCCGTGACGAGGGCACTGGCGCGGTGCGCCCTCGCCAGCGCCCAGGGCCGGCCCTTGGCCCGGGCGGCCGCCGCGTAGGCCCGCACGCGTCGCTGGGCTCCGGGCCGGTCCCCCGACCGGAGCAGCGCCTCGGCGAGCTCGGGGACGGGCGCCAGGTCGACGTCGTCCATCCCGTGCCGCACGAGCAGCGACTCGAGGCCCGTGAGCTCGGTGACCGCCGTCCCGACGTCTCCCCGCGACAGGGCGAGGTCCCCCAGGGCGAAGCGCACCCAGGCCTCGAGCAGGTGCATGTCGCCGCCCCGGCCGAGCGCCAGCGCCTCCTCGGCGTCGGCCAGGCAACGCTCGGGATCGCCCTGCCGCGCGGCGTGCCAGCACCGGCCGGCGAGCGCAGCCGCGAGTGGCCCCACCTGGCCGGTCTCGCGGGCGATGTCGACGGCGAGCGAGTACTCGGCCGTGGCGCGGCCCCACGCGTCGCCCGTCGCGTGCCCGCGTGCCGCGAGGAACAGCAGCCCCGGGAGCTCGGCGACGGTCGCGGAGCGGCGGATCTCCGGCACCCGGCTCCCGAGCGCGGCCGCTCCCGACGCGTCGCGCAGGTACAGCGGCACGATCATGAGCCACTGCCACCACCGCGGGTCGGCCACCAGCCCGCCGTCCGCCTCGAGGAGCGGGACGGCGGCCTCGACCTGGCCGGTGCCGCCACGGCCGGCGAGGATGCGCGCGACGCCGCAGCCGAGCAGCGCCAGGGCCCGCGTCCGGGACGAGGACACCGCGGGCAGGAGCGCCTCGAGCTCGTCGGCCAGCTCGAGGGAGGTGGTGGTGCCGCCCAGGAAGAACGCGACGTACGCGGCGTCCGCGAGCAGGTAGACGCGGTCGTCGGGCGACGGCGTGTCGGCCGCCAGCCGCCGGAGCATGGCGATCGCCTCCCCCAGGGCCCCCGTCCGGGCGGCGACCCGGGCTCGCAGCTCGAGCGCCCCACGCGCCACCGCGGGCTCGGGACGCTGCCCGGCCAGCTCGTCGAGCAGGAGGACCGCCCGGTGCGCGTCGCCGTCCGCCCAGGCGGTGCTCGCGGCACGCAGCAGCCGGCCGTGCCGCGCGGGCGCGGCCGGGCTGAGGGCCGCCGCCCGCTGGTACGCCGTCGACGCGACCGCGTACCCCGCCCGCGAGATCGCCCGCTCGGCCGCCGCGTCGAGCAGGTCGGCGACGCCGGCGTCGGGCCCCCAGACGGACTCGGACAGGTGCCACGCCCGGCGGTCGTCGTCGCCGCGCGGGAGCGCCGCGGCCACCGCCCGGTGTGCCGTGCGTCGTTCGGACGCGTGCGCCCCGGAGTACACCACCGACCGCAGCAGCGGGTGCCGGAACGTGGTGCCGCCACCGGTGGAGGCCACGAGGCCGGCGTCCTCGGCCGCGCTCAGGCTCGCGAGGTCGAGCCCCAGGGCCGTCGCCGCCGCGGCGGTCACGGCGAGGTCCCCGTCGGCCACGGCCGTCACCAGCAGCGCCTGCTGCGTCGCGGTCGGCAGCCGCCGCACCCGCTGGGCGAACGCACGGGTGATGGTCTCGGGCACCGTCGACGGCATGCCCGGGATCTCGGGCCACAGCGGGTCGGGTTGGGTCGCGAGCTCGATCAGTGCGAGTGGGTTCCCGGCCGCGCGCCCGTAGAGCTCGGCGAAGCGGTCGCGCGGCACCGGGGATCCCACGGCGCGCTCCACGAGCGTCCGCGCGGGTGCCCGGTCGAGCCCCGCGAGGACGAGTACCGGGAGGCCGTCGACCAGGGCGTCCGCCTCGGGGGTGCGTCCCGCGAGGACCATGACCACCCGGTCCGCGGAGAGCCGTCGTGCGGCGAAGACGAGGGCTCGCGACGACGGCGGGTCGAGCTCGTGCAGGTCGTCGACGAGGACGGCGACGGGGCCGGCCTCGGCGCACCGGGTGAGCATCCCGAGCGTCGCGGCGCCGACGGCGAGCCGGTCGCCCGCCACCACCTCGTCGACGGCGCCCTCGAGCGCGAGCGCCGCCGCGAGCGCGTCCGCCTGGCGCGCGGGGAGATCGCCGAGCAGGTCGAGGCAGCCCCCGAACAGCTGGGACAGGCCCGCGAACGCGATCCCGGACTCGGCCGCCGTGCCGGTGGCGCGCAGGACGCGGAACGACGACCCGAGCGCCTCCGCCGCGTGCTCGAGCAGCGCGCTCTTGCCGACGCCCGGTTCACCGAGGATGGCGAGCCGTCCCGCCTCCCCGAGCCGGGCCCCGGCCATTATCCGGTCGATCGTCGCGACCTCGGCGTCGCGCCCCAGGAGCACGCCTTCGAGTCTAGGCAGCGCGGCACCACCAGGTGGGGCCCCTGACGCGGGTTCACCCGCCCGCTTCCTACGGTCGGGCGAGGGGCACCTGTCGGCACCCGGCCGGCACCCGTCCGACGGAGAGCACCATGACCGACACCCAGACGCCCGGCACCCAGACGCCCGAGACACCCGCACCCGCCACGCCGCAGGTCGACACCGACGCCCTCATGGCGTTCGTGTTCCGCGCGGTGGAGGAGGCGGGCGCCACCCTGAACGCGGCGCTCGTCGTGATGGGCGACAAGCTCGGCTACTACCGGGACCTCGCGGACCACGGGCCCAGCACGCCCGCCGAGCTCGCGGCCCGCACCGGCACCGCCGAGCCCTACGCCCGCGAGTGGCTCAACGCCCAGGCCGCGGGCGCGTACGTGACCTACGACCCGGCGTCGGGCCGGTACACCCTGCCGCCCGAGCAGGCCGTCGCCCTGACGGTCGAGGACAGCCCGGCGTTCCTGCCGGGCCTCTTCCAGATCGTGCTCGGCACGGTGCACGACACGGACCACATCCTGGAGGCGGCGCGGACCGGAGCGGGCTTCGGGTGGCACGAGCACGGCGCCGACGTGCACGTCGGGTGCGAGCGGTTCTTCCGGCCCGGCTACCACGCCAACCTCGTGGAGTCGTGGCTGCCCGCCCTCGACGGCACGGTCGACAAGCTGACCCAGGGGGCGGTCGTCGCCGATGTCGGCTGCGGCCACGGCTCGTCGACGATCCTCATGGCGGAGGCGTTCCCCCGCTCCACCTATGTGGGCTACGACTACCACGAGGGGTCGGTCACCACGGCGCGGGAGCGCGCCGAGGCGGCGGGAGTCGGCGACCGTGTGCGGTTCGAGGTCGCGTCGGCGCAGGACTTCCCCGGCGCCGGGTTCGACCTCGTGACCATGTTCGACGCCCTGCACGACATGGGCGACCCCGTGGGAGCCGCCCGGCACGTGCGCGACGCCCTGGCCGACGACGGCACGTGGATGATCGTCGAGCCGATGGCCGGCGACCGGGTCGAGGACAACCTCAACCCCGTGGGCCGCGCCTACTACGGCTTCTCCACGCTGCTGTGCACGCCGACGTCGCTGGCCCAGGACGTCGGCCTCGCGCTCGGCACCCAGGCGGGCCCGGCGCGGATCCGCGACGTCGTGACGGCGGGTGGTCTCACGCGGTTCCGCGAGGTCGCGCAGACGCCGTTCAACCTCGTCTTCGAAGCCCGGCGGTGACGGCAGCATCCACCCCGCGCCCACCCCGCGCCGAACAGGCGGTTGACACCGGGCCGTCAGGGCCGCCATAACGGTGTCAACCGCCTGTTCGGCAGCTCCCGGGGCGCTCGCTCGGCAGTTCACTCGATCCGGACCGCCTGCGCGCCGTCCGCGACGGCGGCGGTGCCGTGCTGCAGTGCCCGCGGCTCGAGCTCCAGGTACACCAGCCCGCTCTCGCCGACCTCGGACGGGGTGACGACGGTCGCGACGAAGATCCGATAGACGTCCACCAGGCCGAGGTCGTGCAGGGTGCTGGTGAGCCGGGCGCTGCCGTGCACCTGCAGCTCGCCGTCAGGGCCGTCCTTGAGCGCCTGCACCTGGGCGGCAAGGTCGACGAGGTCGGCGGGGTCGATCACGGTGCTCCCGGCCCACGCCGGCTCGCCCAGCCACCCGTCCACCACTTCCCCGAACAGCGGGTCCGCGACGGGGGGACGGCGCCGACGGCGCCGACTCATCGGGTTTCGACAGGCTCAACCACCGGAGTCCGCGACGAAGGGGGACGGCGCCGACGGCGCGGAATCATCGGGTTTCGACAGGCTCAACCACCGGCTTCGTCGCACAGCGACGGGCAATCACGCTGGACTTCCGCGGCGCGGCGGAATACTTTCGCCTCGGCAGGATGCTGTGATCGGATTCACAGCCCCGACCGACAGCAGACCGAGGGACAAGGAGCCGCCCGCGCGCCACCCGGCGCGCACCGCCACCGGAAGGAGCAGGGCCGTGGCCGACGTACTGGTGCTCAACGCGGGCTACGAGCCCCTGCACCGCGTGTCGGTCAAGCACGCCATCACGATGCTGGTGCGCGAGGTGGCGGTGGTCGAGGAGGCGGTGGAGGGGCATCAGTTCGGCCCGTACCCGCTCCCCCGCGTGCTGCGCCTCGTGCGGTATGTCGCGATGCGCTGGCGGTATCGCAGCGCCGGTCACCCGGCCGTCACCAAGGAGGGTGTGCGGCGGCGTGACGGCGCGTGCGCGTACTGCGGCGGCCCGGCCGAGACTGTGGACCACGTGATCCCGCGCTCACGCGGCGGGGACTCCACCTGGCTCAACCTGGTCGCGGCGTGCGAGCCGTGCAACAGCCGCAAGGCCGACCGCACCCCGCTCGAGGCGGGCATGCCGCTGTTGCACGCCCCGTACGTGCCGCCTGCCGAGCACGGCCTCGTGCGCCGGCATCGACGCACCGCCGTGACGGCCGCGGCCTGACCCCTCGGCCACCGCCGGACGGTCAGGCACCGCGATCGGGCCATGCGCTCAGGCGACGGGCTCGTCGTCCGACAGGTCCGGCACCACGGACAGCGACCCGGTGACCGCCACGGCCCCGGAGCTGCCACCCGTCTCGGCGGACGTCAGCGCGCGCGACGCGATCACGCTGCTCGCGAAGTTGGCGTGGCACTCGGTGCAGTACCACTCGGGCGTGGGCACGGGCACCTCGAAGCCGCCGTACACGACGTCCGGCTCGGCGTTCATCACGTCGTCCTGGAACGTCATGCCCCACACGATCCGCTTGGTCTTGCCGCGCGCGCCGCAGCCGGGGCACTGCGGCCGCATCCGGGCGCGCTGGGACGCGACGGTGTGTGCGTGCATGAGGTCGTGGCACTGCTCGCACAGGAGGTGGACGTCGCGCACCAGCTGCTCGAGCGTGCGCCCGCCCGCGGTGGTGGTGCCGAGGCGGACGGCGCCGTCGTCGTGGGCGTGCATGCGGTGCACGTCGACGAACCGCTCGCAGGTGGCGCACCGCTCCTCGCGACGCATCGCCCAGCCCGTCACGGCGCGGTGGCCGAGGATGCGCAGCGCGTGCACGTCGGGCGAAGTGTCCCCGGCGCCGCAGTCGCCCGGGTCGAGGGTGTGGACGGGGCCGCCGCGGAACTGCTCGGCGACGCCGTCGAGCACGAGCCGCGCGTGCTCGGGCGGCAGCCAGCCGGACGAGTTCGTGTACGTTTCTGCGCCCTCGAACAAGTCGGCCCAGACGATGGGCCGGTCGGGGCCGAAGAGCTCGTCGCTCACCCAGCTCTCGCCGTCGCTGGACCCCATGAGCTCGACCGCGGCCACGACGCCCGCGTCGCCGAGCACGGTCACGACGACGTCGCCGCGCTGCGGTCCGTCCTGCCCGCCGGGCAGCCGGTGCTCCGGGGAGCGGATGGAGATCGCGACGGCCTCCTGCAGCCAGTCGGTCGACCAGTGGAGGTACACGGAGGGCACGAGCCAGGCAGGCAGCGCCGACAGGGAGGGGAGGGTCTCTCGGGTCACCTGCAGAACATATCGGGCGCGGGCCCTCCGACACCACGGCCGAGGTCGTTCCGGTTGCGGCGTCCCCGCGCTAGGTTCCCAGCAGGCACGACGGCGTCGCCGCTCCGCCCACGGCTCCGCCGCCGCTCGCCGTCGAGCTGTTTGCCGCGAGGAGGCACCGGATGGACATCGGACTGTGGGTCGCCGCGGGGCTGCTGGCCCTGCTCTACCTGGCGGTGGGCTTCGTGAAGCTCACCCGGAGCCGCGAACGGCTGCGATCAGGCATGGGCTGGGTGGAGGACTTCCCGGGCATAGTGGTGCGATTCATCGGGCTCGCGGAGATCGCGGGCGCGCTGGGGCTGATCCTGCCGTGGGCCACCAACACCGTGACCGTACTCACGCCGATCGCCGCATCGTTCCTGGTGGTGCTTCAGGTGCTGGCGATCTCCGTGCACGTGCGGCGCCGCGAGCTCGGGCAGCTGTGGGTCAACGTGCTCCTGCTGCTCGCGGCCGCCTTCGTCGCGGTGGGCCGGTTCGCCGGCTGGTGACCGTCAGCCCGGTCGTCGTCAGCTGAGCGCCACCCTCTCGGCATCGGTGAGCAGCCGCGACCGGGTCAGGAACCGCACGCCCTCGGGCGCCTCGACGCTGAACCCGGCACCGCGGCCGGGCACGACGTCGATCGTCAGGTGCGTGTGCTGCCAGTACTCGAACTGCGCGCGACTCATCCACACCGCGACGGTGAACGGCTCGCCCGTCGCGCCGGGGGCGGCGACCGGCTCGTCCTTCAGCTCGAGGTCGCCCAGGTGCACGTCGGCGTCCCCGAGTAGGAAGTCCCCGTCGGGGTAGCACATGGGGCTCGACCCGTCGCAGCAGCCGCCGGACTGGTGGAACATCAGCTCGCCGTGCTGACGCCGCAACCGGGCGAGGAGCCCGGCCGCGGCGTCCGTCACGGCGACACGTGCGGGGCTGGCCCCGTCGTCGTCATCCATGTGGTTCTCGAACCTCCTAGAAGAACCCGAGCTTCTGGCCCGAGTAGCTGACCAGCAGGTTCTTGGTCTGCTGGTAGTGATCGAGCATCATCTTGTGGTTCTCACGCCCGACGCCCGAGCCCTTGTACCCGCCGAAGGCCGCGGCCGCCGGGTAGGCGTGGTAGCAGTTGGTCCACACGCGGCCGGCCTCGATGGTGCGTCCCGCCCGGTACGCCGTCTCGCCCTGGCGCGACCAGACGCCGGCGCCGAGCCCGTACAGCGTGTCGTTCGCGAGCTTCATCGCGTCGTCGAAGTCCGCGAAGTCCGTCACCGACACGACGGGCCCGAAGATCTCCTCCTGGAAGATCCGCATCGAGTTCTTGCCCTCGAAGACGGTCGGCGTCATGTAGTAGCCGCCCGCCAGGTCGCCGTCGAGCTCGGCCCGGTGCCCGCCGGTGAGCACCTTCGCGCCCTCCGCCTTGCCGATGTCGACGTAGCTGAGGATCTTCTCGAGCTGGTCGTTGCTCGCCTGGGCGCCGATCATCGTGTCGGTGTCCAGCGGGTTGCCCTGCTTCACCGCCCTGGTCCGCTCGAGCGCGTCGCCCAGGAACTGGTCGTAGATGTCGGACTGGATGAGCGCGCGCGACGGGCACGTGCACACCTCGCCCTGGTTGAGGGCGAACATCGTGAACCCCTCGAGCGCCTTGTCGTAGTAGTCGTCCTGCGCCGACGCGACGTCCGAGAAGAAGATGTTGGGGCTCTTGCCGCCCAGCTCCAGCGTGACCGGGATGATGTTCTGCGACGCGTACTGCATGATCAGGCGGCCGGTCGTGGTCTCGCCGGTGAAGGCGATCTTGCGGATGCGCGACGACGACGCGAGCGGTTTGCCCGCCTCGACGCCGAAGCCGTTGACGATGTTGAGCACACCCGGCGGCAGCAGGTCGCCGATGATGTCGATGAGGAACAGGATCGACGCCGGGGTCTGCTCGGCGGGCTTGAGCACGACGGCATTGCCCGCCGCGAGCGCGGGCGCCAGCTTCCAAGTGGCCATGAGGATCGGGAAGTTCCACGGGATGATCTGCCCGACCACGCCGAGCGGCTCGTGGAAGTGGTACGCGATGGTGTCCTCGTCGATCTCGGAGATCGACCCCTCCTGCGCGCGGATGGCGCCGGCGAAGTAGCGGAAGTGGTCGATGGCGAGCGGGATGTCGCAGGCCAGCGTCTCGCGGACGGCCTTGCCGTTCTCCCAGCTCTCGGCGACGGCCAGCTCCTCGAGGTGTGCCTCCATGCGGTCGGCGATCTTGTTGAGGATGTTCGCGCGGTCCGTGACCGACGTGCGACCCCACCCGGGCGCGGCGCCCTCCGCGGCGTCGAGGGCTGCCTCGATGTCGTCCGCGTTGCCGCGCGCCACCTCGGTGAAGGTCTGCCCGGTGACGGGGCTCGGGTTCTCGAAGTACTGCCCGCTCGACGGCGGCACGTACTCGCCGCCGATCCAGTGGTCGTAGCGGGCTCGGTATTCGGCGATCGCCCCGGGCTGACCGGGGGCTGCGTAGACGGTCATGCTGCCTCCTCGCGTGCCTGCAGCGCCTCGTCGCGCCGCGATGAGGCGACCCTAGGACGCCGAAGGTTGCAGTCCCGTTGCAGTGCGTTGCGGTCCCGCTGGTTGAGCTGTCAGACCTCGACACGCTCAACCAGCAGATTGCGACATGCTCAACCGCCGAGGTCGACGTCGAGCAGCGTCACGCGTGCGCGGGCGCGCAGGGCCTGCGGGCTACCGGCGGACGACGCGGCGAGCAGGCGCGTCCACGCGGCGTGGTCGTCGGCGCCGTCGACGCCGCGCACCCAGGCGTCCAGGGCGTCGGCGTCTCCCGAGGCCAGGACGGCGGCGCGCATCTCGGCCGACAGCTCGGCCCGGAGCCGCTCCACCCCCGGGGCGACCGACCGGGGCAGCAGCGGAGCGTACGCGGCGACGGCGGTGCGCACGTCGCCCGCGGCGAGCGCCGCCCGCACGTCGTCGGCATCGGTACGCAGCGCGCGGGCGAGCCGGTAGGGCCGCGACCCGGCGAGCAGGGGGCCCACGACGTGCCGCAGCCGGGAGACCTCCGCACGCACGGTGACGTCGGACAGCTCCCCGGGGTGCAGCAGCACGGCGAGCTCGTCGGCGCCGAGGCCGCGGGGGTGCTCGGCGAGGAGCAGCAGGATCTCGGCGTGCCGCAGCGACAGCGGCCGTGCGCCGTCGCGCCCGCGCAGGGCGGGGCGCCCGAGGACGTGGAGGTCGACCGGCGTGGGTCCGGCGACGACGTCCGGCCGGCGGGGACCGGCGGCGGCCCGGGTCGCGAGCTCCCGCTCGACCGTCGCGACCGTGGCCCGCACCAGCGACATCACGACGTGCGTCGCCGCGGCCCGCCGCCCCGTGACGTCGAGGACGCCGAGCACCCGGCCGGTGGCGGGGTCGCGGATGGGCGCGGCGGCGCAGCTGAGGTCCTGGATGGGACGCGAGAAATGCTCGGCGCCGATCACCTGGACGGCGCGCCGCGTGGCCAGCGCCGTGCCCGGCGCGTTGGTGCCGATGTTCTCCTCCCGCCACACCGCGCCCTCGACGAACCCGACGCGGTCGACCGTGCCGCGCAGGCGGTGGTTGCCCTCGACCCAGAGCAGCCGCCCCGCCTCGTCGGAGACCGCGACCACGAGGCCGTCGTCGGCCGCGCCGTCGACCACGAACTCGCGCACCACCGGCATCACCGCGGCCAGGGGGTGTGCCAGACGGTAGGCGGCGAGGTCGTCGTCCGCGAGGGAGACCTGCGGGTTCAGGGTGTCCGGGTCGACGCCGCTGCGCAGCGATCGGCGCCAGGAGTCGGCGACCACCGGGTCGATATCGCCCGGAGGCTCTCCGGTGCCGAGGAACCGCTCGTACGCGGCGCGCACCGTGCGCGGGTCACGACGCACGGCGGCCCCGCGCGGGTCCCCTGCACGTGCCACCGAGGCGGCCGTCCCCTCCATCGCGACTCCCGACGTCGTCGTCCGGTGCGTCCGAGCCAGTGTAGGGGGGTCTCTCCCGCCTTCGTGAGAGGTGTGACGGCGAGGTCTGTCGGCCGACCGCGTGACGTCTCGCCGCGTGCGTCATTCCCGGCCGAACGCCTTGCGCAGCTCGCCCTTCGCCCGCTCGAGGACGTCCCGCTGCGCGGCGGGCAGGCCCGTGCCGGCGCGGTTGACGTAGAACGTCAGCATCGACATCGCCGACTGGTACGGCGTGCCCTTGCGCCGGCCGCTCGCCTCCGCCGAGCGCTTGAGCGACGCGGCGATGCGCACGGGGTCGTCCCAGGTGAAGACGTCCTCCTCCAGGTCCAGCGCGTCGGAGTGCTCGGTGACGTCCTGCGACCACCGCTCCCCCGACGCGCCGTCGTCCCGCTTCGCCATCCCCCGACGCTAGGCGGGACGCCGCCTGCTCGCAGCGGTGCGGGCAGGGGCTCGGTCGCGCAGCGCGAGGCGCCGCGCACACCACGAGCTGGAGCTGGTGGAAGAGGATCACGGGGACCGCGATCCGCCGGCCACCGCGACGGGGATGGTGCCACGGTCCACGCCGAGGGTGAGCCAACGGCGGGCGCGGAACCGGTCGCCGACGAGCGGCTGCAGCAGCTGCCCGACGACGCACGGTGCCAGCAACTGCAGCAGCACCGTCCGCAGGCCGCCGGGACGCGTGACCCTCACATCCGCGAGCGCACGTACAAGAAGACGAGTGCCGCCACGACGAGCAGCCCGACGAGCACGGCGAACACGATCTTCGCCCTGCTGAAGGGGCGCTTCCCGACGACCTGGCCCGTGTTCGCGTTGACCATGACCTGCCACTGCCTGCCCGCGTACACGTAGGTCGCGATCCAGAGCGGGAGCAGCACGAGCTTGAACATGACGTCGGCGTACGCGGTCCCGACCGTGCCGACCCGCTGCTCGTCGCCGCCGATGTCCCGCCGGACGTCCTTCGTGATGGTCTTGGCCATCGTCGCCTTGGCCCGCTCGAGACCGTCGGAAGGCTCGACCTCGTACCGGGCCGCGGAGTAGCCCGCGAGGTACTCCGCACGGAACGGCACGGCGTCCTCGAGCGGCCATGGCCCGAGGCGGCGGAGATCGAGCTCGGCGACCTGGGACGAGGCCGGGACGAGCACGTCGTCGAAAGACCGTTCGACCTGTCCCGACACGGGCGTCCAGCTCACCCGCCGCTCCTGACGCTCGTTGTCGCCGTCCTTCACCGTGACGTGGTACTCGTGGCCGCGCTGGCCGGTGTACGACGACGAGGTCTCGGCGTCGAACGTCCAGTGGGGCACGTACGTGCCGTGCAGCGACTCCGTGTCGCCGACCTTCTTGAGCTCGCCCGGCGCGAACGGGCGCGAACGCACCCAGCGGCGGAACGCCTCGCGCGCCTGCGCCTGCTCGACGCCGAACGGGACGACCGCCTCCGGCTGCACGAGCCCGTCGGCCTCTGCCACAGCGACGAGATGTCCGCCGCAGAACCGGCACGCGACGGACAGGTCGGTGCCCTGCGTGGTCGCGCCGCACCCGTCGCACGTGAGCAGCCGTGCGTCGAGGATCCCGGCTCGCGACCCCCCTTGCGCGGCGGCCCATGAGTCGTACGAGTGCTCGTCGACGGCGTCGCCCGCCGCGTGGACGATCTCCACCTCACCGCCGCACGCCACGCACCGCAGGTGCCGGGTGCCGGGCGAGTACGCGAGCTGGGACCCGCACGCCTCACAGCGCGTGCGGACGAGGTCACCCTGGACGTCGCTCAACGGTCAGCCCTCGGTTCCGGTCGAGGTGCCGGACGCCGGACCTGCGGGCGGTCCGGGGGCCGGAGGCAGCGGGGGCGGTGTCGCGGCGAAGAGGGGCGCGAGCGCGGGCACCTGACCGGCGGCCGTCCACGCGGCCATGCCCTGCTGCCACACGAGCGTCTCGCTCGTGAGCTCACCGGCCCGGACGAGCCCGGCGACGTCCGCCGTCGTGCCGGGTCCGGCCTGTGACCCTCCTGCCGCCCAGAACCACGGCGCCTCGGCGACCGGCAGCGGCGGCGGGCCGCCGGGAGCCGGCGGAGCGGCGGGCGAGGGCCGGGCCGGCGACGGGGCGAGCGTCTGGGCCATCTGCTGGCCCATCGCCATCCCCATGCCCAGGCCGAGGCCCTCGCCCGCGCCGCCCGGGTTCGCGGCGGCGGTCTCGATCGCGGTCGCCGTCTGGAACTTCGTGTACTGGTCGAGGTTCCCGACGACGGCCATCTGGGTGCGCTTGTCGAGCGCCGCCTCGACCTCCGGCGGGAACGAGACGTTCTCGAGGACGAAGCGCGGCACGGCGACCCCGTACTCCGCCAGGTCCTCGGAGAGCTGCCCCGCCAGGCGCACCGCGATCTCGCGCTGGTTCGCGGCGAGGTCGATCGCGGCGACGCCCGCCTCGGCGAGCGCCGGGCCGAGCTGTCCGACGACGAGACTGCGAAAGTAGTCGCCGATCTCGTCGGTGCGGAACTGAGGGTCGGTGCCCACGAGCTGACGCAGGAGCGAGGCCGGGTCGACCACCTGCAGCGCGTACGTGCCGAACGCGCGGATGCGGACCGCGCCGAGCTCGGGGTCGCGCAGGATCACGGGGTTCTGCGTGCCCCACGTGAGGTCGGTGAACTGGCGTGTGGCGACGAAGTAGACCTCCGCCTTGAACGGGGAGCTGAACCCGTACTTCCAGCCCTGGAGGGTGGACAGGATCGGCATGTTCTTCGTCTCGAGCGTGTACGTGCCCGGGCCGAACACGTCGGCGAGCCGGCCCTCGCTGACGAACACGGCCGTCTGTCCCTCGCGCACGACCAGCTTCGCCTGGTTCTTGATCTCGTTGCCCTGGCGGGGGAAGCGCCAGACCATCGTGTCCCGGCTCTCGTCGAGGAACTCGACGATGTCGATCAGCTGTCCACGCAGCTTCTCCATGAAGCTCATCCGGATTCCTTCGCGTCGTTCGAGTCGGGCGCGACCGTCGCGCCGGGCTGAGCATAGCGGTGCCCGGACGGACGATGAAGACGCCAAGTCTTGGCAAAATCGCCAGGTCGCGGCACTGTGATCCGGCCTCCGAAACCGGACCCCTCGCCACGTTCGCGCCCGCGCGACTCCCGACCCACGGCGCGCGCAGGGACCTATCCTGACCGGGTGCCCGCCGCGCCCACGGCCTCCACCCGGACACCGCCCGTCGCGGTGCTCCTCGCGGCCGGTGCCGGGAGCCGGCTGGGGCGCGGTCCCCAGGCCCTGCTCCCCCACCGCGGCCGTCCGCTCGTCGAGCACGTCGTGGGTATCCTGCTCGCCGGCGGGTGCGACGCCGTCGTGGTCCTCGGTGCCGAGGCAGACCGTGCGCGCGCCGAGGCCTCGTTCCACGACCCGCGCGTGCGCGTCGTCGACAATCCGGACTGGGCGTCGGGCATGGCCTCCTCGCTGCGTGCCGGCGTGACCACCGCGCTCGCCCTGGGCCCGCAGCGCGTGGTGGTCGCCCACGTGGACCAGCCCGGCGTGGAGCCCGGCGATGTCGCGCGCCTGCTGGCCGCTCACCGGCCTGGACGCGTCACAGCATCGGTGTCCTTCCTCCGCGCACGAAGTACGAGGGCGCCGCGGGTCAGTAGTCGGTGCGGGTCTCGAGGACGCGCCACGCGTCGAAGGGGGCGAGGGCGCTGCCGGTGCGCTCGTGCCGCACGGTCATGATCCCGCCGTCTGGCCGGTCCTCGGGCAGGTCCTGGAGCCGAGCGGCGAAGAAGTCGTAGAACGCGGCGTCGTCGAAGCCGGCGGACGCGGCGTCGTGCCGGTCCGCGGCGAAGTAGACCGCGCCCACGCGCGCCCACAACGCCGAGGCGAGGCACATCGGGCACGGCTCGCAGCTCGAGTAGAGGACGGAGCCCGACAGGTCGAAGGTGCCGAGCTCTGCGCACGCCCGCCGGATGGCGGTGACCTCGGCGTGGGCGGTGGGGTCGTTGTCCTGGGTGACGCGGTTGCTGCCCTCGACCACGCGGCCGTCACGGGTGACGATCACGGCGCCGAACGGGCCGCCGGCGTTCGCGACGCTGTCGACGGCGAGGGTGATGGCCCGCTCGAGGTATGCGGCGGCCGGCGGCTCGGCCGCGGCGCCGGCCGGCCGGGTGTCCACGGCATTGCGGTCCATGGTGGTCTCCACGGTTCGGGCAGCGACCCCCGGGTGCACCTCGGGTCGACGGGACCACACCGGGACCGGGTGAAGACCGGGCGCTCGGCGGGCCGCTGCAGGCGAGTTGTCCTTCATGCCGCCTGGTAGATAGCTGCCGGTGTCGGATCGACTTCAGGTCGACCACCGCGGGGACGTTCACGTCCGCTCGGCCCGGGCCCGCCGTTGGCATTCACGACGCTAGCAGCCGGTGACACGGCCCACCACTGGCTCGGAATGGCACCTCCACATGCCGGACTTCGAGCCGCGAGAAGCGGTCGTCTCGCATCGTGGTCCCACATGATGGACACGCGCTTTCGCTGCAGGTGGCGCGGTTCCTACAGTGGCTCTCGGACGCACCCGACGCACCGGCGCATGCGCGCCGATAGATGGAGGAACCCATGCCCGCACCCACCGATCCGACGCCGCGTCTCGCCGAGTACGCGCACCCCGAGCGCCTCGTCACGACGTCCTGGCTCGCCGAGAACCTCGACACCCCGGGCCTCGTGGTCGTGGAGTCCGACGAGGACGTGCTGCTGTACGAGACGGGGCACATCCCCGGCGCCGTGAAGATCGACTGGCACACCGACCTGCTGCAGCCCGTCGAGCGCGACTACCTCGACGGCGCCGGCTTCGCCGACCTGCTCGCGAGCCGCGGCATCTCCCGCGACACGACGATCGTGCTCTACGGCGACAAGAACAACTGGTGGGCCGCGTACACGGCGTGGGTCTTCACGCTGTTCGGCCACGAGGACGTGCGCCTGCTCGACGGCGGCCGCAACCTGTGGACCGCCGAGGGCCGCGAGCTCACCACCGACGTGCCCTCCCCCGCGCCGGGCGAGTACCCCGTCGTCGAGCGCGACGACTCCACGTTCCGCGCCTTCAAGGAGGACGTGCTGGCCCACCTCGGCAACGGCCCGCTGGTGGACATCCGCTCCCCGCAGGAGTTCTCCGGCGAGCGCCTGCACATCCCGGACTACCCCGAGGAGGGCGTGCTGCGCGGCGGCCACATCCCGTCGGCGCGCAACGTGCCCTGGGCCACCGCGGTGGCCGAGGACGGCACCTACAAGCCGCGCGCCGAGCTCCAGGCGATCTACCAGGAGGGCGGCCTCGGCCTCACGGACGGCGACTCCGTGATCACGTACTGCCGCATCGGCGAGCGTTCCAGCCACACCTGGTTCGCCCTGCGCTACCTGCTCGGCATCGACGACGTGCGCAACTACGACGGCTCCTGGACGGAGTGGGGCAACGCCGTCCGCGTGCCGATCGCGGCCGGCGCCGAGCCCGGCGAGGTCCCCGCGAGCGTCAAGCAGCAGCAGGCTGCCTGACCCGCCCCACCACCCGCCGGCCGAGCCTGTCGACACCCTGTCAGCCCTTGACGCGTGGTCTCGACAGGCTCGACCGGCATCTCCCCTGTACGAGACACTGGAGCCATGACCGACGCCCCCGCCCTGCCCGAGTCGCTCGCCGAGATCCGGGAGGACTTCCTCGCCCTGGAGGAGCGCGACCGCCTGCAGCTGCTGCTCGAGTTCTCCCACGAGCTGCCCGGGCTGCCGCCGCGTTACGAGAGCGCCCCCGGCCTGCTCGAGGCCGTCGAGGAGTGCCAGTCCCCCGTGCGCGCGTTCGCCGAGGTGGACGGCGACGTCGTGCACTTCTACGCGACCGCTCCTGAGGAGGCGCCGACCACCCGCGGGTTCGCCTCGATCCTCGCCCAAGGCCTGTCTGGCCTCACGACGCAGCAGGTGCTGGACGTGCCCGAGGACTTCCCCCTGATGATCGGCCTCACCCGCGCCGTCAGCCCGCTACGGCTCAACGGCATGGCGGGCATGCTGACGCGCGCCAAGCGCCAGGTGCGCGAGCAGCTCGCGGCCTGACGCGGAGGGCGCCGCACCAGGCCGCGGCGCTCAGCGGCCGGTCAGAAGTCGAAGAGGTCGCCGAGGAAGGACTCCTTCTTCTTCTTGCGGCGGTAGTCATCGCGCCGAGGGTCGTACCCGCGGCTGTCGCGCCCCCGGTCGTCCCGGCGGCGGTCGTCGTAGCGCGGGTCGTACCCCCGCGGGTCGGGGCGCCGGTCGTCGTACGGCGCGGCCCCCGGGTACCCGGCCGGGGCGGGCCCGCCGTGGCCGGCCGTCTCGGCAGGCCTCGCGCCCCCCGCCTCCGCGGCGATCTCGGCCTCCATGGAGCGGTCGATGATCTTGTCGAGCTCCCCCCGGTCCAGCCACACGCCCCGGCACTGCGGGCAGTAGTCGATCTCGACCCCCTTGCGCTCGGTCATCACCAGGACGGACTGATCTTGCGGACACTGCATCGCGCTTGCTCCTTCGTCTGGATGGCTGGGTCAACGCCCGGCGGCGCGACGGAGTTCCTGCGCACCGGTCAGGGCGTCGGTCCGGACGTCACGGACACCCGCGGCCACGCCGACGGATGTGCGAGAGTGTGCCCATGACGGTGCTCGTGGCCTACAACCCGTCGCCCCACGGTGCGGCGGCCGTCCGGACCGCGATCGCGGAGGCGGCACGACGGCGACTTCCCCTGCACGTGGTCCACCTGGCCCGCGCGGACGCCGCGGCGCCGAACGAGGAGGACCCGCTTGAGTCGCTCCTCGCCGAGGCTCCCCAGGACGTCACAGTGCAGCCGGTGACCCGCCGCAGCTCCGGCACCGAGCCGGCGGACGCGATCCTGGACGCCGCCGAGGCCTCGGGAGCGACGCTCGTCGTGCTCGGGTCGCGCAAGCGGTCGAACGCCGGGACCTTCCTCATCGGCACGACCACGCAGCGCGTTCTGCTCGACGCCCCCGTCCCCGTGCTCGTCGTCAAGGACACCTACGACGACTGATCTGCGCGATCCGCCGACACGCGTCGGACGGGTCGTGTGTCGGCGCCTCATCGCACGGGAGGCGAAGGCGTACCTGGCGAAGGACCCCGACCTCACCGACCCACCGGTAGAGCTCGCGGAGCCTCTTCGGACGCGATGACCGCGCGCTCGGGCACGACGAGCGGCCGCAGGTCGGCGCGTGCCGCCGCGATCTGCTCGACCGGCACCCGCTCCACGCCACCGGCCTCGGCCATCCACCACCCGAGGTTGGGGGCGAGCGCCGCATAGCCGTCGCGCAGCACGTGCCGCAGCACGGTATCGGCCAGGCGGACGCCGTCGCGCCAGGCGGACACCGCCTCCCCCGTGGCCCCGTCCACCACCGACGGCAGGGCCAGCACGCGCAGGCCCCGGCGGAAGACGACGCGGCCGTCGATCACCTCGTAGCCGGGCTGCACCCGCTTGACCGTGTTCAGCACCCGGAACGGCCACGGCGGCGCCTGGGCCAGCACGAGCTCGGCCCGCGGCGTGAGCTGTCGGGCGAGGCGGTGCTCGTCGAACTGGACGCCCACGGCCCGCATCTCCGCGGCCATCCACTGCAGGGCGACGTCGGCGAGGCCGCAGCGCGACCCCCCGCCGCCGACGTCCCCGTGCGTGCCGGGGAACCAGACCTGCTGCACGCGGTCGGGCGGGTCGTCGTCGGGCACGGTCCAGAGGCAGGGGGCGAACGTCAGGCGCCGCTCGTCGATCGCGAGCGCCTGCCGCGCGGTGAGGACGGACGCCGAGAGCGAGACGTCGTGGAACCGGTTCTTGCGCCGCGAGGGCCCGGGGACGCCCAGCGCGCCGACGGTGTCGAAGACGCCGAGGAACCGCACCGGCACCTGGCGTCCGTTGGCGGACCGGAAATGCTCCTTCGCCGTCCGGACGTCGTCACCGCGACGGATCACGGCCTCGGCGCGGCGGCGGCGCCACGACCCCGGCCGCGTGCGCTGCACGGTGCGCTCGGCGCGGGCGACTCGGCGCGGCGGCGGCGGCTTGAGCCGGTACACCCGCTCGGCCTCGCACAGGAGCCCGGCGTCCATCGCCTCCGGCGTGATCAGCCCGACCTGCGCCAGCATCCCCGCCACGCTGCGGGCCGTGTACGCCCCGCGGGAGTAGCCGAGCACGACGATCTCGTCCCCCGGCTCGTAGTTCATCGCCAGGAAGCGGTAGCCCTCGACGACGTTGCGCGCGAAGCCGTAGCCGAACGCCCCGCCGAGCAGCTGGTCCATCAGGTAGCCGCGGGCCCCGACACCCGCCACGTACCCGACGATCTGCTCGACGTCGGACTCGCCGCTCCCCCCGGAGCGCAGCACGGAGCGCGCGAGCTTCTCGATGTTGGATACCTGCGGGTTCACCGCGTGGCTCCATGTCCCGTCACAGCACAGCACCAGTCGCCTCATGATCGTCCCTTCCATGTACCTCGGAGGGCCGCGGGAGCGGGGGTGATACCCCGGATCGCCGGCGGGCTCAGGCGACGGCCGGGCGCCTCACCGCAGGCGGCGCAGGAACTCCCGCGTACGTTCCTGCCGCGGGTCGCCTAGCACCTGTTCGGGGGTGCCGCGCTCGTGCACGCGGCCCGCGTGCAGGAAGACGACCTCGTCGGCGATCTCGCGGGCGAAGCCCATCTCGTGCGTCGCGACGAGCATGGTGGTCGGTCGCCCGGCGACGCCCTCGCTGCGCAGGGAGAGCAGCAGGTCGAGCACCTCCCCCACCAGCTCGGGGTCGAGGGCGGACGTGATCTCGTCGAGGAGCAACAGCTCGGGCCCGTTCACCAGGGCCCGGGCGATCGCCGCGCGCTGCTGCTGTCCACCCGAGAGCTGGTCCGGGTACGCCCCCGCCTTGTCCGCCAGCCCGACGCGCTCCAGCATCGCCGTCGCCGCGTCGTCGGCGTCCGCGCGGCCGAGCCCGTGCACGACGCGCGGTGCGAGGGTCACGTTGTCGAGCACCCGCAGGTGCGGGAAGAGGTTGTACTGCTGGAACACCATCGCGAGCCGCGCCCGCACGGCGTCCGCGTCCACCCACGGGTCGGCGACGTCCTCGCCGTCGAGCAGCACCTCGCCGTCATCGACCTCCTCGAGCAGGTCGACCACCCGCAGCAGGGTGGACTTCCCGGAGCCCGAGGAGCCCACCACCACGACGCACGACCCCTCGGCCACGTCGAGGTCGATGCCGTCGAGGACGACCTTGCGCGTGGCGCCCGTGCCGAAGGACTTGCGCACGTCGCGCAGCGACAGGAGCGGGGCGCCCGGCGCCCCCTGGGCGGACGGCGCGCTCATCGCACGACCCCCGCTCCGCTGACGCCACGCAGCTCGCCGCGCCAGCCCTGCCGCGCCGACCAGGCGTCGACGAGGCGGGTCAGCGGGATGGAGACCAGCAGGAAGAGGATGCCGGCCACCACGTACGGCGTGAAGTTGTAGTCCCCCGTGGTGGCGATCTGCGCGGCCCGGATCGCGTCGACCGCACCGAGGATCGAGATCAGGCCGGAGTCCTTCTGCAGCGACACGAGCATGCTGGCCACCGGCGCGGTCACCTGGCGTACCGCCTGCGGCAGCACCACGCGCCGCACGGCCTGCCCGCGGCTCAGCCCGAGCGAGCGCGCGGCGGCGACCTGCGACGGGTGCACCGACTCGATCCCGGCCCGGAAGATCTCCGCGAGGTATGCGGTGTAGCAGACCACGATCGACAGCCCGCCGAGGAACGCCGCGCTCACGGGGAGCCAGGGCAGCCGCAGCGCCGGCAGGCCGAAGCCCACCAGCAGCAGCACCAGCAGCAGCGGCACGCCGCGGAACACGTCGACGTAGACCACGGCGAGCACGCGGACCGGGAACAGCGCCGGGATGCGGGAGGTGCGCACGACGGCGAGGACGAGCCCCAGCACCAGGCCCACGACGCTCGCCACGACCCACACCCGCAGGTTGAGCCACAGCCCGGAGGCGATCTCGGGCAGCACCTCCCAGGCGCGTTCCGGCGAGAAGAAGGCCTCGCGTGCTCGCTCCCACCCGGGCGCCGTCGTCACGACGTACACCACGGCGGCCAGCACGACGACGGTCGCGACGAGGGCGACGAGGGTCGCGCGTCGCCGCTGGGCGCGGCGGAAGGCCTCGCGGGCGCGCGCCCTCCCCGACGGCTGCCGGCCATCGGTCGCCGCGGTCGTGGGGTCGCTCACGCGCGGATCAGGAGAGCTCGGCGATGTCGTCCGACTTGAGCCACTCGGTCCGCAGCTCGTCGAGGGTGCCGTTCTCCTCGAGCGTGTCGACGGCGCCGGAGACGCACGCCGTGAGGGACGAGCCCTTGTCGAGCACCAGGCCGAGCTGCTCCGGGTCGCCGACGGGCGGCAGGGTGCCGACCACGTGCGTGTCCGGGAAGTAGACGGTCGACGCCGCCACGCCCTGGTCGACATCCATCACCATCGCGTCGATCGTGCCGGAGCTCAGCGCGGTCATCCCGTCGCCGGCGGCGTTGAACGGCGTGACGTCGACGTCGTCGCCCCATGCCGCCTCGGCGGCGGCGAGCGAGGTCTGCGTCGCGGTGACGCCGATCTTCGCGCCCGTCAGGTCGGCGAGGCTCGCGGCGTCGGCGAACTCGCCCTCGTCGGCCACGATGGCGCCCTGGCGGCTGGTGAGGTAGGGGCTGGAGAAGTCGACCGCGCCCTTGCGCTCCTCGGTGATCGTCGTCTGGTACGCGGCGATGTCGAACGGCTTCACGGCGGGGCTGATGATCTGCTCGAAGGTCACCGGCGTCCACTCGACGTCGTCCTTCGCGAAACCCAGCTCGTCGGCCACCGCGTACACGAGGGCGGACTCGAAGCCCTTCCCGCTGCTCGCCTCGCCCACATACCAGGGCTCGAAGGGGTCACTCGTTCCGACGGTCAGGGTGCCCGCCGCGAGAGTCTGCAGACCCTCGGGCGTGCAGTCGACGGCAGACGCCGAATCCGACGACTCGTCGCCGCCGTCGTCCGACGAGGAGCAGGCGGTGATCCCGAGCGTGACGGCAGCAGCGAGGGCGACCGTGACGAGGGGGCGGGGGGTACGCACGGGTGGGGCCTTCCATGGACGGGACACGACGGGACACGACGTCGTCGAGCCTATGCCGACGCGGCCCCGACCGGGCATGGCGCTGGTCACAGGCCGGGGCGTACCGGGTTGTCGGTTCCCGCGGTCGGGTCGTCAGGGGTGCACGTGCGCCCGGTGCCCGGTCTCGTTCGAGATATCCTGCTCCGCCTGCTCCAGGAGCACGTCCGCGAGCCGGCGCAGGGCACGTGCCGCCGCGACCTCGTCCCCGATCACGGGCATCTGGGTGTCGTCGGGGTCCTTGCGCGCGTGCCCGACGCCCCGCAGCGAGCCGACGTCCGGCCCAGGGGTCAGCATCGCCTCGGCCGTCGTGTTCCCCGACGCCTCCATGAGCGTCACCCGCACCTCCCAGGTGAGCGCCCGGGCCGGCTCGGGCTTCGCGGCCACCGCACCGCCCACGTCCGCACCGTCGTGCTGCACCACCGTGTCCACGCCCGGGAAGACCAGCGTCTCCTCGTCCGTGTCCGACCAGCGCACCCGGTACGGCGGCGACCCGTCCTCGTGTGCGCAGCCGACGATCACGCCGTCCCGCACCGCGCCGCCGACCACCCCCGACGCCACCACGATCCGGTCGCCCACCGTCGCCCTCATCGCCAGCCTCCTCGCATCGTCGCGTGCTCGCCGTCGAACCGTCAGGTCCCTCCATCATGCGCCCGGTGGGCGCCACCGGCAGCGCCTCGGTTCAGGAGGACGCGTACGCAGGCTCGCCGGCTCGAACACGACCCACGCCAGGAAGGCGAGCACCAGGAGCGTGACGACCGCCCCGACCCCACGAGCCGGATCCACCGGCTCCGTACGGCGCGGGGTCGGCAAGGGTGTGACGAGGGCGCGCCCGTCGACGGCGGGTCGGACATCTCGCTCCTTCGACTGTGTCGTCGACGACGTGTGCGCCGACGACGTGTGCGCCGACGACGTGTGCGCCGACGACGTGTGCGCCGACGACGTGTGCGCCGACGACGCGAAGGTAGCGAGGTCGGGTCGCGCCCCGGGCGGGTTATCCACAGCCACGGCCCGGGGGCGGCGCGCTCAGCGGGAGCGCAGGGCCTGGATCAGCTCGCTCCTGCGCATTGTCGAGCGGCCCTCGACGCCGAGCTCGGCGGTCCGCTCGCGCAGCTGATCCACCGTCCAGTCGTCGTACGACCCGGCCTTGCCGCCCTTGGCGCCGACCTTGCTGCGCCCGCGGGCCGCGGCGGCGTTGGCGATGCGCGCCGCCTTCTCCTTGCTGCTGCCCTCGTCGCGGAGCTCCTCGTAGAGCTCCTTGTCCTTGACGCTCGGCCCGGCATCCCGTCGCGGCATGGTGCGCTCCCTCCGTCCACGGCTGCTCCGTAGTGCTGTCACCTCAGCGTGACCACAGCGAGCCGACCGCCGCATCTCGGGGCGTCCGCCCAAGGGGAGCGCAGGCGAAACCGTCCGGACATGACGAAGGCCCGACCGGACGAATCCGATCGGGCCTTCCCTTTTGGTAGCGGGGGCAGGATTTGAACCTGCGACCTCTGGGTTATGAGCCCAGCGAGCTACCGAACTGCTCCACCCCGCGTCGACTCCTCGAACATTACGCCACGGATGGACGAGTGCCAAGTCGGTTCGGGCAAATGGGACCCACGTCACACAAGGGGTCGCGAAAACGCCCGAGATCGACGGCGGGGCCGCCGGTCCGATGGACCGACGACCCCGCCACGTGCGACCGCGAACCGATCAGCCCGCGGACCCGATCTCCTCCTCCGCGGCCAGGGCCTCCTCGATCGCCTTCTGCAGGCGGTCCTGAGCCTCCCCGTACGCGGTGAAGTCGCCGTCCTTCAGCGCCTGATCGCTCTGTGCGAGGGCGTCGTTCGCGTCCTCGAGGGCGGAGTTCAGACGCGCCTGCGCGTCGCCCGTCGGCGCCGGCGTCGACTCGCCCGTGGGCTCGTCGCTCGGCTCCGTGGAGGGTTCCGTCGACGGCTCGGTGCCCGGCTCAGCCGTGTCACCGCCCTCCACCGGCGCTGTCGGGACGTCCGTCTCCGCCTCGCCGCCGGCGTCGCCGGCGTTGGCGCCGGAGTCGCCGCCGAAGACCTGGTCCAGAGCCTCGTCGAGGGTCTCGGCGTACCCGGTCTGGTCGCCGAACGCCACGAGCACGCGGCGCAGCAGCGGGAACTGGGTGCCCCCGGCGGACTGGATGTACACCGGCTGCACGTACAGCAGGCCGCCACCCACCGGCAGCGTCAGCTGGTTGCCTCGCACGACGCTCGACGAGCCCCGTTCCAGGATGTTGAGCTGCTCGGAGATGGTGGGGTTCGAGTCGAAGTTGTTCTGCACCTGGCCGGGGCCGGGCACCGTGGAGTCTCTCGGGAGCTCCAGCAACCTCAGGTCTCCGTACCCGTCGGCGACCTCGCCCGCGGTGGCCCCGGCATCGCCGTCGGCGGCCAGATATCCCGTGAGGATCTCGCGGTCGGTATTACCGCCGGGTATGAAGGTGCTGGTCAGCGAGAACGCCGAGGTGTCCTGGCCGGGCATCTGCAGCGACAGGTAGTACGGCGGTTGCTTGGCCGCGGACGTGTCCCCGCTGGACACGGGGTCCGTCGGGTTAGCCCAGAAGTCCTGGCCCGAGAAGAACTGCCCGGCATCCTCCACGTGGTACTGCGCGAGCAGCGTCCGCTGGACCTTGAACATGTCCTCCGGGTAGCGCACGTGGCTGATCAGCTCGCCCGACATCTCCGACATCGGCTTCACCGACGCCGGGAAGACCTCCGACCAGGCCTTGAGTACCGGGTCGTCGGCGTCCCAGGCGTAGAGCGTCACGGACCCGTCGTACGCGTCGACCGTCGCCTTGACGGAGTTACGGATGTAGTTGACCTCCGGGGGCATGTCCACAGGCACGCCCTGCGCCGCGAGCGTCAATGAGTCGGCCGTGGCCTCCTGCATCGGCTGCCCGGTGGAGTACGGGTAGGCGTCCGTGGTCGTGTACGCGTCGACGATCCACTTGACCCGCCCGTCGACCACCGCGGGGTACATGCCCTGGTCGAGCGTCAGCCAGGGCGCCACCTTCTGCACGCGCGTCATGGGGTCGCGGTCGTACATGATCTGCGAGTCGTCGGTGACGCGGTTGGAGAAGAGCATCTCCTGCGAGCCGAACTTCAGGGCGTACAGGAGCTTGCTGCCGAACGACCCGATGTCCGGGCCGGCGGCGATGTCCTCGGTCGGGAAGGCCGTGTTGACCTGCTCGCCCCCCTGCTCGTCGTCGGCCTGGTAGTCGAGCTCCCACGGGTCGGTGTCCTCAGGCGCGCCGACGATCGAGTAGTCGGTCGTGGACGGGCTGAAGTAGATGCGCGGCTCGTAGCCCTTGTCCGTCAGGGCGCCCTGCGTGGGGATGCCGCCCTCGTAGAAGGCAGGCTGGCCGTCGGGCCCCGGCTGGTTGCCGTACGCGGCCACCACCCCGTACCCGTGCGTGAACACGGTGTGGTCGTTGACCCAGTTGCGCTGGTTGTCGCCCAGCCCGGCGAGGTTCAGCTCGCGTACCGCGATCACGGTGTCGCGGGACTCGCCGTCGATGTCGTACCGGTCCACCGAGAGGTTGTCGGCGAAGTCGTAGTACTGCTTGTTCTGCTGCAGCTGCCGGAACGACGGGCTGACCACCTGCGGGTCGAGCAGACGCACCGACGCCGTGGTGTCCGCGTCCTCGCGCAGCGCGCCGGCCTCCGCCTCCGTGGTGGCGTCGTACGGCTCGGTCTCGATGCCGTCCAGGCCGTACGCCGAGTGCGTAGCGTCGATGTTGCGCTGGATGTAGTCGGCCTCGAGCTCCTGGGCGTTCGGCTGCACCTGGAAGCGCTGCACCACCGCCGGGTAGATCCCGCCGATCGCGATCGCCGACACGACCATGAGGCCGACGCCGATCGCCGGCAGGCGCCACGTGCCGCGCACTGCCGCGAGCACGAACAGCAGCGCCACGAGCACGGCCACGCCCGTGAGGATCTCCTTCGACGGGATCACCGCGTGCACGTCCGAGTACGACGCGCCGTCGAACTTCGTGTTGGTCGACGTGAGCAGGGAGTACCGGTCGAGCCAGTAGTTGGCGGCGATCACCACCATGAGCACAGCGCCGAGCACGGCGAGGTGCACGCGGGACGCGCGAGTGGTGCGCGGGGTGCCCGCGGGCACCGGTCCCAGCCGCAGCCCGCCGTACAGGTAGTGCGTGACCAGGGCCGCGATGCCGGCGATGATCACCACCGCCATGAGGAAGCTCACGGCGAACCGCAGCGCGGGCAGCGTGAAGACGAAGAACCCGAGATCGAAACCGAACTGGGGGTCGTCCTTGCCGAACTCGGCAGGGTGCAGCGCAAGGAGCACGCCGCGCCACTGCGCCGACGCCGCGACGCCGGCGAAGAATCCGACCACGACCGGGCCCGCGATCGTCACGACGCGCCGCAGCGGCTCGATCGCCTCGCGGTACTGGTCGAGGGTGGCTTGCTCCGGCGTCGACGGCGCGTAGACCGGGCGCACCCGGTAGGCGACGGCGAACGAGGAGAACACCGCCGCGCCCATCACCAGGAAGCCCAGCACGAACAGGACGCCGCGCGTGATCCACTCCGTCCAGATCACGTTGCTGAAGCCGATCGCGTCGAACCACATCACCTCGGTCCAGAACTGCGCGAGCAGGAGCAGCGCGACGACTATCGCCGCGATCACCACCAGCGTGATCGCCAGGGGGCTACGCCGGCGCTTGGCCGGCGGACCGCCGGGACGTCGACGGGGTGGGGCAGCGAAAGACACGGTGCGGGCACCTCACTCGTGCTCGGGACGGGCGGACGTCTGGTGAAACGTCCCTGTCATCCCTCAGGTTCCCACGCTTCGCACCCTGGTGGGGGAACGGGCCCTTCACGGGAGGGTTACGCGCAGGTGGGCAGCTCCGCGCCCTTCCCGGAGCCGATCGCCTCGACGGCCGCCCGCGCGTCGTCGAGCGTGGCCACCCGCACCACGTTCAGGCCGTCGGGCACGTGTCCCTTGACCTCGTCGCAGTTGTCCGCGGGGGCGAGGAACCAGTCCGCGCCGTCCTCGACCGCCCCGAACAGCTTTTGCTGGATGCCGCCGATCGGCCCGACCTGACCGTCGACGCTCATCGTCCCCGTGCCCGCGACGCGTGCGCCGTCGAGCTCGTCCTCCGGGGTCAGCTTGGTGATGATCGCGAGCGCGAACATGGTGCCGGCACTCGGGCCGCCAATGTTCCCGGGGCGGATCGACACGTCGACCGGGTAGTCGTACTTCGGGTCGAGGTACACGCCCAGGGCGGCGCGCCCGTCGCCCTCCGCCGTGGTCACCGTCAGGTCCAAGGGCTCGCCGTCGCGCTCCACCCCCAGCGTGACGTCGTCACCCGGCGCCACCGCATCGAGGTCCGCGAGCAGCTCCTGGTGCGTCGTGACCGCGTGCCCGTCGAGGCTGCGCACCACGTCACCCGGCTTCACCACGTCCTCCGCGCCCGACCCGGGCGCGGTGCCCGCGACCGTCAGCGTGGCGGGCACGTCGTAGCCGAGCTCCGTGAGCGCCGCGACCGTGGCGGACGACTCCGAGCCGGCCATCTGCGCCTGGCCCACCTGCTGCTGCTCCTCCTGAGTGGTCTGCTCGGGGAAGATCGCCTCCACCGGCTGCACCGAGCGCTCGCGCGAGCCCCACCCCCACAGGACGTCTCCCAGCAGCACGTCGCCGCCCGGGCCGCCGTACACCGAGACCGTGGTGAGCCGCAGCTCCCCCGTGACGTCGAACGTCTCCGCCCCGTCGATCTCGACGACGGGCAGCGCCGTGGCACTCTGCCCGCCCGAGGCAACGTCGTCGCCCGAGACGTCCTGCCCCTGCAGGCCGAGGGTGTCCTCGGTGGGCCCGGGCGCCCGGATCGCGTACGGCGCGGGCAGCACGAGGAGCACGGCGGCCAGGAGCGCGGTCACCAGCAGGGAGATGCCGAGGGTCACGCTGCGCCGCGACGCCCGCGGCGTCGGGACGTCGGCCTCCGCGGCCGAGGGGTCGTCGGGCGCGAGGATGTCGCGGTCGAAGGTCACGGATCCATCATCGCCGACGTTCCTGGGCGCACGCCGGTCACGACGCCGACGCCGGCCGGGCACAGGCGCTCCGACGCCCGTGACTCAGGGTGCCTCGGGAGATCTGCGCCCAGAGCGAACTGGCGGAACCAGACGGCCCGGGCGGACGTCGAGGGTGGTTACGGTGAACCGGTCGACCGACGGCCGCGAGACGTTCAGCAGAGACGTTTCAGCCGAGACGTACAGCCGAGGAGCCCGCATGAGCAACCTTCCCGACGACCCCGAGGGTGCCGAGGAGCGCGAACGCATGCTGCACGCCATGCTCGAGGGCTTCTTCGGCGAGCGCACCGACGAGGTGCTCGACCAGATGCGCGCCCAGGGCATCGATCCGGCGACGCTGGCAGGGATGCCCGGGGGCGCCCCGGACCCAGCGACGATGCAGCAGGTGCTCGCCCAGGTGCAGCGCCTGCTCTCGGCCTCCGGAGACGGGCCCGTGAACACCGACGTCGCGCACGACGTGGCGCGCCAGGCCGCGATCGCCGGAGGCGACCCGTCGCTCACGGGCGGGCAGGCAAAGGCCGCGACGGACGCGCTCGGCGTGGCCGAGCTATGGCTCGACGCGGTGACCGACCTGCCCCCCGCCGGCGGCCGCACGCACGCCTGGAGCCGCTCGGAGTGGGTGGAGGCCACGCTCCCGGCGTGGGACCGCCTGGTCGCCCCGGTCGCGGCGTCGGTGGCCGACGCCCTCGCGACCGTGCTGCGCGACCAGCTCCCCGGCGAGCTCGGCGAGTCGGACGACTTCGGGACCCCCGCGCTGCCGGGGCTGCCCGTCGGGGCCCTGGGCGGCGGCCTCGACCCCACCCAGATGATGCGGCGCCTCGGCTCGGCCGTCTTCGGCATGCAGGTCGGGCAGGCGGCAGGCACGCTCTCACGCGAGGTCTTCGGCGCCACCGACGTCGGAGTCCCGCTGCTGTCCGAGCCCGCCACCGTGCTCGTCCCGACCAACGTCGCCGCCTTCGCCGACGGTCTGGACGCGCCGCTCGAGGAGGTACGCCTCTTCCTCGCCCTGCGCGAGGCGGCGCACGCCCGGCTGTTCACGCACGTGCCGTGGCTCGCCGCGCACCTGCACGGGCTCGTGGAGCAGTACGCGCGGGGGATCACCATCGACCTGGACATGCTCGAGCAGCAGGTGCGCGACATCGACCCCAGCGACCCGGAGGCCCTGCGCGGGGCCCTCACCGGCGGGGTCTTCGGCCTGCAGCACACCCCCGAGCAGGAGGCGACCCTGCTGCGTCTGGAGACCGCGCTCGCACTCGTGGAGGGCTGGGTCACGGAGGTCGCGGCGACGGCGGCGCTGCCGCACCTGCCGCACGCCTACCCCCTGCGCGAGATGATCCAGCGCCGGCGGGCGGCGGGCGGGCCCGCGGAGCGCACCTTCGCCACCCTGGTCGGGCTCGAGCTGCGGCCCCGCCGCTCGCGCGACGCCACCGCTCTCTTCGCCCACGTCCTCGCCGAGGGCGGGCCCGAGGCCCGGGACGCAATTTGGGACCACCCCGACCTGCTGCCCGGCACTGCGGACCTCGACGACCCCGCCGGCTACTTCTCGCGGCGGGCGGAGCAGGCGGACGAGCAGTCCGACGTCGACGCGGCCCTGGCCCAGATCTTCGAGTCGGCAGATCAGGCGGACACGGACGGGTCTGACGACGGGGACACGCCGGCCCGCTGACCAGCCGCCGGTCGAGCCTGTCGAGCCTGTCGAGCCCACTTCACGGGGTTTCGACAGGCTCAACCAGCGGTGTCGACAGGCTCAACCAGCGGTGTCGTCGCCCGCGGCGGCGGGCGTCGCGCCGCCGTCGTCCTGGACGAACGACACCCCCTCCAGGAAGCCGCGCGCCCGCTCGGTGCGCGGATAGGCCTCGAGCAGCTGCCAGAAGGCGGGGCCGTGGCCCGCGTGCAGCAGGTGCGCCAGCTCGTGCAGCAGCACGTAGTCCAGCACCCACTCCGGCATCCCCTGCACGCGCGTGGAGATCCGGATGGAGCCGTCGACGAGGGTGCACGATCCCCAGCGCCGGCCCTGGTGGGGCGACCACGACACGCTGGTCGGCCGGGCTCGTCCGTCGAGATACCGTTCGGCCAGCTCCCGCGCCCGCTCCACCAGCTCGGCGTCCGACGGCCGGCGCCGGCGCTCCTTGTCCTCGAGCCGCGCGAGCATCTTGGCGACCCACTCGCGCTCCTGCGCGCGGGAGAAGCGCGCGGGAATGGCCACGACGGTGCGCTCCCCGTCGCGGTACGCGCTGACCGTGGCGGTCCGTCGACGGCTTCGCCGGACCTCCACCGACGTCATGGTGTCGTGGGCCACGGCACGACCGTACCGGGGATTCATGATCTTTGTGTGTCACACCACACGAACCGGGTGGTACGGAGGCCCCCCTGAGCCCTGTGGACGACGGCCTCGGGCTCCGCGGGGCGCGTGCCAGGGTGACCGCATGGCAGATGCCGAGAACCCCGAGGCGGGGTCGGACCAGCGCCTCTCCCTGCGCCCCGCCACGCCCGTGCTCGACCACGGCGACGGGGAGGTCCAGCTCGGCACCGACCCGCGGTGGAGCCTCGTCCTGGCCGGCCTCGCCGACCACGAGGCCGGCTGGCTGCGTGACGTCGGGGTGCGCAGGCACCGGTCGCTCGACCGGAGTGCGCGGCACTGGGGCGTGAGCCCGGAGCGGCAGGCGGACATCGTCCGCGTCCTGGTCGACGGCGGTTTCCTGGTCCGCCCCGCGTCGGCCCGGCGCGGCGGGGCCGAGCCGTCGGGCTGGTCGCCCGACGTCGCCGTCCTGGGTGCCTTGCGACCCGACGGCGCCGGTGCCGCAACGCTCGAGCGTCGGCACCGGTCCACCGTGGGGGTGCACGGACTGGGCCGGCTCGGCGCAGCACTGGCCGAGCATCTCGCGACGGCGGGGGTCGGCACGCTGGTGCTGGACGACCGCGACCCGGTGCACGTCGGCGACCTCGGGCTGGGCGGGTACGGACCCGAGGACGTCGGCCGGCCCCGGGAGAACGCCGTCGCGGCGCTCCTGCGGCGGCGGCACCCGCGCCTGCGCGTCAACACGGAGCTGGACGACGCCGGAGCCCTCGACGTCGTGGTGGTCCTGGAGTCCCACGCCGCTCGGCCGGCGCGCTACGAGCGGCTGCTCGGCGCGGCCGTCCCGCACCTGCCCGTCGTGGTGCGCGAGGCGGACGTGGTGGTCGGCCCCCTGGTGCTGCCCGGGCGGTCGGCGTGCGTCGGGTGCTGCGACCGGCACGCCGCCGACACCGACCACCGCTGGCCGTACGTCGTCGCCGACCTGACGGGGGGCGCGACGGACGTCGCGGCCCACGAGACGACGCTCGCCGCGACGGGTGCCGCCCTCGCCGCGGGGCAGGTGCTCGCGCTGATCGACGGCGCCACGCCTACGGCCGTGGGCCGGGTCCTGGAGGTGGCGCTGCCCGAGGCCGTCCCGCGGGTGCGCGAGGTCGCACCCCACCCGGGCTGCAGCTGCACGGCACTGCCGAGATAGAGAACCCCGGTCCGCGAGATAGAGAAGCTCGGACGAAGCCGCACCTGAGTGCGGTCGCGTCCGAGCTTCTCTATCTCGCGGTCCGGGGTTCTCTATCTCGGCGAGCCGGGTTCTCTGTCCGGCAACGCCGGCGGTCATGCTGCGACAGTCTCCGACTTCCGGGGCCGGCCGCGTCCGCGCTTGCGGGCGACGACCTTTCCGTCGACGAAGACCTCACCACCCCACACGCCCCAGGGCTCCTGCCGCCCGAGCGCACCGGAGAGGCAGCCGGCCTGCAGCGGGCAGCTGCGGCACAGCGCCTTGGCCTCCTCGACCTGGGCGGTGTGCTCAGCGAACCACAGCTCCGGGTCGTTGGTGCGGCACGGGAGCAGCGCAGCGAACTGGCGGTCGAGCTCGGCCACCTCGGCCGGGCTCTGCGTGAGGGGTTGATGGGGTGTCCAGGGGCCGGATCCGCCCTGGGGGGTCGTGTCGAGCAGCCGCTCGTCCAACAGCTGTGCGAGACGCACGAGTTCCTCCGTCAGGTCCTGGGTGTTGATGTGAACGTCGGTGTTCAGGACCTGCGGTGGTCCCCTGGAGTCAGGGGGCCGGCTCGTGCGACCTGGTGAGGTCTTCTTCCCTGGGCGGAAAGACGAAAGCCGCGGGTCCCGGTGGGACTCCGCGGCCTGGACCGGTACCTAAACCGGTGGGCTCCAGGGGGCGGAGTCGGGTGCGATGTGGAGATCGACGAGGCCTGCTCCGTGCTTCCGCGCACGGAACGGGACGACTGCGATCAGCTCGCCATAGGCAGACATGTGCCCCGGCGCGCCGACAGACGCGTTCACCTTCATCATCTGAGTCATCGTGTCCATTTCTGCACCCACCTCCTCACTGCTCTCGGACGATCCGCCTCTCGGCAGACGCCACTCCGTCTGGGACTCTCCGAGCATAGACGCCCCCGTCCGGGGCGCCACATCTTTTATCTGATTTTTCTTCGACCAATTTCTCGGGGCAATGCTCGAGACCCCGACATCCGCCCGTCCGCCGCGGGAATCAGCCGATCGAGTCGGCCACGATCGCGAGGATCGCCTGCCCGTAGCGATCGATCTTCGCCGGCCCGACGCCGTTGACGCGGGCGAGCTGGGCCACCGAGGTGGGCTTGAGCTCGGCGATCGCCGCGAGCGTGGCGTCCCCCAGCACGGTGAACGCGGGCTTGTCTGTCTCCCGCGCCACCGACAGACGCCACTCGCGCAGCGCGTCGAAGAGGGCGACGTCGTGATCCCCCGTCAGCTGCTGCCGAGCCTGGCCGCGCGCACCGCGGGAGCGGCCGCGCGCCGACGGGTCGTCCGGCCACAGCCCGTCCAGGAACCGCGTGCGCTTGCGCGTGGCCCGGCCTCCCGGGTTGCGGGACCGCGCGAACGACAGCTCCAGGTGCTCCCGGGCGCGGGTCACCCCCACGTAGAGGAGCCGGCGCTCCTCGGCCACCGCCTCGTCCGTGTCCGCGAGCGAGATCGGCATCAGCCCCTCGCTCATGCCCGCGAGGAAGACGGCGTCCCACTCGAGCCCCTTCGCCGCGTGCAGCGACGCGAGGGTGACCCCCTCGACAGTGGGCGCATGCTGCGCCGACGCGCGCTCCTCGAGCTCCCCGACGAGGGTCGCCATGGTGGCCGGGGCCTCCGTGGTGCCAGCGGCCACGACGTCGTCGGCGAGCCCGACGAGCGCCTGCATCGCCTCCCAGCGCTCCCGCGCCGCGCCTCGGGCGGCCGGCGGCCGCTCCGACCAGCCGGCCGAGGTCAGCACGTCGCGCACCTGCTCGGGCATCGGCTGGTCCGGGTCGGACGACCGCGCCGCGCCCCGCAGCAGCACGATCGCGTCGCGGACCTCCTTGCGCTGGAAGAACCGTTCCCCGCCGCGGACCAGGTAGCTGATCCCGGCGTCGGCGAGCGCCGACTCGAACGCCGCGGACTGCGCGTTGGTGCGGTAGAGCACGGCGATCTCGCTCGGCCGCACCCCGCCCGCGATCAGCCGGCCGGCCCGCGCGGCGATCCCGACGGCCTCGGCGTCGTCGTCGTCGTACGCGGTGAAGCCGGCCGGCGGGCCCGCAGGGCGCTGCGCGACGAGCTCGAGCGCGCCCGGCACCCGCCCGCGGCGCAGCACCTCGTTGGCGAGGTGGACCACCTGCGGGGTCGAGCGGTAGTCACGCACCAGGCGCACCACCTGGGCGTCGCGGTGGGTGCGCGTGAAGTCCAGCAGGTAGTGCGGCGTCGCCCCCGTGAAGGAGTAGATGGTCTGCGACGGGTCGCCGACGACGCACAGCTCGTTGCGCCCGCCCAGCCACTGGTCCAGCAGGAACTGCTGCAGCGGCGAGACGTCCTGGTACTCGTCGACGACGAAGTGCCGGTACTGGGAGCGCACCTCCTGCGCGACCTGCGGGTGCGAGTTCAGCATGTCGGCGAGCATGAGCAGGACGTCCTCGAAGTCGATGACGCCGCGCTCGGTCTTGACGTCCTCGTACGCGGTGATGAGCCGGGCCACTGTCTGGTGGTCGTAGCCCGACGGCGCGGGGCGGTCGTCGGCCGCCGCCGCGCGGACGTAGTCCTCGGCGGTGACGAGGGAGACCTTGGCCCACTCCACCTCCGACGACAGGTCGCGCACCGCGACCCGGTCGACACTCGCCCCGATGCGGCGGCTCGCCTCCGCGACCACGGAGGCCTTGTGCTCGAGGATCCGGGGCGGGGCGCCGCCCACCACGCGCGGCCAGAAGTAGCCGAGCTGGCGCAGCGCGGCCGCGTGGAACGTGCGGGCCTGGACGCCCGCGACCCCGAGCTCGCGCAGCCGGGTGCGCATCTCTCCCGCCGCCCGGGCGGTGAACGTCACCGCGAGCACGGACGTCGGCTTGAAGGTACCCGAGCGCACCCCGTAGGCGATGCGGTGCGTGATCGCCCGCGTCTTGCCCGTGCCCGCGCCCGCGAGCACGCACACCGGCCCGGTGAGCGCGAGCGCCACCTCGCGCTGCTCGGGATCGAGCGCGTCGAGGATCGCGTCGGGATGAAGCAGGGCGGACGGGGAGTTGGTAGCTGTCGGCATCGTCTGCGATTCTCGCAGCCGTCGCCGACAACGCGCTCCCTTCGTCCCCAGCCGACTCCCCGAAGGACCCCCATGACTATCGTCACCCCCCAGCTCCCCGCGCCGGGCACCGTCACCATGTACTCGACCGTGTGGTGTGGCTATTGCCGCCGGCTGCGCACTCAGCTCGACTCCGCGGGCATCGGGTACACGGTGGTCGACATCGAGGAGCAGCCGGGGACGGCCGCGTACGTGGAGCAGGTCAACGACGGGAATCAGACCGTCCCGACCGTCGTCTTCCCCGACGGCACCGCAGCGACCAACCCGTCGCTGAACGACGTCAAGGCGCGGCTCGCGTCCTGACGCCCGGCACGGTCACCGGCAGGTCATCAGCGCGGTCAGCCGGGCAGCTCGCCCCCGAACCACTCCTCGACGAGCGCCCTGGCGATCGACGGCCGCGCCGGCAGGCCCACGGCGCCGGCCCGGACCTCGTCGGCGAGCTCGGCGCGGGTGAACCACCGCGCGGCGGTGACCTCGGCGCCGTCCACCTCGATGTCGGTCGCGACCGCCCGGGCACGGAACCCGAGCATCAGCGAGGCTGGGAACGGCCACGGCTGGCTCCCGCGGTACACGACGTCGTCGGGGCCGTCGCCGACGACGACCGCCGTCTCCTCGGCGACCTCCCGCCGCACGGCCTGCTCCAGCCCCTCTCCCGGTTCGACGTATCCGGCGAGCGTCGAGAAGCGCCCCTCGGGCCAGTGCGCCGCGCGCCCCAGGAGCAGGCGGTCGGCGTCGTCCACCACGGCCATGATCACGGCGGGGTCGGTGCGCGGGTAGATCTCGACGTCCTGCGCCACGCAGCGGCGCACCCAGCCCGCCTGCTCGACCACCGTCGGCTCCCCGCAGCGCGGGCACCGCTCGTGCGAGGCGTGCCACGCCGACAGCGCGACCGCCTCGGAGGCGAGCGCGTCGTGCGGCCGGCCCCCGACGTCGCGCAGGCCGGCCCAGGTGTGCTCGCGGGCGAGGCGCGTCGCAGGGGTCGCCGGAGAGACGCCCTCGATGCCGACGGCGTCGGCGTCCGCCTCGTCCGGGAGCACGAGCCCGAGCAGACCGCCGCCGTCCTCCTCGCCGAGGAACAGCCAGCGGTGGCCCGGCGCGTGACCCTCGGGCCGCTCCGCCTCGGCCGCGAGGCCGGCAACGCCAGCAGGGCCGGTGAGCAGGAGGTCGCCCGCGGCGTCGACCGCCACCCGGCCGCGGAGCACCAGCACCACCCGGGTCGCGGCGTCGGCGAGCAGGTCCGGGACCAGTCCCGGCTCCACGCGCCGCCCGGCGGCACGGTCGTGGGTGGCGCGGGTGTAGGAGAGGTCGGGGAGCGAGGAGGGTGCAGTCACGCCTCGACGGTACCCGCGCCCGCTCCGGTCATGGCCGTGCCCGGCCCCGGCCGGCCGGCACCGGCATGCGGCCGGAACTCGCCCGGCGCAGCGACGGACACGCGCGCCGCGGTGCCCCCGGGCGGCCCCCGCGAGCGTCTACGGTGGGCGGGTGCCACGCAGTCCACTCGCTCTCGCCGCTCTCGCGACGGCCGCCGTCCCGGGCCTGGACGCCCACTCGGTCCGCCCCGAGGACCTGCCGGGCGACTACGACGCCGCGGTCGTCACCGCCGACGACGGCGTCGACTGGCTCGTGCGCGCGCCCCGCACCACGCTTGCCGGCGCCGCCCTCGAGGCCGAGATCGAGCTGCTCGAGGCGCTGCACCTGTACGTCGACGCCGGCGTGCTCCCGTTCACCGTGCCGCAGGTGGCCGGCTACGCGCTGCTGCCGGAAGGCGGGCGCGCCGTCGTGCACCGGCACGTGACGGGCGCCGCGCTGGACCTCGAGGCACTGCGCCCCGGCCCCGGGCTCGCCGCCGACCTCGGCCGCACGCTCGCCGCCGTGCACGAGCTGCCGGCATCCGTCGTCGAGTCGTGCGGGCTGCCCTCGTACACCGCCGCCGAGTACCGCGAGCGGCGTCTCGTGGAGCTCGACGAGGCCGCGGCCACCGGCAAGGTGCCGCCCACGCTTCTGCGCCGCTGGGAGGCCGCGCTGGAGGACGTCGCGCTGTGGCGCTTCCAGCCCGTCGTGGTGCACGGCGACCTCGCCACCGATCAGATGCTCGTGACCCGCGGGCGCGTCACCGCGATCAGCGGCTGGTCCGACGCCCGCGTGGCCGACCCGGCCGACGACCTCGCCTGGCTGCTCGTCGCCGCCCCGCCCGACTCGGTCGACTCGATCATGGAGGCCTACCAGCTGCGGCGCACCGAGCTGCACGACGCCCGGCTGGTCGACCGCGCGCTCCTCGTCGGCGAGCTCGCGCTCGCCCGCTGGCTGCTGCACGGCGTCCGGCACGCCCTGTCCGACGTCGTCGCCGACGCCGAGGCGATGCTGGCCGACCTCGACGAGGCCACCCGCGAGGACGCCCCCGCCTGACCCCGCCCGGGCAACGGCACATCCTCACTGCGACGCGGCCGGGCATGCGAGGCGGCCGAAACCACGGGCATACCGCTGGTGACCCGGACGTCGCCGGTGCCCGGGCCCGTCGTCGTTCAGGCGCCGCGCACCAGCGCCTCCAGCTCCGCCTGGTCGAGCAGGCGTCGGGGGCGCGCCGTGGTACCGCTCGCCACGTAGACGAACGCCGCGGACACCCGGTCGAGCGGCAGCCCGGCATACCGCGACCAGGCCAACCGGTAGACGGCCAGCTGCACCTCGCGGGCGGCACGGGCCGCCGGGTCGGTCGGCTCGTGGCCGGTCTTCCAGTCCACGACGACGACGGCGGGCGCCTCGCCACCCGCCGGTGACGCGGCCTCGGGGTCGGCGAAGACGGCGTCGATCCGGCTGCGGAGCATCACCCCCGCGACCGGCGTCTCCACGTCCACCTCGACGGCGAGCGGCGTACGTGCCGCCCAGGGCGAGTCGAGGAAGCGTTGCCGCAGGGTTTCGAGGTCGAGGTCGGGCGGGATCTCGCCGTCCTCGGCGCCGGGGAGGTCGTCCACGTCGACCAGCGAGGACGACGTGAAGAACCGCTCGATCCACTCGTGGAAGCGGGTGCCGCGGCGCGCGTGCACGGTGGGCTGCTGCGGCACGGGGCGGCGCAGCTGGAGCGCGAACGCGTCCCGGTCGGCGGCCAGCCGCACCAGGCCCGACGCGGAGACGTGCGCGGGCATCTCGACCTCCCGCGTCGTGCGCGCCCCACGCTCCGTCAGCAGGGTGCGGGCCAGGACGACGAGGTCGCGGCCGGAGTCGTCACGCAGGATCCCGGTGGTCGCGCCGCCGCCCGCCGCGCGCGCCGTGTCCACCCGCGACGCCGTCCGCCGCAGGAGCTCGCGCGGCGAGGGCACAGCGTCCGCGGTCGTTGCTCCGTCGCCGCCGGCTGCCGCGTGGCCGGGCGCGGCGTCGGGCGTGGGCCACGAGCCGGCGCGCTCCTGCGCCTCGCGCGGGTTGCCGTCGCCGGGGTCCGGCTGACCGGCCCAGCCGCGCGGGTCCACGACGCCGGCCTCGACGAGCTCGGCGAGGAACGGGGAGACGCGGCGCGGGCTGCTGCCCGTGCCCCACCAGTGCGCCGTGAGGAAGAGCTCCTTGCGCGCCCGGGTGAACGCGACGTAGGCCAGCCGGCGCTCCTCGGCCAGGCGGTGGGCGCCGCTGTCCGCGCGGAACTGGTCCCGGCGGGCGGCGAGGTCCTTGGTGTCGGAGGCGTCCGCCCAGGTGAACTCAGGCAGATCGGCGGCGTCGCCCCGTAGGTGGTACGGGAGTGCGGCCGGGTCGGTGAGCCAGCCACTGTCGGTGCGCCCGCCGGCCGACTCCGCCTGGCTCGGGAACACCCCGTCCACCAGCCCCGGCACCGCGACGACGTCCCATTCGAGCCCCTTGGCGGCGTGCGCGGTGATGACCTGCACGGCGTCCGGGTCGGGCTCACGCACCGGCATGTCCAGCCCGCGCTCCCGATCGCCCGCGACGCCGAGCCACGCGAGGAACGCGCCGAGCGTCGCGACGTCCGCCGACTGCGCGAAGCTCGCGGCGACGTCCCGGAACGCGTCGAGATGCTCGCGTCCTCGCAGGCTCACGCCGGCCCCGGCGACCGCGCCGGGGCTGCCGGGCGGGCCGGACGCGAGCGCGTCGGCCAGCACCTGGGCGGTGGCGACCTCGACGTCGAGCCCCAGCGCGCGCTCGGCCGCGACGACGAGCTCCGGCAGGGAGAGGTAGGTGAGCCCGCGGAGCTCGCGCAGCAGGCGCGCGAGGGCCGTCAGCCGCCCGTGCCCCACCGCGGTGAACACACGCCCGTCCCTGGCCGGCCGGCCGGGGGCAGGCAGGTCGTCCAGCGCGTCGACGATCGAGCGGTGGTCGACCACGTCGCCCTCGATCACCGGGGGGCTCTCGTCCTCGGGCCCGGCACCCGCACCGGACGGGGCACCCGGCCGGGCGCCGGCGGCACGTGCCAGGTCGGACGCCCACGACCCGAGTGCGTGCAGGTCCGCCGCGCCGAGGCTGACCCGCGGCCCTGTGACCAGCCGCAACAGCGAGTCACCGCGCGACGGGTCGTGCACGGCCTCGAGCAGCGCGACGACGTCGACCACCTCCGGCGTGGACAGCAGGCCGCCCAGGCCCACCACCTCGACGGGCAGCCCGCGACGGCGCAACGCCACCTCGACGGCCGCGAACTGCGAGCGGGCCCGGCACAGCACGGCCGCCGTCACCCGGTCGGAGCCGTCGCGGCGCGTCCCCCGCCGCCAGCGCGCGGCCACGACCTCCGCCACCGCCTCGGCCTCCTCCTCGCTCGTCGTGGCTACGTGCGCCCGCACCGTTCCGGTGCCGGCGTCGGGCCGCAGGTCGAGCGGCGGCACGTCCATGCCCGTGCCCGTCTGCCGCGCGCGCTCCCGCAGCGGAGCGGCGGCCACGTTCGCGGCCGCGAGCACCGCGCCGTCGTTGCGCCACGACGTGCTGAGGTAGCGCACCGCCGCGGGCGCGCCACCACGGGTGCGGAACCGCTCGGGGAACCGCGCCAGGCCGGACGCGGAGGCCCCGCGCCAGCCGTAGATCGACTGGTGCGGATCACCCACGGCCGTGACCGCGTGGCCGCCGCCGAACAGCCCGGCGAGCAGCTCCACCTGCGCGTACGACGTGTCCTGGTACTCGTCGAGCAGCACCACGGGGTAGCGGGTGCGCTCGGTGGCCCCGACGGCGGGGACCGACCGTGCCAGCTCGGCCGCGAAGGCGATCTGGTCGCCGAAGTCGAGCGCGTCCACGACGCGCTTGCGGCGGCGGTACTCGGCGACGAGGTCGAGCAGCCGCGCCCGCTCCGCGACCGAGTCGATCAGGCCCTGGATCTCCTTGGTCCGCTTCTTCTGCCGCGGGCCGAGCGGCACCGCGTCGAGCCGGGCGACGACGTCGGCCAGCGCGTCGCGCGCGTCGTCCACCGCCAGCAGGTGTTCCCCGAGCGCCCCCGAGAGCGTGAGCACGGCCCCCACCACGGTGCTCACCGCGCGGTCCGTGCCGAGGTCGTCAGCCCACGACTCCACGACCTGGGCCGCGAGCTGCCACTGGTTCGCCTCGCCCAGCAGCCGCGAGCCCGGCTCGATCCCCAGCCGCAGCCCGTGGTCGGCCACGAGCGACGCCGCGTAGGCGTTGTAGGTCGCGACCGTCGGGCGTGCCAACAGGTCGAGGCCCGACGCCGCGCGGCCCTGCGCGCGGGCGAGCTGCGCGAGCCGCGACTGCACCCGCGTGGTGAGCTCGGCGGCCGCCTTGCGCGTGAACGTCAGCCCGAGCACCTCCTCGGGCGCCACGAGCTCGTTCGCGATGAGCCACACCACGCGGGCCGCCATCGTCTCCGTCTTGCCCGACCCCGCGCCCGCCACCACGAGCACCGGCTCCAGCGGAGCCTCGATGACGGCCGCCTGCTCGTCGGTGGGCGACGGGCGGCCCAGCAGCTCGGCGATCTCGCGGGCCGACAGCCGCTGCGTCGCCGACGCGGCCGCACCGTCGCGGTGCATCGGTCCGTCGTCGAGAGCCCCGCCGTCGAGCAATGGGTCGTCGAACAGCACGCCGTCGGGCGCGCCGAGGCCGGCGAGCTCGGGGAAGCCGAGGTCCGCCGCCCGGTCAGGCTCGCCGAGTGCATCCCACGCGCCGTCGGGCGCGGCGGCCGACGCCGGGTCCGGCCCAGAGGCCGGCACCGGGCCGGGTGCGGACGTGCTGTCGCCGGTCATCCGATGACGTTCCTTCCCTCGGGCTGCACGGGGCACGACCGCCGCACGGGGCACATGGGGCACAGGTCGTTCTCGTGCGCGGTGAAGCGGGCGGCGGCCATGGTGTCGGCCGCGCTCTCGACCAGCGCCCGCGCCCAGCTCGAGCCGTCCTGCTCGACGGGCAGCGCGGGCTGGCTGCGGACGCTGGGCGCCACCGTGGGCGTCCCGACGTATACCAGCCGCGCCCCCGCGCTCGGGGTGCCCGGGGGCAGGTCGAGGGCGCCCTCGGCCACGGCCAGCTGGTAGGCGCCGAGCTGCGGGTGCTCGGTCGCCTTGGCCCGCGACGCCGCGGTGCGGCCGGTCTTGAGGTCGGCGACGGTGACCCCGTCGTCGCCCGCGTCCTCGACCCGGTCGATCTTGCCCTTGAGGCGCGCACGGCCGACGGTGAGCTCGAAGGCCGGCTCGACGAGCACGGGGTCCCCCGCGTCGGCGTAGTACGCGGCGAGCCGCTCCACCATCTGCTCGGCCCGGCGGCGCAGCTGGCGCGAGGGCCATCCCTCGGGCAGCGCGAGCTCCGGCCAGCGACGGTCGAGCTCGGCGCGCAGCGCGGAGAGCGGCGCCTTCGGCAGCGTCTCGGCGATCTCGTGCACCAGCGTGCCGAGCGTCTGGTGGGTGGCGTCGGGGGCCGTGGCCCCGGCCGACTCGAACGCCCACTTCAGCGCGCACGTGCTCACCGTCTCCACCTTCGAGGGCGAGACGGTCACCTCGTCCTGCGGCCCCCACAGCGGCTCGTCGCTGGAGGTGGTCGCGACGCCGTACCAGGTGCGCGGGTCTGCCTCGGCGATCCCCGCGCCGGCGAGGTCGGCGAGCAGGGCGGCTGCCACGCTCGCCGGGTCGTGCGCCGCCACCTCGTCCGGCACCGGGCCGGCAGTCACCGGGCCACCGTCCGGCGCGCCCGCCCGGGCGTCGCGGACCAGCGCGGCCCGGGCCTCGGCGACGACGCCGCGCAGGTCGAGCGGAGGCCCCACCGTGACCCTCCGCGGGTCGGGCCCGCCGTCGGGACCCGTGACGTCGGTGCCGGGCGGCGTCACGAGGTCGAGGAAGACCGACGGCGCGTCCTCGGCGTCCTCGACCGCTGTCACGACCAGCCGCCGTCGCGCCCGCGAGGTCGCGACGGCGAAGGCGCGCAGCTCGTCGGCGAGCACCTGGCGCCGCGCCTCGGTGCCCATCCCGTGCGCGTCGTCGGAGCGCCCCGCGAGCAGCTCGACGAGGGCCTGCGAGCCGAGCAGCGAGTCGCGCAGGCGCAGGTCGGGCCACACACCGTCCTGCACGCCGACCACCATCACGACGTCCCACTCCCGGCCCGCCGCGCCGGCCGGCGTCAGCGCCTCCACCGCGTGCGCGCCGGCCGCCGAGGCGGCGAGCGAGTCGGCCGGCAGGTCCTGCGAAGCGAGGTAGTCGACGAACGCCGCGACCGGGGCGCCGGGCATCCGGTCGACGTACGTCTCCGCCGCCCGGAACAGGGCGAGCACGGAGTCCAGGTCGCGGTCCGCGCGCGCACCCGACGAGCCGCCCGCGAGCGCGGAATCCCGCCACCGGTCAGCCAGCCCGGTGGCAGCCCACACGGCCCACAGCACCGTCTGTGCGGTGGCGCCCGGCTCGGCCGCCGCCGCGCGTCCCGCGGCGAGCACCCGGGCGACGGCCCCCGGCCCCCGGCGCACCGGGGACGGGAGCGTCTCGACGCGCGCGGGGTCGTCCAGCACCTCGACGATCAGGGCGTCGGACGAGCGGCCCCCGCCCCCCGAGAGCTCCTCCGCGCGCAGCGCGCGACGCAGCCGGCGCAGCGCCACCGCGTCGAGGCCGCCGACGGGCGACGTGAGCAGCAGCGCGGCCGTGTCGGCGTCGAGCTCCGAGCCGACGCCGGGCCCCGGCTCCCCCAGCTCGTCGGCGAGCAGGCGGTCGATCCCGCCCCCGGCGGCGCACACCCGCAGCGCGGCGAGCAGCGGCGTCACGGCCGGCTCGTCGCGCAGCGGCAGGTCAGAGCCGAGCAGCGCCACCGGGACGGAGGCGGCGACCAGGTCGCGGCGCACCGAGGCGAGCCGGTCGCCGCTGCGGGCGACGACAGCCATCCGCTCCCAGGGCGTCCCGTGCAGCAGGTGCTCGGCGCGCAGCTCGCGTGCCACGTACGCGGCCTCCTGGGCCGGGCCGGCGAGGACCGCGACCTGCACGCCCCTCCCAGGCGCGTCGCCCACCTCGACGTCGCCGGCGCCGGCAGCGGCGGCAGCCTCGCCCGTCCCGGAGCTGTCGGCGTCCGTGAGGTCGTCGTCCCCCTCCGGGCGGGCCCCGGCGACGCGGTGCAACGCCCCGGAGACCGTGGCGATGCGCGACGTGACCCCCCGCGTGACGGCGCGCAGCTCCTCGGGCTGACGCCACGCCGTGCCGAGCACCACCGTGCGGGCGTCGAAGGCTCCGACCACGCCGTGCCGGGCCGGCGCCGCAGCCCGCCCGACGAGCCCCGGGGACGCGCCACGGAAGCCCTGCACGGCTGAGTCCGGGTCGGCGAGCAGCACCAGCCGGGCGCCCGCGTCGTGCAGCACGTGCAGCAGGCGCGCCGTCGCGACGGTCGCCTCCTGGTAGTCGTCCACGACCACGAGGTCCCAGGCGGGCCGCGGCACGTCCGGCAGCTCCTCGTCCCAGCCCGCGAGCGCGTGCGCCGCCTCGTCGACGACACCGGCCGGGTCGTACCGGGCTCCCGCGTCCGGCGTGCCGAGCCTCAGCGTCGTGACGTCCAGGTACTCCTCGTAGAGCTGCGCCGCCATGACCCACTCGGGGCGGTCGTGCCGGGCGCCCAGCCCCGCGAGGTCCACCGGCCCCAGCCCACGCTCCGCGGCCCGCATCAGCAGGTCGCGCAGCTCCTGGCGCAGGCCGCGCAGGCCCAGCGACTCCTCGGGCAGCCCGGGCGGCAGCTGCAGGTCGGTGCCCTCGCCGGAGAGGTGACCCTCAAGGAGCTCGGCGAGCACGAGGTCCTGCTCGGGCCCCGAGACGAGCGTGGGCGCGGCCTCGCCGTGCGCTGCCGCCCGGGTGCGCAGCACGGCGAACGCGGCCGACGCGGGGGTGCGGACCATCGGTGCTCCGACCGTGCGCCCCGCCCGCGCGGTGACGCGGTCGCGCAGCCGGGCCGCCGACCTGCGGGACGCCGCGAGCACGAGCACGCGCGCCGGGTCCGCGCCGGCCTCGAGCGCCTGCACCGCGACCGCCGTCGCCACCGTGGTGCGTCCCGTGCCGGGTGCGCCCACCACCAGCGTCGCCGGCCCGGAGAGCGCCGCCACGACGGCGGACGTCTGCGTCGCGTCCAGGACATCGGCGCCGTCAATGCCGTCGGCGTCCACGGACGCCGACGGCACGAGGCGGGGGGCGGTCGCGGTCGCTGGCGTCACGGGCCGATTCGACCACGCCCCACCGACAGCCCGCCCCACCGACAGCCCCACGGGCCGCCGGTCACACCGACAGCGCCGTCGCGAGTTTCACCCTCCGCTGACAAAGGGCGTCGTGGCCCGTTACCGGGGCCCGCCGTGACTAGGATCGACGGGACGTCCGGGTGACCGGAGAACGACAGACCGCCGCCGGCAGCGCCGGCGCAGCTCGCGAAGGAGACAACGTGGAGATCACGATCGGTGTGCAGAACCTGGCGCGCGAGCTCGTCATCGAGACCGACGAGACGGCGGAGGCCGTCACCACCGCTGTCCGCGAGGCCCTCGCCGACAACGGCGTGCTCGAGCTCACCGACGCCCGCGGGCGCAAGATCCTGGTGCCCACCGCCACCATCGGCTACGTCGAGGTCGGCGCCGAGGACCAGCGTCGGGTGGGGTTCGGCGCGCTCTGAGCCGGCTCCGTCCCTGACGACGGCACCATCCCTGACCCGGTCGCACCGTCGGTGTGCGGCCGGGTCAGTCGTCGGCCGGGACGCTCCGCGGATCGTCAGGCGGCCAGGCCCATCCGGTCCATGCGCCGGGTGTGCTCGGCGGTGAGCCGCGAGACGAGCCATCCCTGCGCGGACGCGCCCGCGGCGGGTCTGGCCCCCCGCGCCGCGGCTGCCAGCGCGGCCAGCGGCGGGTGGGCGGCCAGCAGCACCGGCACCAGCCCCAGGGCCTCGCCGACCACCCGTCGCCCCCACAGGGCGAGACGCGCGGCGAGCACGTCGTCGGCTGCCGCGGCGCCCGCCAGGAGCACCGTCGCGGCGTCGTCGGTACGGGGTCCCCCGACGGCGCGCAGGAACTCCTCGCCGCCGGCCGGCAGGCCCCGCGCGAGCTCGCGGCACAGGTCCTGCGCCACCCCGTGCCCGACGATGCCCTTCAGCAGGCCCTCCGCCCAGCTCGCGGGCGCGGTCCGCGCGTCGAAGTCGGCCAGCGCCCCGTCGAACGGCGCCATCACGGCCGCCGGAGCCACCTCGCCCGGTACGGACACCAGCAGCCGTCGTTGCCGGTCGAGCGCGTCGCCCGCGGCGGTGGCGAGCGTCTGGCGCGTGGCGAGGTCGGGCGCGTCCACGGAGCTGCTCGCGAGCAGCCCGAACGCCGACAGCTCGGTGTAGGCGGCGAGCCCGACCAGCACCGCGCGCGCGGGGTCCGGGGCCCCGCCTGCCGGCGCGGTGTCGGCGCCGGCGACGCCTCCGGGATGATCGGCCGGGGTGCTGCGCTGGTGGCTCACCCGCCCAGGATAAGTGCGGCCGCCGCGCGTCCGTCGCGGCGAGACCCTCGTCGCGGGCCGGTCGCGTACCATGGACATGTACTTCGGTTGCCCGGTCGTCACGCTTTGACTCGACCGCAGCGGCCCGCGGGACGTCCCGCGGAGCCTGAGCGACGTTCTTTCACGATCGGCTGCCGACCACCTCGGCGCTTCATGCGATCCGAACAGTGCGGCCCGTCAACGGCCCTCCGGCCCGTTCGGGAGCCCGGTTCGCGCGCGCCGACGAGCAGACGAAGGTACCCGTGACCACGACCGACAGCAGCGCCGCCGAGACGGTGGCGCCCACGACCGGCACCGCCGGCGAGCCCGACTACTCCTCCCCCGCCGCCATCCAGGCGCAGGGCGTCTCCTTCGCCGATTTCGGGGTGCGCCCCGAGATCGTCGAGGCCCTGGCCGACTCCGGCATCACCCACCCGTTCCCCATCCAGGCGATGACGCTGCCCGTGGCCCTGCAGGGGCACGACATCATCGGCCAGGCCAAGACCGGCACCGGCAAGACCCTCGGCTTCGGCGTCCCGCTGCTGAACCGCGTGGTCGCGCCGGGCGAGCCGGGCTTCGACGAGCTGCCCGCCCCGGGCAAGCCGCAGGCCCTCGTCGTCGCCCCCACCCGCGAGCTCGCCTCGCAGGTGGCGCGCGACCTCGAGACCGCGTCCAAGCACCGCAGCGTCCGGATCGTCCAGATCTACGGTGGCCGCGCCTACGAGCCGCAGATCGAGACGCTCAACAACGGCGTCGAGGTCGTCGTCGGCACCCCCGGCCGCATGGTGGACCTGCTCAACCAGGGGCACCTCAACCTCACGCGCGCTGCGACGGTCGTGCTCGACGAGGCCGACGAGATGCTCGACCTCGGCTTCCTGCCCGACGTCGAGAAGATCCTGTCGCGCACCCCCGCCGTGCGGCACACCATGCTGTTCAGCGCGACGATGCCCGGGCCGGTGGTCTCGATGGCCCGCCGCTACATGTCGCAGCCCACGCACATCCGCGCGGCCGAGCCCGACGACCAGGGCGCGACCGTGAAGGACACGCGCCAGGTGATCTATCGCGCGCACGCGCTGGACAAGATCGAGGTGCTCGCCCGCCTGCTGCAGGCCGAGGGCCGCGGCCGCACCATCGTCTTCGCCCGCACCAAGCGCACCGCGGCGAAGGTTTCGGACGAGCTGCGCGACCGCGGGTTCGCGGCCGGTGCCCTCCACGGCGACCTCGGCCAGGGCGCCCGCGAGCAGGCGCTGCGCGCGTTCCGCCACGGCCACATCGACGTCCTCGTCGCGACCGACGTGGCCGCGCGCGGCATCGACGTCGACGACGTGACGCACGTCGTCAACTACCAGTGCCCCGAGGACGAGCGCACCTACCTGCACCGCATCGGCCGCACCGGCCGCGCGGGCAACAAGGGCACGGCCGTGACGTTCGTCGACTGGGACGACATCCCGCGCTGGCAGATGATCGACCGCACCCTCGACCTGGGCTTCCCCGAGCCCGTCGAGACGTACTCCAGCTCGCCGCACCTCTTCTCCGACCTCGGCATCCCCGAGGGCACCAAGGGCCGGCTGCCGAGGAACAAGCAGCAGCTCGGCGGCCTCGATGCCGAGGTACTCGAGGACCTCGGCGAGACCGGCAAGCGCACCAGCGCCCAGAGCGGCCCGCGCGACGGCGGCCGGGGTGATCACGGTCGAGGTGACGGCGGGCGAGGTGACGGCGGTCGAGGTGACGGCGGTCGAGGTGACGGCGGTCGAGGTGACGGCGGTCGTCGTGACGGATCGCGCTCCGGCCAGGGCCCCCGCGGCGGCGCCACGCAGGGCTCGCGGCCGGACGCCGCGACGTCTGGCAGCGCCGAGCACCGCACCGGCGAGCACGGCACCGGCGAGCACGGTGCTGCGGAGCAGTCCGAGGGCGGGCAGCGCCGTCGCAGCCGCAACCGGCGCCGCACCCGCGGCGGCCGCCCCACCGAGGGTGGCGCCTCGTCGGCTCCGCAGGCGCCGTCGGAGAGCTGACCCACCGGAAGCCGGCGGTCGAGCCCGCGGGCTCGACCGCCGTTCTGTTGTCGGCGGTACGCCGTAGCCTGCCGTCATGCGTCTGACGTTCTCGGCACCGCTGTGGCAGTGGCAGGTGCGCAGCGACTCGTGGTGGTTCGTCACCGTGCCGCCGGAGGAGTCCGACACGCTCGCCGAGTTGCCGCTGCCCCCGCGGGGGTTCGGCTCGATCAAGGTGACCGTCACGGTCGGCGCCACCACGTGGTCCACGTCAGTCTTCCCCAGCGACGAGCAGAAGGGCTACGTGCTGCCGCTGAAGAAGGCGGTGCGCCAGGCCGAGGGCATTGAGCCGGGCGGGACGGTCCGGGTCACCCTGGAGCCGGTCGGGCCCTGAGGGCGGGCGACACCGCGGGTCAACGCACGATCTCGTCGCGGCCGGCGAACCAGGCGGCGACACCCTGCACCAGCGACGCTGCGACCAGTACCAGCAGGGGCACCGTCCACGACCCGGTGGCGTCGTGCGCGACGCCGAGGCCGAGCGGCCCGCAGGCGGCCAGCACGTAGCCCGCGCTCTGCGCCATGCCCGACAGCTCCGACGTGCGAGCGGCGTTCTCGGTGCGCAGCGCCATGAGGGTCAGCGCGAGGCTGATGCCGCCGCCCTGACCGAGGCCGAGCAGCACCACCCAGAGAAATGCCGCGCCCGGCGCGAGTGCCAGGCCCAGCAGGCCCGTCGTGATCAGGGCGACAATGACGATGCCGATCGCCCGCTGCCGCCGCAGACGCCCGGCCAGCACCGGGGTGACGAACGACCCCACGATGCCGAGCAGGTTGGTCAGCGCCAGGAGCCAGCCGCCCACCGCGACGCTGCGGCCCGCGGCCACGAAGATCTCCGGCAGCCAGGCGTTGATCGCGTAGAACGACAGCGACTGCGTCCCCATCAGCACCGTGACCGCCCAGGCCAGCGGGCTGCGCCACACCGACCTCGCGGCGTCGACGGGCGAGGCGCCGGCCGGGCGCAGCGAGGCCGCCGTCCGCTCCCCGGCGCGCAGCGCGCGCGGCGCCCACACCACCGCGCCGAGCACCGCGAGCAGTCCCCACGACGCCAGCGCGGCGCGCCAGTCGAGGCCCGCGGCGGTGGCGAGCGGCACCGTGAGCCCGGCCGCGAGCGCCGCCCCGCCGGACAGCGCCATCGAGTACAGGCCCGTCATGAGGCCGACCCGCTCCGCGAAGTCCCGCTTGATCAGCGCCGGGAGGAGCACGTTGCCCAGCCCGATGGCGCACCCGACGGCGAGTGTGCCGAGCAGCAGGGTGCCGACGCCGGGGACGAGCCGCAGGGCGAACCCCACGCACAGCAGCACGAGGCTCGCGAACAGCGACCGCTCCAGGCCGAACCGGCGGGCGAGCGCCGGGGCAGCAGGGGCGAGCAGGCCGAAGCACAGCACGGGGAGCGTCGTGAGGACACCACCGGCGGTCGCGCCGAGGCCCTCCTCGGCCAGGATCTCCCCCAGCAGCGGCGAGACGGCGACGACTCCCGGGCGCAGGTTGAGCGCGGCGAGGACGATCGCGAGGACGGCGCCGGCGGCCAGGGGGCGGCGGTCGGCGATCATGCGTCCTCCCCGTGCCCGTCGCGCGCCGCACCGCCGGCACCGCCGGCACCGCCGCTCGTGCTCTCGACGACGTGGGCACGCACGGCCTCGATCGTGGCGAGGACGGCGCGCTCGGCGGCGTCGGGGTCGCCGTCGAGCACGGCGGCGACCACCTCCTCGTGGCCGGGGACGTCGCGGTGGTGGCGGCCGTGGGCGTCGGTGGCGAGCGTCCGCAGCAGCACGTGGTCGAGCCCGTCGTAGAGCTCGACGAGCAGGGGGTTGCCCGCGGCGCGGACGACCTCGGCGTGGAAGGCGATGTCGGCTGCGCGGTAGGCGACGTCGTCGGCGGCCCCGCGGGTGGCGACCTGTGCGGCCAGTGCCGCGCGCAGCGCCTCGTGCGCGGCGGGGTCGCGACGGGCCGCGGCGGCCCGGGCGGACCCGCGCTCGAGGATCGAGCGCACCTCGAGCACCTGCAGCGCGTCGGCCGTCCGGGCGCGCCTCCCGAGTGCGGCGTCGAGCCCGCTCGCGGCGCGCACGTACGTGCCGTCGCCGCGCCGCGGCGCGAGGATGCCCGCGTGCTCGAGGGCGCGCACGGCCTCGCGGACGGTGTTGCGCCCGACACCGAGCTGGGCCACCAGCTCGGGCTCGGCGGGGATGCGTGAGCCGACGGGCCACTCCCCCCGCTCGACCAGGTCGGTCAGGTGCTCGACGACGAGCTCGGAGACCTTGCGGGGGGTGGAGATCGGGGAGGCGGTGGGCTCAGGCATCCAAAGACCCTAACATCCCATGTTTGCGGATCGGCGTCCGCCGGCGGCGGACGCCGGGTGCTCACTGCGCCATCTTGACGAACTCCGTGACCGCCGTGGCGATCTGCTGGACCGCGATCGCGGCCAGCAGGAGGCCCGCGATCCGCGTCACGAGCGTGACGCCGGAGTCCTTGAGCACCCGGTGGATCACGTTCGCGAACCGCATCGCCAGGTACAGGCTCACGTGCACCAGCACGATCGCCACCGCGATGGCGATCAGCTGCGGCGCGCCGCCGTCCGAGACGCTGGTCTGCTGCACGAAGACCATGGTCGCGACGATCGCGCCCGGGCCAGCGAGCAACGGCGTCCCGAGCGGCACCAGGGCCACGTTGACGCCCTTGTTCCCGGACGGCGCCGGCTCCTCCATCTTGCCGGTCAGCAGCTCCATCGCGACCAGCAGCAGGAGCAGCCCGCCGGACGCCTGCAGCGCGGGCAGCGAGATGCCCATGTAGTGCAGCACCTGCTGGCCGAAGAGCGCGAAGACCACGATGACGCCGAACGCGACGAGGATCGCCTGCCGCGCGGCGCGGTTGCGCTGCTTGGCGCCCATGGCGGAGGTCAGGCCCAGGAAGACCGGAACGGTGCCGGGCGGGTCCATGATCACGAACAGGGTGACGAACACCTCGGTGAACAGCGCGGTGTCCAGCACCGCGCTCACGGGCGGATCACGTCCAGTCGACCTCGATCCTCGATCTGTGCGAGCACCTCGGGATCGGTGGAGTTCTCCCCGATGCGGTTCAGCTTGCCGGTGCCGTGGTAGTCGCTGGAGCCCGTGACCAGCAGCCCGAGCTCGGCCGCCAGGCCCCGCAGCCGGTCGCGCGAGGCGGCGTCGTGGTCCCGGTGGTCCACCTCGAGCCCCGCGAGGCCGACGGCGGCGAGGTCTGCGACGGTCTGGTCGCTCACGACGCGCCCCCGAGCTCCCGCGGCCGGGTGCGCCAGCACGGGCACGCCGCCCGCGGCGAGCACCGCGCGCACGGCCGCATCCGTGTCGGGGGCGTAGTGCGGCACGTAGTACCGGGCGCCCGGGTGCAGCATCGTCGCGAACGCCTCGTCCCGCGACGCGACCACCCCCGCGGCGACCAGCGCGTCCGCCAGGTGGGGGCGCCCCACCGTGGCGTCGTCGCCCGTCTGCGCGACGACGTCGTCCCACGTCACCGGGAAGTCCTCCGCCAGCAGGTCCGCCATCCGGCGCGCCCGCGTCAGCCGGTCGGAGCGGGTGCGTTCAAACTCGGCGCGCAGGTCCGTGCCGTCCGGGTCGTGCAGGTACGACAGCAGGTGGACGCTGATGCCCCCCTCGGCGGTGCGCACCCGCGTGGACACCTCGGTGCCCCGCACCAGGGCGATCCCGGTGCCGGCGACGGCGTCGGCGGCCTCCGCCCAGCCCGCGGCGGTGTCGTGGTCGGTCAGCGCCACCACGCTCAGCCCGGCTCCGGCCGCGGCCTCCAGCACGGCACGCGGCCGATCGGTGCCGTCGGACGCCCGCGAGTGGGTATGGAGGTCGATCACGGGCCGAGTCGTCACGGGCCCAAGTCTAGGGAGCGAGGGGCGTGACGACGCGCGATCCGGCGCCCGCACCGGTGCGACGTCGGCCACGTCCGCCGCCCGAGCGTCGTGAAGGCGGGAGACACAAGCTCTCCACCGCGCCCGCTGCTCCTGCCCCCGGCACGCGCCGATGGGCGCGAGACGATCGTCGCGATGGACCACACCCGCGCCGACGTCGCCCCCTCGCTGCCCGACCTCACCCCCCTTCCCGGATCCGGCCACGGCCGGTCCGGGATCGTCTTCGTGCACGGCATGCGCACGTCGTCGGCGATCTGGGAACGGCAGCTGGAGCACGTTCGCGACGCGGGCCACGACGCGGTCGCGGTCGACCTGCCCGCGCACGGCGCGCGGCACGGCGAGCGGTTCTCGATGCCCGGCGCCTTCGAGGTGCTCGACGACGCGGCCCGGTCGTTCGACGCGGGGACGCCGGTGGTCGTGGTGGGCCTCTCCCTCGGCGGGTACACCTCGCTCGCCTGGGCGGCCCAGCACACGGCGCAGCAGGCCCAGCACGCGGCGCGGCACACCACCCCCGCCGCCGACGCCGACGCCGACGCCCCGAGGCTGGCCGGGGTGGTCGCGGCCGGCTGCACGTCCGACCCGAAGGGCAAGCCCGTCGCGCTGTACCGCGACGTCGCTCGCCTCGCCGTCTCCGGCACGACGACGCTCCGACGCGGCCTGCGGGACGCGTCGCTGGCCTGGCAGTCCGCGCTGATGGGCGGGCGCTCCCGCGCCGGGGGCACGCAGGTGGCCGAGCTGATGGGTGACGCCCTCGGTACCGCGGGCGTCCACCGTCCGGGCTGGGACGTGGTGACCGACGCGCTCACCCACCTCGCCGGCAGGTCCTCGGTGGCGAGCACGCGCGCGCTCCGCGTGCCCGTGTGGTTCGTCAACGGGGCGCGCGACCGGATGCGGCTCGAGGAGTCCCGCCACGTGGCGGCCGCCGACCGCGGGGCGCTCGTCGTCGTGCCGGAGGCAGGTCACGACGTCAACTCCGATGCGCCCGACGCCTTCAACCGCGTCCTGACGCGCGCCCTGCACGACTTCGCCCGCGCCTGAACCGCGCCTCCCGCCCGGCCCGTCCGCCCCGCCGTCGGGTGGGACACTGGAACCATGACCGACTCCACCCCCGTCGACGAGTCCGCACCCGCCCCGAACACTCCGCCCGGCGAAGAGGACCGCGGCAGCAACCGTTCCCAGCGCCCCGTCTCCGAGGCGTTCAGGTCGTTCATCACCTCGCACTGGGCCCCGCGCGCCGACCTCGGCATCGTCGCGGGCGACGCCGCCCCGTTCACCGCCGAGCGTCGCGCGAAGCTCTCCGCTCTCTTCCCCGGTGCTCGGCTCGTGATCCCCGCCGGTCCGCTGAAGGTCCGGTCCAACGACACCGACTACCGGTTCCGCCCGCACTCCGCGTTCGCGCACCTCACCGGCCTGGGCACCGACCAGGAGCCCGACGCCGTGCTTGTGCTGCACCCCGTCGCCGAGGGCGAGGGCGACCCGGGCGCCGACGGCGCCCCGTCGCGGCACCACGCCGTGCTCTACGTGCGCCCGCTCGCGGCACGCGACACCGAGGAGTTCTACGCCGACTCGCGCTACGGCGAGTTCTGGGTGGGCGCCCGTCCCTCGCTCGACGACGTCACGACGCTCACCGGCGTCCACGCGCGCCACGTCGACGACCTGCGCGACGCCCTGGCCAAGGACGTCGGCGCGGACGGCGTGCGGATCCTCGTCGTGACCGGCGCCGACGAGGGCATCGAGACGCTCGTCGAGGCGATCCGTGAGGAGGCCGGCGTCGAGGCCGAGTCCCAGGACGGATCGTTGGTCGAGGCGACCTCCGAGCTGCGCCTGGTCAAGGACGCGATCGAGCTCGAGCACCTGCGCGAGGCCGTGGCCCGCACGATCGAGGGCTTCGAGGAGGTGGTGCCGGCGCTGCCCAAGGCCGTGGCGCACCGCCGCGGCGAGCGCGTCATCGAGACGACGTTCGACGCGCACGCCCGGCTCGAGGGCAACACCGTGGGCTACGAGACCATCGCGGCCGCCGGCGAGCACGCCACCACGCTGCACTGGATCTCCAACGACGGCGTGGTCCACGAGGGCGAGCTGGTGCTGCTGGACGCGGGCGTCGAGGTCGACTCCCTCTACACCGCCGACGTCACCCGCACCCTGCCGGTGGACGGCAAGTTCACCGACGTGCAGCGCAGGATCTACTCCGCCGTGCTCGACGCGGCTGACGCCGCGTTCGACGTCGCGAAGCCGGGCACGAAGTTCCGTGACATCCACGCCGCCGCGATGGAGGTCATCGCGGCCCGCCTCGAGGAGTGGGGCCTGCTGCCCGACGGCGTGACCGCCGAGGAGTCCCTGTCCCCCGAGGGCCAGCAGCACCGTCGCTGGATGGTGCACGGCACCAGCCACCACCTGGGCCTCGACGTGCACGACTGCGCGCAGGCGCGGCGCGAGCTCTACCTGGACGGCGTGCTCGAGCCGGGCATGGTGTTCACCATCGAGCCGGGCCTGTACTTCAAGGCCGACGACCTCGCGGTGCCCGAGGAGTACCGCGGCATCGGTGCGCGGATCGAGGACGACGTGCTCGTCACGGAGGACGGGAACGAGAACCTGTCCGCCGCCCTCCCCCGCCGTCCCGAGGACGTCGAGGCCTGGATGGCGCGCCTGCGCGGCTGACCGGACCCATCCGTTCTGCTCGGCAGTGGGTTGATCTCTTCGGCATACATTCGTGCCGAGGAGATCAGCCCCCTGCCGAACTGACCTGAGGGCGCCAGGGCATTGTCCACGGGCATGGTCGCCTTGTTCCTGTGGTCCGCCAGTCTTGGCGTGTGACCGACGACGCCCCCCTCGTGATCGCCCGCGACGTCCAGCGGCACGAACTCGACCGAGCGCGCCGCGCCGGGGAACTCGAAGGACTTCGTCACGGCGCGTACCGGCGAGCCGAGCCGACCCGCGTCGAGCACGCCGCGGAGGCCGCTCGACGGCGGATGCTCGACCTCGCCCGTGCCGTGCACCGTCAGCTCACGGCGGACCACGTCTTCAGTCACGAGACCGCCGCCCGGTGCCACGGGCTGCGCCTCTGGACGCCTCCCGCCGCGACGCACGTCGTGCAACGCTGTCGACGATCCGGTGGTGCCGCGTCGGACGTCCGGCGGCACCTGACCTCGCTCGTCCCTGCGCACCCCTGGCGAGGATCGTCGACACGCTGGCCGCGCGCTTTCCGGATGACGTACGCCGAACGCTGCGCACCCATCCTCTGCTCCCATCGCCACCAGGGAGTCCGCGGCCAGCTGCTTCAGTTCGGCAGTAGGTGGGTCCGTTCGGCAGACATCCGTGCCGAACAGAACAATCCGTTGCCGAACTGATCGACAGGTCAGGGCTGGGGCGGGCGGTACGGGTCGTCCCGCTCCTCCGGTCGCGGCTCCTGCGGCTCAGTGGTCTGCGGCTCCGAAGGCTGGGGCTCGGCCGTCGAGGGCTCGGCGGTCTGCGGCTCGGCGCTCGGAGCCTGCGGGGCCGCGGGTGCCTGCTCGCCGGCGGGGCGCATTGCGCCGTACCGCGGCGCGCCGCTGGGTGTGGTCCAGCGCGGGTCGGGAGCGCGGGGCGTGGTGGGGGCGGGTGCAGCCGGCGCCGACCCGGCGGGAGCGGCCGGTGCCGCCGCGGGCGGGGCGGAGACAGTGGTGGATCCGCGCCGCGCCTTGCCCAGGCCGTTGGGCGACTTCAGCAGCATGGACCGCGCCTCGCCGGCCTGCTCCGGCCCGCAGAGGATCGCGTAGGTGGAGGCCACGATCTGCGAGGAGGAGGTGAAGTCTCGCCGCCCGCCGGTCAGGGCGTAGGACAGCACGGAGAAGAGCAGGCCGAAGCCGGCGCCCAGCCCGATGCCGACCAGGAGCACGCCACCCATCCCCGCCCCGCCGAACAGGCTCAGCAGCAGCCCGACGAAGAAGCCGAACCACGCGCCCGACAGGGCACCCGCGAGCGCCACCCTGCCGTAGGACAGGCGGCCGGTCACCCGCTCGACCATCCGCAGGTCGGTGCCGACGATCGTCACGTGCTCGACGGCGAACTTGTTGTCCGACAGGTAGTCGACGGCCTGCTGGGCCTCGAGGTACGTGTCGTACGCGGCGACCTCGTCGCCGCCCGGCAGGGTGGGGACGCGGGGCACTGCGTTCGGGCGGCTGAAGGTCATTCACCCAGTCTGGCCCCTTCCGGGCCCAGGCACCACCACACCGCGCGCCTCCTACCAGGACCGACGGGTTCGCCCCGCGTAGGCTGACCGCGTGAGCGTGGCAACCAGGGTCTTCGTGGCACGCCTCGCCGGCACCCAGGTCTTCGACCCGATCGGTGACGAGGTGGGGCGCGTGCGCGATGCCGTCGTCCTGATCCGTGCCAAGGGCGCGCCCCGCGCCGTCGGCCTCGTCGTGGAGGTGCCGGGTCGCCGCCGGGTTTTCCTCCCCCTGACGCGGGTCACGGCGATCGACGCCGGCCAGGTGCTCTCGACCGGCCTGCTGAACATGCGCCGCTTCGAGCAGCGCGCGATGGAGTCGTTGGTGCTGGGCGAGCTGCTCGACCGCACGGTGCGGCTCTCGGACGGCTCCGGCGAGGCGACGGTGGAGGACCTGTCGATCACCCGCCAGCGCACGGGCGACTGGCTCGTGGACCAGCTCTTCGTGCGCCGCAAGCAGCCGTCCAAGGGGCTGTCGTTGCGCCGCCGCGGCGAGACCCTCGTGGTTCCCGTGACCGCCGTGACCGGCCTGGCGGGTTCCACGCAGGAGCAGGGTGCCGCCAAGCTGCTCGAGGCATACGAGGGCCTGCGGCCCGCCGACCTGGCGGACGTGCTGCACGAACTCGGCGACACGCGCCGCCTGGAGGTCGCGACCGCCCTCGACGACGAGCGACTGGCCGACGTGCTCGAGGAACTGCCGGAGGACGACCAGGTCGCCATCGTGTCCCGGCTGGACTCCGGGCGCGCGGCCGACGTGCTCGAGGCCATGCAGCCGGACGACGCGGCCGACCTGCTCAACGAGCTGCCCAACGAGCAGGCAACCCGGCTCCTGGAGCTCATGGAGCCGGAGGACGCGAAGGACGTACGGCGCCTCCTCTCCTACGCCGAGGACACCGCGGGCGGCCTCATGACCACCGAGCCGGTGATCCTCGGCCCGGAGACCTCGATCGCGACGGCGCTCGCGCAGATTCGCAAGCAGGACCTGCCGCCCGCGCTCGCCTCCATGGTGTTCGTCGTGCGGCCGCCGCTGGAGACGCCGACCGGCCGCTTCCTCGGCGTCGCCCACTTCCAGCGGCTGCTGCGCGAGCCCCCGCACGCCTCGGTAGGGTCCGTCCTCGACACGGACACCGAGTGGCTCACCTCCGACGCCACGGTAGGCCGGGTCACCCGGCTGCTGGCCGCGTACGACCTCCTCGCCCTGCCCGTGCTCGACAACGCGAAGCGGCTCCTCGGCGCCGTCTCCGTCGACGACGTGCTCGACCACATCCTCCCGGACGACTGGCGCGAGCACATCGACGAGAACCTGGAGGAGGTGCCGCGTGGCTGACCGCCTCGACCAGCCGAAGGAGAGCCGCCGCACCTTCATCCCCCGCCCGCAGATGGACCAGGACGCGGTGGGCAAGGCCACGGAGGGCATCGCCCGGTTCCTCGGCACCCCGCGCTTCCTCGTCTACCTCACCGTGTTCTGCGCGATGTGGCTGGCTTGGAACGCCTGGGGGCCGCAGGAGCTGCGCTTCGACTCCGCGGCGAACGGCTTCACCGCGCTCACCCTCATGCTGTCGCTGCAGGCCAGCTACGCGGCGCCGCTCATCCTGCTCGCGCAGAACCGCCAGGACGACCGGGACCGGGTCACGGCCGAGCAGGACCGGCAGCGCGCCGAGCGCAACCTCGCCGACACGGAGTACCTGGCCCGGGAGATGGCCGCCCTGCGGATCGCGCTCGGCGAGGTCGCCACGCGCGACTTCGTGCGCTCGGAGATCCGCAACCTCCTCGAGGAGCTCGAGGAGAAGGAGGTCGAGCGGAGCCGGGACGCGTCGTCGTCCTGAGTCACGGCCCGGGCGAGGTCCGAAGCACCCGGATCACTGCATGGCGCCGACCGCAGCGACGCGCAGCGCCACCACGGCCCCGGCGTCGCCGGTGAAGCGCGCCGGCTCGGCGCCGGCACGCCCCCACAGCCAGAGGTCGAGGTCGGCGGCGGCACCCGCGACGACGGCGACGGCAGCGGCGTCAGCATCGGCAGCGGCGTCGACCAGCCGTCCACCCCGCACGTCGTACTCCCGGCCCGACTCGGGACCGGTGCCGCGCACCCACCCGAGCTCGACGTACCACGTGTGCGCCGCCTCGCCGGGCGCGTCCACCGCGACGGCGACGGTGCCGCCGTCCGGCACGAAGGTCGTCCAGTCCGGGTGCCCGTCGAGCAGGACGCCGAGCACCTCGTCCACGCCGTCCGCGGCGACGTCGGGGTCCGGCGGCGTGACGCCGCGCCCGGCCGTCTGCTCGGCGTCCACGCGGTGGATCAGCGCCTCGTGCTGCTGGCGCCGGGTCACCCACCCGACGGTGTGGCCCTCCGGGTGCCATGACCAGCACGGCTCGTTCGGGTCACGCCCCGCGAGCGCCGCGACCAGCCGGGCGGTGCTTCGGCGGACGAGGTCGGTCAGGGCCGCGTCGTCGTCCGGGCGCTCGAGGGCGACGACGGCACCGTGCGCCCTCCCCGCGCCCGGCTCGTGGCCGACGACCTCCGCCCAGAAGGCCTGCACCGACGCCACGTGGAACGCCAGGTCGCCCGCCGTCCACTCCGGGCAGGCCGGCACGCGGGCTTCTGCGGGCGCGGCGTTCACGGCCTCGACCAGCAGGGCCGAGTCGCGGGCTATCGAGGCGAGGGCGTCCATGCTGGTCAACGTAGCCCTCGGCAGGTCCTACCGCGCGGAGCGCCACCGCGTCCGGAGCGATAGCCTCCGCCGGGGGCTCACGTTCGGTCACCGAAGGAGGTGCTGCTGGTCATGGCGCGACAGGTGGTGCTCGTGAACGGCCTGCCCGGGTCCGGCAAGTCGACCCTGGCGGCGCCGCTCGCCGCGCGGCTCGACGCACCGCTCCTGGGCAAGGACGTCGTCAAGGAGGCCCTCGCGAACGCCTCCGACCCCCGGGCACACGCCCGGCTCGGTGCCGCCGCGTCGGAGGCGCTGTGGCTGCTGGCCGCCGCTCCGCTGCCGCTCGTCGTCGTCGAGTCCTGGTGGTTCCGGCCCCGCGACCTGGACCACGCACTGCGCGGGCTGGCGACGGCCGGCGCCGACGCCGTCGTCGAGGTCTGGTGCGACGTGCCGCCCGCCGTCGCGCGCGAGCGCTTCGAGGCCAGGGCACCGCACCGGCACCCCGCGCACACGGACGGCCGCGACATGGCGGCCGAGTGGGCCGCGTGGTCCGCCCAGGGCACGCCGCTCGCCCTGGGGCGCGTCGTCATGCAGGATACGAGCGGCCCCGTGGACGTCGGCCACCTGGCGCACCGGGTGGCCGCGGCGCTGCCGGGCGCCGCCGCGGGCGCCCGTGACCGACGCCGCACCGGCCCGGGGCGCTCCGCGCCTAGGATCGAGGCATGACCACCGGCTCCCCCGACAGCTCCGCACCGCTGAGCGACCTCGTCCGCACCGCGCTGGGCACGGTCATCGACCCGGAGATCCGCCGCCCTCTCACCGAGCTCGGCATGGTCCGGTCGGTCGACGTGCACGACGGCGGGCGGGTGACGGTCGGCATCGACCTCACGGTGGCCGGCTGCCCGATGAAGGGCACCCTGGTGCGCGACGTGACCGCCGCCGTGGAGACCCTCGAGGGCGTGACCGGCGTCGACGTGCAGCTGGGGGTCATGACCCCGGAGCAGCGCCAGTCGCTGCGCTCGCAGCTGCGTGGCGGCGCGGGCGATCCGGTGATCCCGTTCTCCCAGCCGGGGTCGCTCACCAAGGTGTACGCGATCGCGTCCGGCAAGGGCGGCGTGGGCAAGTCGAGCGTGACGGCGAACCTCGCGGTGGCGATGGCGGCCGACGGCCTCAGCGTGGGCGTCGTCGACGCCGACATCTATGGCTTCTCCATCCCCCGCATGCTCGGCGTGGACCGTCAGCCCACGCGCGTGGACTCGATGCTGCTGCCGCCGGTCGAGCACGGCGTCAAGGTGGTGTCCATCGGCATGTTCGTGCCGGCGGGGCAGCCGGTCGTCTGGCGCGGCCCCATGCTGCACCGCGCGCTCGAGCAGTTCCTCGCCGACGTGTTCTGGGGCGACCTGGATGTGCTGCTCCTCGACCTGCCGCCCGGCACCGGCGACATCGCGATCTCCGTGGCCCAGCTGCTGCCGAGCAGCGAGATCCTCGTCGTGACCACGCCGCAGGCCGCGGCCGCCGAGGTCGCGGAGCGCGCCGGGTCGGTCGCCACCCAGACGTCGCAGGGCGTGGTGGGCGTGGTGGAGAACATGTCGTGGCTGGAGCAGCCGGACGGGTCGCGGCTGGAGGTCTTCGGCTCCGGCGGCGGGCAGCGCGTGGCCGACCGGCTCGGGCAGACCCTCGGCACCCCCGTGCCGCTGCTCGGCCAGGTGCCCCTGGACGTTGCGGTGCGCGCGGCGGGCGACGACGGCACCCCCGTCGTCCTCAGCGACCCCGACTCCGCCGGCGCCCGCGTGCTGCGCGACGTCGCGCGATCGCTCGGCCGCCGCTCCCGCGGGCTCGCCGGCATGCACCTGAACCTCAGCCCGGTCTCGGGCTGACGCGATACCCTCGCCCGGGGCACGCCACGGTGCCCCCCACCTACCCCGCTTACGAAGGAGCAGCACTGCCATGAGCACGCCCGAGTGGCTCGAGTCCTGGTCCGACGACGACGGCGCGCGGCGCGCGGCGAAGCTGTACGCCACGACCTTCGGCGGCGGTGACGGCAGGGACGACGGCGCCGGGCCTGACGGCGTGTGGTCGGCCCCGGGCCGCGTCAACCTCATCGGCGAGCACACGGACTACAACGGCGGCCTGGCGCTGCCGACCGCGCTGCCCCACCGCACCTACGTCGCCCTGCGCCGCCGGGACGACGACGTCGTGCGCCTCGGCTCCGCGCAGGCGCCGGGCGAGACCTGGACGACCCACCTGGCAGACGTCGCCCCCGGCGCTGTGACCGGGTGGGGGGCGTACGTCGCGGGCGTCGCGTGGGCGCTGCGCGAGGCGGGGCGCACGGTGGGCGGCTTCGACGCCGTCGTCGACTCCTGCGTGCCGTTCGGTGCCGGCCTTTCCTCGTCGGCCGCGCTGGAGTGCGCCGTCGCCGTCGCCCTCGACGAGGTCTTCGGACTCGGCCTCATCGGTGACCCTGCGGACGACGCGGGCCGGGCGACGCTCGTCACCGCCTGCGTGCGCGCCGAGAACGAGATCGCCGGCGCGCCGACCGGTGGCATGGACCAGGCGGCGTCGCTGCGCTGCACGGCCGGGCACGCCCTGCTGGTCGACTCCCGCCCCGGGCTGACCGCGCTGGAGTCCGGCACCCCCGTGCCCTTCGACCTCGCCGCCGCCGGTCTCACGCTGCTCGTGGTCGACACCCGCGCCGAGCACTCCCACGTGGACGGCCAGTACGCCGAGCGGCGCGCCAGCTGCGAGCACGCGGCGTCACTGCTCGGGATCGAGACGCTGCGAGACGTGGACGCCGACCACCTGGACGAGACGCTCGCCGCGCTCGAGCCGCACGACCCGGACGGCGTCCTGCATCAGCGCGTGCGGCACGTGGTCACCGAGATCGCGCGCACCGAGGAGTTCCGCGGCCTCGTCACCGGCGGCCGGGCCGGCGAGGTCGGGCCGCTGATGGTCGCGTCGCACGCCTCCCTGCGCGACGACTACGAGGTCTCCGCACGCGAGCTGGACCTCGTCGTGGACGCGGCCCTCGCCGCCGGGGCCCTCGGCGCCCGGATGACGGGCGGCGGATTCGGCGGCTCCGCGATCGCGCTCGTGCGCGCCGGCGAGGTCGACGACGTGGTCGCGGCCGTGCAGGCCGCGTTCGACGACGCCGGGCTGCGCTCGCCCGGCTTCCTGCTCGCGCCGCCGTCGGCCGCCGCGGGCCGCACCGCCTGACCCCCGTCGTTCGAGCCTCCCCCGAGATGCCGGCCGCGGCCGGGCCTGCTTACGGTGCCCCGGCATGGCGGCACGGACGCCGCCGGCATGCGTTCGAGGAGGAGCGATGTCACGCAAGGCAATTCTCAGGGCAGGCGCCGCGGGCCTGACGGCGCTGGCCGCCGCCGGCGCATCCGTGGCCGCGGTGGCGTCGTACGACGCCACCGAGCGGCCCGCGGGCCACGCCGCCGACCGCGACCACAGGCACCCGACCAAGGACAGGGCCCGCAACGTCATCTTCATCCAGGGCGACGGGATGGGGCTCTCCGCGCGGGAGCTCATCCGGCTCGCCACGGAGGGCAAGGACGGCCGGCTGACCATGGACTCGCTGGACGAGGCCGGCTGGACCGCGACCGACTCCGCGGACCCGGAGGAGGCCGTGACCGACTCCGCCGCCGCGGCGACGGCGTTCGCCACCGGCGTGCGCACGTTCAACGGGGCCGTGGGCGTCGACGCGGACGGCACCCCGGTCGAGACGCTGCTCGAGCGGGCGAAGCGGGGAGGCAAGGCGACCGGCCTCGTCTCCACGGCGCAGGTGACCGACGCGAGCCCAGCCGCCTTCGGCGCACACGTCACCGATCGGTACGACCACAGCGAGATCGCGCGCCAGTACCTCGAGGAGACCAGGCCCGACGTCATGCTCGGCGGTGGCGAGGACTGGTGGTACCCGGCGGGCGACCCGGGCGCCTGGCCGGACAACCCGGCCCAGGACCCCAAGGAGGAGAGCCAGGGCACCGAGGGCAACCTCGTCGAGCGGGCGCAGGAGATCGGGTACACGTACGTGAGCGACGCCGAGGGGCTGGCCGACGCCGACGGCCGTCGCCTGCTCGGCCTGTTCGCCAACGAGGAGACGTTCCAGCAGGCCAACGAGGGCGAGGGCGACATCTACTCGCCTGAGGTACCGCTCGTCGACATGGCCGCCAAGGCCCTCGACGTCGTCTCCCGGGACCGGGACGGCTTCTTCCTCTTCCTCGAGGAGGAGGCGATCGACGAGTTCGCCCACCAGAGCAACGCCACGCGCACCATCGAGGCCGGGCAGTCGCTGGACGAGACCGTCGCGCTCGCGCTGGACTTCCAGAAGAAGCACAAGGACACGCTGATCCTCGTGGTCGGCGACCACGCCACCGGCGGGCTCGCCATCGAGAACGTGGACGCCGACGACGAGTCCGGCGCGGGCGCGACCGCCGAGGACGGCCCGTTCCCGATCCCGGGCACGGACCTGGAGTTCACCGTCGACTGGACCACCGGCGGGCACACCGGCGAGGCCACGCCGATCACCGCGCAGGGCCCGGGAGCCGACCGGCTCAGCGGCGCCCAGCTCAACACCGACGTGCACGACGCGGTGCTGAAGGCGATGTTCCCGCGCCGATAGTTCCGCCGCCGGTTGAGCCTGTCGAAACCCCGCGCCGCCGGTTGAGCCTGTCGAAACCCCGCGCCGCCGGTTGAGCTTGTCGAAACCCCGCGCCGCCGGTTGAGCTTGTCGAAACCCCGCGCCGCCGGTTGAGCTTGTCGAACCCCTCACGCAGGTTTCGACAGGCTCAACCAGCGAGGATCCGGGTTTCGACAGGCTCAACCAGCGAGGATCCGGGTTTCGACAGGCTCAACCAGCGAGGATCCGGGTTTCGACAGGCTCAACCAGCGAGGATCCGGGTTTCGACAGGCTCAACCAGCGAGGATCCGGGTTTCGACAGGCTCAACCAGCGAGGATCCGGGTTTCGACAGGCTCAACCAGCGGAGACTCAGAGGTCGTACGTGGCGATCACGGGCGCGTGGTCGCTCCACCGCTCGTCGTAGGTGGGCGCGCGGTCGACCTCGACCTTGACGGCCCGCGGCGCGAGCACGGTGTTGGCAAGCTGGTAGTCGATGCGCCAGCCGCGGTCGTTGACGTACGACTGCCCGCGCCACGACCACCAGGTGTACGGTCCGGGGCCGTCGCCGGCGTGCACGCGGCCGAGGTCGGCCCAGCCGAGCTCGCCGAGCCAGCGGTCCACATACGCCCGCTCCTCGGGGAGGAATCCAGCGTTCTTGAGGTTGCCCTTCCAGTTCGCGATGTCGGCGTTCTGGTGGGCGACGTTGAGGTCGCCGGCGACGACGGCGGGCCGCTCGGCCGCGGCGAGCTCGGCCAGGCGCGCCGTCACCTTGTCGAGGTGCGCGTACTTGGCCGCCATCGTGTGCTCCTTGCCCGGGGTGTTCGTCCCCGAGTGCAGGTAGGCGGAGACGGCCGTGAGCAGGCCGCCGCCCGGCAGCTCGACATCGGCCTCCACCCAGCGGCCGGTGTCGACCGGGGGCTCGGGCTCCCCCGCCGGGCCGTGGGCCGCGAGACCCATGCGGACGGCGTGCAGCGGCAGCCGCGACGCGACCGCCACCCCCGCGCGGCCCTTGATCTCGCTCGGCAGGTGCGCGACGTGCCAGCCCTCGAGGAACTCGTGGACCAGCTCGTCGGGGGCGCGCACCTCCTGCAGCAGCAGCACGTCCGGCGTGCGGGTGGCGATCCAGGCGTCCATGTTGCGGCGGAAGGCGGCACGGATGCCGTTGACGTTGGCGGTGGCGACGGTCAGCACGCCGGTCATCCCATCACACGCCGGCGACACCGCCCGCACCCGACGACGTCGGCGGCGGGTGCCCCTGCTCACTCTCCGCGGTAGGCGGCCTCCAGCACGGGGACCTCGATCTTGTGCATCTGCAGCATCGCCTTCATCACGCGGATGTTGGCCTCGGTCGTGTAGTCGCCCGACAGCTCCTCGAGCCGCTTCGGCACGACCTGCCACGAGACGCCGTAGCGGTCCTTGCACCAGCCGCAGGGCCCGGGCTCGCCGCCGTCGGACGTGAGGACCTCCCAGTACCGGTCCACCTCCTCCTGCGAGTCGACCCGCAGGTAGAAGCTGAAGGCCTCGTTGAGCTGGAACTCCGGCCCGGCGTTGAGCCCGATGACGCGGTGCCCGGCCAGCGTGAACTCCACGATGAACGGCCGCCCCGGCTCGGCCCCGGGCACGCCCTCGGGCGAGACCAGCACCGAGCCCACCGAGGAGTCGGGGATGTGCGCGGCGTAGAACTCGGCGGCCTCGTGGGCCTTGTTGTTGCCGAACCACAGGTGGGTGAGCACGTCGACCATGTCCGTCTCCCGTTCTTCCCGGCCCACGCGCCGTCGGTGGCGCGCGGTGTCGTCCCAGGGGTCGACCGGGACGGGCGGGCGAACTCATCGCCAGTCAGATGCCGGTCGGATGGGACGTCACGTCGCGGCGAGGCGCGCCTTCTCCTTCTGGACGTCGAACGTGGCGGCCGGCCAGCGCGGGTCGATGTCCTCCAACGCCTCCAGGAGCAGCGCCTGCACCGCCAGCCGGGCGTACCACTTCGCGTTCGCGGGCACCACGAACCACGGGGCGTTGTCGGTCGAGGTGCGCTCGAAGACCTGCTGGAAGGCATCCATGTACCGCGGCCACAGCAACCGCTCGTCGACGTCGCCGGGGTTGTACTTCCAGTGCTTGTCCGGTCGTTCGAGCCGCTCGGCCAGGCGCTCCTTCTGCTCCTCGTACGAGATGTGCAGCATGACCTTGACGACGCGGGTGCCCGCGTCGGTCAGCCGCTTCTCGAACTCGTCGATCGCGCCGTACCGGCGCTCGATCTCCGCGGGCGGGGCCAGCTCGCGCACCCTGCCGATGAGGACGTCCTCGTAGTGCGAGCGGTCGAAGACGCCGATGTACCCGGCCTCCGGGACCTCCTTCTCGACCCGCCACAGGAACCCGTGGCCCAGCTCCTCCGGCGTGGGCTTCTTGAACGCCTTCAGGTGGATGCCCTGCGGGTCGGTGGCGCCGATGACGTGGCGCACGATGCCGCCCTTGCCGGCGGAGTCCATGGCCTGCAGCACGAGCAGCACGGCCGGCGCGGACGGGTCCTCGCGGCTCTGGGCGTAGAGGCGCTCCTGGAGCTCGTCCAGCTCCTCGGCGCCTGCTCGGAGGTCGGCCGCGCCGTCCTTCTTCTTCCCCTCGTACCCGGGCTTCGCGTCGGGGTCGACGTCCGCGAGCCGGAACCCCTCGCCCACCCGGAGCAGCTCGCTCGGCTCGCCCGCCCATCCCTGCTGGCTCTTCGCGGTCATGCGCTCATGATGGCGGACGCGACCGAGCGCTCGGCAGCCTCGACGGCGCTGCGGAACAGCATCGCGATGGTGGTCGGCCCGACGCCACCGATCCGCGGCGTGATCGCGCCGGCGACCTCCTCGCAGGACTCGTCCACGTCCGGCAGCAGCTTGCGGCCCTCGTACCGGACACCGCCGCCGATCACCGTGACGCCCGGCGTCAGGTGCTCCGGCCGCAGGATGCCCGGGACACCAGCGGCGGCGATGACGATGTCGGCACGCTTGGTGTACTCCGGCCAGTCCGGCACCCCGGTGTGGACCACGGTGACGGCCGCGTTGGCCGTGGGACGTTTCTGCGAGAGCAGCAGCGCCAGCGGCCGCCCGAGGGTCGTGCCACGGCCGAGGATGCACACCTCGCGACCGGCGACCGGGATCTCGTAGTGCGCCAGCAGCGTCTCGATCCCCGCCGGCGTCGCCGGCACCGGGCCCGGCATGCCGAGCGCGAGACGCCCCATGTTCACCGGATGCAGCGCGTCGGCGTCCTTGTCCGGGTCGAGGGCCAGCAGCGCCGCGTCGAAGTCGATCTGCGGAGGGGTGGGGTGCTGGATGAGGACGGAGTCGACGTCCTTGGCGTCGTTCATCTCCCGCACGGCCGCCAGGACGTCCGCCTGCGTGGCGTCCTGCGGCAGGTGGATGTGCGGCGAGGTGAACCCGAGCTCGGTCGCCTTGTCCATCTTCATCCGGACGTAGCCGGCGCTCGCCGAGTCGTCGCCGACGAGGATCGTGCCGAGCCCCGGCCGGTGACCGGCGGCGACGAGCGACTCGATCCGCGGAGCGAGGTCCGCGAACACCGCCTCCGCGACCGGCTTGCCGGGCAGCATCCGGGCGGTCACTGCTGCAGGCCGGGGTAGAGCGGGAAGTCGGCGGTGAGCTTCGCGACGCGGGCCGAGAGGGCGTCGACGTCGGCCGAGGCGCCGTCGCGCAGGGCCACCGCGATGATCTCCGCGACCTCGGTGAACTCGGCGTCGCCGAACCCGCGGGTGGCGAGCGCCGGCGTGCCGATCCGCAGGCCGGAGGTGACGCGCGGCGGGCGCGGGTCGAACGGCACGGCGTTGCGGTTCACGGTGATGCCGGCATCGTGCAGGAGGTCCTCCGCCTGCTGGCCGTCGAGCGCGGAGTTCCTCAGGTCCACGAGCACCAGGTGCACGTCGGTGCCGCCGGTGAGCACGGACACGCCCTGCTCGGCGACGTCGGCCTGGGTCAGCCGCTCGGCGATGATCTGAGCGCCGCGCAGCGTGCGCTCCTGACGGTCCTTGAACTCGTCGGTGCCCGCGACCTTGAACGCGACGGCCTTGGCCGCGATCACGTGCATGAGCGGGCCGCCCTGCTGGCCCGGGAACACGGCGGAGTTGATCTTCTTGGCGTACTCCTCCTTGCTCAGGATGAAGCCGGAGCGCGGGCCGCCGATGGTCTTGTGCACGGTGGAGCTCACGACGTCGGCGTGCGGCACGGGGCTCGGGTGCAGGCCCGCGGCCACGAGGCCGGCGAAGTGCGCCATGTCCACCCAGAGCTTGGCGCCGACCTCGTCCGCGACCTCGCGGAACGCGGCGAAGTCGAGGTGGCGGGGGTAGGCGGACCAGCCGGCGATGATGACGTCGGGGCGGTGCTCGAGAGCGCGCTTGCGCACCTCGTCCATCTCGATGCGGTACGACTGCGGGTCCACTCCGTAGGCGCCGACGTCGTAGAGCTTGCCGGAGAAGTTGATCTTCATGCCGTGCGTGAGGTGGCCGCCGTGCGCCAGCTCGAGGCCGAGGATCTTGTCGCCCGCGTTGATGAGGGCGTGCAGCACTGACGCGTTGGCCTGGGCGCCGGAGTGCGGCTGGACGTTCGCGGCCTCGGCCCCGAACAGGTCCTTGACCCGGGCGATCGCGAGGTTCTCCGCGATGTCGACCTGCTCACAGCCGCCGTAGTAGCGGCGGCCCGGGTAGCCCTCGGCGTACTTGTTGGTGAGCACGCTGCCCTGCGCCTGCAGGACGGCGCGGGGCACGAAGTTCTCGCTCGCGATCATCTCGAGGGTGTCGCGCTGGCGGGCCAGCTCCCCGTCGAGGACGGCCGCGATCTCGGGGTCGAGCTCGGCCAGGGGCGCGTTGAACGTGGGGTCGGGAGTGCTCATGCGGCGTTCTCCTGCTGTGTCGGACGGCGTTCGGACAGGCTCGGCCGACCGTCAGGAGGCCGGGCCATCATGTCAATCGAGCGACCGGGCCCAGGCGAACGACCCGTCGTCTGCACAGCGCGTCGCTCCCCGATGGTGATCCACCTGTACGCCAGTCGCGACGCCGTCGATGCTAGCAGCAGAGGGCGGGTCAGGAGCCGGCGCAGGCGAGCCGGGCGTCCCCCCACGCCGCGTGGTCGTTGTTCTTGCCGTCGCCGCCGTCGCCGCCGTCGCCGACCTGCAGGGAGAGGGACTCGACGCCGGTCACGTCCACCTCGAGGGGCTCCGGCGCCGTCTCGACGGTCACCGGGTCGGCGTCCGAGCCCACCGTGGCCAGCGGCACCCCGTCGCCGACGACCGTGAACGTCGCGCTGCCCTCCTCCGGGTCATCCCCTCCGGGCTCGATGCCGGGCGTCGCGGTGAACGTGGCGCATGCCCCGCCGAGGCGCACCTGGACGTCGGCGGGGGCGTGCGCGACGATCCCGTGCGCGAACTGCTGGCCCCCGACGTCGATGGGCCCGCCGCCCAGGTCGACGTCCCGGGTGACGTCGCCGAAGCCCGTCGTCGCCTCGACGAACGGTAGGCCCGAGACCCAGGCGTCGCCCTGCGGCACCGGCGGCAGGACGTCGAGCCGCGCGGCGTCGCCCGAGCGGATCGTCCGGCCGTCCCGCGTCTCATAGGTGCCGACGACCGGCAGGTCGACGGCGCCGACCGGCCCGTCGCGGCCCACCCGCACGGTCCAGATCCCTGTGACCGTCTGCCCGCCCGCGAGCCGGCCCCGCGTCACTGCCTGGGTCGAGCCGCCGGTGATCCACGACCACGCCGCCATGCCCGGCTCGATCCACGACGTGTCGCGGACGCGGCTCGGGCGGGCCAGGTCGTCCACCAGCGTGGACTCGACCATGTCGCCGGCCGAGCCGGTGACGGCGACGCGCCACGGGGTGCGCAGCGCGCCCGCTGCCGCGACGGGGTCGCCCTCGTACAGCTCGAGGCCGTAGTCGGGCGACCCGGCCGCGTCGTGCGTCGGGGACGAGCCCGCGTAGGTCCCGGTGACGTCCGAGTCCGTGAGCAGCACGTAGTCGTCGCCGTGGCGGAACGTCGCGGGGAACCCGTAGGACCCGGGCTCGGCGTCGGCCGCCGTCGTCGTGACGTGCGCGTTCTCGTACTGCGGCGCGTACGGCTGGAGCCACGCGTCCGCCTCGGCGGGCAGCGCGAAGCGCGCCGGCTCGGAGAGCACCTGGTACTGGTCGCCGAGGGAGCGCGGCAGCTCGTACCGGAACGCGACGCCGTCGTCGGCCGCTCGGATCACGACGTCGAACCGTCCGTCGGCGCTCGCCACGCGCAGCCGGAGCTCGTCCTGCCGGACGGAGCGCTCCCGCCGCTTGCCCGTCGTCATCGTGTAGCTCTCCCGGACGACGTCGCGCTCGGTCGACACCACGTCGAGCCCGGTCGACAGGTCGGCCACGTCCGTCACCACGCCCAGCGAGCCCACGGTCAGGACCTGTCGGCCGTCCCGGCGCACGGCGAGGTCGAGCGCGCCGTCGACGAGCCGCACCTCGGCGTCGACGGAGCCCGACGGCGAGGCGACGCGCCAGCGGGAGGCATCGGCATCTCCCTCGGCCGCGGCGCCTGGCCCCGCCATGGCCACGCCCAGGGCGACGGCGACCGCCGTCACCGGTGCCACCAGGGATCGCAGGCCTCGGGGCCTCGTACGTCGTGCCGGGCGGTGGGTCGTCGCCACTCCTCGTCGTCGAGTCGTGCGGCTCGTCGTCGAGCCGCCGCGGCGCGTCTAGGGAGGCGCGTGCCGAGCCACCACAGCTGGACGCAATCCACAAGACTTCTTGTACAACACTTCTTGTGGGTTTACGGTGGCGGGATGACGCAGCCTCCTCCCGAGCCCGACGGCGCGCCCGAGACCGCCACCGCCCCCGCGGCGCAGCCCCCGGTGCGCACGGTCACCGAGGCCAAGGCACTCGCCGCCCTGGCCAACCCGTACCGCGCACGCATCATGGACGCCCTCAAGGTCGACGGGCCGTCGACCGCCTCCGGCCTCGCACGCCGCACCGGCCAGGCCGTCGGCAGCGCCAGCCACCACCTCAAGGTGCTGCACGACGCCGGCCTCGTGACCGAGGCGCCCGAGCTCGCCCGCGACCGCCGGGAGCGGTGGTGGCGGCTCGTCGCGCCGCGGCTGCGCTGGTCGCGCCACGAGTTTGCCGACGACACCACGGCGGTCGCCGCCGCGCAGGCCGCCGAGGCGCTGAGCGTCCAGCGCCAGTTCGAGCGGGTCCGCGCCTGGAACGCCAACGCCGAGTCCGCCCCCGCGTGGGACGCCGCCGCGTTCGCCACGGAGACCTGGCTGCACCTGTCGCCCGCCGAGCTCGCCGAGCTCGGCTCGGAGATCACCGCCGTGCTCGTGCGGTGGGCGGAGCGCCCACGCCCCGACGACGACGTCGAGCGCGAGCCGGTGTTCGTCTTCGGCCGCGGCTTCCCCGCGCAGCCATGACCGCCACCACCAGCCGCGACCCCCGCGCCGACGAGTCCGGCGACGTCCCGCTCGGGCGCAACGCCGGCTTCCTCCGGCTGTGGATCGGCGAGGGCGTCAGCGTGCTGGGCAACGCCACGACGTCTGTGCTGCTGCCGCTCGTCGCCGTCCTCGAGCTCGACGCCGGGGCCACCACGGTCGGTCTGCTCACCGCGGCGGCATGGCTGCCGTGGCTCGTGATCGGGCTGCCCGCGGGCGCATGGATCGACCGGCTCCCGGCGCGGGCTGTCATGATCGTCGCGGACCTCGTCGCCGCGGTGGCCATCGGCAGCGTGCCCGTGGCGGCGGCGCTCGACGTGCTGACCGTGCCGCAGCTGATCGCGGTCGCCCTGGCCTCCGGGGTGAGCACCGTGTTCTTCCGCACCGCGTACGTGGTCTTCCTCCCCCAGGTCGTGCCCAGCCACCAGCTCGAGGCCGCCAACGCGCGCCTGCTGGGCACCGAGTCGGCCACGCAGGTCGCGGGCCCCGGTGTCGGCGGCGCGATGGCGCAGGCGCTCGGCGCCGCGATCGGCCTGGCCCTCGACGCCGTGAGCTTCGTCGTCTCGGCGGTCTGCCTCTGGCGCATCCGCCCCGGGCGCCGGCCGGAGCGCCCGCCGACCGCACCGCTGCGGCAGCGGATCCGCGAGGGCGTCGCGTTCGTCGCGTCCGACCGGTACCTGCGCTGGATGGTCGTCGTCGGCGGCATCTCCAACTTCGGGCTCACCGGGTACGGCGCACTGCTCGTCCTGTTCCTCGTGGACACCGTCGGCCTCGAGCCGTCCGCGCTCGGCCTGGTGCTGGCGGTCAGCAGCTGCGGCGGCCTGCTCGGCGCCACCGTGGCCACCCGGCTCAGCCGGCGTCTCGGCAGCGCCCGCGCCACCGTGCTGCTCATGGTCGCGGCCGGCCCGCCGGCACTCCTCGTGGGCCTCGGGGGCGGAGGCGCCCGGGTCGCATGGACCGTGGCCGGGCTCTTCCTCGTCGGCCTCGCCGTGGTGGCAGGCAACGTGCTGCGCGGGGCGTGGCGGCAGCGCTACGTGCCGCAGCCGCTGATGGGCCGCGTCGTCACGACGAGCCAGGTCGTCAACTTCGGCACCATGCCCCTGGCCGGCCTGGTCGCGGGTGTGCTGGGCGATGCCCTGGGCGTGCGGGAGACCGTCGTGCTGATGGCGGCCGTGCACTGCGCGGCCTGCCTGAGCGTCGTCCGCGGACCGCTGCGCGGGCTGCGCGACCTGCCCGAGCCGCGGGAGCTCAGCCCGTCGAGCTGAGGACCGGCACGATCTCCTCGTTGCCGCCCGGCTGCACGGCCACGACCTTCTCCTGGCCGGCGGCCGCCACGTCGCCGGTGCACCCGGGTGTGTGCGGCTCGCCCCGGAGTCGTGGAACGCGTTCGCGGGGACGTTCGCCCGCGCCTGACCCCGCCCCCGACGGGTGGGACGTCCTCAGGCGGGGGCGTACCGCTTCACGACGCGCCCCACCGTCGCCCTCGACACGTCGACGTGCTCGGCGATCTCGCGGTGGTTCAGGCCGTCACCGGCGAGCTCCACGATCCGGCGGTCGCGGGCCGACGCGGGCTCGTCGTCCGGCGGCACGACGTCGCCCGTCGGCTGCGCGGCCGGCTCGTTCGCCACGCCGGGCGCCGGGTCCGGCGCGAGGGCCGCCGCGGCCCCGCCCCCGGTCTCGGTCGATTCCTCGGCGGCGCCGTGCGCCGTGAGGAACGCGGACCGGTGGGCGAGGGCGTCGCCCATCGCCGGGTCCGTCTGCCGGAGCATGTCGAACACCTCCACCCGGCGGGTGTGCCCCGTCTCCGGCAGCGGCTCGCGCGTGCCCGGCAGCCCGGCCTCCGCCTCGCGCTCCGCGGCGGCGGCCTCCGCCTCGGCGTCCGCGTCTTCCGCGCCGTCGTCCACGCCGTCTTCCGTGCCGTCGGCCGCCGCCAGGTTTGCGGTGCCGTCGGCGAAGTAGTCCGCCCGCTCCTCCGGCTGCACGACCGGGGTCCCTCCGGTCAGCGCCGCCTGGAACTCGTCGGCGAACGGCTCGTCGAGCGACTCGTCCGCCGGTCGCTCGACGGGCTCGATCGGGGACAGTGCGGCAGCCGCGGCCGGCACGACCTCCCCTGCGGGCGCGCCGGACCGCGCGGCCGCGAGCGCAGGCACCGCCCGCGTCGTGCCGAGGGCGGCGCCACGGACCACGCCCCGCTCGAGCGAGCTGGCGCCGATCAGGTCGAGGCGGTTGCCGTGCCGCTCGGCGGCCTCGAGCCGCTCGACCCAGACCTGCATGCGCCGCACGAAGTCCTCGACCGTCAGCAGCTTCAGCGCACCGTCCCGCGCGGAGCGCTGGCGGCGGTGCGCCGCCCGGACCCTGCGCATGCCGCGCCGGGTGCCCGAGCTGTCGAGCCGCGCGTCGCGCCACAGTTCCAGCGCGGTGACGTACTGGTGCACCCGGTGCTCGCGACGGCGCTCGTCGAGGGTGTGCCCCGTGACCATGTGCCGCTCGCCCACGAGCGCGAGGTGCCACATGAGCGCGGCGACCAGCGGGGGCACGAACCGGAACGCGACCATGTACGGGGTGCTGGCGTCCGGCACGGCGATCTCGTGGAGCGCCGCGAACACGCCGGAGGTGCCGGAGAGGACCCAGGTGAGCGTCAGCAGCACGCCGTAGGGGCGGCCCTCGAGGGCGGCGTTGCGCGCCATGAGGGCGACGGCGACGAGGCTGACCTCCAGGAAGCCGGCGAGGGCGTACGCCTCCGCCGGGGACATGCCCGCGACCTCGAGGCCGAACAGGACCATGCCGCTGTAGGCCAGGGCGGTCGCGATCGTCGCGGCGACGACGACCGCGACCATCGGCAGGTGCCGGCCGCGGTAGCGCACCGCGGGCCGGCCGCCGCCTCGAGCGTCGGCCGTCGTGTCGGACTGGGTCACATCTTCCTCTTCCTCCGGAGTGTCGGTGATCTGGCATATAGGAGCATTGGGACGGCCTCGGAGTCAACGCCGCTCCGGGTGAAGACCGCCTGTCAACCCTTGACCGCGCCCCCGAGGCCGGCGCCGCGCGCAGGAACGTCCGCTGGAACGCCGGGAAGAGAACGACCGGGATGATGGTCGAGATCGCGAGCGCCGCGAGGAAGACGTCGAGCTCGACGTAGTCCTGCAGGGCCGGGAGCCGCACGGACAGCGGCTGCTTGTCGACGTCGCGCAGCACCAGCAGCGGCCACCGGAAGTCCTTCCAGGCCGCGATGAACGCGAACACGGACACCACCCCGAGGATCGGCTTCGACGTCGGCAGCACGATCGACCAGCCGACGCGGAACGGCCCGGCGCCGTCGACCCGGGCGGCCTCGAAGATCTCGCGCGGCAGGTTGTCGAAGAACCGCGTGACCAACAGCACGTTGAAGGCGCTCGCACCGGCGGGCAGCCACACCGCCCAGAAGCTGTTCGGGCACGCCGCCGGCCGTCGTGGAGCGGTGGGAGTCAGCCGGCCTGCGGCCGCGGGGCCGCCGCCATCGAGCGTCGTACCACCAGCTCGGGCTCGAAGAGCAGCTCGTCGCGCGAGACGGTGCCGCCGGCGATCGTGTTCGCCAGCAGGTCGACGGCGGTGCGCCCCATCGCGTCGACGGGCTGGCGGACGGTGGTGAGGGCCGGGCCGGTCGAGTTCATCAGCGCGGAGTCGTCGTAACCCACGACGGACACGTCGCGCGGGACGTCGAGCCCCGCGCGACGCGCCGCGCGCACCGCCCCCAGCGCCAGCGGGTCCGACGCGCACATGATCGCCGTCACCCCGGACTCGAGGAGCCGGCTGGTCGCCGCCTGCCCGCTCTCGAGCGAGTACTGGCTGTGCGCGGCCTCCAGCGGCGCGAGCCCGTGCCGGTCGGCGAAGGTGCGCGCCGCGGCCAGCTTGCGCTCCGACGGCACGTGGTCGTCCGGGCCCAGCAGCAGGCCGATCCGCTCGTGGCCCATGGACACCAGGTGCTCCAGCGCCTGGTGCGTAGCCACCTGGTCGTCGCACGACACGTGCGGGAATTCGAGCGTCTCGATCGAGGCATTGATCAGCACGACCGGCAGGCTCAGGGCCTGCAGGCGCTCGTAGTGCGCGTGGTCGGCGTCGCGCTCGGCGTAGAAGCCGCCCGCGAAGATGACGCCCGAGACCTGCTGCCCCAGGAGCAGGTCGATGTACTCGGCCTCCGAGATGCCGCCCGCCGTGCGCGTGCACAGCACGGGGGTGAACCCCTGCTGGGCGAGCGCTCCACCGACCAACCTCGGCGAACGCGGGGAAGATCGGGTTGGCCAACTCGGGCAGCACCAGGCCCACGAGCCGCGGTCGGTCGCCGCGCAGCTTGGTGGGGCGCTCGTACCCGAGCACGTCGAGCGCCGTGAGGACGGCGTCCCGGGTCGCCTGCGACACCCCGGGCTTGCCGTTGAGCACCCGGCTGACCGTCGCCTCGCTGACCCCCACCTTCGCGGCGACGTCTGCAAGTCGTCTCGACGTGCTCGCGCCCCTACACGCGGACGCAAGCCGCTTGCGCGCCGTTGCGTCGCTTGCGTGCGCGTCGGGCTACCCGCCCCCAGCCCAGCGCCGAACAGGCAGCGGGGTCACGGTCACGCGACCGGGGCGTCCCGCCCCACCAGCTCCGCACTGTCGCGCCAGAGCGCCCGCATCGCGTCCTCGCGTCGGGCGAGCTCCGACGGCTCCTTCCAGACGAGGCGACCGCGGCGGAGCGCCGCGTAGTACTGCCCCTTCGGTGGCCGCGGCTCGCCGAGCGCGAGCCCTGCCAGCGCGCGCCCGGCGTCCGCGCGCCGGTTTACCCCCGGCTTCAGCACGCGCAACGGGCCGCCGAGCAGCCGCCACCCGGCGCGCAGCGGGAGGGGCATGGCGCGCACCAGACCGGTCCCGGCGGTCTGCCCGGGACAGAACGCGACCCCGGCGACCCCCCGCCCGCCTGCGAGGTCCGGGTCGGCGAGCGCCCGGGCCGTCAGGACGGCGCACAGCTTGGACGCGGTGTACGCCCGGCGGCCCGCGACGCCGGGCGGGTCGCCTGTCCCGTCGTCGTCAGACCGGTCGCGCGCACCCCGGTCCGGGCGGGCCAGGAGGCGGGCGTCGGCGTGGCGCGGCACGGGCAGCCCGGCCTTCTCGGCCGGGTCGTGGGCGCCGCTGGTGGTGAGGACGACGACGGCGCCGGGAGCGAGCGCGCCCAGCAGGAGGCGCAGCAGCAGGTAGTGGGCGAGGTGGTTGACGGCGAAGGTGGTCTCGAACCCGTCCGGGGTGCGCCCCGCGAGGTCCGGGCGCAGCACGCCGGCGTTGAGGACGAGCGCGTCGATGCGCCCGCCCGCCCAGCCGGCCGCCGCGGCGGCGAACGAGCGCACGCTCTCGAGGCGCTCGAGGTCCAGCGGCGCCTCGTGGGCGCCGTCCGGCACTCGCGTGCCGCGGGTGCCGAGCAGCAACCGCGTGCTCGGGCCCGCCAGGAGGTCCCGCGCGGCGAACGCGCCGAACCCCGACGTCCCGCCGGTCATCACGACGTTCCGCATCGTCGTCACCCGCCCCAGCCTTTTCCGATACCGGCGTATCGATACCGGCGTATCGTATGCTGCCACCATGCGACGGACGGGTCAAGGGCCGGGGCGGCCGAGGGACGCCGAGATCGACGGCGCGGTGCTCGCCGCCGCGCGCGACCTGCTCGCCGAGGTGGGGTACGCCCGCGTGACGATGGACGCGGCCGCGGCCCGGGCCGGCACCTCCAAGGCCGCCATCTACCGCCGGTACGGCTCGAAGGCGGAGCTGCTGTTCGCGGCGACGCTGCACCCGGCCGAGGTCGCGGTGCCCGCGGACACGGGGTCCCTGCGCGGCGACCTGCTCACCCTCGGCCGGCGCATCCTGGACGACATGGCCTCCCCCGCCGCGCGCGAGGTCGCCCCGCAGGTGATCGCGGAGATCTCGCGCTCGGCCGCCGTCGCCCAACGGTGGCGCGGCGTGTTCGTCGCCGGCGAGCGCGCGGAGATCGACGCCCTCCTCGTCCGGGCGACGGAGCGCGGCGAGCTGGACGGGGCCCCGCCCGCCGCGACCCTGCACCGGGCCTTCGGCGGCGCCCTCTTCTTCAGCGTGTTCGTCGTCGGCGAGGTGCCCGACGAGGCCGAGCTGGCCGCCGTGGTCGACCTGCTGCTCACCGGCCTCGTCGTCCGACCCCACTCCCCGTAGGGCGTCACCGACCGGCCTAGAGCGGGAAGCGAGTGTCGGTGTGCCCTTCGGAGACCTCCCAGAGCCTGCGGGCGATGTTGCGACCCACATCGCATCACCTGCGCGGGAGCGCTGCCATCACGATTCCGTAACAGCCGCGCCAGCGCACGACGAAGGGCCGCCGTCCTCGCGGACGACGGCCCTCGGGGCACCACCGGACTCAGCAGGTCACAGGCCCTGCGCCACGCGGTAGTACACCTGGTTCCAGCGCACCTGGTCGGCGAACCCACGCCGCGTGGTGGACTCGTCGATGACGAGCAGCTCGGTGCGCGCGATGTTCGCGAACACCTCGAACGCCTCCACCCCAGCCGCGGTCGACATCACCGTGTGGTGCGCTCCCCCGGCGGTCAGCCACGCCTCGGCGGACGTGGTGAAGTCCGGCCGCGGCGCCCAGACCGCGCGGGCCACGGGCAGGTTCGGCAGCTCCTGGGTGGGCGGCACGACGTCGACCACGTTCGCCGTGAGGCGGAACCGGTCGCGCATGTCGGCCAGGGACACCACGACGGCGCCCTCGGTCGCGTCCGCGTCGAAGACCATGCGGACCGGGTCCTCCTTGCCGCCGATGCCGAGCGGGTGGATCTCCACCCGCGGCTTCGACGTCGTGAGGGACGGGCACACCTCGAGCATGTGCGCGCCGAGGATCAGCTCGGAGCCGGGCGTGAGGTCGTAGGTGTAGTCCTCCATGAGGGAGGCCCCGCCAGGCAGCCCCTCGCCCATGACTTTCGCGGCGCGCACCAGGACGGCCGTCTTCCAGTCGCCCTCGGCGCCGAAGCCGTAGCCCTTGCTCATGAGCCGCTGCACGGCGATGCCCGGGAGCTGGCGCAGGGCGCCGAGGTCCTCGAAGTTCGTGGTGAACGCCTTGGCGCCGCGCTCGACGAGGAACGCCTCCATGGCGATCTCCTGGCGGGCCGCGTAGCGCAGCGACTCGTGCCGCTCGCCGCCCCGGCGCAGCCCGTCGGCGACGTCGTAGAGCTCCTCGTACTCGGCGACGAGCGCATCCACCGCGGCGTCTTCCACGGCACCGACGGCCGCGACCAGGTCGTTGACGCCCCACGTGTTCACCGAGACGCCGAACCGCAGCTCGGCCTCCGTCTTGTCGCCCTCGGTGACGGCGACGTTGCGCATGTTGTCGCCGAACCGCACCAGCTTCAGCTCGTGCGTGGCGGCCCAGCCGGCGGCGCCGCGCACCCAGGTACCCAACCGGCGGGTCACCGCCGGGTTCGACGCGTGGCCCACGACCGTCGTGCGGGCGACGCCCAGGCGGGTGGCGAGGTACGCGTACTCACGGTCGCCGTGCGCGGCCTGGTTGAGGTTCATGAAGTCCATGTCGATGTCCGCCCACGGCAGCTCGACGTTCGCCTGCGTGTGCAGGTGCAGCAGCGGCTTGCGCAGCGCGTCGAGGCCGGAGATCCACATCTTGGCCGGGCTGAAGGTGTGCATCCACGTGATGACGCCGAGCACGTTGTCGTCCGCGTTCGCGTCGAGCATGGCGCGCCGGATCGAGTCCGAGTCCTTGAGGACCGGCTTCCACACGACGGTTGCGGGCACGTCGGACGACGCGTCGAGGGCGCGCGCCACCTCCTGCGACTGCTCGGCGACCTGGCGCAGGGTCTCCTCGCCGTACAGGTCCTGGCTGCCGGTGAAGAACCAGACCTCGCGGTCGGCGTACGGCTTGCTCATGGGATGTGTCTCCTTCGGTGGTTGAGCCTGTCGAAACCACCCCGCTGGTTGAGCCTGTCGCAACCCGGTTTCGACAGGCGGGGTTTCGACAGGCTCAACCGCCGAAGGGGCTCAGTGCTGGCCGTAGACGTTCTGGTAGCGCGCGTACAGGGAGTCGATGTGAGCCTGCTCGATGGGCAGCGGCTCGCCGAGCTGGCGCGAGACGTGCACGGTGCGCGCCACCTCCTCGACCATCACGGCGGCCTTCACCGCGGCGCGGGCGTCCTTGCCGATCGTGAACGGGCCGTGGTTGCGCATCAGCACGGCCGGGCTGCGGTGGCCGTCCAGGGTCGCGACGATGCCGCGGCCGATCGAGTCGTCGCCGATGATCGCGAACGGCCCCACGGGGACGGGCCCGCCGAACTCGTCGGCCATCATCGTCAGCACGCAGGGGATCTCCTCGCCGCGCGCGGCCCACGCCGTCGCGTACGTGGAGTGCGTGTGCACCACTCCGCCCACCTCGGTCATGTGCCGGTACACGTAGGCGTGCGCCGCGGTGTCCGACGACGGCGAGCGGTCGCCCTCGAGCAGGGTGCCGTCCAGGTCGCACACGACCATCGACCCGGGGGTGATGTCGTCGTACGCGACGCCGGACGGCTTGATGACGAGGAGGTCGCCGGAGCCGTCGGGGTGGGCGTCGTCGCGGACCCGCTCGGAGACGTTGCCCGCCGTCCACACCACGAGCTCCCAGCGGGGCAGCTCGGCGTGCAGCGCGGCGACACGCTCCTTGGCGGCGCCGACGGCCTCGCGCAGGTGGGCGGGGACCTCGGTCAGCGCGGTCATGGTGGTGCTCCTCGTCTCAGGTCGTGTCAGATCGAAGTGTCAGATCGAGTGTCAGGTCGTGTCAGGTCGAGCTAGATCGCGTCGGTGGCGGCACGCTCGACGGCGAGGCCGGCGGCGTAGCGCTCGAGGTACGCGGCGAACCCCGCGACGTCCGCCGGGTCCGGCTCGACGACGACGATGTTCGCGTCGGCGAAGACCCGCTCGCGCAGGTAGGCGCCGAGGTCCGACGCCTCGTTCGCGGCGTACGCCGCCCGGAAGGCCGCCAGCACCGCGATGCCCCAGGCGCCGCCCTCCCCCGCGGTGGTCCCGACGGCGACGGGCGCGCCGAGCGCCGCGGCGAGCAGCCGCTGGGCCACGCCCTCGGTGCGGAACAGGCCGCCGTGGGCGAACATCGCGTCGAGCGCGACGTCCTCCTCCGCGAGCACGTGCATGCCCAGGGCGAGCGTGCCGAACGCCCCGTAGATCTGGGCGCGCATGAAGTTCGCCAGGGTCAGGCGGCTGTCGGGCGTGCGGACGAACAGCGGGCGCCCGGCGTCCAGGCCGGTGATCGGCTCGCCGGACAGGTAGTTGTAGGCCAACAGCCCACCACCGTCGGCGTCACCGTCCAGGGCGGCGCGGAACAACGTGCCGAACACGGCGTCGTCGTCGGCGGGCGCCCCCAGCGCCGTGGCGAACTGGCCGAACATGTCGGCCCACGCGCCGAGCTCGCTGGCGCCGTTGTTGCAGTGCACCATCGCGACGAGGTCGCCCGCCGGCGTGGTCACGAGGTCCAGCTCGTGGTGGACCTTGCGCAGCGGGTGCTCGAGCACGACCATCGCGAAGATCGACGTGCCGGCGCTGACGTTGCCGGTGCGCTGCGCGACGGAGTTCGTCGCGACCATGCCGGTGCCGGCATCGCCCTCGGGCGGGCACAGCGGGATCCCCGGCCGCAGTGTGCCGGTCGGGTCGAGCAGCGCGGCGCCCTCGGCGGTGAGCTCGCCGGCCTCGCGGCCCGCGGCCAGCACCTCGGGCAGCAGGTCGCGCACGGCCAGCCCCGGGCGGCGCGCGGCCGCCAGGTGGTCGAACTGCTCGAGCATCGTGGCGTCGTAGTCGACCGTCTCCGGGTCCACCGGGAACATGCCGGACGCGTCGCCGACGCCGAGCACCTTGCGGCCCGTCAGCCGCCAGTGGACGTAGCCCGCGAGCGTGGTGAGGAAGCGCACCTGCGGCACGTGCGGCTCGTGGTCGAGGATCGCCTGGTACAGGTGGGCGATCGACCAGCGCAGCGGCACGTTGTAGCCGAACCGGTCGGTGAGCTCCGCGGCGGCTGGGCCCGTGCTGGTGTTGCGCCAGGTGCGGAACGGCACCAGCTGCTCGTCGTCCGCGCCGAACGCGAGATAGCCGTGCATCATCGCCGAGACGCCGAGCGCGCCGAACGTCGTGGGGCGGACGCCGTACCGCTCCTCGACGTCGGCCAGCAGGGCGGCGACGCTCTCCTGCAGGCCGGCCCAGACCTCGTCCAGGGAGTACGTCCACACCCCGTCCACCAGCTGGTTCTCCCAGTCGTGGCCGCCGCTCGCGATCGGGGCACGGTCCGGCCCCACCAGGCAGGCCTTGATCCGGGTCGAACCGAGCTCGATCCCCAGCGACGTCCGGCCGGCGGCGATCGCCTCCCGGATCTCGACCGTCGCGTCCAGCTGCGTCATTGCTGCTCCGTCCCCGCCCGGCCGTCCCGGGCGTCGTCGAGTCCATCGTCGCGTGCGGCCGCCACCACTGCGGCCTCCACCCGGCGCTCTCCCCGGATGACACAAGGATGTTAGCGCTCACATGACGCCCGACCAACCCCGCCCCCCGCCGAGGTAGTTCGGAATCCGCCGAGGTAGTCCGATCCTCGGCGAGGTAGTAGCCCAACCGCCCGAGGTAGTTCCGTTCTGGCCTGGGAACGAAACTACCTCGGGCGGTTCTGAACTACCTCGGCCCGCCTGGGTACTACCTCGGGGTCAGCGACGACCCTTCGGGCCACGGGGCCACGGGAAAGGGCCGGGGCCGTCCCAGCCGCCGCCGTTCCCGCCGCCGTTCCCGTTGCCGTGCCCATTGCCGTTCCCGTTCCCGGGGTGCTCGCCACGACCGATCTTGTAGACCTGCACCGTGGCGGGGCGCGGGCCGCGCCACGCGCCTGCGGGGGCCTGCTCGCCCTCGGCGAGGTAGTCGGGGAAGAACGAGTGCTGGTCGTCGACGCTGCCGTTCTCGCCCGGGTGCTGCACGTTGACGTAGACCATCGCGTCGCGGGAGTCCACGACCGGCCCGCAGGTCTCGGCCTCGCGCGGCACGGACAGGAACTGCTCCACCCGGCCGCGCCGGCGCCCGGTGAGGGTCACCTTGAACAGGCCGTCGCACTTCTGGATGGTCGACGGCGCGCCGTCGGTGGAGATCCACAGGTTGCCCTCGGCGTCGAACGCCACGTTGTCGGGGCACGAGATGGGCGACACCTTGTCCGCCGGGAAGCCGGAGAAGTAGGTCGAGTCGTTCACCGACGGGTCACCGGCCACGAGGAGCAGGTTCCAGGTGAACGTCGTGGCGGTCTGGTCGCCGCGGTCCTCGATGATCTCGACGATGTGGCCGTCGCGGTTGGTGGTGCGTGGGTTGGGCTCGGCGGCCCCCTCCTTGCCGTCCGCGCCGCGGTCGGTGTTGTTGGTGCAGGCCACGTAGATGCGACCGGTGACGGGGTTGGGCTCCACGTCCTCGGGGCGGTCCATCTTGGTTGCGCCCACGGCGTCGGCCGCGAGCCGGGTGAAGACCAGCACCTCCTCGACCGTCATGCCCTCGACGCGTGACCGGCCGTCCTCCACCAACGGGATCCACTCGCCTGTGCCGTCGAAGCCGCCGTCCGAGGGGACCGCGCCCGTGCCGTCGATCTCGGACGCCGGGGAGTCGCCGATGAACCGTGCGACGTAGAGGTCGCCCGCGCTCAGCAGCGTCTTGTTGTGGCGGCGCGCCCAGCGGCTGCTGCCGTCGCGGAACCGCTCCTTCGAGACGAACTTGTACACGTAGTCGAACCGCTCGTCGTCGCCCATGTACGCGACGGCGTGGCCGCGCTTCGAGAGGATGACGTTGGCGCCCTCGTGCTTGAGGCGGCCCAGCGCGGTGTGCTTCACGGGCGCCTCGTCGGGCTCGTACGGGTCCACTTCGACCACCCAGCCGAACCGGTGGTTCTCGTACTCGTAGCCGGCGTTGTTGCCGTCGAAGCGCGGGTCGTCGAGCTCCCAGCCGTAGCTGGTCGCCTTGTCGGCGAGGCCGTAGCGCGCGTCGCGCGGGTCCTTGCCGTTGACGCGCAGGTTGGCGTTGAAGTTCTCCTCGCCGGAGACGACGGTGCCCCACGGCGTGGTGCCGCCCGCGCAGTTGTTCAGGGTGCCGCGCACGCGCGTGCCGGTCGGGTCCTCGACCGTGCGCAGCAGGTACGACCCGGCCGCCGGGCCGTCGACCTCGAACTCCGTGTCCACGGTGATGCGGCGGTTGTAGCGGCTGATCCGGGAGTAGCTCCACGGCGAGCCCTCGCGGTCGCGACGCACCTCGACCACCGACATGCCCCACGCCGCCCGCTCGATCGCACGGCGTGTGGCGGCGTCGTACGAGTCGTCGAACATGATGCCCGCGTTGGTGTACTCGTGGTTACTCACCAGCAGGCCGCGCCTGCCGCGCTTCGTCGTGCCGCGCGGGCGGACGTCGTCCGGGTCGGCGGGCAGGATGTCGAGGTAGTCGACGTTGTAGCCGAACTGCTTGGCCTGCTGCTCCGGCGTCTGGCGCGCGACGTCGAACGCGCGGCCGCCGGGCAGGATCGGGTCGCCCCATCGGATGATCGGCGACCACTCATAACCCTCGGGCACGACGAACGCGTCGGTGGCGGCGTCCTGCGGCGTGATCGCGCCGAAGGCGAGGCCCTTGGACCCGCCGCGACCCGCAGCCATCCCGGACGACGTGGCGGCGCTCGATCCGGGGGCGCCGGCCACCTGGGCGCCGACGACGACGGTGGCGGCCGCGGCGGCGAGGCCGCCGAGCATGACGCGCCGGGACAGCGCGCGGGCCGCGACGTCGCGGAAGTACTCGTTGGCGGACTCGTTGGGGGCGGGGTGGGAGCACGCGTCGGCGCACTTGAGCCGGCACGTGACCGCGCTGCGCTTGCCGCGCGCGTAGTGAAGGGCATGCGGGGTGGCGGCGAGCTCCAGCAGCGGGCGTGACTCGGGGGCGATCGTCATCGGTGACACTCCTGAGGTAGGGCGGTGACTGAGGCCGGGGGTGACGCGCCCGACGCTAGGGATCACCGATGGCCGCTCGCCGTCGTGACACCGACCCTCAGGTGAACACCAGGTGACCTACAGGTTCGGCCGGGTCGGCTCGTCCAGCCCTGCCGCTCAGCCCTGCCGCTCAGCCCTGGCGCTCAGCCCAGCGACGCCACCCACTCGGAGGTGCCGTCGTCGAAGCCCTGCTCCTTCCAGATCGGCACCTCGGCCTTGAGCTCCTCGACCAGGTCCGACGCCGCGGTGAACGCCGCGTGACGGTGCCCCGCGGCGACGGCCGCCACCACGGCGACGTCGCCCACGGTCAGGTCGCCCGTGCGGTGCACGACGGCGGCCCGCACGCGGTCGCCCGTCGCCGCCGCCGTCCGCGCGGCCACCCGCTCGGCCACCGCGCGCAGCACCGACGCCGCCTCCGGGTGCGCCTCGTAGTGCAGCCGGGTGACGCCCCGCCCTGAGTCGTGGTCGCGCACGAACCCGGTGAACGTCGCCACCGCGCCGCACGTGTCGTCGCGCACCAGGGTGCTCAGCTCCGCGAGCAGCGGGTCCAGGCGCGTGTCGACGACGTCGGCGCGCAGCACGACCGCGTCGCTGGTCGAGCCTGCGCCGTCCTGAGCCTGTCGAAGGGTCGAAGCCCCGGACGCGGTACCGACAGGCTCAATCGACGATGATCGGGTTTCGACCAGCGGTTCCTGAGTCTGTCGAAGGGCAACCGACGGGCCGGGCTCGGCCGGCGGGGTGATGGGGCGGTCGATGCCGCTCAGCTGGTCGGCGGCGTGCGAGAGCACGTCGGCCAGCGCGTCCAGACCGTCGCGCACCCCACCGACGGACCCGGGCAGGTTCACGACCAGCGTCCGCCCGGCCACCCCGGCGACGGCGCGCGAGAGCGCCGCGGCCACCACCGGCGACTTCGCCGGGTCCGTCGGGGTGGTCGACCGGGCGCGGACGAGCTCCGCGATGCCGGGGACCTCCCGGTCGAGGACGGCGCGGGTCGCCTCCGGGGTCCGGTCGCGCGGGCCCAACCCGGTGCCGCCGCTGGTCACGATCACGTCCGGGACCACGCCGGCGACTGCGCCCGCGAGCAGCGACTCGAGCGCCTCGCGCACCGGGTCGCCGTCGGGCACCACGACGGGTGACGACGTACGCCAGCCGCGCGCGGCGAACCACTCCACGGCCGCCGGCCCGGAGCGGTCCGCATACTCGCCCGCGGCGGCACGGTCCGACGCGACGACGACGGCCACGCTGTGCACCGCGCCGTCCGCCCCGTGGTGCTCGTGATCGTGATCGTGCGACCCGCTCATGCGTCCTCCTGGCCCGGGGCCGGGTTCGATGCGGCCGGTCGCGCCCAGTCGCCGGACTTGCCGCCCGACTTCGCGACGACCTGCACGTCCGTGAGCACCGCCGCCTTGTCGACCGCCTTGATCATGTCGTACAGCGTGAGCCCGGCGACGGTGACGGCGGTGAGGGCCTCCATCTCGACGCCGGTGCGGCCGGTGGTGCGCACGGTCGCGCGGATCTCGACGGTGCCGGTCTCTGGGGTGCCGGTCTCTACGCTGCCGGTCTCTACGGTGTCGGCGCCATCGGCGGGGACAATGTCGACCTCGACCCCGGAGATCGGCAGCGGGTGGCACAGCGGCACGAGGTCGGGCGTGCGCTTGGCGCCCAGGATCCCGGCGATCCGCGCGGTAGCGATCGCCTCCCCCTTGGGCAGGTCGCCCGACGCGATGCGCGCGACGACGTCCGCGCGGGTGCGCAGCACGCCGGTCGCGGTGGCCTCGCGCCTCGTCACGTCCTTGGCCGAGACGTCGACCATGTGCGCGGCGCCGTCGGCCCGGTAGTGCGACAGACCCTGTGTCGGATCGGGTGTCGGGTCGGCAGTTGGTGCGGTCATCGGAGCTCCCAGTAGTCGACGGGGTTGCCGGCCTCGAGCCGCGCGACGCCGGGCGGCACATGCACGAGGATCGTCGCGGCGGCGAGGTGGGTCAAAAGATGCGAACCGGGGCCGCCGGTCATGCGCACGCGGCCGTCGTCGTCGAGCCTGCCGCGCCGCACCTGATGCAGGGCGGGCGGCGAGTCGAGGGGTTCCGCAAGCGGCGCGCGGCCGAAGGGGCGGCGGGCCGGCACGGCGCCCGTGGCGGCGGCGAGCAGCGGGCGCAGGAAGAGCTCGAACGACACGTACGCGCTCACCGGGTTGCCGGGGAACGCCACGAGCGGCACCGTCCGCTCCCCCGAGCTGTCAGGGCCAGGAGCATGAGGACCTGCGTGTGGTCCTGACAACTCGCCGAGCGTGACCGTGCCGAGGCCCTGCGGCCCGCCCGGCTGGACGGCGACGTGCCCGAACCAGACGCCGGAGGCGTCCTCGGGTGGAGCGGCAGTGAGGGTCTGGCGCACCACCTCGTACGCCCCCGCGGACACGCCGCCGGTCGTCACGACGAGCACGACGTCGGTCGGCGCCGCGGCGAGCACGCGGTGCAGCGCGTCGGGCTCGTCCGGCACGACGCGGGTCGTGACGCGCGCGCCGGCCTGCGCGAGGGCGGCGGTGAGGGCGGCGCCGTTGGCGTCGTGCACCTGGGCGGGGCCGAGGACGACGCCGGCGGGCCCGAGCTCCGACCCGGTGGAGACGAGCAGCACGTGCGGCGGCGGGGCGACGTCGACGCGTGGCACGCCCGCCGCGACGAGCGCGCCGAGCTGCGCGGCACCCAGCGGCGTCCCGGCGCGGAGCAGCACGGCGCCCGCCGCGACGTCGGACCCCGCGGCCCGCACGTACGTACCGCGCGCGACCGGCGCGGCGAACCGCACCTCGGCATCCTGACCGGGGGCGGGGAAGCGCGGCGGGTCAACGTCCTCGATCCGCACGACGGCGTCGGCCCCGGCGGGCACGGGCGCGCCGGTCATGACGGGCGCGGCGCTGCCGGGCGCGAGCGGCGGCGGCTGCGTGCCGGCGGGCACGGGCGCGCCGACGGGGAGCACCACCGGCTCGGCCTCGGACGCCGCGGCGAGGCCCGCGGAGTGCACCGAGTACCCGTCCATCTGGGAGTTGTCGAAGCCCGGCAGCGCGACGGCGGCCACGGCGTCGCGCGCCAGCACGCGCGGGGCGAGCGAGGCGCCGGCCGCGGCCGCGGCGAGCAGTGCGGCGACCTCGACCGGCTGCACCCCACGCTCGCGCGCCGACGCCAGCGCCGGGACGACGATGTCGGTCACCGCGGCGGTGTGCTCGGCCACCGTCCGGCGGGAATGCGTCACGTCATGCACGAGCGCAAGCCTATGGTCTCGACCACCGACCGCTGGTTGAGACGAGGTGGCCTCGACCGCCTCGACCCCTGGTTGAGCTTGTCGAAACCCGGTCTCGACAAGCTCGACCGACGAGGTGGTCTCGACAGGCTCGACCGACGGATGCCAACCCGCAGATACGGCGCTATGCTCGCCACGATGCCGCACATGAGAGTTTCCGAAGCCGCCGTCTACCTCGGCGTCAGCGACGACACCGTGCGCCGCTGGATCGACCGCGGCCTGCTGCGGGCGACCGCCGACGCGTCGGGCCGCAAGGTCGTGGACGGGTACGAGGTGGCGATGGTGGCCCGCGAGCACGCGACGCCGCCGGCGGTGCCGGGCGGGACGAAGAGCTCGGCACGTAACCGCTTCGTCGGCCTGGTCACCGACCTCACGGTCGACACGGTGATGGCGCAGGTGGAGCTGCAGTGCGGGCCGTTCCGCGTGGTGTCGCTGATGAGCAGCGAGGCCGTGCGCGACCTCGGCCTGGAGCGCGGCTCCGTGGCGGTGGCGGTCATCAAGTCGACCACCGTGGTGATCGAGGCCGAGGGCCGAGGAGCCGCATGAGCAGGCGCGTGGCGCTGACCGGGCCGTGCGCGCTGAGCCTGTGCGCGCTGGCGGTCGCCGCGCTGGCGGGCTGCGGCGGCGCCGCCCAGGGGGACGACGACGCGGGCGGCGGCACGACGACGCTCACGGTGTTCGCGGCGTCGTCGCTGACGGGCTCGTTCGAGCAGCTCGCCGAGCGGTTCGAGGCCGACCACGACGGCGTGGACGTACAGCTCAGCTTCGCCGGGTCGTCGGACCTCGTGGCCCAGATCCAGCAGGGCGCGCCGGGGGACGTCTTCGCCTCGGCGGACACGGCGAACATGGAGAAGCTCGTCGCCGACGACCTCGTGGGCGACCCGCAGGACTTCGCCTCCAACACGCTGGAGATCGCCGTCCCGCCGGGCAACCCGGCCGGCGTCTCCTCGCTCGCCGACCTTGCTGCCCCGGACTCCGACTCGGGCCTCGATCTCGTCCTGTGCGCCCCCGAGGTTCCGTGCGGCGCCGCCTCGACGAAGGTCGAGGCGGCCGCCGGCCTCGACCTGCAGCCGGTGAGCGAGGAGCAGAGCGTCACCGACGTGCTCAACAAGGTGATCGCGGGCGAGGCGGACGCCGGCCTCGTCTACGTCACGGACGTCGCCGCCGCGGGCGTCGACGTCGAGGGCGTCGAGTTCGCCGAGTCGTCCAGCGCGGTGAACACCTACCCGATCGCCACCGTCGAGCGCGGCGCGGACGACAGCGACCGGGCCGACCTCGCCCGGGAGTTCGTCGACCTCGTGCTCGGCGACGACGGCCGGTCGATCCTGGCCGACTTCGGCTTCGCCACGCCGTCGGCATAGCCATGAGGGTTTCGACTAGCTCAACCGGCGATCGGGTCCCGACAAGCTCAACCAGCGATCGGGTCCCGACAAGCTCAACCAGCGATCGGGTCTCGACAGGCTCAGCCAGCGATCGGGTCTCGACAGGCTCAACCAGCGATCGGGTCTCGACAAGCTCAACCAGCGGTCGGGTTCCCACGAGCTCAACCGGCGAGGCCGCCATCGGCCTGCCACGCTGGGCGTTCGTGCCCGCCGCCCTGGGCGGGCTGCTCGTGGTGCTACCGCTGGTCGCGATGGGCACGCGGGTCGACTGGTCGGGCTACTGGGGGCTGGTCACCAGCGAGTCCGCGCGTGCCGCGCTCGTGCTGAGCCTGCAGACGTCGGCCACCAGCACGGTGGCGTGCCTGGTGCTGGGGATCCCGATGGCGCTGGTGCTGGCACGCTCCCGGTTCCCGGGTCTCGACCTGCTGCGGTCGCTGGTGCTGATCCCGCTGGTGCTCCCCCCCGTCGTCGGCGGCATCGCCCTGCTGTACACGTTCGGCCGCCGCGGCCTGCTCGGGGAGACGATGGAGGTGCTGGGCCTGCAGATCGCCTTCTCCACGACGGCGGTGGTGCTCGCCCAGACGTTCGTCGCGCTGCCGTTCCTGGTCGTCAGCGTGGAGGGCGCGCTGCGCACGGCGGGTGCGCGGTACGACGTCGTCGCGGCGTCGCTCGGGGCCCGCCCGACGACGGTGCTCCGCCGCGTGACCCTCCCGCTCGTGTGGCCCGGCCTGCTGTCGGGGACGGTGCTGTCGTTCGCCCGCGCCCTCGGCGAGTTCGGCGCCACGATCACCTTCGCCGGCAGCCTCCAGGGCACCACGCGCACGCTGCCGCTGGAGATCTACCTGCAGCGCGAGACCGACCCGGACGCCGCGGTCGCCCTCTCGTTGCTGCTGGTGGTGATCGCTGTGCTGGTCATCGGCTTCACCCGGCACCGGGGGGCTGCGCTGTGACGCTCTCGTTCGCCGCGACGCTGCCCGCACGCGGGTTCGACGTCGAGCTCGACGTCGCCGAGGGCCGCACCCTCGCCCTGCTCGGGCCCAACGGCGCCGGCAAGTCCACGGCGCTCGGCCTGGCCGCGGGCACACTCCGGCCGCACGACGGCGAGATCACGCTCGGCGAGCGCCCGCTGGTCCGCGCCGCGGCCGGCCGCACCCGGGCCTGGGTGCCGCCCCACGCCCGGCAGGTGGCGCTGCTGGCCCAGGAGCCCCTGCTGTTCCCGCACCTGTCGGTGCGCCACAACATCGCGTTCGGGCCCCGCTCCCAGGGCACGCCGCGGCGGGCCGCCGACGCCGAGGCCGACCGGTGGCTGGAGCGCATCGGGCTGGCGCACCTCGCCGACCGCCGGCCGGCGACCCTGTCGGGCGGCCAGGCGCAGCGGGTGGCGGTCGCTCGCGCGCTCGCCGCCCGCCCGCGCCTGCTGCTGCTCGACGAGCCCATGGCCGCCCTCGACGTCGACGTCACCCCCGAGCTGCGCCAGACGCTGCGGCACCTGCTCGCCGGGCAGACCGCGATCATCACCACCCACGACGTGCTCGACGCCCTGCTCCTGGCCGACGAGATCGCCGTCATCGAGGGCGGGCGCGTCGTCGAGCGCGGCCCGACCGCCGAGGTGCTCGGCCGCCCCCGCAGCGCGTACGCCGCGCGGATCGCCGGGCTGAACCTGCTCGCCGGCACGTGGTCCGGCGACGGGGTCACGACCGAGGCCGGCGAGGTCGTGCACGGGCTGGCGCACGCCGACGAGCCCGGCCGCGACCTCCCCGTCGGCACGCCGATGACCGCGGTGTTCCGGCCGTCCGCCGTCTCCGTCTACCTCGACGAGCGTCACGGCTCCCCGCGCAACACGTTCCGCGGCACGGTCCGCACGCTCGAGCCGCACGGCGACCTCGAGCGCGTGCGCACCGACCACCTCGCCGCCGACGTCACGCCCCAGGCCGCCGCCGAACTCGCGCTGACCCCCGGCACCCGGGTGTGGCTGTCCGTGAAGGCCGCCGAGGTGGACGTCTACCCAGTCTAGCGGCGGCGGGCCCGCGTGCGGCCCGTGTCACAGTCAGGTCGGCTGTCTCGTCCCAGGTTCGAAGACTCGAAGACTCGAAGAGACACAGCGAGCAGACGTCTCCGCTCCCGGAGGTCGATCGTGCTTCGACAAGGAGCCGATCATGAACGAGCAGGACAACCGTCAGACGGTCGCGCTGGTGACCGGGGCGAACAAGGGATCGGTCGTGGACCGCGACGGCAACGTCCTCACCGGCGCTCATACTTCGGGTCCGACAACTGCGCAGCTCCCTTGCCGTCCAGACGGTCGAGGTCAGACGCGGAGCGATCGGGTCGCCCTCCGCGCCGAAGCTCGAGCTGGCGCTCAGCCGTGGGCCAGCTCCAGGCGGTAGCCGCGCTTGACGACGGTCTTGACCAGGTCGCGGCGACCGGCGGCCTCGCGCAGCCGCGCGACGGCGACCTCGACGGCGTGCGGGTCGCGCGAGGAGCCGGGCAGCACGTCGAGCACCCGCTCCCGCGGCACGACGTCGCCGCCCGCGGCCGCCAGCAGCCGCAGCACCTCGACGCCCGTGGGCGACAGCGGCAGCACCTGGCTGGCGAGGACGGCGACGCGCGCGCGGATGACGAGGGGCCCGGCGACGGTGGCGAGCGCCACCGACTCGAGGTGCTCGTAGTGCCCCACGAGCGACCGCACCAGGGCCCCGAGACGGCCGCGCTCGGGCTGCAGCGTCGGGATGCCGCGCGACTCCAGCGGGCGCGCGGTCACCGGGCCGACGGCGGCGGCCACCATCTCCCCGTCCGCGAACCGCGCCACGACCGCGCCCCGCAGCCCCTGGTCCTCGACGGCCCGCATCCACGCCTCGGCACCCGGGGCCGACGTGAACGCGACGGCGTCGACCTCCCCCGCGGCGGCCGCTCGCACGGACGCCTCGACGGCGGCCGGGTCGGGCGGCGGCCCCCAGCGGTAGACGACGAGGGCCGACACCCGGGCACCCGCCTTCGCGAATACCCCGTCGAGCCCGTCGGCGCCGGCGCCGTGGTGCTGGATCGCGACGTGCAGCCCAAACACGCCCTCGCTGAGCAGCACCTCGGCGATCTCGGCGGACGTCTCCGACTCCGCCACCCAGTCGGCCTGGAGCCCTGCGGCCTGGATGGCGCCGCGCGCCTTGGGCCCGCGGGCCACGAGCCGCGACCGGCCGAGGACGGCGAGCAGGTCGTCGGCGAGCCCGTGCGCGTCGGCGGCCTCGATCCAGGCGCGGAACCCGACGCCCGTCGTGGCGACGACGACGTCCGGCGGGTCGGCGACCAGGGCACGGGTGGCGGCGATCAGCGCGTCGTCGTCCACGTGCGGCACCATGCTCAGCGCGGGCGCGTGGCGCACCGTGGCGCCCCGCCGCTCGAGGGCCGCAGCGAGCTCGCCGGAGCGCCGATCGGCGGTGACCAGCACCGTGCACCCCGCCATCACCTGGCCCAGCGCGGGCCGGGCGCCCTCAGGCACCGGCCCACCCCACGGCTCCTGCGTCACCAGCGACCTCCAGCAGCTTCTCGTCCGCGATGTCCCTGACCACGACCACGGCGGGAGCCCGCACCCGACCTCCTCGGCACGTTGGGCCGCCAGGTCGAGCGCGACCCGCGTGAGGCGCCGGTCGGGCAACGAACCCCGCTCGACGATCGCCACGGGGTGGCCGGGTTCGCGCCCGCATCGAGCAGCCGGGCCACGATCGCGGGCAGGGCGGACACCCCCATGAGGATCACCAGGGTAGCGGCGCGGGACGTGACGCAGGCCATGGAGACCGCATCGAGGACGGCGTCAGTTCCTGTTCCCGCGTGCTCCGCGCCGTCGCGCGTGTGCCCGGTGACCACGTGGAACGCCGTCGTGGTGCCGCGGTGGGTCAAGGGCACCCCGGCCAGGGCAGGTGCAGCGAGCGCGGACGACACCCCGGGCACCACCTCGACCGGTACCCCGGCGGCACGGCAGGCCGCGACCACCTCTCCCCCGCGGCGCCGGGGCCGGCGCCGACGAGCGTCACGCGCCCGGCCGGAGCGCCGGGCGCGGCGTTCGTCATCCGAGCCCCACGTGAACGACGCCGCCCGTCACGACGACCGGGTACGAGGCGAGGTCGCCGGCGAGCCCCGCCCGCGGATCCTTGCCGGCGGCGTCCAGGATCCTGGACGCGGCAACGCCAGGCGAGGGGGACAGGCCCGCACTGACGACGACCATCGCCTATCGAGACGCGCTGACCAGCCTCTGGCTGCTCGACGACCTGCCGGCGTGGTCCCCGAGCCGCAGCGCCTTCGACCGCCACGTCTCGGCGCCCAAGCACCAGCTCGCCGACCCCGCGTTGGCCGCCAGGCTCCTCGGAGCCACCCAGGCCTCGCTCCACCTCGGCCGGCACGGCTCGCTGCTCGGACCGCTCTTCGAGCATCTCGTGTCGTTGAGCGTCCAGACCTATGCCGAGTCGGCACGGGCCCGCGCCCAGCACCTGCGCACCCAGGGCGGCACTCACGAGGTCGACCTGATCGTCGAGCGCGACGACGGCGCCGTCGTCGCGCTCGAGACCAAGCTCGCGAGCAGCGTGAGCGACGCCGACGTCAAGCACCTGCTCTGGCTCCGCGACAAGCTCGGCGACGACCTTCTGGACGCCGCGGTCATCACGACGGGCGAGCGGGCCTACCGTCGCCGCGACGGGATCGCCGTCATTCCCGCCGCGCTGCTCGGACCCTGAGGACCTCTCATGCGAAGGTCCCCGGCACGACGCCGGGGACGACCTGGAGCGGGCCCTCTTCGGGTGTCGGGACCTCGAACCCCGTCGTAGTGGGCCGCCGCGACCTCCGGTGCCAGCAGGACGTCGTGCGCGTGCGCGCCGGTGCGCGCGGCCACGCGCGCAAGGGCCACGTCGCGCGGCGTGTCGACGTACACCACCAGGGTGTCCGCGCCGTGGGCCGCCCCGAGGGCCCGGTACTCGTCGCGGGAGGCCCGCGACCAGAACGACGAGTCCACGACGACGTCGCGACCCTGCGCGAGCAGGTCGTCCGCCCGCTCCCGCAGCGCCTCGCCCACCCGCCGCGCGTCGTCCTCCGGCAGCGGGTGGCGGGCCGCGTGCGTGGCCTCCCACGCGAGCTCGTCGACCGACGCCACCGCGTACCCCGCGTCCGCGTACCGGCGGGTGTGGGTGGACTTGCCGGCGCCCGCGGGGCCGCACATCAGGACGAGACGGCTGGTCACGGGTGGTGACACTACCCTCGGCGACCATGGCGGACCCCCGCACGACCACGAATCCCCTGGTACGCGCCGGCGGCCGTGCCCTCGGCCGGTTGAACGCCCGGCACCCGTGGAACCACAACGACCACTTCCACGGCTGGATCCTGCGGCGGCTGCCGCGGCGGCGCCTGCGCGCCCTGGACGTCGGGTGCGGCACAGGCGCCCTCGTGAACCGCCTGCGCCGCGAGGTCTTCGAGGTCGTGGGCCTCGACGTCGACGTCACGATGGCCGAGGCCGCGCGCGCCCGGTTCGCCGACGACCCCGCCGTCACCGTGCGCCACGACGGCTTCCTCGACCTGCCCGCCGACGGCTCGTTCGACGTCGTGACGATGGTGGCCTCGCTGCACCACATGGAGCTCGAGGCCGCGCTGCGCCACGCGGCCGGCGTACTCGCGCCCGGCGGGCGGCTGCTGGTGGTCGGCCTGGCGCGGCTGGGAGCGCCGCGGGACCTCGCCGTCGACCTGGTCTCATCGTTCGCAAACCCCGTTGTAGGGATGATCAAGCACCCGCGCGTCGCCGCGCCGGCCGCCCTGCCGGACGAGGCCGGGACCGACGCCGAGGGCCGGCCGGTCGTGCCCGTGCGGGACGCGCGCGAGACGTACGGCGAGGTCGCCACGGCCGCGCGCCGCGTGCTGCCCGGTGCGCGCTTCCGGCAGCGGCTGTTCTTCCGCTACACGCTCGAGTGGACCCGTCCGACGGACTGCTAGAAAGGGCGGCTGTGCGTTCTTGGTGAGCGAGCCCACCATCGCGGTGCCGTCGTGCACGGTGGACGCTTCGGTCAGAACGGCGGGATGCCGTCATCAGTGACGACGGTCCGTGCCGCCGACTCCGGAGCGCTTTCCCTGGTGGGCTCGTCGACCGGGCCAGCGGCGGGAGGTTCGGGGGGCGCCTGGCCCGCCAGGAACTGTGCCTCAATCGCCCAGGTGTCGAGCTGGTCGAGGGCGTGGTCGGCGCTGCCGGGGGCGGTGAGGTAGGTGCGCCCGCGGGGCGAGGTCCAGGCGAGGACGCCGTCGTCGAGCTGCTCGACCTGCCAGCAGGACTCGTGCTTCAGGGTGTGGTGCGCGCGGCAGAGATGCGCCAGGTTGCCGGCGTCGGTGGAGCCGCCGTCGGCCCAGCCGAGGGTGTGGTCGACGTCGCAGCGCGCGGCGGGCACGCGGCAGCCCGGGAACCGGCAGGTGACGTCGCGTTGGGTGAGGAAGGTGCGCAGGTCGGCGGGCACGACGTAGCTGCGCCGGTCGACGGTGAGCATCGCGCCGCTGACCGGATCGGTGAGCATGCGTCTGAGGGTGGGTGCGCGAGCAGCGAGATGTCGCGCGGTCTCGGCGTCGACGGGCGTCGTGCCGTCGAGAGTCGCGGGGGACTCGCTCGTGCCCGCCAGCGTGGACATCGGGACCGTGACGTGGACGACGGGCCGCACGCTCCGGGCCAGCGTGACCAACGGGTCGGGAGGACCGCAGTCGTGCTCGTGCTGTGCACCGTCGACCTGTGCGCTGTCGACCTGTGCGTCCTCGACCTGCGCGTCCTCGACCTGTGCACCGTCGAGCAGTAGGGCGCTGAGCCCGGCTGCTCTCAGCTGACCGATCCCGCGAGGGTCGCCGGCGGACCTGGCGCGCGCGGCGGCGCGGGTGAGCCGGTCGTGGACGGCGTGGGCGACGGGGGTGGGCACGTGGGCGGTGAGCCAGGACATGCCGTCCTTGCCGTCGTCGACCCAGACGTCGGCGCGCAGGGCGGCGGCCTCCCGCCGGACCTCGGCGGGGATGGGGTGCAACCGGTCTCGCGCGGCGTGGGCCAGGGAGCCGAACCGCGCCGGTGTCAGGGCGGGCGCCCGGTCCAGGACCGCGCGCTCGACCTGGGCGGCGGCTTGGGCGGGGAGGTCGGCGACCGCGTCGACGAGCGTCGAGGCGTGCTGGTAGGAGATGCGGCCCCCGCACAGGGCTTCCAGCGTCGCGGTCGCCGTCGACGCGAGGACCTGCGCGTCAGCGAGGAACCCCTGCGCGACGTGCTCGCTCACCCCCAGGGCGCAGGCGACCTCGGCCGCCAACGCCCGGTGCGCGACCGACCCACGACGCTCGGCAGATGACGACTCCACCCGCGCGACCTCGACGTCCAGCATCGACTCCGGGGCAGCATCGGCGGCCTCGAGCACCTCGGCCAGGGCGACCGTACGTCGTCCCGCGGCCGCATTCAGAGCTGTCTGCTCGTCCGTCGCCCGACCCAGGGCAGCATCCAGCGCCTGCTGCGCTGCGACGGTGCCGGGCTGCGTTGCCATGGGACGAGTCAACCACCAGCCACCGACAGGCACTCGAACACGCGTTCGACCCATCGCGGCCGTGCCCCGGGCGGGGCGGGTCGAGGCGTGAAACGCGCGCGAGCGCGAACGCACAGGGCGCACGCCAGGCCTGTGCGGCTCAGGCGGGCTTGCTCTGCAGCTCCAGCACGCCGAGCGAGCGCGTCGCGACGCCCTCGGCGGTGCGGTCCCCCAGGTCCCGGGCCGCGCGACGCGCGGCGGTGTGCAGGCGCCGCGCCTCGTCGCGGTGCCCGTGCGCGTCGAGGTACCGCCACAGCACGGTCGACAGGTCGACGACGTGGGTGAGGTGGCCCAGGAGCAGCGCCTGCTCCGCGGCGCACACCAGGGTCGACCGTTCGTCGTCGAGCCATCGCAGGGCGGCGTCGGGCCCGTCCAGCGGTGGCGTGAGCACCTCGGGGAGGTCGGTGCGCAGGCGCGTCTCGGCCGGTTCGAGGCAGGCGGCAGCGCGCACCGCCGCGGCCAGGTAGTAGTCGAACATCCGCCGCGGGCCGGCCGCGGCGTCCTCGTGTTCCGCCGCGAGCTCCGCGGCGTAGATGCGCAGCAGGTCGTGCATCTCGTAGCGGCCGCGCTCCGCCTCGTCGAGCAGGCGGCACCGTACGAGGTCGTCGATGAGCCGGCGCGTGCGCTGCAGGTCCGTGCTGCCCAGCAGCGCCGACGCGCAGAACGGGTCCAGGTAGTGGCGCGCGTGCGCGCAGTGGAAGCCGGAGCGCCGGAACAGCAGCGCCTGCTCCGGCGCGAGCTGCCGGTACGACCACGACAGCACCGAGCGGACCGACGTGTGGCTGTCGCCGGTCTCCAACAGGTCCAGCCGGTCCCGTTCCACGCCCAGCGCCGCCACCAGGTGCGCGATGTCGTCGGGCCCGGCGTCGCGCAGCCGCTCGGCGGCGACGCGCAGCGCCAGCGGCAGGCGGGCGCACCGCTCGACGAGGGCGTCCACCAGGTCGTCCACTCGGTCGTCCACCAGGTCGTCCACCCCGCGCCCGGAGTCGCTGTGGGCAGGGAGGTCGTCCCCGAGCCGAGCACCCAGCAGGGCCCGCGCGTCCCGCCGGGTCATCCGGCCGACGTCGAGCCGGTCGGCGCCCTCCCCCGCGGTCAGCCCGGCAAGTGTGTCGCGGCTGGTGACCACCGTGACGCAGCCGGCCGACCCGGGCAGCAGGGGCCGCACCTGGTCGGCGTCGGACGCGTTGTCCACCACGAGCAGCAGGCGGCGGCCGTCGGTCAGGGTGCGGAACCTCGCGGCGCGGGCATCCAGGTCGGCGGGGATCGCGTCGCCGGCCTCGCCGACGGACCGCAGCAGCACCCCGAGCGCGTCCACGGGCGACACCGGTGCGTGCGGGCTGAAGCCGTGCAGATCCAGGTGGAGCTGCCCGTCGGGGAACCGCTCGCGCGCCCGATGCGCCCAGTGCGTCACCAGCGCCGTCTTGCCGACCCCGGCGGTCCCGGTGACGACGACCACCCGCGCACCGCCCTCCGAGTGCCTGCTGAACCGGTCGAGCGCCGCCAGCTCCTCGGCGCGACCGACGAACCCGCACGGGTCGTGCGGCAGCTGCGCAGGCGGACGGTGCGCAGGCGGACGGTGCGCCGGTACGGGGGATGGCGCCATCGCGGCGTCCTCGCCCGTGAGGATGCACCGCTCGAGCTCGCGGAGCTCCGATCCGGGTTCCAGGCCGAGCTCGTCGACGAGGGTCTGCCGGGCCGACCGGTAGGCGGCGAGCGCGTCGGCCTGTCGGCCGCTGCGGTACAGCGCCGTCATGAGCAGCGCGTGCAGGCGCTCCCGCAGCGGGTGGCGGCCCACCAGATCGGCGAGGTCCCCGACGACGCTCGCGTGGCGTCCGCACTCGAGCTCGGCGGCGTAGAGCTGCTCGAGCGCGGAGTCCCTCCGTTCGGTGAGCCGCCCCGCCTCCGCGGCGAGGGGGCCGAGGTCGAGGCCCTGGAACGGCTCGCCTCGCCACAACCCCATCGCGGAGTGCAGCAGCTCGGCCCGGCGGCCGGGGTCGGCGGTGCCCGTCGCGCGCTCCACGGTCTCGTCGAAAAGGTGCGCGTCCAGCTCCCCCGGGTGCACCTGCAGCACGTAGCCCCCGGCGTCGAGCGCCAGCCGGCCCTCCTCCCCGAGCGCACGGCGCAACCGGTGCACCGTCAGGTGCAGACGCTGCAGGTCGGCCGGGTCCCCGCTGTCCCAGAGCGCGTCCAACAGCGCCTCGGCCGGCACCGGCGAGTTGGCGCGGGTGAGCAGCAACGCCAACAGCCCGAGCCGGACCGCCCCGGACACCTGCGGTACGTCGTCCGCCCGCGCAACCCGCACCGGCCCCAGCACCTCGAAGCGCATGTCGTCCCCTTCCGACGTCGGGACCGATTGATCCCCACCCCACACAAGAGGTGACCGGGGCGACGGAAGTACGGCGAAAGGGCGAGGAAAGCGGCCGTCGGCACGGTGGTGCCCATCAGAGGTCGTCGACCGCCGCCGGGCCGGGCCGACGACCGCACCGTCCGCCCGGCGCGAGGGACACGAGGGGAAACCCATGCGACACAGCACGAGAAGGACGCTGGCGGCTGCGGCCGTCGGTGCCGCGGGGCTCGGCCTGCTGGGCGCCACGGCGGCCACCGCCGCACCCGCTCCGGACGCGCCGGGCGCCGACCCGGCCACGGCGGCCGCGTGGACGAGCACCGGCGCCACGTGGAACGACCCGAACGACGTCGGCGGAGTCTCCGTCTACGAGCGGGCTTCCAAGCCCAGCACCGGGGAGAACGTCCTCGGCCAGTTCATCGCCTACGGCGAGAAGATCACGATCATCGACAGCCACGACAACGACCGGAAGGCGATCGTCAAGCTCTGGGTCGGCGGCAGCGGCCCCGCCGTCTTCTACGGCAACGGCGATGGCACCGAGCGGGTCGTCAACAAGTCGTACGACGAGGGCCAGCCGGTCTACGTGCAGGTCTGCACCTCCGACTCGGCGAACGCTGTCTGCTCGGACAGGGAGTACAAGGGCAGGTCCTGACCGCCACCGCCACGGACGACCCACGAACGACCCACGAACGACCCACGAACGATCTCGAGGAGGAATCATGCGACTTCGCACCATGACGGCGGCCGTCGCCGCGACGCTCGGCGTCGCCGGCCTCTGCCTGCTTGGTCCGGCGGCCACGGCCGCCCCCGCGCCTGTGCCCGCACCTGACATGACCGCCACGACCGCCACGACCGCCACGGCGGCCAGCTGGTACATGGACACCGCTGCCTGGGCCGACGACGGCGACGCCGGCGGCGTCAGCATCTACGAGCAGGCCATCAAGAACGGCACCGAGCAGTACGTGATGGGCATGTTCGAGGCCAAGGGCGAGCACCTGACGATCTGGGACCACCACCCCAACGGCTACAGGTCGATCGTCAAGCTCTGGGTCGGCGGCAGCGGCCCGGCCGTCTTCTACTCCAACGGCGACGGGACGAAGCGCGAGCTGAACCTGTCCTACGACGAGGGCCAGACCGTGTACCTGCAGGCCTGCACCTCGACGTCCGCGAACGCCGTCTGCACGCCCAAGACCGCGAAGGGCAAGTCCTGAGGAGGGATCATGCGACTTCGATCGATGACAGCAGCGGCCGCGACGCTCGCCGTCGCCGCCCTGGGGACGTTCGGCGGCACGGCCGCCGGCGCCGCGTCCTCCGACGTGGCCTCCGACGTGGCACCGCAGGCCAGCTGGACCCCCAACTACTACGCCTGGAACGATCCCGAGGACGCCGGCGGCGTCTCCGTGGCCGAGATGGCGTCCAAGAGCGGCAGCGACGAGTACGTCCACGGCCGGTTCCGCGCCTACGGCGAGGTTCTGTCGATCTGGGATTACCACGACAACGACCGCAAGTCGATCGTCCGGCTCTGGGTCGGCGGCAGCGGGCCCGCGGTCTTCTACTCCAAGGGCGACAACACCTACCGAGAGGTGAACCTGTCGTACGACGAGGGGCAGACCGTGTACATCCAGACGTGCACGTCCGACACGGCCGGGGCGGTGTGCACGGCGAAGAAGAAGGTTCCGGGCAGGTCCTGACGGGTGCCCACACGCGTCCGCACGACGGGAGGACGGGCGTCGGAGCACCGTGACGGGTGTTCCGACGTCCCGTCAGGACCAAGATGACGCGGCCGCGTGATCAATGCCGTACCCCGATCAGGGGTGTCTGGCGTGCACTGCCGCAGGTCCGGGACCATGATTCGAAGCAGTGATTCTTCGGATCCCCCCAGCCTCAGGAGTGCGCATGTCGCCCACCCGCCCGCCCGACGTCGAGACCGGGACGGCACCACCGACCGGAGCGGCCGACGCCCTCCTGAGACTCGGCAAGCACCTGCGCAAGGGGGAGGTGTCCGACGACCTGCGCCAGCTGTTCCTCAAGGGCGGGCGTCAGGGCGACGTCTTCTACCGGGACCGGTGGTCGCACGACAAGGTGGTGCGCTCCACGCACGGCGTGAACTGCACGGGGTCGTGCTCGTGGAAGGTGTACGTCAAGGACGGCATCATCACGTGGGAGACGCAGCAGACGGACTACCCGTCGGTGGGCCCGGACTCCCCCGAGTACGAGCCGCGGGGCTGCCCGCGCGGCGCGGCGTTCTCCTGGTACACCTACTCCCCCACCCGGGTGCGCTACCCGTACGTGCGCGGCGTGCTGCTCGCCGCCTACCGAGAGGCGAAGGCCGCGGTGGGCGGCGACCCGGTGCTGGCGTGGCAGCGGGTGACGTCCGACCCTGAGACGGCCCGCGCGTACAAGTCGGCCCGCGGCAAGGGCGGGCTGGTGCGCGCCACGTGGGACGAGGCCGCGGAGATCGTCGCGGCCGCGCACGTGCACACCATCAAGGAGCACGGCCCGGACCGGGTCGCGGGGTTCTCCCCCATCCCGGCGATGTCGATGGTGTCGCACGGCGTCGGGGCGCGATTCGTGCAGATGCTCGGCGGCACGATGCTGTCGTTCTACGACTGGTACGCCGACCTGCCGGTCGCGTCCCCGCAGGTGTTCGGCGACCAGACGGACGTGCCCGAGTCGGCGGACTGGTGGAACTCGTCCTACCTGATCATGTGGGGCTCCAACGTCCCGGTGACCCGCACCCCGGACGCGCACTTCATGACCGAGGCGCGCTACCGCGGCACCAAGGTGGTCTCGGTCTCGCCGGACTACGCGGACAACACGAAGTTCGCGGACCAGTGGCTCGCCCCCCAGCCGGGCACGGACGGCGCGCTGGCGTTGGCGATGGGGCACGTCATCCTGCGCGAGTTCCTGGTGGAGAAGCGCACCGCGCCGTTCGTCGACTATCTCAAGAAGTACGCCGACGCGCCGTTCCTGGTGCGCCTCGACGAGCACGACCCTTCGACCCTTCGACAGGCTCAGGACGGCGCAGGCTCAGGACAGGCGGCGACGTACGTGCCGGGCAAGTTCCTCACGGCCGCGGACGTGGACGACGACGTCCTGCCCGGGGCGTCGTCCGGGGCGAACCCGCACTTCAGGACGCTGTTGCTGGACGCCGACGGCACCGTCGTCGCCCCCAACGGCACCCTCGCCGACCGGTACGGCGAGGCGGGCGAGGGCAAGTGGAACCTCGACCTGGGCGACGTCGACCCGCTGCTGTCGGTGGCCGACGCCCCACCGCCGGTCGAGCCTGTCGAAACCGGCGTACCTGTGCTGCTCCCCCGGTTCGACATGATCTCGACAGGCTCGACCGACGTCGAGGCGCACCTCGGCGGCAAGGGCGTGCTGACACGCGGCGTGCCGACCCGGCGGGTGGGCGGGCACCTGGTGACCACCGTCTTCGACCTGCTGCTCGCGCAGTACGGCGTGGAGCGTGCCGAGCTCGGCCTGCCGGGCGAGTGGCCCACCGGCTACGACGACGCGACCGCCCCCGGCACTCCTGCCTGGCAGGAGGAGATCACCGGCGTGCGGGCCGCGGACGCCGCGCAGATCGGCCGGGAGTTCGCGCAGAACGCGGAGGACTCCGGCGGCCGGTCGATGATCATCATGGGCGCGGGCGCGAACCACTGGTTCCACGCCGACACCATCTACCGCGCGTTCCTCACCCTCACGACGATCACGGGCTGCCAGGGCGTCAACGGCGGCGGCTGGGCGCACTACGTGGGGCAGGAGAAGTGCCGGCCGATCACCGGGTGGGCGCAGTACGCGGGTGGCCTGGACTGGCTGCGGCCGCCGCGGCAGATGATCGGCACCGGGTGGTTCTACCTCGCCACAGACCAGTGGCGGTACGACGGGATGCCGGCCGACGCGCTCGCCTCCCCGCTCGCGCCGGGCCGCCTGGCCGGACGCACGACGGCGGACACGCTCGTGGAGTCCGCCCAGCGCGGCTGGATGCCGAGCTACCCGACGTTCGACCGCAACCCCCTGGACCTGGTGGACGAGGCGCGTGCGGCCGGCAAGGAGCCGGAGCAGCATGTCGTCGACGAGCTCAAGAAGGGGACGCTCAAGTTCGCCTGCGAGGACCCCGACGACCCGGCGAACTTCCCGCGCGTGCTGACGATCTGGCGGGCCAACATCCTCGGGTCCTCGGGCAAGGGCAACGAGTACTTCCTCAAGCACCTGCTCGGCACGGACTCGTCCGTGCTGGCCGCCGAGGCGCCGCCCGACCGGCGGCCGGCGTCCATGGCGTGGCGCGACGAGGCGCCGCGCGGCAAGCTCGACCTGCTCGTCACGATGGACTTCCGCATGACGAGCACCACGCTGTTCTCCGACGTCGTGCTGCCCGCCGCCACCTGGTACGAGAAGCACGACCTGTCGAGCACGGACATGCACCCCTTCGTGCACTCCTTCAACCCGGCGATCAGCCCGCCGTGGCAGACCCGTACGGACTTCGACACGTTCCACACGCTGGCCGGGCTCGTGTCCCAGATGTCCGAGACCCACCTGGGGGTGCGCGAGGACCTGGTCGCGACCCCCCTGATGCACGACACCCCCGACGAGCTCGCCGTGCCGCACGGCACCCTCACCGACGCGGGCGCACCGATGACCGAGCGCGAGCTGGTGCCCGGCGTCACGATGCCGCGCCTGCAGGTGGTGCAGCGCGACTACCCGGCGTTCGCGGCGCGCATGGCGGCCCTCGGCCCGTTGACCGACACGAAGGGCATGGCCACCAAGGGGGTCGCGTACATGCCGGACGAGGAGGTGCGCAAGCTCGGCCAGGTCAACGGCGTCGTGACCTCCGGGCCCGCGGCCGGGCGCCCGCGGCTGGACCGCGACACCCACGCGTGCGAGATGATCCTCGCGCTGTCCGGCACCACGAACGGGCGGCTGGCGGTGCAGGGCTTCGAGAACCTGGAGCGCCGCACGGGGCAGCCGCTCGCCGACCTGGCGCGCGACGACCATGCCAAGCGCGTCACGTTCCCCGACGTGCAGTCCCGCCCGACCACGGTCATCACCTCCCCGGAGTGGTCCGGGTCGGAGCACGGCGGGCGCCGGTACACGGCGTTCGCGGTCAACGTGGAGCGGCTCAAGCCGTGGCACACCATCACCGGCCGCCAGCACTTCTACCTCGACCACGACTGGATGATCGAGCTGGGCGAGCAGCTGCCGGTGTACCGGCCGCCGCTGGACCTCCACCACCTGTTCGGCGACAGTCCCGTGCCCGGCACGTTCGACGACGGCAGCGTCACCGGTCATGCCGCCGTCGCCGTGCGCTACCTCACCCCACACTCCAAGTGGTCCATCCACTCGGAGTACCAGGACAACCTGTTCATGCTGTCGCTGTCGCGCGGCGGGCCGAACATCTGGATGAGCCCGGCAGACGCCGCGAAGATCGGCGTCGCGGACAACGAGTGGATCGAGGCGGTGAACCGCAACGGCGTCGTCGTCGCCCGCGCCGTCGTCTCCCACCGCATGCCCGAGGGCACCGTCTACATGCACCACGCCACCGACCGCACGGTGGACGTGCCGCTGGCGGAGACGTCCGGTAAGCGCGGCGGCATCCACAACTCGCTGACGCGCATCCTGCTCAAACCCACGCACCTCGCCGGCGGGTACGGGCAGCTCAGCTACGCGTTCAACTACCTCGGCCCCACCGGTAACCAGCGCGACGAGGTCACCGTCATCCGACGCCGCAGCCAGGAGGTGCGTTACCAGTGAAGGTCATGGCGCAGATGTCGATGGTGATGAACCTCGACAAGTGCATCGGGTGCCACACGTGTTCGGTGACCTGCAAGCAGGCCTGGACGAACCGCACGGGCATGGAATACGTGTGGTTCAACAACGTCGAAACACGGCCGGGGCTGGGCTACCCGCGCCAGTACGAGGACCAGGAGACGTGGCAGGGCGGCTGGGTGCGCACCAAGCGCGGCAAGCTGAAGCTCCGTGCGGGCGGTCGGGCGAAGAAGCTCGCGTCGATCTTCCACAACCCGAAGCTGCCGTCCATCCACGACTACTACGAGCCGTGGACGTACGAGTACGACATGCTGCTCAGCGCGCCGCAGGGCGAGCACACGCCGGTCGCGAAGCCGAAGTCGCTGCTCACGGGCGACGACATGTCGATCCAGTGGTCGGCCAACTGGGACGACGATCTCGGCGGGTCGACGGCGACGATGCAGGACGACCCGATCCTCAAGCACATGAGCGAGCACGTGGCCGAGGAGCTCGAGCAGACGTTCATGTTCTACCTGCCGCGCATCTGCGAGCACTGCCTCAACCCGTCGTGCGTCGCGTCCTGCCCGTCGGGCGCGATGTACAAGCGGGTCGAGGACGGCATCGTGCTGGTGGACCAGGACCAGTGCCGCGGCTGGCGCATGTGCGTCACCGGCTGCCCGTACAAGAAGGTCTACTTCAACCACAAGACCGGCAAGGCCGAGAAGTGCACGCTGTGCTATCCGCGCATCGAGGTGGGCCTGCCCACCGTGTGCTCCGAGACGTGCGTGGGCCGGCTGCGCTACCTCGGCCTGGTGCTGTACGACGCGGACAAGGTCGGGGCCGCCGCCGCGATCGAGGACGAGCAGGACCTGCTGGCCGCGCAGCGCTCCGTCTTCCTGGACCCGCACGACCCCGAGGTGGTCGCCGCCGCCCGCCGCGAGGGCATCCCGGACGACTGGATCACGGCCGCGCAGCGCTCCCCCATCTGGAAGCTCATCCACGACTACGAGGTGGCGCTCCCCCTGCACCCGGAGTACCGCACGCTCCCGATGGTCTGGTACATCCCGCCGCTGTCGCCCGTCGTCGACGTCGTGGCCAGCTCCGGCAACGACGGCGAGGACGGCCGCACCCTGTTCGCTGCGATCTCGCAGCTGCGCATCCCGCTGGAGTACCTCGCGGGCCTGTTCACCGCGGGCGACACCAGGCCGGTGGAGCGGGTGCTGCGCAAGCTCGCGGCGATGCGCTCCGGCATGCGGGAGGTCAACCTGGGCCGCGAGTTTCCCGAGGAGACCGCCACCGCCGTCGGCATGACCGGCGATCAGGTCCAGGAGATGTTTCGGCTGCTCGCGATCGCCAAGTACGAGGACCGGTACGTCATCCCGTCCGCGCACACGGAGGTGGCGCGCGAGCTGGAGGAGATGGCGTGCTCCCTCGACGTCGAGGGCGGGCCGGGCATGGGCGGCCAGGGGATGAGCGGCGCCGGACCGTTCGGCTCGTCGTCAGGCACCCCGCTGCCGGTCGCGGTGGAGAACTTCCACGCGCTCGCCAACCGGCAGACCGCCGACTCCCCCTACGGGCCGTCCACCCCCGGGCGCGTGAACCTGCTCAACTGGGACGGCAACGGGAGCCCCACGGGCCTGTTCCCGCCCTCCGAGGGCGGCGGCGGCGGCGTGCCCCCCGGCAGCCCGGGCACCGTGCCGGGCGGCCGGCAGGACGCCACGTACGAGGAGCCCGGCGGCTCCGATGCCTCCGGATCAGGGAGCGCGCGATGAGCCTCGCCTTCCTGCCTCGTCCCGGCGTCCGGGCCAAGCGCCTCGACCCGCTGACACCCGTGCGGCTCGACGGCGGCCAGCGCGCCGTCGCGCACATGGGGGCCGCCGTCCTGCTCGGCTACCCGGACGACGAGACGCGCGCGGCCGCGCAGACGGTGCGCGACGCCGTCGGCGACCTGCCCGCGCCGGTACGCGAGCGCCTCACCGGCCTGGCCGACGCCCTGACGGACGGCGACCCCGCCGCCCTGCAGACCGCCTACGTCGCGACGTTCGACCTCAAGCGCCGGTGCGCGATGTACCTGTCGTACTACGCGGCGGGCGACACCCGGCGCCGAGGGACCGCGCTGGTGCGGTTCGTCGAGGCGTATCGCGCGGCCGGCTTCGAGCCCACGGGCGACGAGCTGCCCGACTATCTGCCCACCGTGCTCGAGCTGTCCGCCCGTGGGGGCGAGGACGGCGCCCGGATCGCCGGCAGCCTGCTGGCCGTCCACCGCGACGGCATCGAGGTCCTGCGCTCCGCGCTCGCGGCGCAGGGCTCGCCGTGGACGGCGGCGATCGAGGCCGTGTGCCTCACCCTGCCGCCCGTCGACGACGCGACGGCCGAGCGGATCGCCGACCTCGTGACGGCCGGTCCGCCGGCGGAGATGGTCGGGCTGAGCGGATACGGGGACGGGGAGGACCTGCCATGGGCGTGACCGACACGGGCGGCGACAATATCCTGCTGTGGGTGGTGCTGCCGTACGTGACCTTCGCCGTGCTGGTGGTGGGGTCGATCTGGCGGTACCGGTACGACAAGTTCGGCTGGACCACCCGGTCCAGCGAGCTGTACGAGAAGCGGCTGCTGCGCTACGGCTCGCCGCTGTTCCACTTCGGGCTGCTCTTCGTGGTGCTCGGGCACTTCCTCGGTCTCGTGATCCCGAGCTCCTGGACCGAGGCCGTCGGCATCAGCGAGGGCGTCTACCACTTCATCGCCACGTCCATGGGGTCCGTCGCCGCCCTCGTCGCCGTCTCCGGCCTGCTCATCCTCATCTACCGGCGCCGCTCCACCGGACCGGTGTTCCTGGCGACCACGCGCATGGACAAGACCATGTACGTGTTCCTCGCCGCCTCGCTGCTGTCGGGCGCCTGGGCGACGGTGCAGACCCAGATCCTGGCGGGCGGCCACGGGTACGACTACCGGGAGACGATCTCGCCGTGGTTCCGGTCGCTGTGGTACCTGCAGCCGCAGCCCGCCCTCATGGAGGGCGTGCCCCTGGCGTTCCAGGTGCACATCGTGGCGGCGTTGCTGCTGTTCGCCCTGTGGCCGTTCACCCGCCTGGTGCACGCGTTCTCCGCCCCCGTGCAGTACCCGTTCCGCCCGTACGTGGTCTACCGGTCCCGCGAGGCGTCAGTGTCGTCGCGGGCGCCGCGGCCGGGCTGGGACCCGTCCGACAGCCCGCGATGACCCCGCTCACCGCACCGCCCACGCACCAGGAGGATCCATGACCTCGGCACCGTCCACCGGCCCCGCCGACGCGCCGGCGGCTCAGGCCGTGCAGGGTAACGGGACCCAGCTCGCGCTCGCGACGGCCGGGTTCGCGATCTGTTTCTGGGCGTGGGCCCTGCTCGGCCCGCTGGGCAACACCTACGGGCAGCTGTACCACCTGTCCGACTTCGAGGTGTCGGTGCTCGTGGCCGTCCCCGTGATCGTCGGGTCCCTCGGCCGCATCCCGATCGGGGCGCTCACCGACCGTTTCGGCGCCAAGGTGATGTTCCCGCTGTGCAGCGTGCTGACGATCCTGCCCGTGCTGTTCGTCGGGTTCGTCGCGGACAGCCTGCCCTGGCTGCTGGTCGGCGGGTTCTTCCTCGGGCTGGGCGGCACGACGTTCGCCATCGGCGTCCCGTTCGTCAACAACTGGTACCCGCCCGCCCGGCGTGGCACCGCCATCGGCATCTTCGGCGCCGGCATGGGCGGCACCGCCATCGCATCCTTCTCCACCGTGCCGATCCGCGACGCGTGGGGCGAGGGCGCTCCGTTCATCATCGTCTCGGTGTTCCTGGCGGTCTTCGCCCTCGTCTCGCGGGCCCTGCTGCGCGACTCGCCGGCCTGGACGCCCGGCACCGGCAGCGGCATGTGGGCGCGCACCTGGGCGACCATGAAGATCCCCGCCACCCTGCAGCTCTCCTGGCTGTACGCGATCGGCTTCGGCGGGTTCGTGGCGTTCTCCGTGTACCTGCCGACGTTCCTGCAGAACGCGTATGAGCTCAGTGCCAGCGACGCGTCGTTCCGCACCGCCGGGTTCGTGGTGCTGGCGGTGCTCTGCCGGCCGATCGGCGGCACGCTGTCGGACAAGTTCGGCGGCGTGCCGGTGTCGATCGCGTGCTTCACCGTGGTGACGGTGTTCGCGGCGGTGATCATCTTCCAGCCCGCCCTGATGCCCGGCGCGACCATCGCGTTCCTCGGGATGGCGGTCGCGCTCGGCGCGTCGTCGGGGGCGACGTTCGCCCTCGTGGCGAAGATGGCTCCCCCCGGGACGGTGGGGGCCGTGACGGGCGTCGTCGGCGCCGCGGGCGGCCTTGGTGGGTTCATCCCGCCGCTGATCATGGGCGCCGTCTACGGTGGGCGCGGCGACTACGGCATCGGCTTCGCGCTGCTGGCGCTCACCGGCCTGATCACGCTGCTGTTCACGCTCGGACCGGTGCGCAAGCGCGTGCGCGCCAACACGGGGGCGGGATGAGCGCGGCGCGCCGCACCCGTTCACAGCCCGCGACGGCGCGCTTTGAGGACACGGCCGCACCCGCGTCACGCACCCGGCCTACGGTGGCGCCGTGAACCCGGCCCGCACCGTCGACGAGCACGTCGCCGCCGCGCTCGCCCTGGTCGCGCCGCTCCCGTCGCGCGACGTGCCGCTCGCGGACCTCGCCGTCGGCGCGCCCGGCCGCGTGCTGGCCGCGCCGGTGCGCGCGGACGCCGCCGTCCCGCCGTTCGACGCCGCCGCGATGGACGGCTACGCGGTGCGCCTGGCCGACCTGCCCGACGACGGCGCCGCCGTCACCCTGCCCGTCGTCGGCGACCTCCGCCCCGGCTCCCCCGCCCTCCCCGAGTGTTGTGGGCGCGATTTCGGGGGCTATCCGTCGACGGATAGCCCCCGAAATCGCGCCCACAACACTTCGGACGAAGGCGGGGCGGTCCGGATCATGACCGGCGCGCCGGTGCCGGCGTGGGCGGACGCCGTCGTGCCGGTGGAGCGCACGTCGACCGGGCGGTTCGTCGCCGGCGGCCCGACGACGGAGCGCGAGGTCACGCTCGCCCGCCAGCCCCGCGCGCACGTGCGTTTCCGCGCCGAGGACGTGCGGCCCGGGGACCTGCTCGGGTCCGCTGGCGACCCCGTGACGCCGGCCCTCGTCGCCGTGGCCGCCTCGGGCGGCCTCACCGCCCTGCCGGTGCGCGCCCGCCCGCGGGTGGCGGTGCTGTCCACGGGCTCGGAGCTCCTGCCGACGGATCGGTTCGGCAGCATCCCGGACTCGAACTCCCTGCTGCTCGCTGCCCTGGTGCGGGCTGCGGGGGCCGACGTCGTGCGCGTCGGCGCCGTCCCCGACGATCCCGACGCGCTCCGCGCCGCCCTCTGCGCCGCCCTCGATGACGTGGTGGGCGGCGGGGCGGGGGTGGACCTCATCGTGACGACGGGCGGGGTCTCGGCCGGGGCGTCGGACGTCGTGCGGGCGGTGCTCGCCGACGACGACGCGCGGCTGAGCGACGTCGACGTCGCCGCCGTGGCGGTGCGGCCGGGGCGTCCGCAGGCGCTGGCGCGCTGGCAGGGGGTGCCGTGGGTGGCGCTGCCCGGCAGCCCGGTGAGCGCCTTCGTGTCGTTCGCGCTCTTCGTCCGCCCGGCGGTCGCGGTGCTGGCGGGCCGGGCGCCCGTACTTCCGGCGCGACGCCGCGCGGCCTCTGCCTGGTCGAGCCCGCCGGGGCGCGTGCACGTCGTGCCGGTGCGGACGCTGCCCTCGGGAGAGGTCGAGCGAGCCGCAGCCCCCGGTGACGACCGACCCGGCGCCGCGGGAGGCCACGCGACGTCGGCTCTGCTCGGCGCCGACGGGCTCGCGCTCGTGCCGGCCGACGTCGAGAAGGTCGAGGCCGGCGCCGACATCGACGTGCTCCCCTTGGACCTGCCGTTCGGTGCACCCACGACCGACGGCGAGGCGTGACGTGACGGCCGGCCCCGGCCCCACCCCGGCCCTGCACGACGCGGTCGTCCTCGCCGGCGGGCGCGCGGCCAGGCTCGGCGGGGTGCCCAAGCCGACCGTCGTCGTCGACGGCGCACCGCTGCTCGACCACGCGCTCGCCGCGACCCGCGACGCCGCGCGCACCGTCATCGTCGGCCCCGCGGCGACGCTCCCGCCGGGCGCCCTGGACGTCCGTGACGTCGTCCTCACGCGCGAGGACCCGCCGTTCGGCGGTCCGGTGGCCGGCCTCGACGCCGGGCTACGCGCGTTGGACCACAGCCACGACCGCACGGAACTCGCCGCACCGTGGGTGCTCGTCCTCGCGGTGGACGTGCCGCGCGCCGCCGCGGCCGTGCCCCTGCTGCGGACCGCCGTCGGCGCCGTGAGCACGACCGGTCCCGCGCCGCACGCCGACGGCGCCTACCTCGTGCGCGACGGCCGCGCGCAGTGGCTGGTCGGCCTCTACCGCCGCGACGCGCTGCGCCGTGCCCTGCGGTCGGCCGCCGGGCCGGAGGGCCTCGTCGGGGTGTCGGTGCGGCGGCTGGTCGCGGCGCTGTCGTGCGTCGAGGTGCCGGACGGCGGGGGCCTCAGCGCCGACGTCGACACCTGGGACGACGTGCGACGGCTTACGGTGGGACGACCACACGCCCGACCGCGGGAAGGAACCCGATGACCGATCAGACGCCCCGCACCGACGACCCCGGCTCCAGCGTGCTGGACCGATGGGTGGACGCGCTCGAGGCCGAGCTCGGCCTGCCCCCGCGAAGCGTGGACGTCGGGGCCGTGCTGGACCTCGCACGCGACGCCGCGCATCAGGTCGCCCGGCCGGCCGCGCCTGTCACCACGTACGTCGTCGGCTTCGCGGCCGGGCTCGCCGCCGCGCACGGCAACGGCTCCGACGCGCTCGAGCGGGCGACGGCGGCTGCGCTGTCCTGGCAGGACCCCGGGCCGAAAGCGTCGGCGGGCCCCTCGTCGGGCACAGCCACGGACCTCGCCACCAACCCTGGGAGCTGATCGGATGACGACCGTCGCGCTCGGGATGCCGCGGCTGCCCGCCGCGGGGGTGCCGGACGTCCGCCTGCCCGCCGAGCGACCCGCGACGCCCGGCCTGGTGGACTCGTTCGGGCGGGTGGCGTCCGACCTGCGGGTGTCGCTCACCGACCGCTGCAACTTGCGCTGCACCTACTGCATGCCGGCCGAGGGGCTGCCCACGCTGCCCCGCGACCAGGTGATGACGCGCGAGGAGATCGTACGGCTGGTGGGGATCGCGACCGGCGAGCTCGGCGTCCGGCAGGTGCGCTTCACCGGCGGCGAGCCGCTGCTGCGCCGCGACCTGCTCGACATCGTGCGCGACTGCGCCGCCCTCCCCCATCGCCCGGAGCTGAGCCTCACCACCAACGCCGTCGGGCTCGACTCCCGCGCCCGCGCGCTGCGCGAGGCGGGCCTGGACCGGGTGAACATCTCGCTGGACACGCTCGACCCGGACACGTTCGCCACGCTCGCGCGGCGCCCGTTCCTCGAGCGCACGCTCGCGGGGATCGACGCCGCCGCGCGCGAGTTCGACGTCGTGAAGGTCAACGCCGTGCTGGTGCGCGGCGTCAACCTCGACCACGCCGCCGACCTGCTGACCTGGTGCCTGGGGCGCGGCTTCGAGCTGCGCTTCATCGAGCAGATGCCGCTGGACGCCGACCACGCGTGGGACCGCGCCGCGATGGTCACCGCGGCAGAGGTGCGCGCCCAGCTGGGTGGGCGGTTCGCCCTCGAGACCGACGAGGAGCCGCGCGACGGCGCGCCCGCGGAGCGGTTCGTGGTGCGCGACGCCGGCGGTCGGCGCCTCGGCCGGGTGGGCATCATCGCGTCGGTGACGGAGCCGTTCTGCGCCGACTGCCGCCGCACCCGCCTCACCGCCGAGGGCGGCGTGCGCGACTGCCTGTTCGCGCACACCGAGACCGACCTGCTCGGCCCCCTGCGCGCGGGGGCGTCCGACGCGGTGCTCGCCGACCTGTGGCGCACCGCCATGTGGGGCAAGCAGTCCGGCCACGGGATGAGCGACACCGGCTCCGGCACGGGGTTCGACGGCGGGTTCACGCAGCCCGAACGGACCATGAGCGCCATCGGTGGATGAGACCCGGGAGACGACGATGACTGACACGACGACCACGGCAGATGCTCCGACGGCCACGCAGGACGTGGCGCTGCGCTACTTCGCCGCCGCGCGGGCCGCCCTCGGCCGCTCGCAGCAGACACTCACCGTGCCGTCGGGAGCGACCGTCGGCGACGTCCTCGCCCACCTCGCCGCCGCCACCCCAGCGGCCGAGCCCGTGCTCGCCCGCTGCAGCGTGCTCCTCGACGGGCGCCGGGCCGCGCCGTCCGACGTCGTGCCCGTCGGCGCGAGCCTGGACCTGCTGCCGCCCTTCGCGGGCGGCTGAACCGACGCACGATTCGAGTCCGAGCGGCGCAGAGACTGCGCAGGTGTGTCACCTTACGTACCCCCGGTGGTACACTCGCGGCTATGCCGACCATCCACGAACGCATCCAGGTCACCCGGGACGAGCACGTGGAAAGGCTCCTCTCGCTCGGGGCGCGCCGCTTCCCGGACCATCGCCCCGGTCGTGTCCTGGTTCAGCTCGCCACCGAGCGGGCCGACCAGCTCGCGCGGGAGGGGGACTACCCCTTGGACTCCATCCCCGTGTTCCACTCCGCGGCCCGAACGGTCACCCGCGAGATGGTCGCCGAGGCCCTGGACGACGATGAGTGAGCAGGTCGCGATCGCCGACGCCAACGTCCTGATCGCGCTCACACTCCAGGAGCATGTCGATCACGCGGACGCGCGGCGCTGGCTGTCGCAGGTGGCACGGTTCGCGACGACTCCGATGACCGAGACCGCCTTGGTGCGCCTCCTGCTCAACCCGGCGATCACGGTCGGCTCCGACGGGAAGCCCCTCAAGATCGATGTCGCGCTCGACGCCCTGCGGGCCATCAAAGCCCTGCCGAACGCCGAGTTCGTCGCCGATGCGACGTCGATCGCGGACGCCCGGTCATTGACCCGACACGTCACCGGACACCGACAGGTCACCGACGCCCATCTGCTCAACCTCGCGATCTCGCACGGCGGCGTCCTTGCGACGTTCGATGCCAGGATCCGCGACTCGCTCAGGCCGCGCGACCGCAAGCATGTCCACCTGGTCGGTGGAAGCAGACGGTAGCGCTCGTCTCCTGACCTCCGTGCAACGAGCGGGTCAGGACGCGCGGTGGGCGCGGATCGCTGCCGCCGCCTGCGGCAGCACGTCCGTGAGGTCGCCGACGACGGCGAAGTCGCAGATCTCGAAGATCGGGGCCTCCGGGTCGGAGTTCACGGCGACGATCACCTGGGACGCCTGCATGCCGCCGCGGTGGTGCGGGGCACCGGAGATGCCCGCGCCCACGTACAGCCGGGGGGCGACGGTGACGCCGGTCTGGCCGACGTAGCGGTCGAACCAGCCCTCGAAGACGGCGTCGCGGGTCGCGCCGATGGCGGCGCCGACCGCGTCGGCGAACTCCTCGACGGGGCCGAAGTCGCCGCCCGTGCCGCGCCCGCCGGCGACGACCACGGCGGCGTCCTCCAGCGTCGGGCGGCCGGAGGTGCGCTCCTTGAGCTCGCGCGAGGTCACGACCACGCCGGACGTGCCGGCGGGCAGCTCGACGGGCAGGGCCTCCACCTCGGTGGCGACGGCCGCCTCGGCGGGCTCGGGCACGACGGCGTTGGACCGCACGGTGAGCACGGCGACGTCGGCGGTGACCACGCAGCGCGTGTCCCAGGCGCCGGCGAAGACGCGCTTGCCGGCCACGATGCGGCCGTCGTCGTCCTCGCCGACGGCGGCGGCGTCGATGACCAGACCGGCGCCGAGGGTGTACGCGGCCAGCGCGGCGGCCTCCTTCGCGCCGAACGTGGCGGGGGCCAGCACGACGTCGGCGTCCGTGCGCCGGACGGCGGAGGCGAGCGTCGCGGCGACGACCGACGGCAGGTGGCGGGCGGCGTCACCCCCGGCCGCGCCGAGCGCGGCGGGCGGCACCTCGGCCTGGTGCACGATCTCGACGCCGTAGGCGCCGAGCTGGGCGAGCACCTCGACGGTCGGGGCCTCGAGGGCCACGGCCTCGACGCGGCCGAGGCCGCGCGCGATGGTGAGCAGCTCCAGCGCGCCGGAGCGCACCTCGGTGGCGGGGTCCAGGAGGACGAGGACGGTGCGGTTGGTCATGGTGGCAGCCCTCTCAGACCAGCTCGTTGCGGATGAGGTACTCGGCGAGCGCGGTGCCGCCCTCGCCCTTGTCGACCACCAGCTCGACCTCCGGCCGCAGCGGGCGCTGGGCAGCGCTGAGCACCTGCGTGCGCGCCCCTGCATCGCCGACCGACCCGGGGTCGAGGCCGAGGTCGGCGGCCGACCACTCCTCGATCTCCTTGGTGCGGGCCGCCATGATCAGCTTGAAGTTCGGCATCCGCGGCCTGTTCGCCGTGTCCGCGACGGACAGGACGGCGGGCAGCGGCGCGGTGAGCGTCTCGCTGGCCTCGTCGGTCTCGCGGCCCACCGTGAGGGTGCCGTCCGCGACGCCGATCTTCTTCGCCAGCGTGAGCGCCGGGCGGCCGAGCTCGGCTGCCACGAGGGCCGGGACCACGGAGCCGAGGCCGTCGAGCGCCGCCATGCCCGTGATCACCAGGTCGACGGGCGCGCCGTCGGCCTCGAGCTTGCGCACCCCGGCCGCGAGGGCGGCGGCGGTGCCGAAGTAGTCCGACCCGGCCAGCGCGTCGTCCGTGACCCGCACGGCCCGGTCCACGCCCAGCTGGAACGACTTGCGCAGCGCCACGTCCCCGGTCGCCGGAGCCACGGTCAGCGCCACGATCTCGCTCGCCGCGCGCTCGTCCTCGGGCAGGCCGTCCCGGATCCGCAGCGCCGCCTCCAGCGCGTTCTCGTCCAGCTCGTTGAGGGTGCCGACGCCCGGATCGCGGTCGACGCGACGGCCGGAGAACCGCCGCTCCGCATTGATGTCCGGCACGTACTTCACGGCGACGACGATGCGCACGGGCGCGACCTCCAGCTCACGGTGACAGTGGGCCGCGGGCAGCGCGGCCGACGCTGCCGAGCCTACCCGCGGCGGCCTCCCGCCCGGTGCGGGATCCGGTGTGAAGTCCGCGGCAACGCCACGATCCGCGCGCTCCCCCAAGATCTCTCTCATCCCCTGCATGGAGCGCATCTGTGGAGGGACGAAAAGTCTGGGTCGGTCGACCTGCACGATGATCCACTCAAGGAGAGACCCGGCGAACAACATGCCGCCGTGCGCCATACCGCCGTGAGACGCGCGCCTGTCAGCCGGCGCGGGCACCATGTCCCCATGGAGTCGCGCCCGAAGGTCACGCCGCTCACGCGCCCGAGCGCACGACGCAGCCATGTGCCGCCGCTGGGGGTGCATCCCACGCCGGAAGGCGGCATCGACGTCGCCGTCGCGGCGTCGCACGCGGACGGCGTGGAGCTGTGCCTGGTCGACGTCGTCGAGCCGCACCGCGACGCCCACGACCCGGCCCGGTACGCCGAGCGGAGGATCGCCCTCGACGGGCCGGTCTACGGCGTGTGGCACGCGCACGTGCCCGACGTCGCGCCGGGGCAGCGGTACGGGTTCCGGGCGCACGGCGCGTGGGACCCGCAGGCCGGGCAGCGGCACAACCCCGCGAAGCTGCTGGTGGACCCGTACGCGCGGGGTCTGGTGGGCGACCTGACGTACGGCCCGGAGACGCTCGGCGCGGTGAGCGCGCCGCGGAGCCAGGACGGCGACGACCCGGACGGCCGGTGGTGGGTGGCCGAGCAGTACGGCGAGGCCGACGACCGCGACTCGCTCGCCTTCGTGCCGCACTCCGTCGTCGTGCCACTGCACGAGGATTCGGTGCCGCTGGGCCGCCCGCGGGTGCCGTGGGCGGACACGGTGGTCTACGAGGCGCACGTGAAGGGGCTGACGGCGCGGCACCCCGGCGTCCCGCCCGAGCTGCGCGGCACCTACGCGGGGGCGGCGCACCCGGCGACCATCGAGCACCTGACGAGCCTCGGCGCCACGACCCTTGAGCTGCTGCCGATCCACGCGTTCGCGAGCGAGCCGCGCCTGGTGGCGCACGGCCTCACCAACTACTGGGGCTACCAGACGCTCGGCTTCTTCGCCCCGCACGCCGCGTATGCCACGCGGGCGGCGCAGGAGGCCGGACCGGCCGCCGTCCTCGACGAAGTACGCGGCATGGTGCACCTGCTGCACGAGGCGGGCATCGAGGTGCTGCTCGACGTCGTCTACAACCACACCTGCGAGGGCGGCGACGACGCGCTGCAGATCAGCTGGCGCGGCCTCGACAACGCGGGCTACTACCTGCACGACGGCGCGTCCCCCGCCGCGCTGGCGGACGTCACGGGCACGGGCAACTCGCTGGACTTCCGCCGCCCGCGCGTGGTGCAGCTCGCCCTCGACTCGCTGCGCTACTGGGCCGAGGTGGTGGGCGTCGACGGCTTCCGGTTCGACCTCGCCGTCACCCTGGGCCGCACGCACCACGGCTTCTCCCCCGACCACCCGTTCCTCGTTGCCCTCCAGACCGACCCGGTGCTGAACGGGCTCAAGCTCGTCGCGGAGCCCTGGGACGTGGGGCCCGGCGGGTGGCAGACCGGGAACTTCCCGCCCCCGATGGCGGAGTGGAACGACCGGTTCCGCGACGGCGTCCGCGGGTTCTGGCTCGACGCCCCGCGCGAGGGCTCCCACGGGCGCGAGATGCACGGGCTGCGCGAGCTCACCACGCGCCTGGCGGGCTCCGCCGACCTGTTCGGGCACTCCGACCCGCCGCTGATCCGCGGCCCGGTGGCGTCGGTCAACTACGTCACCGCGCACGACGGATTCACGCTCGCCGACCTCGTCGCCTTCGACCACAAGCACAACGAGGCCAACGGCGAGGACAACCGCGACGGGTCCGACCACAACCTGTCCTGGAACCACGGCGTCGAGGGGCACGCGCCGCCCGGCGTCGACGACGACGGCGGAGACGGAGGCGACACGACCACCGAGCCGTGGTCCGCCGTCGTGCCGCTGCGCCGCCGCTCGCAGCGCAACCTGCTCGCGATGCTGCTGCTGTCCGCTGGCACGCCCATGCTCACCGCCGGCGACGAGCTCGGCCGCACGCAGGGCGGCAACAACAACGCCTACGCGCAGGACAACGAGATCTCGTGGCTCGGCTGGGACCTCGACGACGCCGCCCGCGACCTCCTGGAGACCACGCGGTTCCTGCTCGCGCTGCGCCGCGGGCACGCCGCCCTGCGCGCGGACTCCTTCTTCCTCGGCACGCCGCGGCCCGGCGAGGACCAGCCCGACCTGCTGTGGTTCGACGACCGCGGCGAGGCGATGGACCGCGACGCGTGGGCCGTGGCCGGGCGACGGGTGGTGCAGATGCTGCGCCCTGGCCCCGAGGACGGCGACGCGCACGTGCTGCTGGTGCTGAACGGCGGCCTCGACGGGGCGGACGTCGCGCTGCCACCCGCGCCCGGCGACACGGCCTGGGAGCAGGTGTGGAGCTCGGCCTGGGACCGGCCCGAGCCGCCCGAGGGCGGCCTGAGCGACGAGGGCGACGAGGGCGACGAGGGCGACGACGCCGGCGGGACGACGCTCGAGGCGCTGAGCGTGGAGGTCTTCGTCGGGCGATAGGGCCGACGGCACCGCTCCGGGGTGCATGACGTCGACCGCTCTTCGCCCGTGTGCTGACCGGCACTCCTCTGCCACACTGCGGGTCATGAGCGCCGACGCTTCCCCCGCTGCCTCGCCCGTGACCGCCGACGTCGTCGTCGTCGGAGCCGGACTGTCCGGGCTGGTCACCGCGACCGAGCTCACCGCGGCGGGCAAACGGGTGGTGCTGCTCGACCAGGAGCCCGAGGCGTCGTTCGGCGGCCAGGCGTGGTGGTCGTTCGGCGGGCTGTTCCTCGTCGGGTCGCCGGAGCAGCGCGCGATGGGCGTGCACGACTCGGCCGACCTGGCGTGGTCGGACTGGCTGGGCTCCGCGCAGTTCGCGCCCGGCGCCGAGCGCGGGGAGGGCCGCGACCGGCACGGGTACGCGTGGGCGCGGCGGTTCGTCGAGTTCGCCTCCGGCGACATGCGCTCGTGGCTGCACGGCAAGGGCGTGCGCTGGTTCCCGCTGGTGCAGTGGGCCGAGCGCGGCGGGTACACCGTGGGCCACGATGACGGCAGGGTCGAGCACGGCAACTCCGTGCCCCGCTTCCACGTCACATGGGGCACCGGGCCCGGGATCGTCGAGCCGTTCGTGACGGCGGCACGGGCGGCGCGCGACGCCGGTCTGCTCGACCTGCGGTTCCGGCGGCGGGTCACCGAGCTCGTCACGACCGACGGCCGCGTCACCGGCGTCCGGGCGGAGGTGCTGGCCGGCCAGGCGATGGGCGGTCTCCCGTTCGGCGGGCGCGGCGCGCCGTCGAACCGCGACGTCGTGGGCACCGAGGAGATCGCCGCGGGCGCGGTCGTCGTCGCCACCGGCGGCATCGGCGCCAACCACGACCTGGCCCGCGCGCACTGGGACCCCGAGGCGGGGACGCTGCCCGACCGGATGCTCTCCGGCGTCCCGGACTCCACCGACGGCCTGATGCTCGGCCACGCCGCCGACGCCGGGGCCGCCCTCGTGCACGAGGACCGCATGTGGCACTACCCGGAGGGCATCGCCAACCACTCCCCGGTCTGGACGAACCACGGCATCCGCATTCTGCCCGGGCCGAGCTCCCTGTGGCTCGACGCCGAGGGCGGGCGGCTCCCCGCTCCGCTGTTCCCCGGGTTCGACGCGCTCGGCGCGCTGCAGCACGTCACCAAGCGCGGGGACGACCACTCCTGGTTCGTGCTCAACAAGGCGATCATGGAGTCGGAGTTCGCGCTGTCGGGGTCGGAGCAGAACCCGGATCTCACCGGCAAGGACGTGAAGCTCCTCGCGCAGCGGGTGCTGCCCCGCGCCGTCGGGCCGGTGGAGCGGTTCGCCCACGAGTCGCCCGAGTTCCTCTGGGCCGACACCCCCGCCGAGCTCGCCGCCAAGATGAACGCCCTCGTCGACGCGACGCCGGGCTCGCGCGGGCACGTGGACCCCGACGCCCTCGCGGCGCTGGTCGCGGCCCGCGACGCGCAGGTTGCCTCCGGGCTGGGCAAGGACCCGCAGGTCGTGGCCACGCGCGCCGCCCGCGACTACCGGGTGGACAAGCTCATCCGCGTCGCCAAGCCCCGCCCGCTCACGACGCCGAAGGACGGCCCGCTGCTCGCCGTCCGGCTGTCCGTGCTGACCCGCAAGACCCTCGGCGGCCTGTGGTGCGACCCGTCCGGCCGCGTCCTGCGCGCCGACGGGTCCGTGCTCGAGGGGTTGTGGGCCGTCGGCGAGGCCGCCGGGTTCGGCGGCGGCGGCGTGCACGGCCACCGCGCGCTGGAGGGCACCTTCCTCGGCGGCTGCCTGCACACCGGTCGCGTCACCGGCCGCGCCCTCGCCGCCGGCGTCTGACCGCGAGGTAGTGCTAGATCCTGCGAGGTAGTCCCGAATTTCGCGAGGTAGTTCAAAAATCGCCGAGGTAGTTCCAAGATTCGCGAGGTAGCGCACTACCTCGCTGAGAATCGAACTACCTCGGCGATTTTTGAACTACCTCGCGAAATTCGGGACTACCTCGCGGGATTTCAAACTACCTCGCGGGATCGGGCACTACCCCGGCGGTGGGCGGGTTGGCGCGCGCTGCCGGGGTGCGCTGGCTAGCGTGGAGGCCGTGACGTCTCCGCAGCCCACGCCGCACGTGCCGATCGGACGGATCCCCGTCCTGGAGGTCTCCCCCGTGGTCGAGGGCGGGCGCTGGCCCGCGAAGGCGGCGATCGGCGAGGTGGTGCCCGTCGAGGCGACGGTCTTCCGCGAGGGACACGACGCCGTCTCCGCCACCGCCGTACTGCTCGCCCCGGACGGCTCGGTACACTCCACCGCCCCCATGGTCGACGTCGCACCGGGGCTCGACCGGTTCCGCGGCTTCCTGCAGCCCGACACGACGTCCGACGGAACGGTCGACTGGTCGTTCCGCGTGGAGGGCTGGTCCGACCCGTACGCCACGTGGGTGCACGACGCCGTGATCAAGTTCGATGCCGGCCAGGACGTCGACCTCGTGCTCGCGGAAGGCAGGCAACTCTTCGAGCGCATCGTGACCCGGCAGCTGCAGGCCACCCGGAGCGCCAAGGACGCCGCCACGCTGACGGCGGCTGCCCACGAGCTGGCGGACGACACCCGCCCGCCGGAGGCGCGGCTCGCGATGGCGATGACCTCGGCCGTGAAGGACGCGCTGCGCCGCGGCCCCCTGCGCGACCTGGTGACCGCGAGCGCCGCATACCCGCTGCGCGTGAGCCGCCCGCTGGCGCTCGCGGGCGCCTGGTACGAGCTGTTCCCGCGCTCGGAGGGCGCCACCCGGCGCAAGGACGGGACGAGGCGCTCGGGCACGTTCCGCACGGCCGCGCAGCGCCTGCCCGCGGTCGCGGCGATGGGGTTCGACGTCGTGTACCTGACGCCGGTGCACCCCATCGGCACCACGTTCCGCAAGGGTCGGAACAACACGCTCGACCCGCAGCCGGACGACCCTGGCAGCCCGTACGCCATCGGCTCGCCCGACGGCGGCCACGACGCGATCCACCCGGAGCTGGGCACCGAGCAGGACTTCCGCGCCTTCGTCGCGGCGGCCCGCGACGAAGGCCTCGAGGTGGCGCTGGACCTGGCGCTGCAATGCTCCCCCGACCACCCGTGGGTCACCGAGCACCCGGAGTGGTTCGCCCACCGCGCCGACGGCACCATCGCGTACGCGGAGAACCCGCCCAAGAAGTACCAGGACATCTACCCGCTGAGCTTCGACACCGACCCGGACGGACTGAGCGCCGAGATCCTGCGGATCGTGCTCCTCTGGATCGACCGCGGCGTGACGGCGTTCCGGGTCGACAACCCGCACACCAAGCCGCTGAACTTCTGGGAGTGGCTGCTCGCGCAGGTGCACGACGCGCACCCCGGCGTGATCTTCCTGTCCGAGGCGTTCACCCGCCCCGCGATGATGCAGACGCTCGCGCGCATCGGCTTCCACCAGTCGTACACGTACTTCACCTGGCGCAACACCAAGGAGGAGATCGAGGAGTACCTGGCCGAGGTGAGCGGCCCGCAGGGCTCGGTGCTCCGCCCGTCGTTCTGGCCGACCACGCACGACATCCTGCCCCCGTACCTGCAGCACGGCGGGGTCGCGGGCTTTGCGGTGCGGGCGGTGCTCGCCGCCACCGGCTCCCCCACCTGGGGCGTCTACTCCGGCTACGAGCTGGTGGAGAACGTGCCGCGCCCGGGCGTCGAGGAGCAGATCGACAACGAGAAGTACGAGCTCAAGCCGCGCGACTGGTCGCAGGCCGAGGTGATCGGCATCTCCACGCTGCTGCGCCGGCTCAACGAGATCCGCCGTGCCCACCCGGCGCTGCAGCAGCTGCGCGACCTCGCGGTGCACCCGACGACGAACGACCAGGTGGTCGCGTTCTCCAGCCGGGTGCGGGCCGAGCACCTGCCCGCCGCGGGCCGCCCCGGCGCCACGCAGGACGACGTCGTGCTCGTGGTGCTCAACCTCGACCCGTGGGCCACGCAGGAGTCGACGGTCCTCCTCGACCTCGAGGCGCTCGGCCTGACCCGCCCCGACGGGGTGGAGGACCAGCCGTTCTTCGTCGCGCACGACGAGCTGTCCGGCGCCACCTACCCGTGGGGCGCGCACCCGTACGTGCGCCTCGACCCGCGCGAGCAGGTGGCGCACGTGCTCAAGGTGGGCCTGGCATGACGAGGCAGCCATGAGCAGGCGACGATGACGACCGACGTGCCGCCCGCAGCCCGCGGCGCTCAGGTGCCCCGCCCGATCACCCGGCAGGTGCCGGTGCAGGTGCTGCCCACGCGGGAGCAGCCCTTGCCGCCGCCGCTGGACAAGCCGGGCCTGTCGGACGACCCGGAGTGGTACCAGAAGGCCGTCTTCTACGAGGTCATCGTGCGCGCCTTCTCGGACACGGGCGGGGCGGGCATGGGCGACCTGCGCGGCGTCACCGAGCGGCTCGACTACCTGCAGTGGCTGGGCGTGGACTGCCTGTGGCTGCCGCCGTTCTACCCGTCGCCGCTGCGCGACGGCGGGTACGACATCGCGGACTACACGTCGATCGCGAGCCAGTACGGCACGATCGCCGACTTCCAGGAGCTCATCGAGGCGGCGCACGCCCGCGGCATCCGCGTGGTGGTGGACCTGGTGATGAACCACACGAGCGACCAGCACCCGTGGTTCCAGTCGTCCCGCAACGACCCGGAGGGCCCGTACGGGGACTTCTATGTCTGGTCGCACGACGACACCCGTTACCCGGACGCGCGGATCATCTTCGTGGACACCGAGACGTCCAACTGGACGTTCGACCCGGTGCGGCGGCAGTACTTCTGGCACCGGTTCTTCAGCCACCAGCCGGACCTGAACTTCGAGAACCCGCGCGTGGTGGACGCGATGCTCGACGTCGCGCGGTTCTGGCTGCGGATCGGCGTGGACGGGTTCCGGCTCGACGCCGTGCCGTACCTGTTCGAGGCCGAGGGCACTAACTGCGAGAACCTGCCGGAGACGCACGCCTTCCTGCGCCGGGTGCGGCGGATGCTCGACGACGAGTTCCCGGGTCGGATCATGCTCGCCGAGGCGAACCAATGGCCGCAGGAGGTGGTGGACTACTTCGGCACGCCGGACGCGCCCGAGTGCCACATGTGCTTCCACTTCCCCGTGATGCCGCGCGTCTACTACGCGATGCGCGACCAGCGCGCCCGCCAGCTGCTCGACATCCTGGCCGACACCCCGGACATCCCGTCGCCGGGCGGCCAGTGGTCCACCTTCCTGCGCAACCACGACGAGCTCACCCTCGAGATGGTCTCCACCGAGGAGCGCGCCGCGATGTACGGGTGGTTCGCCCCCGACCCGCGCATGCGCGCGAACATCGGGATCCGCCGCCGTCTGTCCCCGCTGCTCGACAACTCCCGCAAGGAGGTGGAGCTGGCGCACGCGCTGCTGCTGAGCCTCCCCGGCAGCCCTTGCCTGTACTACGGCGACGAGATCGGCATGGGCGACAACATCTGGCTGCCCGACCGGGACTCCGTGCGCACCCCCATGCAGTGGACGCCGGACCGCAACGCCGGCTTCTCCACGGCCGACCCGGGCAAGCTGTACCTGCCGCTGGTGCAGTCCCTGGTGCACCACTACCAGCACACCAACGTCGAGGTCCAGCTCGCCCAGCCGTCGTCGCTGCTGCACTGGGTGCACGGCATGCTCGCCGTGCGGCGGCTGCACCCGGCGTTCGGCACCGGTCAGTTCACGGCGCTCGAGGCCGACGACGAGGCCGTCATCGCGTACACCCGGACGACGCCGGGCGAGACGCTGCTGGTGGCCGCGAACCTGTCGGCCACGGCGCGGTCGGCGCACGTGTGGCTGCCGGCGCATGCGGGCTGGTCGCTCACCGACCTGTTCGGCGGCGCGCGCTTCCCCGACGTCGCCGCGGGCGGGGCCGTCACGATGACGTGGGGGTCGCGCGACTTCTACTGGCTCCTGCTCAGCCCACCGGCACCGGGAGGCGCATCGTCATGACCGCCGTGCGGCCGGCCGCGGGCGTCCCCGACCCGAGCGTCGGGGACCTGCTCGCGGCCTGGCTGCCCGGCCGCCGCTGGTTCCCGGCAGGCGGTGCGAGCGGCGCCGGCGTGCGCGTCGAGCCGTGGCTCGCGGTGACGTTCGACGAGGCCGACGATGCCGCCGTCGGGCCCGCGGCCGTCGGGAGCGCGGCCGTCGGGAGCGCGAGCAGACCGAGCGCAGGCCCGCCGGGAGCGGACGTCCTCGTGCTGCTGGTCCACCTGCGCGGCGCCGGGGTGCCGGGCGGGTCGGTGGTGGCGCAGGTGCCGCTGGTGCTCACCGACCCGGGCGAGCACGGGCCGGGGTTCATCGCCGACGTGCACACCGCCGCGGGGGACGTCGCGGTGCACGACGGCGGCGCCCACCCCGCCTGCTGGCTCGCGATGCTGCACGCGATGGGCGCGGACCGCGTGCGCGGCGGCGAGCCGGTGCCGGACGCCGCCCTGGTGGCCGGCGGGCACGTGGTGGCGGGCGAGCAGTCCAACACGAGCGTCGTGCTGCCGGGCGTGCCGTCGCCGGCCGGCACGGGCGGGATGCTCAAGATCCTGCGGACGGTCGTGCCCGGGCCCCACCCCGACGTCGTGGTGCCGCGGGCGCTCACGCGCGCCGGCTGGGACGGCGTGCCGCAGTTCCTCGGCGCGCTGCAGGTCCCGCTGGTCGAGCCCGGCCCGACCACGCCGGTCGAGCCTGTGGAGACCACACTGGCTGAGCCCGTCGAAACCCGACAGGATCGACCAGCGGCGTTGGCGGTGCTGAGCGAGCTCGTGCCGCGGGCCCGGGACGGGTTCGAGCTGGCCTGCGAGCACGCCCGCCAGGGCGAGTCGTTCGCGCATCTCGCGGCCGACCTCGGGCGCGTCGTGGCCGAGCTGCATACCGTACTGCGCCAGGCGATGCCGCCGGGCCCGCTGCTCGACCCGACGCGGTTCGTGGCCGGGCTGCGCCACCGGGCGGAGCTCGCCGTCGCGGAGGCGCCCGCCCTGATCCCGCGCGCTCCCGAGATCATGGGCCTCCTCGCCGACCTGGAGCGCCGTCTGCCCCGGGTGCCGCAGGTGCCCCTCCAGACCGTGCACGGCGACCTGCACCTGGGCCAGGCGCTGCACGGCGAGACGGGGTGGAAGTTGCTCGACTTCGAGGGCGAGCCGCAGCGCCCCGCCGCCGAGCGCGCCGCCGCCGACCTGCCGCTGCGCGACGTCGCGGGCATGATCCGCTCGTTCGCGTACGCGGCGGCCGTGGGCGGCGCACCCGACCCCACCTGGGAGGCCGAGGCGGTGCACGCCTTCCTCGCCCGCTACCGCGAGTCGGCCCGCCCGACGCTCCGGGGCCTGTCGACCGGCCCGCGCGCCGAGCTCGACCCGCACACCACGGACGTCGTGCTCGGCGCGCTGGTCCTGGACAAGGCGCTGTACGAGGTGGTCTACGAGACCCGGCAGCGGCCAGGGTGGGTGCACATCCCCCTGTCCGCCATCGACGGCGTGCTCAGCCGGCCGCGCTGACCCCCGTCCCGAGCAGGTCGTTGGCGCAGCGCACCGCGGCGGCGAAGCCGGCGGGGTCGCCGCCGCCCGGCGAGGTGATCCGGAGGGTTGCGGTCTGCCCGGCCCGCAGGGTGACCATGCCGGCGTCGACGCGGGCCGCTGGGTCCACGACGTCCGCCGGGCAGAACACGTCGCGGGCAAGCGACGTGGCCGTCACCCGCAGCTCGCAGCCGTCGGCGGTGGCCGACGCCTCGATCTGCAGGGGGCGGGGGTCGAGCCGCTGGTCCACCACCTCGGCGCCGTGCCGCAGGGCCGGGGCGACGTCGGCGTCCGGGTCGTCCGCGGTGGCCGTGAGCACCTCGCCGGCCCCGTCACCGAACGTCGCGACCTCGGCGGGCACGGCCACCGTGGCGGCCCCGCGCGCCGGCGCGTCGACCTCGAGGATCGTCTTGGCGAGCACGGTGCCGTCGAGCGCCTCGCGCGTGACGGTCCACGTCCCGGCCAGGCGCTCGCCCGTGTCGTTGACGACGACGAGCGCCACGACGTCCGGCTCCGGCTCGATGCCCGCCCAGGCCGCGGCCCGCGCCTCGGCGGACGCGCGCGGCTGGAACGTGGCGAGCCGCGGCGCGTAGGCGGAGCGCAGCGCGTACCAGAGGGGCTTGCGGTGCTCGTCGTGATCCACGGCCGCCCACGAGACGACGGGCCAGTTGTCGTTGAGCTGCCACATGATCGTGCCCGTGTTGTGCGGGGTCAGGGAGCGCACGTGCTCGATGCCGAAGCGCACGGCGTGCGCCTGGTTGAGCTGCGTGGTCCAGTGCCAGTCCTCGATCGTGGCCGGGTCCGGCAGGTGACCCTGCCAGCCGCGCTCGAGCTTTGCGTTGCCCAGGTGCGCCTTCTGGTGCACGAGCATCTGGTGGCCGAACGGGTCGAGCGGCTCGTCGTGCACGACGCGGGTCAGCGTCGACCAGGCGGGCGGCCCCTGGAAGCCGAACTCGGAGAGGAACCGCGGCTTGTAGCGGGCGTAGACGGAGTAGTCCTCGCGGTTCCACACGTCCCAGATGTGCATGGTGCCGTAGCGCTCGTCGTTCGGGTGCCGGTAGTCGCCGAACGAGTACGGGCTGGCCGGCGAGTAGGGCCGCGTGGGGTCGAGCTCGGCGACGACGCCGGGCAGCAGCTCGCGGTAGTAGAGGTCGCCCCACGGGCGGCCGCCGAGGCGCGCGGCCCAGCCCCAGTCGACCGAGCCCCAGGTGTTCTCGTTGTTGCCGTTCCACAGCACGAGCGACGCGTGCGGGCTGAGCCGCGTGACGTTCTCGCGGGCCTCGGCCTCCACCTCGGCGCGCATCGGCTCGTCCTCGCTGTACGCGGCGCAGGCGAACGGGAAGTCCTGCCAGATCAGCAGGCCGGCCTCGTCCGCGAGGTCGTAGAGGTCGTCGGACTCGTAGATGCCGCCGCCCCAGACGCGCAGCAGGTTGACGTTCGCCTCGAGCGCGTCGTCCACCCGGCGGGCGTAGCGGTCGCGGTCGATCTCGGTGAGGAACGCGTGGTCGGGGATCCAGTTGGCCCCACGCACCAGCACGGTCTCGCCGTTGACCTGCAGCGCGAACGGCGCGCCGGCCGCGTCGGGCGTCGTGTCCAGCGCGACGGTGCGGAACCCGACCCGGCCGGACCACGTGCCGGTGCCGCCAGCAACCACCTCGACCCCGTAGAGCGGCTGGTCGCCGTGGCCGACCGGCCACCAGCGCCGCACCGCGGGCACGCGGACGGTGACGGTCCCGGTGGTCTCCCCGGCCGGGACGACGCCCGCGGCCACGAGCCCCTCGCCGTCCGGACCGGCGAGGCGCACGGTCACGGGCACGTCGCCGCCGGGCGAGCCCTCGTCCGACACGACCCCGTCGCGCTCGATCTCGACGTACGCCGTCAGCACGCCCTCGGGCGCGCCGTCGGCCCCGGTCACCACGTCGACCAGCGGGCGCACCGACGCGACCCGAACCCCGGACCACGCCTCGAGCCCGACCGGCTTCCAGATGCCCGCGCCGGCGACGTCGATGCCCCAGTCCCAGCCGAACGAGCACGCCATCTTGCGCAGCTGGTTGTACTCGTGGTGGTTGGTCGACGGCAGGGAGCCGTCGCGGTCCGCGCGGGCGAGGGCCTCCGGCACGGGGGCCGCGAACGCCACGGCCAGGGTGTTCTCGCCCTCGCGCAGCGCGTCGCGCACGTCCCACCGGTACCCCCGGTGCATGTTCTGGGTGCGGCCCACCTCGACGCCGTTGAGCGTGACCGTCGCGACCGTGTCCAGGCCGTGGGCGACGAGGTCGTGGCGGGCGGCGTCTCCCGACGCCCACCCGAACGTCGTGGTGAAGCGCCACGCCGTGTCGCCGATCCACTGCTGCGCGGCCTCGTTGTCCCCGTCGAACGGGGCGTCGATCAGCCCCGCCCGGTGCAGGTCGAGGTGCGCCTCGCCCGGCACGACGGCGGGGATCCCCGCCTCGAGCGGGCCGGCCACGCCATCCGGCGGGTCGGCGGGCAGCCCGGCCGCGGTCAGGGTCCAGCCGCCGTGCAGGGCGCGGAAGGTCGGGGGGATGTACGTCATCGGTGTCCTCTGGTCGATCGGTGGGTCCGGGCATGCCGGACGCGGGTCTGTCGTTCGGGTGGGGCGGGACGGGTCGGGTCGGGAGGGACGATAGGGGTGCCGTGGAGCGGTCAGGCGGACGACGCACTCTCGGAACGTGCCCTGTCCGCCGGGACCCCGCCACCTGCCGCGGTCCCGTGAAGTGGTCGAAGTACACGCTGTTGTCGATCGCGTCGCGGTCGACGGCGTCCGACGGACCCCGCTCGACGACGCGCCCGCGGTACAGCACCACGATCTCGTGGAGAAGTGCCGGGCGGTCGCGAGGTCGTGCGGGACGTCCAGGACGGCCATGCCGCAATCGTGATCCGGGTCACGCCACCCCCTTCGACCTGGATCGTATGCCGGCCCGCCGCCCGCCCTCCGCGAGCGGCCCGGCGCGCGTCGCCACGCGACCGCCGACGTGGCGTGGAATCGTGGGGCCATGACGCCGTCTCCGCCGCCGGTCGACCCCGAGGTGCTCACCGCCGTCGCGCAGGGCACCCTGCACGACCCGCACGCGGTGCTCGGCCCGCACCTGCTCGACGTCGAGCACGCCGGGACGAGGGACGGGACGGGCGCCGCCTGGGCGGTGGTCCGGGTGCTGCGGCCGCTGGCCGACGAGGTCGTCGTACTCACCGCCACTGCCGGCGCGTCCACCGCTGGCGCGGTGCCAGGGACCTCGACCGAGTACCCCGCCCGGCATGTGGCCGCGGGCGTGTGGGAGGCGGTCGTCCCGGCCGAGGTGGACGCGGACGGCGGGTGGCACGCCCCCGACTACCGGCTCCGCACGCGCTACGACGACGACGTGCGCGTCGTCGACGACCCGTACCGCTTCCTGCCGACCCTCGGCGAGATGGACCTGCACCTGGTCTCCGAGGGCCGGCACGAGGAGCTGTGGCGCGTGCTGGGCGCCAACCCCCGGCGCTACCCGAGCGCGGCCGGCGAGGTGCGCGGCACGGCGTTCGCCGTGTGGGCGCCGAACGCGCGGGGGGTGCGGCTCGTGGGCGACCACAACCAGTGGACCGCCGTGCACCCGATGCGCTCGTTGGGCGCGAGCGGGGTGTGGGAGATCTTCGTGCCGGACGTCGGCGCGGGCACCCGGTACAAGTACGAGGTGCTGGGCGCCGACCGGGTCTGGCGGGCCAAGGCCGACCCGCTCGCGAAGGGCACCGAGGTGCCGCCCGCCACGGCGTCCGTCGTCGTCGACTCGTCCTACGACTGGCAGGACGCGGACTGGATGGCGCGGCGCGCCGCGACCGACCCGCACTCCGGCCCGGTCAGCGTGTACGAGGTGCACCTGGGGTCGTGGCGGCCGGGCCTCGGCTACCGCGAGCTCGCCGCGGAGCTCACCGCGTACGTCGTCGAGCAGGGCTTCACGCACGTGGAGCTGCTGCCCGTGGCGGAGCACCCGTTCGGCGGCTCGTGGGGCTACCAGGTGACGGGCTACTACGCCCCGACGGCGCGGTTCGGCCATCCCGACGACTTCCGGTTCCTGGTGGACCGGCTGCACCAGGAGGGCGTGGGCGTCATCCTCGACTGGGTGCCAGGGCACTTCCCCCGCGACGAGTTCGCGCTCGCGCGCTTCGACGGCTCGCCGCTGTACGAGCACCCCGACCCGCGCCGCGGCGAGCAGCCCGACTGGGGCACGTACGTCTTCGACTTCGGCCGGCGCGAGGTGCGCAACTTCCTGGTCGCCAACGCGACCTACTGGTTCGAGGAGTTCCACGCGGACGGGCTGCGGGTGGACGCGGTCGCGTCGATGCTCTACCTCGACTACTCGCGCAAGCCCGGCGAGTGGGAGCCCAACGTGCGCGGCGGCCGGGAGAACCTCGAGGCCATCGCCCTCCTGCAGGAGGCGAATGCGACCGCCTACCGCCGCACCCCGGGCGTCATGATGATCGCCGAGGAGTCCACCGCGTTCCCCGGCGTCACGCGCCCCACCGATGCGGGCGGCCTGGGCTTCGGCCTGAAGTGGAACATGGGCTGGATGAACGACGGGCTGCGGTACCTGGCCCACGACCCGGTGTACCGCCGCTACCACCACCACGAGCTGACGTTCTCGCTGGTCTACGCGTTCTCCGAGCAGTACGTGCTGCCGATCAGCCACGACGAGGTGGTGCACGGCAAGGGCTCGCTGCTGCGCCGGATGCCCGGCGACCGGTGGAAGCAGCTCGCGGGGGTCCGCGCCTTCCTCGCCTACCAGTGGACCCACCCCGGCAAACAGCTGCTGTTCATGGGCCAGGAGTTCGCGCAGGACGCCGAGTGGGACGAGGGTTCCGGCCTCGACTGGTGGCAGCTCGAGACCCCCGGCCACGCCGGGGTGCAGCGCCTGGTGCGCGACCTCAACGCCCTCTATCGGGCGACGCCGGCCCTGTGGGAGCGTGACTTCGACCCCGCCGGCTTCGAGTGGCTCGACGCAGACGACGCCGACCACGACACGCTCTCGTGGGTGCGCCGCGACCACGAGGGCCGGCCCGTCGTGGTCGTCGTGAACTTCGCCGGCGTCCCGCACGAGGACTACCGCCTCGCCCTGCCCGACGGCGGCACCTGGGACGAGGCGCTCAACACCGACGCCCAGGACTACGGCGGCTCCGGCGTCGGCAACCTCGGGAGAGTCGTGGCCCAGGACGTGCCGTGGAAAGGGCGGCAGCACTCCGTCGTGCTGCGCGTGCCGCCCCTCGGCGCGCTGCTCCTGACGCCGAGATAGAGAAGGCAGACCCGCGAGATAGAGAAGCTCGGACGAGACCCCAGCCGGCTGGGGTCTCGTCCGAGCTTCTCTATCTCGCGGGTCTGCCTTCTCTATCTCGGCGTCAGTAGAGGCTGATCGCCAGGCGCTGACGTGCCTTGCCGACGCGCGGGTCGGTGGGGCCGACGATCTCGAAGTACTCGACCAGCCGCACGCGGAGCCGCTCCTTGGCGTCCGCGTCGGCACCGGGCAACAGCTCGAGCAGGCGCGCGAACGCGTCCTCGACCTTGCCGCCGAGCATGTCCGCGTCGGCCACCGCGAGCTGCGCGTCGACGTCCGCCGGGGCATCCGCGGCGGCGGTCCGCACGGCCTGCAGGTCGGCACCGCGGGTGCGCTGCAGCAGCCGCACCTGGGCGAGCCCGGCCACGGCGAGCGCATCCTTCGGGTCCTGCTTGATCGCCTTCTCGTAGGCGGCGACCGCGGTGTCGAGGTCGTCGCGCTCGATCGCGTCGTACGCCTCCTGATGCAGGGGCGGCAGCGGCTCCTCGACGGGCTCCGTCTCCTCCTGCTCCGGCTCGGGCTCACCGTCGCCGCCCTGGGCGGGGGCCCGGCCCGTGACGCCGTTCTGCTCGGCCGCGGCCAGCAGCTGGTCGAGCACGCCCCGGACCTGCTCCTCGGGCGCCGCGCCCTGGAACAGCGGCAGCGGCTGCCCCTGCAGCACCGCCACGACCGTCGGCACGCCCTGCACCTGGAACGCGGCGGCAACCTGCGGGTACGTCTGCGCGTCGAGGCGGCCGAGCAGGAACCGGCCGGCGTACTCCTCGGCGAGCCGCCCCAGCAGCTCGGCGAGCTCGGCGTTCGCCTGGTCGGTGGGGATCCACAGGAGCATGACGACCGGGTAGGTGGTCGAGTCCTGCACCACCTGTTGGAAGTTCGCATCCGTGACGTCCAGCACGTATCCGTCTGCCGACGGCGCCCCGCCAGGCTCCCCCGGCGGCGGTGCCTGCGGACGGTTCAGCGCCGACAGGTCGACGGCGCCGCGCGTGCTGAAGCTCGGGTCGGGAGTCGCGTTGGTCATGTCGACATCCTAGGAGCGCGGGAGGTCAGTTGGAGGCCGCGGTCGCCACGTGCGAGTAGCCGAGCGGCCGGACCTTGGCGTCCGAGTCCTTCGGCGGCACGTACAGCGCCACCATGTCGGTGTACTCGGTCCGCAGCACGTTGGTCGGGTCGTTGTCGCCGAGCAGTGCCTTCTGCGTCTCCGACAGCGCCGGCACCTTGGCGTCCGCTTCCGCCTTGACGGTGGTCTTGCCTTCGAGGACGCCCATGACGAGCGCCCCGCCGTCGGCGGTGCGAACCGCGCGCACGTCGTCCTTGCGCGCCTTGTACTTCTGCGAGTACTCGGTGCCCGACTCCTCGAAGCCGCCCACATCTCGCCAGGCCGACGCGTCGGCCGCGACGGCGGCGACCAGGTCGGCGTCGGGCAGCTCGAAGCCCTTGGCGAACGAGGACTTCTTGGCCCCGAGCGTGACCAGGTCGGCGTACTGGGCAAGCGCGTCCTGAGGCGTCGCGGCCAGGGAGTCGTCGTCCGCGGCGACGGCCTCGGAGCCGATCCCCGCGTCGGCGAAGGCCGGCATCTTGATGCCGGGGATGAGCTGCACCCACGACCACATCCGGAAGTCCGCCCGCGGCGACTCCTGCTCGAACGAGACCAGGCGCGGTGTCTCGAGGTCCTCCGTCGCGGCGGTGATCGAGAAGGTGGTGCGCGGCCACGTCTGGGTGGTCGGGATGATCATCTGCTGCGACTCGGTCGGGATCTCGGTGACGAACTCACCGTTGTCCCGCTCCTTGGCCACCTTGAGCTGGCTCGTGCGCACCTCGTACGCCGGCCCGGTGACGCGCGGCCTGAGGTCCTTGCCCTTCAGCTCTTTGTCGGCCTTCGCCACGGTCTCCGAGACCGCAGTGAACACCTCGGTCTCCTGGTCCTCGCTGAGCACGGGGCCGGCGACCGCCTCGCCCGGCGCGGGCTGCGGCAGCTCGTCGGCGCAGCCGGCGAGCAGCGCCGTCGAGACGACGACGGCGCTCGCGACGGCCATGCCGCGGCGGGTGGTACGGCGGTTCATCGGTTCTCTCCGTCAGTGGTGTCGGTCGTGCGTGCGTCGTCGGTCTGGCCGGCCCCCCCGGCATCGCCGAAGCCCCAGGTGGCACGCCACGCGGCCGCGCGGCCGGCGGGGGTTGAGGAGTTGGGACGCGCGGCCGGGGCCTCGCCCTCCGCCTCGGCCGGCTGCGGGCGGACGGCCGGGATCGAGCCGGTCATGGCGCGCAGCATGCGGGTCACCCCGCCGCCCTGCTCGGTGGCCCGGCGGGCCTCCTCCTGGGCGCGCAGCTCACGACGCGTCATCCGCATCGCGCCGGTGGTGGTCAGGGGCTCGGACGGCACCGGCTCGTGCGCGTGTGCCGGCGCGTCGGCGAAGTGCGGTGCGGCGGGCGGCGGCGCGAAGCCGGACGGGTCCGCGGCGGAACCCTGCGACGCGGCGTCCTGCGACCCGCCTGCGAGGGCCTCGCGCTCGCGGCGCCTCGAGCGGCGGAGCAACCGGTTCGCGAGGGGCACCTCGGCGGTGCCGGCCGAGCCGTGCGCCGTGCCGTCGTCCGCGGGGTCCCCCGGCTCGGCCGCGTCGGGCCGGTCTGTGGCCGGGTCGTCGGTGGCGGCGCCGCTCTCCACCGGGGCCTCGCCGGGCGCGTCGGTGTCGGCGCCGTTGTCCGCGCGGACGGGGCCGAACGGGCTCCGGGCGCCGAACGCCCGGCGCGCCGGGGCCGCGGGGCCGTCGGTGCGGTGCTCGTCGCGGCCGTCGTGGCCGTCGGTGCGGGAGGCGGCATCGGCACGCTCGGCACGGACGCGACGTCCGCCGACCACGAGCAGGACGACACCGATCACGACCAGCCCGGCGCCGACCCCGACGCCCGGCCACAGGTAGGGCGTGCTGATGGTGCGGGGCCACGTGAGCTCGAGGGTGGGCGCCTGGGCGCCTTCGCCGACGCCCGCGGCGAGCAGGCTCCAGCGGCCGGGGCGGTCGCTCCAGCGCAGCGTGACGCTGCCCTCGTCGGAGGCCTCGGCCACCCACATGTCCGACCCGGCGGGGTCCGGACCCGTGGTCGGGGCCTCGTTCGTCTCCGCCTCCTCATCGGCGGGCACCCCGGCCTGCGAGGAGAGCGTCTCCCAGTCGCTGAGGCCCGTGACGCGCGAGTAGGGGTCGTTGCCGACCCACCCGTCGACGTCGACGTCGCGGCCGACAGCCAGGGTGACGCGCTGCCCCTCGGGGACAGACGCGCTGACCGTGACGTCGCCACCGACGAGCCCGAGAACCCCGGGGTCGGTGACGACGAGCGTGCCGTCGCCCGTCGGCTTGGCCGTGGCGACCACCGTGTCGGTGTCGCGCCAAACCGTGGCGGAGGCGACACCGAGCGCGGCGGCGACAAGTCCGAGCAGGACCAGTACGCCACCCAGAATGCGTTGCAGCACCGAGCTTTCCCTTCGACGTGGACAGTTCAGCATAGGGACGCCCGGGAACTGTCCGTCCATGCGAGCGCCCTGGCGGGGGGCGGTTCACGAACCCTTCACGACTCGCGTACGGCGGCCGCGCCCCGGCTCCCGGCGGTCGTCACGACCCGTGGATCGACGCCAGAACCCCGCCGGACCCTGGACCGATCGCGACCTCGGGTATGCCCGGATCGCCCGGAAGCGTAAGAATGTCACGAGTATCGGCGTCCCGCCCGCCCCACTATCCTGGCCGAGGCCGGGGTCACCCGTCACCCGGCGAGGCCGGGGCACCCCCACCACGTCACGGAGGTCTGCACGTGTCCGACGAGCGCACGCTCTTCCCGATCACCATGCGCGGTTACGACCGCGCCCAGGTGGAGGGTCACATCGCCCGCCTCGAGCAGGCTCTGGAGGAGGTCCGCCGCAACGTCGTGAGCACCGACGAGCGCGCCATGCAGCTGTCCTCCGAGCTCGCGCTGACCCAGCGTCAGCTCCGCGAGAACGAGAAGCCGTCGTACGCGGGGCTCGGGTCCCGCGTCGAGCGCCTGCTGCGGTCCGCGGAGGAGCAGTCCACGGACGTGCTCACCCAGGCCAACCAGCAGGCAGCGGACATCATGGCGCGCGCCAAGCTCTCTGCCGGCCAGGTGCGTTCCCGGGCCGAGTCGGAGGCCTCGGAGCTGCTGGGCAGCGCCCGCCGCGAGGCGGAGGAGATCCGCTCCACCACCGCCGCCGAGGCGGAGGGCACCCTGCTCGCCGCCCAGCGCCGCGCCGAGGAGCTGGTCGGCTCCGCCGAGCGCGAGGCCGCCCTCATCACCAGCACGCTCAGCGCCGAGGAGAGCGAACGGCGCGCCACGCTCGAGCGGGAGATCGGCGTCCAGCGCTCCACCGCCGAGCGCGAGACCACCGAGCTGCGCGTCTCCGCCGAGCGGGACACCGCGCAGCAGCGCGCGCAGACGGCGGCCGACGCCGCGGCGCTGCGCGAGGAGGCCGAGCGCGAGTCGACCGACCTCCTCGAGCGCACCCGCCGCGAGGCGGCCCGCATCGTCGCCGACGCCAAGCACCACGCCGCAGAGGCCTCGGACGCCGTCACCACCGAGCTGGAGCAGCTGCGCGAGCAGGCGCGCGCCGCGCTGGCCGACGCCGAGCTCGAGATCGCGCAGCGCCGGGAGCAGGTGGAGCACGAGGCCGCCGCCCGGCACGAGACCGCGCGCGGGGAGACCGACCAGCTCGTCCGCGCGGCCGAGGAGCACGCGGCCGAGGCCGAGCGACGCGTCGCCCTGGCGCTGCAGCAGGCGGAGAAGGTGCGGGCCGAGTCCGACGCCTACGTCAAGGCGCTCGTCGCGGACGCCCGCCGCACCGCCGACGGCGTCGTCGCGGAGGCGCGGGAGTTCACCGAGCAGATGGTCACCGACGCCAGCGCCGAGGCCGAGCACCACCGCACCACGGCCCAGCGGCAGCTCGAGGACCTCACGCGCCGCCACGACTCGATCAACTCCTACCTCGAGGAGCTGCGCGGGCTGCTCGGGGCGGAGAAGGTCGCCACCGTGCCCGGGGCGCCCGTGCCGGTCGCCGAGGTGCACGCCGAGGCGGCGCAGCCGGAGTCCGAGGCCCCGGCCCCCACCGAGCCGGAGCCCGAGCCGGAGGCCGAGGCGACCGACGAGATCGACGAGGCCGAGGGCAGCGAGCCCGCGGACGACGCCGGCGAGGGCGCGGACGTCGAGGAGACCCCGGCCACCACGAAGGCCTGACGGCTCGGAGGCTGACGGCGAGGCGGCCCGCGCGGCGGACCGGTCAGTGCTGCTCGGCTGCGCTCAGTACTGCCAGGGCCAGCGCGGGCGCGTGGTGCGCTCGGCGACCCGGCGGTGCAGCAGCGCGAGGGCCGCCGCGACCGTGGCCGGGTCCTCGACGGCGCTCATGTGCCCGACCCCGGGAACCACGGTGAGCGCGCCGTCGCGGGCCGCGTGCACCATGTGCTCGGCCTCGACGAGCGGCGTCAGCTGGTCCTCGGCACCCACCACCACGGCGACCGGGCCGTCGAAGCTGCGCAGGACGTCGGTACGGTCGGGCCGAGCCGCCATCGCGCGCTGGGCCCACGCGACACCGATGGGCGACTGTGCCCGGATCCACGTCTCGAGCTGCGGGAAGAGGTTCCTGCGCTGCTGAGCGCTCGTGGTGCCCAGCAGCGTGCCCGGCATGCTGAGCACGGGGTCGAGCGTCTGCCCCTCCAGCACGGCGTCGGCGATCCGCAGCCGCTTGGCGCGGGCGGAGTCGAGGTCCGCCGTCGACTTCGTGTCGACGAGGCCGAGGCCCACGACGATCCCGGGGTGCCGCTCGGCCAGGGCCAGCGCCACGTAACCGCCCATCGACAGCCCCACGACCACCGCGTTGCCCTCGCCCTGCTCGCGCAGCGTGTGGTGCACCGCGTCGGCGACGTCCTCGAGGCGCGGCGGCATGCCGTGCAGCTCGGAGTGGCCCTGGCCCGGCAGGTCCACGCCGATGGCCCGCACGCCCTCGGGCAGCGCCCGCGCCGCCGCCGCCCACATGCGGTGGTCGAGGGGGAAGCCGTGCAGCAGCACGAGGGGCGTACCCGCGCCCTCGTGCAGCGTGTACGTCGCCAGGAGCGCGGAGGTCGTGGTCATCGTCGACTCCTCTTTCACGTCGTCTTTCACGTCGTCCCTGTGGTCGCGCCCGGGCGGCGACCGTCAGGCCGTGCTGGTCCAGTCTGTGCTCATCCGGCGGGCGCCGCCTGCGCCTGCTGCACCTCGCCGGCGTAGTGCGTCGGCAGCGGGGGGTGCCCGGGCAGCACGTGGCCGACGATCTCGTCGAGCACGCGGCGCACCGCCGGCTCCCCGACCCACAGGTGCTTGGCGCCGTCGACGCCGATGGCCTCCGCCTGCGGCACGCGCGCGAACCGGCGTCGTGCCTCGTCGGGGCGCAGGTAGTCGTCGAGCTCGGGCACGAGGACGACGAGCGGGCGCCCGAAGTCGGCCCACCGGTCCAGGTCCTCGTCGGTCGCGCGGTGCAGGGGCGGGGAGAGCAGGATCGCGCCCTCGATACCCGGGTCGGCTCCGTGCTTGAGCACCAGCTCCGTGCCGAAGGACCAGCCGACCAGCCACGGGCGGGGCAGCTCGCGGAACTCCGCGAGCTCGATCGCGGCGGCGACGTCGTAGCGCTCGGCCTCGCCGCCGTCGAACGCCCCCTCGGACGTGCCGCGGGGCGACGACGTCCCGCGCGTGTTGAACCGCAGCACCGCGAGATCGGCGAGGGCCGGCAACCGCCAGGCCGCCTTGCGGAACACGTGCGAGTCCATGTAGCCGCCGTGCGTCGGCAAGGGGTGCAGGGTCAGGAGCGTCGCGACCGGGTCGCGGTCCGCCGGCAGGGCGAGCTCGCCCACGAGCGTGAGCCCGTCTGCCGTGTGCAGCTCGACGTCCTCTCGGCGCGCGGGCAGCATCGTGAGGGAACGGATCTGGTGGCCGGTGGCATCGTCGTTCATCACCGCTCAGCGTAGTTCCGCGGGGCGATTCCGGCCGGTCAGCGCAGCCGGGCGCGGCGCTCCCAGCACGACGCGTGCCAGTGCCGGCGCTGCTCCAGCCCCGCGGGCTCTCCCCCGATCACGTCCCGCGGCCAGGCGACGACGTGCGACGTGCCGGGCGGGATCTCCTGCCGGCAGGTGGGGCACCGGTACGGCTTCTCGCCGCCCCGGACCTTGCGCACGGTCCACTCCCCGTCCTCGGCGCTGACGCGTCGTACCCCGCCGAGCGCCCGGTCCAGGTCGAGCGGCGGGGGCTCGGCACCCCAGGGGCGTTTGCGGGACGGACGGCTCGACGGCATGTGGTCCATTGTCGCCCGCGTCCGACCAGGAACGTCGTCGCGCGGACGCCCGGCACCGGCGCGCTCCCTGTGCCAAGCAGTCAGGTGGGGCCGTTACAGTGGCCCGGATCGTCCAGTCAACCGAAGGACTCCCCTGTGAAGCTCCGCACGTCCGCCGCCGCCACCGCGCTGGCGCTGGCCGCGGCCCTGACCCTGTCCGCCTGCGCCGACGACTCCGGCGACGGCGCGTCGCCGTCCGCGTCAGCGTCGTCTTCGCCGGCCACCGAGGCCCCCGAACCCACCAAGGAGGACGTCGCGGCCGTCGAGTCCGTCAAGGTCGACGGCGACGCCGGCAAGGAGCCGAAGCTCTCGTTCGAGACGCCGCTCGAGGTCTCCGTCCCGACGTCCCGCGTGATCGACGAGGGCGACGGCGCCGAGGTCACCGAGGGCATGAAGGTGACCATCGACTTCGTCGGGTACCTCGGTGCCGACGGCAGCAGCCAGGGCTCCACCTGGGAGCAGAAGGCCCCCGCGACCTTCGTGCTCGGCGACACCAGCTACGGAGTGCTCACCGAGCCGCTGACCGGCCAGAAGGTCGGCTCCCGCGTGCTCGTGGCGTTCCCGTCGCAGGACCAGCAGGGCCAGGCCGTCACCGCGGTCAACCTCGTCGAGATCACCGACGCGACCAAGATCCCGACGCGCGCCGACGGTGAGGCCGTGGAGCCCGAGGAGGGCCTTCCCGCCGTCACCCTCGACGACTCGGGCGCGCCGTCCGTGAAGATCCCCGAGGGTTACGAGGCGCCGAAGGACCTGGTGGCGCAGACCCTCATCAAGGGCGACGGGCCCAAGGTGAAGGACGGCCAGACAGTCACCGCCCAGTACACGGGCTGGACCTTTGATGGCGAGACCTTCGACTCCTCCTGGGAGCGGGGCACGCCGGCCAGCTTCCCGATCGCCGACGGTCAGGTGATCGACGGCTGGGTCAAGGGCATCGCCGGCCAGACGGTGGGCAGCCAGGTGCTGCTCGTCATCCCGGCCGCCCAGGCGTACGGCGCGGAGAAGAGCGAGGAGAACCCGCTCGCCGGTCAGCCGCTGGTCTTCGTGGTCGACATCCTCGACGCACAGTGACCCCCCGCGGCACCGCGTGACGTCCCGCACGTCACGCCGGCTGCCGCGCAGGTCAGCACCATCGCGACGGCGGGCTCCCGGTCAAGGGGGCCCGCCGTCGCGCGTAGGGTCTGGTGCCATGAGCGCACAGCCCACCGAGCAGGTACCCGTCGCCCCCGAGCGCGAGGTCCTCACCTGGACCCAGCTCCCGGTCGCGATCCGCGAGCTGGCCGAGAGCGTCGTCGCCAGCGGGTTCCTGCCCGACGTCGTCGTCGCGGTCGCGCGCGGCGGCCTCGTGCCCGGCGGCGCGATGGCGTACGCCCTGGGCACCAAGGGGGTCGGCACGCTGAACGTCGAGTTCTACACCGACATCGGCAAGACCCTCGACGACCCGCGCGTGCTGCCCCCGCTCATGGACACCTCCGAGCTGCCGGGCTCCAAGGTGCTGGTGGTGGACGACGTCGCCGACTCCGGGCGCACGCTCGCGCTCGTCATGGACATGCTCGCGAAGCTGGGCGCCGATGCCCGCTCCGTCGTGCTCTACACCAAGCCGCGCACCATCATCCGGCCCGACTACTCCTGGCGGGACACCGACCTGTGGATCACCTTCCCCTGGGCCGCCGACCCGCCCGTGACAGGCGCCCCGTCCGCCGACGTCTGATCCTGCCGAGGTAGTGCCAAAATCGCCGAGGTAGTTCGAAAAGCGCCGAGGTAGTCTCGTTCTGCGCGAGGTAGTGAACTACCTCGCTGAACTCGGGACTACCTCGGCGCTTTTCGAACTACCTCGGCGATTTTGGCACTACCTCGGCGCTGGGGTCAGAAGTCCCAGTCGTCGTCCTGCGTCGCCACTGCCTTGCCGATGACGTACGAGGAACCCGAGCCGGAGAAGAAGTCGTGGTTCTCGTCCGCGTTGGGGCTCAGGGCCGCGAGGATCGACGGGTTGACGGCCGTGTCCTCCTTGGGGAACAGCGCCTCGTAGCCCAGGTTCATGAGGGCCTTGTTGGCGTTGTACCGCAGGAACGCCTTGACGTCCTCCGAGAGCCCCAGCTCGCCGTACAGGGCGTCGGTGTACTCGACCTCGTTCTCGTACAGCTCGAAGAGGAGTTCGAACGTGTAGGCCTTGAGCTCGTCCTGCTCGGCCCGGCTGACGAGGGCGAGGCCCTTCTGGTACTTGTAGCCGATGTAGTACCCGTGCACGGCCTCGTCGCGGATGATGAGGCGGATGAGGTCGGCCGTGTTGGTGAGCTTGGCGCGGCTCGACCAGTACATCGGCGCGTAGAAGCCGGAGTAGAACAGGAACGACTCGAGCATGGTCGAGGCGACCTTGCGCTTGAGCGGGTCGTCACCCCGGTAGTACTTGAGCACGATCTCGGCCTTGCGCTGCAGGTTCGCGTTCTCCTCCGACCACGCGAAGGCGTCGTCGATCTCCCGCGTCGAGATCAGCGTGGAGAAGATCGACGAGTAGCTCTTGGCGTGCACCGACTCCATGAACGCGATGTTCGTGTACACCGCCTCCTCGTGCGGCGTCAGCGCGTCCGGGATGAGCGACACGGCGCCGACGGTGCCCTGGATGGTGTCCAGCAGCGTGAGGCCGGTGAACACACGGGTCGTCATCAGCCGTTCGGCCTCGCTCAGCGTGTGCCACGACTGGATGTCGTTGGACACCGGCACTTTCTCGGGCAGCCAGAAGTTCCCGACCAGACGGTCCCAGACCTCGACGTCCTTCTCGTCCTGCACGCGGTTCCAGTTGATCGCGGTCACGCGATCGATGAGCTTGAGCTTCCCCGTGGGCGCCATCGTCTTCTCTTCCCCGAATTCCAGATAGTTGCTCAAAGCATGCAGCTGACGCAGTTCTCCACCTCAGTGCCCTCGAGGGCCATCTGGCGGAGGCGGATGTAATAGAGGGTCTTGATGCCCTTGCGCCAGGCGTAGATCTGCGCCTTGTTGACGTCGCGGGTGGTCACGGTGTCGGGGAAGAACAGCGTCAGCGACAACCCCTGGTCCACGTGCTGCGTGGCCACGGCATAGGTGTCGATGATCTTCTCGTAGCCGATCTCGTACGCGTCCTGGTAGTAGTCCAGGTTGTCGTTCGTCATGTACGGCGCCGGGTAGTAGACGCGACCGAGCTTGCCTTCCTTGCGGATCTCGATCTTCGCGGCCACCGGGTGGATCGACGACGTCGAGTTGTTGATGTAGCTGATCGACCCGGTGGGCGGCACGGCCTGGAGGTTCTGGTTGTAGATGCCGTGCTCGACGACGGACGCCTTGAGCGCGCGCCAGTCGTCCTGCGTCGGGATGGCGACCCCGGAGTCGGCGAAGAGCTGCGCGACGCGCCCCGTGGCGGGCCTCCACTCGCCGTCCGTGTACTTGTCGAAGTACTCGCCGGTGGCGTACTTCGAGTCCTCGAACCCGCCGAACGCCTTGCCGCGCTCGATCGCCAGCCGGTTGGAGGCGGCGATCGCGTGGTAGGCGACCGTGTAGAAGTAGAGGTTCGTGAAGTCGATGCCCTCGGCGGAGCCGTAGTAGATCCGCTCGCGCGCGAGGTACCCGTGCAGGTTCATCTGCCCGAGCCCGATCGCGTGCCCCAGGTCGTTGGCCCGCCGGATGGACGGCACCGACTCGATGTTCGTCTGGTCCGAGACGGCCGTGAGCGCGCGGATCGCCGTGTCGATCGTCTTGGCGAAGTCGGGCGAGTCCATCGTCTTGGCGATGTTGAGCGACCCGAGGTTGCAGGAGATGTCCCGGCCGACCTCGTCGTAGGAGAGGTCCTCGTGGAAGGTCGACGGTGTCGAGACCTGCAGGATCTCCGAGCACAGGTTGGAGTGCGTGATCCGGCCCTTGATCGGGTTGGCCCGGTTCACCGTGTCCTCGAACATCACGTACGGGTAGCCCGACTCGAACTGCAGCTCGGCGATCGTCTGGAAGAAGTCGCGGGCCTTGATCGTGGTCTTGGTGATCCGGTCGTCGGCCACGAGCTCGTCGTACTTCTCCGAGATGGAGATGTCGGCGAACGGCTTGCCGTACACGCGCTCGACGTCATACGGGCTGAACAGGTGCATGTCCGCGTCCGTCTTTGCGAGCTCGAACGTGATGTCCGGGATCACGACGCCCAGCGAGAGGGTCTTGATGCGGACCTTCTCGTCCGCGTTCTCCCGCTTGGTGTCGAGGAACCGCATGATGTCCGGGTGGTGCGCGTGCAGGTACACGGCGCCGGCGCCCTGGCGCGCCCCGAGCTGGTTGGCGTAGGAGAACGAGTCCTCGAGCAGCTTCATCACGGGGATGACGCCCGACGACTGGTTCTGGATGTGCTTGATCGGCGCGCCGTGCTCGCGGATGTTGCTCAGCAGCAGCGCCACGCCTCCGCCGCGCTTGGACAGCTGCAGCGCCGAGTTGATACCGCGCGCGATGGACTCCATGTTGTCCTCGATGCGCAGCAGGAAGCAGGACACGGGCTCGCCGCGCTGCGCCTTGCCGACGTTGAGGAACGTCGGGGTCGCCGGCTGGAACCGGCCGGAGACGACCTCCTCGACGACGTCGCGGGCGACCTGCTCGTCGCCGTCGGCCAGGCCGAGCGCGACCATCGAGACGCGGTCCTCGAAGCGCTCCAGGTACTTCTTCCCGTCGAACGTCTTCAGCGTGTACGACGTGTAGTACTTGAACGCCCCGAGGAACGACTCGAACTGGAAGTCCTTCGAGTAGGCGAGCTGGAACAGCTCCTTGACGAACGCGCGCGAGTACTTCCCCAGCACCGCCGGGTCGTAGTACTTGTTCTCGACCAGGTGGTCGAGCTTCGCGTCGAGCGTGTCGAACTGGATGGTGTTCGGCACCACGTGCTGCTCGAAGTAGGCCGTGGTGGCCTCCCGGTCCTTGCCGAACTGGATCTTGCCGTCCGGCCCGTACAGGTTCAACATCGCGTTGAGCGCGTGGAAGTCCAGCTGCACGCCCTGCAGCGGCACCGTCGTGGCCCCCGCGACCTCCGGGGTCGTCGTCGAGCTCACGCCGAGATCAGTGACTGTCGTTGCCAAAATCGTCCCAATCCGTCACGGACGCGGTCAGCGTCCTCAGCCGTCCCCAGCAGTTCGAAGGCGTACAGGTAGGGCACCTGGCACTTCGCGGAGATGATGTCGCCGGCGATGCAGTACGCAGCGCCGAAATTGGTGTTTCCCGCGGCGATCACGCCGCGGACGAGCGACCGGTTGTGCGGGTCGTTCAGGAACTCGCGCACCCGGCGCGGCACCGCACCGCCCTCGTTGCCCCCGCCGTAGGTGGGAACCATGAGCACGTACGGCTCGGTCACCGTGAGGAATCCGTCCGTCTTCCGCACCGGGGTGCGGTGCACGGACATGCCGAGGTCCTCGAGGCCGAGCCGCCGGACGAAGCGGTGGGTGTTCTCCGACACGCTGGAGAAGTAGACGAGAGAACTCATGTCGCCCTCCCCCGGATGCTGCTGCCAGATCGGCGCCGCCGTGCTGCGCCGTCGGATACGCACGGCGCCCCGGGTCGTGTTCGAAGCTCGGGGCGCCGGCCGTGTGAGGTGCGGGACCGCGTGGTCCCGCGTGTGTTGAACCGTGTTGAACCGTGTTGAAACCAGGCGTCAGGCTGAGACGGCCTGCTGCGCCGCGACGGCGCTGATCTGGTCGGGGCGGAAGCCCGACCAGTGGTTGTCGCCGGCGACGACGACCGGGGCCTGCAGGTAGCCGAGCCCGCGCACCATCTCGAGGGCCTCGGCGTCCTGGGTGATGTCGACCACCGAGTACTCGACGCCCTTCCGGTCGAGGGCGCGGTAGGTCGCGTCGCACTGCACGCAGGCCGGCTTGCTGTAGACCGTGATGCTCATGTGTCTTCTCCCTCTCTGCGCTCCCCGTGGGGGGCTTGGTGCGACCCGCCCTGCAGCCCTTCCGGACCGGTCTCCCGCCGGCCCTCAAGGGCCCGGACCTGGGGTGACGTCCGTGGAACTACGCCGGTGTGCTTTGTTCGAAGGGCTGCGCGCCCTGCATGCTTTAAACACTACACCTAGTGGTCCGGGCGCGCGCGGAGCCGACATGTTGTGGTTGACACCCGTGTCATTCGCCACCTGCTCCCCGCCCCGACCCTTCACAACCAGCCTCGCACGAGGGTCCGACACGGCCGTCCACAGGCGCCCCCGGTGTCCGTCCCCACCCCGTATCGCGTCCATCCGCGCCCTCGTGCGGATGACGGCCGGCTGTCCACAGCCGGTGGGTGAGCGGCGTCCACAGCGTGTGGGCGACGGGGGTCGACGGACTCCGGGCTCGGCACGCCCCTCGGCACCCCGCCGAGGGCCGGGCTCACCGGGCAGACCGGACATTCCCGGCCGCACGATCGGACCGAAACTCGTCGAGAACGTCGGCGTGTCGCGTCCGGTGGTGTGTCGCACAGCCCGTGTCGCACAGCCAGGGCGGCTCACCGCGCGGGCGGTGCCTGCCAGCCGGCGGGGTCGACCCCGCCGGGCACGGCCGTCGCGGGGTCGTAGGGCGCCCGGGTGAGGTGGAAGGTGCCGACGTCGAGGTACTCCGCCGCCGTGCCCGGGTCGACCGGGCGCAGGTGCTCGCCCAGCCAGTAGCCGCCCTCCACCCCCGCCCACCGGCCGTCCGCGGACCGGGCGAACGCCGTGCCGCGCCCGCCGCCGTCGGAGGCGCGCAGCTCAAGGAGCCCGTCCGGGCGCAGCGTCACCGTGTGCGGCATCGGGCCCCAGTACCAGGTGCCTGTGAGTGCGAGCACGGCGGGGTCCGTCGGGGCGCCCGCGGGGTCGGGGGTCCCGGCGGGGTCGTCGAGCAGGTCGAGCAGGAAGGCGGCGTCCCCGAACCCGGCGGTCGAGCTGCCGCACACGGCGACCGTGTCCCCCGTCGCGGGGTCGGCGCGCAGCGTCGCCGTGAAGCCGGGCACCGACCCGCCGTGCCCCACGGTGCGGCGGCCGCCGCAGCTGCCACCCGTGGCCGGGTGGTGCACCGAGACGCCCAGCCCCCACGCCGCCCCGAACGGGGCGCCTGGCTCGTCCACGACCGCGCGCGGCGCCGTCATCCGCCGCCGCCACGCCAGGGGCAGCACGTCGTCCTCCCCCGCGCCGGCGCCGACCAGCCAGGAGCCGAACCGCACCAGGTCCGTCGGCGTCGACCACAACTCGCCCGCCGGCCCCATCGCGCCGTAGGCGGCCACGGGCTCGACCAGCACGGCGTCCGCGTGCGGGTGCACGGCGTAGCCGGTGGCCGCGGGCCCGGCCGGCACGCGGCCGGTGCGAGTCATGCCGAGCGGCTCCCACATCTCGGCGCGCAGGACGTCGTCCCACGGCAGGCCGTGGGCCTCTTCCAGCAGCCGGCCGAGCACGGCGTACCCGACGTTGGAGTAGTGGTGCCGCTCCCCCGGCTCCCACAGCGGCTCGACGCCCGGGGTCACCAGTTCGGCCCAGGAACCCGCGCCGTGCCGCTCCCACCACGGCCCCGGGGCCTCGGCCGGCAGCCCCGCCGTGTGGGTGAGCAGCTGCGCCACGGAGGCGTCCGGGGCGGGGGCGTCCGGCAGGTGACGCCCCACCGGGTCGTTGAGGCCCAGCCTGCCGGCCGCGGCCAGCCGCAGCACCGCGACCGCCGTCATCGGCTTGGTGATCGACCCGATGCGGAACGACGTGCCCGCGTCGGCGGGTGCCCACCCGGCGACGCCGGTCCAGGCGACGTCGCCGGCCCGCCCCACCGCCGCGGACAACGCCGGGACCCGAGCCTCGCGGGCCCGCCGACGCAGGGCGTCGCCGAACCGGGCGTCGCCGAACCGGGCGTCGCCGAACCGGGCGTCGTCGAACCGGGCGTCACCGTCGGGCGTGGTCGAGGCGGGCGGAGGCACGGTCATGCCCGCACGCTAATGCCGAACAGGTGGTTGACACCGCTATCGCGGCGATCTGACCGCGATAGGGGTGTCAACCGCCTGTTCGGCAGCTCGGCGTGACGCGGGTCAGGGCGCGACGGCGTCGACGGGCGGCAGGGCGCCCGTGGCGGCGAGGCGGCGGTACCAGTGCGCCGAGTCCTTCCAGGTGCGCTCGCCCGTCGGGTAGTCGACGTGCAGGATGCCGAAGCGTTTGGAGTACCCGTAACCCCACTCGAAGTTGTCCATCAGCGACCAGGCGAAGTACCCGCGCACGTCCGCGCCGGCGTCGAGGGCCGCGCCGACGGCGTCGACGTGGTCGTGCAGGTACGCCACGCGGCGGTCGTCGTGCACGCGGCGCTCACCGCCCGAGGCCACCAGCTTGTCGTCGAAGGCCGCGCCGTTCTCGGTGACGGCCAGCGGCACGCCCGGGTACCGGCGGTGCAGGTCGAGCAGCAGCTCCGTGAGCCCGGTCGGGTCGATGTTCCAGCCCATCGCGGTGGTGGGTCCAGGTTGCGGGACGAACTCGACGTCGGTGACCCCTATCCACGGGCTGTGGCTCGAGGCGCCGTGCCCGTCGTTCTCCGCCCGCTCGCCGTCGCCCGCGAAGTGCCGCACGGTGACGGTCGAGTAGTAGTTGACGCCGAGCACGTCCAGCGGCCGGCGGATCGCCTCGAGGTCGCCGTCGCGCACGAACGACCAGTCGGAGACCTCCGCGGTGTCCGCGAGCAGGTCGGCCGGGTAGGCGCCGTCGAGGATCGGGCCCAGGAAGGCGCGGTTGGCGAGCGCGTCGATCTTCCGCACGGCGTCGGCGTCGGCGGGCGCGGCCGGGTCGGCGGGCCGGATGACGTGCAGGTTGAGCGTGATCGACGTCTGCGCGCCCGGCAGCACCGACCGGATCGCCTGCACGGCCAGTCCGTGGGCGAGATTGAGGTGGTGCACCGCCGCGAGCGCCGCGGCCGGCTCGGTGCGGCCGGGGGCGTGCACGCCCGAGCCGTAGCCCAGGTAGGCGGAGCACCAGGGCTCGTTGAGGGTGGTCCACGCCTCGACCCGGTCGCCGAGCTCGACGGCCATGAGGCGCGCGTACTCGGCGAAGGCCTCGGCGGTCTCGCGGTTCGCCCAGCCGCCGGCGTCCTCCAGATCCTGCGGGAGGTCCCAGTGGTAGAGGGTGACGAAGGGCCGGATGCCGCGCTCGCGCAACGTGTCGAGCAGTCGCCGGTAGAAGTCCACGCCCTCGGCGTTGACCGGGCCGCGGCCGCCCGGCTGCACGCGCGACCACGAGATCGACAGGCGATAGGCGCCGACGCCGAGCCGCGCGAGGTGGTCCACGTCCTCGGGCCAGCGGTGGTAGTGGTCGCACGCGACGTCCCCGGTGTCGCCGTCGAACGTGCGCCCGGGAGTGTGGGAGTAGGTGTCCCAGATCGACGGGCCACGGCCGCCCTCGGCGGCGGCGCCCTCGATCTGGTAGGCCGCCGTCGCGGTCCCCCACAGGAAGTCGACGGGGAACGTGCGGGGGGCGGTCGCCCCGTCGGCGGGCCCGGCGGCGGTGGTCGTGGTGGTCATGGGTGCGTTCCTCGGTGCTCGGAGTCGCGGGAATCGTGGACTGCTGATGGGTGGAAGCGCTCCCACCCTGGCGGGCAGTGTAGTCCGGCAGGTGGAAGAGCCGCAGCGTGACGCCGTCCGCCCACGCCTAGCCGGGGCGGTCGGTGCGGCACCGACACGGACACCGGGCTCGTCGTCGGGGCCGGCGGGGTCGCCGTCGTCCGGGAGGGCTCGTCGACCGGCTGGACCGTCGAGCCCGTGTGACCGTGCTCGCTCAGCCGGCGCCGACCTCGACACCGCCGACCTCGACACCTTCAGCCTCGACGCCCCCGCGCAGCACGTGCAGCACGCGCAGGTCGCCGTCGGTGACGACGACGTCGGCGCGGCGCCCGATGACCAGGCCGCCGACGTCCGCGAGCCCCAGCACGCGGGCCGGCACCCAGGACGCGGACCGCACCGCGTCGACCAGGGGGACGCCCGCCGCGGCCGTGGCGCGCACGACGTCGATCAGGTGGGCGGTGCCCCCGGCGATCGTGCCGCCCTCGGGGTCGTCCGGGTCGGTCAGCCGCGCCACGCCACCGCGCACCGTCACCGCCATCGGCCCGAGCTCGTAAGAGCCGTCGGCCATGCCCGCGGCGGCCATCGCGTCTGTCACCAGGGCGACGTGGTCGGCCCCGACCATCTCGACCACGGTGCGGACGGTCGCGGGCGCCAGGTGCACGCCGTCCGCCACGAGCTCGACCACGAGCTCCCCGCGAGCGGCGGCCGCGAGGCAGGCCGCGATCGGGCCGGGCGCCCGGTGGTGCAGCGGGCGCATGCCGTTGAAGAGGTGGGTGGCCGTCATCTCGCGCGCCGGCCCACCCTCCTCCGCCTGCGCGCGCAGGCCGGCGACGACCTGCACGACGAGCGCCTCGGACTGCTCCGTCGTCGCATCGGTGTGGCCGAGGGAGGGGATCACGCCGGCCGCGACCAGCTCGCGCGCCACGCCGTCCGGCCCGAGCACGCCCTCGACCTCGGGGGCGACGGTCATCGTGCGTAGGTGCCCGCGGGCGGCCTCGGCCAGGTCGCGGACCAGGGCGGGGTCACCCGGCAGCAGGTCGTCCGGGCTCTGCGCCCCGCGGCGCGCGTGGGAGAGGAAGGGGCCCTCGGCGTGGATGCCTGCGATCTCGCCGGCCTCCGCGAGGCCCGCAAGCATCGCGACCCGCGCCAGGAGCGTCTCGCGGTCGGCGGTGACGAGCGACGCGAGCATCGTGGTGGTGCCGTGGCGGCGGTGTTCGAGCACCGCGACCATCGCCTCGTCGGGGCTCGCGGCGTCGGGGAAGCCGACCCCGCCGCCGCCGTGATCGTGCAGGTCCACGAGCCCCGGGAGCAGCGTCGTGCCCGGGGCGGGCACCGCCGCCCGCGCGACGGCCGCGGCGACGGACGGGTCCGCGTACTCGGCCGCGACGACCGGCCCGACCCAGCGGATCACCCCGTCCGCGACCACCACGGCGCCGTCGTCGATCACGTCCTGGGGCGTCACGACGTACCCGCGCCATGCGACGGGCTCGCCGGACGTCGCGGGGGCCGGGAGGGAGGCATCACTCATGCGCCACATCCTGCCGCACCCTCACAGGAGCGCGAAATGTCTCGACGGACCGCTCGACGGACCGCGCAACAGCACGCTCAGAAGAGCCGGGAGCCCACGTCGTCCACGCCGCGCATGGCGTCGTAGTCGAGCAGCAGGCACTCGATCCCCCGGTCGGTGGCCAGCACCCTCGCCTGCGGCTTGACCTCCTGGGCGGCGAAGACGCCGCGCACCGGCGCCAGCAGGGGGTCGCGGTTGAGGAGGTCGAGGTAGCGCGTGAGCTGCTCGACGCCGTCGATGTCGCCCCGGCGCTTGATCTCGACGGCCACCGCACCGCCCTGGCCGTCGCGGGCCAGGATGTCGACCGGGCCGATCGCGGTCATGTACTCGCGGCGGACGAGCGAGTGCCCTGCGCCGAGCCGCTCGATCTGGGCGGCGAGCAGCTCCTGCAGGTGCGCCTCGACCCCGTCCTTGATCAGGCCGGGGTCGACGCCGAGGTGGTGCGCCGAGTCGTGCTCCACCTCGTGCAGCTCGATCTCCAGGCGGTCGTCCGACTTCTGGTGCTGCACGGTCCACACCGCGGTGACCCCGCGCCCGCGGGCCTCTTCGTCGGGGTCGGCCGTCGCCGTCGAGCAGGGCGGGCTCATCCAGTTGAGCGGCTTGTACGAGCCGCCGTCGGAGTGCAGCAGCACGCTGCCGTCCGCCTTGATGACGATCAGCCGCGTGGCCAGCGGCAGGTGCGCGGTGAGCCGGCCGGTGTACCGGGCCGAGCAGCGTGCGACGACGAGACGCACGGTCCCCCTCTTCGTTCGTGGCGTTCGTTCGTGGCGATCGTTCGTGGCGATCGTTCGTGGCGATCGTTCGTGGCGATCGTTCGTGGCGATCGTTCGTACGATCCCGGCGATCGGCGGCCGGCTCAGAGAACCAGGTCGCGGCGTCCCGGGGGCGCGGACTCGAGCCACGACGCGAGACCCTCGTACGCGCCCGAGGACATCAGCAGCTCGAAGTCGGTGCCGTCGTAGCGGCAGCGCACCAGCACCTGGTCGGGCTGGCCGGCCTGGTCGAGCGGGGCGCGCCCCGTGATCGACAGCCGGTCACGCTGCCAGACCCGTGCGGGGCGAGGGGCCAGGGACCAGCCGCGCCACCAGTCGATGCGGCCCACGGCGTAGTGGGCGATCCCCACCACCCAGCCGGCCTGCGGGTCGTCCGCGTGCCGGGCGTGGCAGGGGAAGGACCCGACCCGCCGGGACAGGGTCCGCAGGCGGGAGGCACCGGCGGCGAGCACCAGTCCGAGCGCGACGACGATCCCGACCGCGACCCAGACGACGTACGCCACCGGCACCTGACTCAGCGCAGCGCCGGCTCGCGGCCGGACAGCTCCGAGACCTCGTCCACGACGATCGTGACGAGATCGCCGTCGACCGAGACGAACCCGCCGGTGACGTGCGCCTCGACCGCGGTGCCCTGCGACGTCGCGACCCGGATCGTGCCGGGCCGCAGCACCGCGAGGAGCGGCGAGTGGCCGGCGAGGATGCCGACCTGACCGTCGACGGACGGGGCGCTGACCTCACGCGCCGCGCCCGACCAGACCTTGCGGTCGGCCGCGACGAGGTCCACGTTCAGCTCTGCCATCTCACAATCCTCTTTCCCGTCGTGCTGGGGTTCGTGCGGCGGTCACGTCGTCCCGCCGGGCGGGCGGGCCTCCCGGCGGGACGACGTGGCGGTGACGGAGCCGTCAGGCCCCGTACTCCTTCTGGATACGGGCCCAGTTCTCCTCGAGCATCTCGAGGCCGCCGATGTTGTAGAACGCCTGCTCGGCGATGTGGTCGAACTCGCCCGCAGCGATCTTCTTGAACGCCTCGATGGTCTCGCTCAGCGCCACCGTGGAACCCTCCACGCCGGTGAACTTCTTCGCCATGTAGGTGTTCTGCGAGAGGAACTGCTGGATGCGGCGCGCACGCGCCACGACCGTCTTGTCCTCCTCGGAGAGCTCGTCGACACCGAGGATCGCGATGATGTCCTGGAGCTCCTTGTTGCGCTGCAGGATCGACTTCACCTGCGTGGCCACGTCGTAGTGCTCCTGACCCACGTAGCGCGGGTCGAGGATGCGGGACGTCGAGGTCAGCGGGTCGATCGCCGGGTACAGACCCTTCGACGCGATCTCGCGGGAGAGCTCCGTCGTCGCGTCCAGGTGGGCGAACGTGGTCGCCGGCGCCGGGTCGGTGTAGTCGTCCGCCGGCACATAGATCGCCTGCAGCGAGGTGATCGAGTGGCCGCGCGTCGAGGTGATGCGCTCCTGCAGCACGCCCATCTCGTCGGCGAGGTTCGGCTGGTAGCCCACCGCGGACGGCATGCGGCCGAGCAGCGTGGAGACCTCGGAGCCGGCCTGCGTGAAGCGGAAGATGTTGTCGATGAACAGCAGTACGTCCTGCTTGGCGACGTCGCGGAAGTACTCCGCCATCGTCAGCGCCGACAGGGCGACGCGCAGACGCGTGCCCGGCGGCTCGTCCATCTGGCCGAAGACCAGCGCGGTCTTGTCGAAGACGCCGGCCTCCTCCATCTCCGCGATGAGGTCGTTGCCCTCACGGGTGCGCTCCCCGACGCCCGCGAACACGGACACACCGCCGTGGTCCTGGGCGACGCGCTGGATCATCTCCTGGATGAGGACCGTCTTGCCGACGCCCGCACCGCCGAAGAGGCCGATCTTGCCACCCTGCACGTACGGGGTGAGCAGGTCGATCGACTTGATGCCCGTCTCGAACATCGTGGTCTTCGACTCGAGCTGGTCGAAGGCCGGGGGCCTGCGGTGGATCGGCCAGCGCTCGGTGATCTCGATCTTCTCGCCCGGCTCCGCGTTCAGCACGTCGCCGGTCACGTTGAACACGCGGCCCTTGGTGACGTCGCCGACGGGGACGCTGATCGGCGCGCCGGTGTCGGTGACGACGGCGCCGCGCACGAGGCCGTCGGTCGGCTTGAGCGCGATCGCGCGGACCAGGGAGTCGCCGAGGTGCTGGGCGACCTCGAGCATGAGGGTGAAAGAGTTCTCGCCCTCGCCCTGGGTCGACAGGTCGATGCCGACGGTCAGGGCGTTGTAGATGTCGGGAATCGCGTCCTCGGGGAACTCGATGTCGACGACGGGGCCGATCACACGCGCGACACGGCCAGTCCCCGGCTCGGTCGGGGCCGCGCCGTGTGCTGCTTCCACGGTGGTGGCGGTCATTGCTTGCCTCGCTTCGAAAGGAACGTTTCGGATGTCAGTACGGGCGGTCGCGCCGTCAGGACCATGTTCGGGGTGGTCATGATGCTGCGAGGGCGTCGGCACCCGAGACGATCTCGCTGATCTCCTGGGTGATGTCCGCCTGGCGCGCCTGGTTCGCCAGGCGCGTGTAGTTGCGGATCAGGTCCTCGGCGTTGTCCGTCGCCGTGTGCATCGCCCGCTGGCGCGCGGCCAGCTCGGACGCCGCCGCGTCCAGCATGAAGCTGAAGATGCGGCTGCGCACGTAGCGCGGCAGGAGCGCGTCGAGCACGCTCTCCGGCGACGGTTCGAAGTCGTACAGCGGGAACGCGTCGTTCTCGCCGGGGACGGCCACGCCCTCGACGACCTCGAGCGGGAGCATCCGCACCACGCGCGGCCGCTGCGTGACCATGTTGACGAACTGCGTGTAGACCACGTGCAGCTCGCTGACCCCGCCCTCGGCCGCCGGGGCGAGGAACGCGCCCAGCAGCGTGTCCGCGACCTCGCCCGCGACGTCGGAGTTCGGGCTGTCCGAGCCGTACGACCACTGGCCCTCGAGCTGACGCCCCCGGTAGTGGTAGTACGAGACGGCGCGGCGACCGGTCGCGTAGAGCACGACCTCCTTGCCCGCGCCCTGGAGCTGCTGCACGAGCCGCTCAGCCTCACGGAGGATCGACGCCGAGTAGGCGCCGGCCATCCCGCGGTCGGATGCGATCACGAGGACCGCGACGCGGTTCGTGTCGCCGCGCTCGCTCGTGAGCGGGTGCTTGGTCGACGTGTGCGTGGCCACCGCGGACACCGCGCGGGTGATGGCCCGCTCGTACGGAGCCGCCGAAGCCGTACGCGCCCGCGCCTTGCCGATGCGGGAGGCCGCGATCAGCTCCTGCGCGCGGAACATCTTCTTCAGCGACTGCGTCGACTTGATCCGCTGCTTGTAGATGCGCTGGGATCCACCGGCCATGCTCAGGCCTTCTTCTTCACGACGAGCTGCTCCTGCTCGACGTCGGACGTATCGCCCTCGGCGTCGCCGCCGACGAGCGGGGTGCCGTCGGCCTTGAGGAAGCCGTTCCGGACGTCCTCGACGGCCTTGGTCAGCGCGTCCTCGGTGTCCTGCTCGAGCTTGCCGGTCGACGCGATGGCGCTGAGCACCTCGGTCTTGCGACGCAGGTGATCGAGCATCTCGGACTCGAAGCGCTTGACGTCCTCGACCGGGACGTCGTCGAGCTTGCCCTTGGTGCCGGCCCAAACGGACGCGACCTGCTCCTCGACCGGGTACGGCGTGTACTGCGGCTGCTTGAGCAGCTCCATGAGCACCGCGCCACGGGCGAGCTGGCCGCGCGACGCGGCGTCCAGGTCGGACGCGAACATCGCGAACGCCTCGAGCGACCGGTACTGCGCCAGCTCGAGCTTCAGCGTGCCGGAGACCTTCTTCATCGCCTTGATCTGCGCGTCACCGCCGACTCGGGAGACGGAGATGCCGACGTCGACCGCCGGGCGCTGGTCGGCGTTGAAGAGGTCCGACTGCAGGAAGATCTGGCCGTCGGTGATGGAGATGACGTTGGTCGGGATGTACGCCGACACGTCGTTCGCCTTGGTCTCGATGATCGGCAGGCCGGTCATCGAGCCCGCGCCGAGCTCGTCCGACAGCTTCGCGCAACGCTCCAGCAGACGGGAGTGCAGGTAGAACACGTCGCCGGGGTACGCCTCGCGGCCCGGCGGGCGCCGCAGCAGCAGCGACACGGCACGGTAGGCCTCGGCCTGCTTCGACAGGTCGTCGAAGACGATGAGCACGTGCTTGCCCTGGTACATCCAGTGCTGGCCGATGGCCGAGCCCGTGTACGGCGCGATGTACTTGAAGCCTGCCGGGTCGGACGCCGGGGCCGCGACGATCGTCGTGTACTCGAGCGCGCCGGCCTCCTCGAGGGCGCCGCGCACGGAGGCGATCGTGGAGCCCTTCTGACCAACGGCCACGTAGATGCAGCGCACCTGCTTGGCCGGGTCGCCCGACTCCCAGTTGGCCTTCTGGTTGATGATCGTGTCGATCGCGATCGCCGTCTTGCCGGTCTGCCGGTCGCCGATGATCAGCTGCCGCTGGCCGCGGCCGATCGGGATCATCGAGTCGATCGCCTTCATACCGGTCTGCAGCGGCTCGTGCACCGACTTGCGCTGCATGACGCCGGGCGCCTGGAGCTCGAGGGCGCGGCGGCCCTCGCTCTCGAGCTCGCCCAGGCCGTCGATCGGGTTGCCCAGCGGGTCGACGACGCGGCCGAGGTAGCCCTCGCCGACGGGGACGGACAGGACCTCGCCGGTACGGCGGACCTCCTGCCCCTCCTCGATGCTGGCGAACTCCCCGAGAACGACGACGCCGATCTCCCGGACGTCCAGGTTCAGCGCGAGGCCGAGCGTGCCGTCCTCGAAGCGCAGCAGCTCGTTCGCCATCGCGCCCGGAAGGCCTTCGACCTGCGCGATACCGTCGGCGGCGGCGGTGACGCGGCCGACCTCCTCGCTGACCGCGCCCTCGGGCTCGTACGACTTCACGAAGCTGTCCAGAGCGGCGCGGATCTCCTCCGGCCTGATCGTCAGCTCAGCCATTGCTCTCTCCTGTCGTGGCCGCGACTCGCGCGGCCTCACGTTCTGCGTAGCCGACCGAGGGCCGGCGCTGGGCCTGGAAGGGTTCAGCCGGCCAGCCGGCGACGGGCGTCGGCCAGGCGGGACAGCACGGTGGAGTCGACGACGTCAGCGCCGACCTGGATGCGCAGGCCACCGATCACGGCCGGGTCGACCGTCACGTTGAGCTGCACGGGGCGCCCGTAGGCGCGCTCGAGCAGGGTGGCGAGCCGCTCCTGCTGGGACTCGCTGAGCACGGCGCCGCTGGTGACCGTGGCCACGAGGCGACGGCGCCGCTCGGCGGCGACCTCGCCGTACCAGATCAGCGACGCCACGAAGCGGCGGCCGCGGAGGTTGGTCGTGGCCCGGCGTGCGAGCTCCTGCGTCACGGCGTCCACCTTGCCCTCGAGCAGGGTGTCGACGAGCTGCGCCCGACGTGCGGGGTCGGTCGCGGAGTCGGAGAGCACCCGGCGCGCCTCGCGCTGGCCGACGAGCGCACGGGTCAGCCGGAACAGCTCGTCCTCGACCGTCTCCAGGGCGCCCCGCGACTGGGCGGACGCCAGGACGGCGTCCAGGCCGAGGCGCTCCAGGGAGTCGACGAGGTCCGCGTCGCTGGCCCAGCGCGACCGCGCAAGGCCCGTGACGAGGTCCACGACCCGCTCGTCGAAGCCGTCGGCCAGCACGCGGGCGGCAAGATCCGCCCGGTCCTGGGGGCTCCGCGAGGGGTCGGCCATCGAGCGACGCAGCGGCCCGGACCCGTCCAGTGCCGCGACGACGGCGAACAGCTGCTCACCGAGCGCCTGCGCGTCGGGCCCGGCGGACTGCAGGACCGGCTCGAACCGCTCCTGCGCCGCCGCGAGGGATGCTCCACTGGTACCGCGCATCAGCCCTCCTTGCCGGCCGAGCTGCCGGCCGAGCTGGCGGCCGACGCCGGCTGCGACGCGTCGCCCGCGGCCTCGAGCTCGTCGAGGAAGCGGTCGACCACGCGCGACTGGCGCGCGGAGTCCTGCAGCGACTCGCCGACGATCTTCGACGCCAGCTCGGTGGCCAGCGTGCCGACCTCCGTGCGCAGCGAGACGGCGGCAGTCTGGCGCTCCGCCTCGATCTGGCGCTGCGCGGTCTCGGCGATCCGGGACGCCTCCTCCTGCGCCTTGCTGCGCAGCTCCGCGATGATGGCGGTGCCCTCGGCACGCGCCTCCTCGCGGGTCTTCGCGGCGTCGGCGCGGGCCTCGGCGAGCTGCTGGTGGTACTCCTTCAGCGCCTCCGCGGCCTCCTCCTGCGCCTGCTCGGCCTTGGCGATGCCGCCCTCGATCTTCGCGGTGCGCTCGTCCAGCACGGCCTGGAACTTCGGCAGCGCGTACTTGTAGAAGACGAGACCGATGATCACGACGATCACCAGCGACCAGATGATGTCCGGCCAGTGGGGGATCAGGAGGTTCGGCTCTGACGTCTCCGCCGCGAGCACGGTCACGCTGGGTGTGTTCAGGGGAGAAATCATGCTGCCGGGACGATGAAGCCGGCCACCAGGCCGAGGAGCGCGAGCACCTCGACGAAGGCGATGCCGATGAACATCGTGGTACGGAGCTGGCCGGACACCTCGGGCTGGCGGGCCATGCCCTCGATCGTCTTGCCGATGAGGATGCCGAGGCCGATGCCCGGGCCGACCGCCGCGAGACCGTAACCGACGGTGCCGATGTTTCCGGTGACCTCGGCGAGGGTGGTGACGTCCACTGGGTTTCCTTCCGTTGGGCGCCGGGCCTCGGTGGCCCGGCGTCGACGTTGTGGGTGCAGTTGTGAAGCTGGTCCGGCTCAGACCGGGTACCGCGAGACGGTCAGTGCTCCGCCTCGACGGACATGTTGAGGTAGACGGCGGTGAGGATCGCGAACACGTAGGCCTGCAGCGCCGCCACGAAGACCTCGAAGAGGAAGAACGCAAAGCCGGCCACGAAGGTGCCCGCGCCGAAGAGCTTCATCGCCCCGGCGGAGTCGAACAGGAAGAACGAGGTGGCCGTGAAGCAGATCGCGAGCATCAGGTGGCCCGCCACCATGTTGGCCAGCAGCCGGATGACGAGCGTCGCGGGCCGCAGGATGAAGACCTGCAGGAACTCGATCGGCACCAGCAGGATGTACAGCACCGGCGGCACGCCCGGCGGGAAGAGCGAGTTCTTGAGGAACCCGCCCACGCCGTGCGCCTTGACGCCCGCACCGAGGTACATCACGTACGACCACGCCGCGAGCACGATCGGCAGGCCGATGACGGACGTGCCCGCGATGTTGAGGAAGGGCACGACCGCGGCGATGTTCATCACCAACACAGTGCAGAAGATCGTCGCGAGCAGCTTGAAGTACTTGCGGCCGTTCTCCTGGCCGAGCACCTCGACCGCGATCGAGTTGCGGACGAAGTCGAGGATCATCTCGATCGCGTTCTGGAACCGCCCCGGCACCAGCTTCGCCCGCTTGGCCGCGATGACGAACACCGTGATCAGGACCGCGGCCATGATGACGCGCACCAGCATGATCCGGTTGAACTCGAAGGGCGTGCCCTCGAAGAAGATGGCCGGAGGGAAGAAGTCGGCGATCGTCGGCGCGTGGAACTCGCCGTCACCTTCAGCGGCGAGCAGCAGGGGGATCGCTGGCGTAGACAGGAGATTCTCCCGGAGGTCGTACGGGCCGGAGGCGCTCCACTCCTGGGAGGGCACGCCATCGGACCTGGCCGTCATGGATTCGCGCACAGCCTACCGGATCTTCACCCGTGCTCCGACATTCTGGAGCACGGAAGCGGCCAGATCTGGCGGCTTGTGAACATGCGCACGATGTTGCCCGCGGCGACGAGCGTCGTCGCAGGCCATGGCCGCCTGCCGGCCGGCCGCACGGTCACGGCTGCACGTAGGGCACCCGGCCGCTGTTCACCGCGCGGTAGTCGAGCAGGGCCGAACCGATCGCCCCGACGGCGAGCACGGCGATCAGCACCCACGGGTCATAGAACGTGGCGCCCTGGAGCAGCGCCAGCACCACGATGAGGACGACGATCTTGGCGACCCACGCCCCCATGACGAAGGCCGCCATGCGCGTGGGGCTCGACCCGACGGTCCGCAGCATCGACCAGATCGTCGTCGCGCAGAAGAAGGCCGCGAGGCCGGCGCCGACGAGTGCCCCCCAGAGGCCGGGCATGCCCGCCACCAGCAGGCCGATCCCGCCGCCCAGCACCACCAGGGCGCCCACGAGGATCAAGGTGTCGCGCAGCGCGGTGCGCAGCACCGCGCGCTCCGCGGTGGTGGTGTGCTCGTCGGCGCCGGGGCCGTCGGGCGTGGGGGCGGGGGTCTCGGGCGTCGTCATCTCTGGCGTCCTTCGTGCGTCGTCAGGGTGGGCGAGGTCGTGGCCGATGGCGGTGCGGCGGGTGTGACCGGCGCCGCGGCGACGGTCGGGTGGCTGCCGGTGGCGACGTCGTCGTCCAGGAACCGGCCGCGAGTACGCAGCGGCCCGAGGGTGAGCATCAGCGCGACCACGATGGCCACGCCGAGGCCGGCGAGCACCGCCTTCCAGTCCCACATCACCAGCGCCGCCGCGCCGAAGGAGAAGACCGCCGCCCAGACGTAGAGGATGAGGACGGCGCGCCGGTGCGAGTGCCCGATGGCGAGCATCCGGTGGTGCAGGTGCATGCGGTCGGGGTGGAACGGCGACTTGCCGGCGGCAAGCCGGCGCACCACCGCCAACGCCATGTCCAGCAGCGGCAGGAGCACCACTGCCACCGGCAGCAGCAGCGGGATGAACAGCGGCACGCGCTGCGCGCCCGACAGGGCGTCGCCGGTCGCGGTGGGGTCGATGTTGCCCGTGATGGTGATCGTCGCGCCCGCGAAGACGAGGCCGAGCACCATCGAGCCCGAGTCGCCCATGAAGATGTGCGCGGGGAAGAAGTTGTGCGGCAGGAAGCCGATGCAGGCACCCACCAGGACGGCCACCATGAGGGTCGCGAGGTTGGCGTAGTTCTCCGGGGTGGCCTGCTGGGTGAGGCTGTAGGTGTACAGGATGAAGGCGGAGCCGCCGATGGCGATGACGCCCGCGGCCAGACCGTCCAGGCCGTCCACGAAGTTCACGGCGTTCATCGCCACCACGATCACGAGCACCGTCGCGACCAGCGACAGCCGCGACGAGGTGATGAACAGCCCGTCCGGCGTGGGCAGCGAGGTGAGCTGCACCTGCTGCCACGCCATGAACCCGGCCGCGAGCACCTGCCCCGCGAGCTTGGTCATCCAGTCGAGGTCCCACACGTCGTCGGCCCAACCCAGCAGGCACACGATCGTCGCGCCGCCGATGATCCCCCACGCCTGCGGCCCGGTCTCGAACACGCCCGCGAGGAACGGCATCCGCGAGGACAGCACCACCGCGACGACGATGCCGAGCAGCATGGCCAGCCCGCCGAGCCGCGGCGTGGGCTGCACGTGCACGTCGCGCGACCGCACCGCGGTGATGGCGTTCGTGCGCCGGGCGAGCCACCGCGCGCCCGGCGTGGCGAGGTATGTGACCGCCGCCGAGACCAGCATCAGGAGCAGATACGCTCTCACCCGGCGGACTCCTCGGCAGGCTCCGTCGAGCCCTCCGTGGACGTCGTGCCGGCCGTGGGCTCGTCGGTGACCGGCTCGTCCGCGGGCTCGTCGTCATCATCGTCGGCGTCCGCGCCGCGCACCGGCGCCACCTCGTTCAGCGCCTCGAGGGTGATCGCGCCCTCGCGCACAACGCGCAGGTGCTCGCCCGTGGCGTCCACGATCGTCGAGGCCACGCCGCCGGGGGCGTCGCCGCCGTCCAGGTAGGTCGCGACGGGTTCTCCGAGCTGTGCGCGCGCGCCGGTGACGTCGAGCGCCGCGGGGCTGCCGGAGGCGTTCGCGCTCGAGACGGCGAGCGGGCCGGTGCGGCGCAGCAGCGCGAGGGCCGCGGGGTGGTCGGGCATCCGCAGCGCGACCGTGCCGTGCGTCTCCCCGAGGTCCCACTGCAGCGACGGCTGGGCCCGCAGGATGATCGTGAACCCGCCCGGCCAGAACGCCTCGACGAGGCGCCGCGCGTCGTGGGGTACCTCGGTCGCCAGGCCGTCGAGCGTCCGCACGTCGGGGACCAGCACGGGCGGGGGCATCTGACGCCCGCGACCCTTGGCCGCGAGCAGCGCGGCGACGGCCTCGGCGTCGAAGGCGTCCGCGCCGATGCCGTAGACCGTGTCCGTGGGGAGCACCACCAGGCCGCCGCGCGAGACCGTGTTCACCGCCTCGTCGATCGCAGGGCCCCAGGTGTTCGGGTCGGTCACGTCGTGCACGCTGCTCACGGGCTCAGTCTGTCACGGTTCGTCGGCCCGCCGTCCGGGCTCGGCCCCGCGGCGACGCGACGCGCGACGACCATCCGCGGGCGGCCGGTGAGGTCCTCCCGCGTCGCCGCGGGCCCGAACACGGGCACGTCGTCGACCATGGCCCGCGCGTCCGCCGCCTGGACCTCCGCATGCTCCATGACGTACAGGCCGCCGGGGCGCAGCAGGCGGGCGGCCGCCGCCGTGACGCCGCGCGGGACCTCGAGCCCGTCCGCGCCCAGGCCGAACAGCGCGACGGCCGGGTCGTGCTCGGCCACCTCGGGGTCGTGCGGCACCGCGCCGGGCGGCACGTACGGGGGGTTGGAGACGACGACGTCGACCGTCCCGTCCAGCTCGCGCAGCGCGGTGCGGGCGTCGCCCCGGACCAGGTGCACGACGGGCTCCGGCGCGCCGGCGGCCGACGTCGCGGCAGCGACGTTGCGCTGCGCCCACCCGTGCGCGGCAGCGTCAAGCTCGACCGCGTGCACGACCGCGCCGGGCACCTCGGCCGCCACGGCGAGGGCGATCGCGCCCGATCCCGTGCACAGGTCGACGACCACCGCCGAGCCCTCGCGCGCCACGACCCGCATGGCCTCCTCGATCGCCACCTGCGCCACCTGCTCGGTCTCGGGCCGCGGCACGAAGACACCGGGGCCGACGGCGAGCTCCAGGTGCCGGAACGGCGCCACGCCGGTGAGGTGCTGCAACGGCTCCCGGGCCGCGCGCCGCGCCACGTCCGCGGCGAAGCGGCGGACGGCGTCGTCGGCGAGGCCCCGGTCCAGCACCGCGAGGCGCCGCACCTCCGAGCGGTCGACGCCGAGGGCGTGCGCGAGCAGCGCCTCGGCGTCCACGCGCGGGCTGGGCACGCCCGCTGCGGCGAGCCGCGCCGCCGCCCAGCGCACGGTCGACCCGACGGTTGTGGGCGCGAGATCGGGGGGAATGGAGTCGTCCATTCCCCCCGATCTCGCGCCCACAGCGTCAGGCACGGGAACCCGCGGCGGCCAGCCGGGCCGCCTCGTCGGCGTCGATGGCCGAACGGACCACCGGGTCGAGGTCGCCCGCGAGCACGTGGTCGAGGTTGTAGGCCTTGTACCCCGTGCGGTGGTCCGCGATGCGGTTCTCCGGGAAGTTGTACGTGCGGATCCGCTCGCTGCGGTCCACGGTGCGCACCTGGGAGCGCCGCACGTCGGCGGCGGCCGCGGCGGCGGCCTCCTGCTGCGCGGCCAGCAGCCGCGCGCGCAGCACGCGCATGGCCTGCTCCTTGTTCTGCAGCTGCGACTTCTCGTTCTGCATGGAGACGACGATCCCGGTGGGCACGTGCGTGATGCGCACCGCCGAGTCGGTGGTGTTCACCGACTGCCCGCCCGGCCCCGACGAGCGGTAGACGTCGATGCGCAGGTCGTTCGCGTCGATCTCCATCTCGCCCGGGTCGTCGACCTCGGGCAGCACGAGCACGCCGGCGGCCGACGTGTGGATGCGCCCCTGCGACTCCGTGACCGGCACGCGCTGCACGCGGTGCACGCCGCCCTCGTACTTGAGGTTCGCCCACACGCCCTCGGCCGGGTCGGTGACGTTGCGCGCCTTGATCGCGACCTGCACGTCCTTGTAGCCGCCCAGCTCCGTCTCGGTGGCGGCGAGGACCTGCGTGGACCAGCCGCGCCGCTCGGCGTACCGCAGGTACATGCGCAGGAGGTCGCCGGCGAAGAGCGCGGACTCGTCGCCGCCCTCCCCCGCCTTGATCTCGAGGATCACGTCGCGCGCGTCGTCGGGGTCGCGCGGCACCAGCACACGGCGCAGCCGCTCCGCGGCCGCATCGGCCGCCTCGCGCAGCGCGGGCAGCTCGGCGGCGAACGACTCGTCCTCGCCGGCCAGCTCGGCGGCGGCCTCGGCGTCGTCGTGGGCCTGCTCCCAGGCCCGGTAGGCGGCAGCCACCTGGCTCAGCTCGGCGTAGCGCCGCCCGAGGGAGCGCGCCCGGCCCGCGTCGGCGTGCACCGCCGGGTCGGAGAGCGCCCGCTCGATCTCGGCGTGCTCCGCGAGCAGCGGTCTGGCCGCAGCGAACGAGTCGGTCATGGCATCTCCCGGTCCGACGTGCAGGGGATCCGTGGGCCCACGCCCCCGGGCAAAGCAACAGCGCCGGTGATCCGACGTCCGACTGCCCCTGGAGAGGTTGTCGGGCGGACCACCGGCGCTGTCAGCCAGCTACTTCTTCTTGCCGTAGCGCGCCTCGAACCGGGCCACGCGGCCACCGGTGTCGAGGATCTTCTGCTTGCCCGTGTAGAACGGGTGGCAGGCACTGCACACGTCCGCGTTGATCTTGCCGGACGTCTCGGTGCTGTGCGTGACGAACGTGTTGCCGCAGGTGCAGGTCACCTCGGTGACGACGTACTCGGGGTGGATACCGGACTTCATGATGCTCCTTGGTGTGATGCCCCCGGGTCGGCCCGCAGGACAGCGGGCCGTGAACCGGATGGCCGACGAACCATTGTGCCAGAACGCGGGAGCGTCCTAGAAATTCCGGGTCAGATCGTCTCGCCCGGGTGATCGTCCGAGAGACCGGCCGGCGTCGTCTTCTGCACGTGCAGAAGGAACTCGACGTTGGTCTTGGACTTCTTGAGCTGGCCCAGCAGCAGCTCGGCGGCCTGCTGCTGGTCGAGCGCACCCATCACGCGGCGCAGCTTGTAGACGACCGCGAGCTCGTCCTTCGCCATGAGGATCTCCTCGCGGCGGGTGCTCGAGCTGTTGACGTCGATCGCCGGGAAGATGCGCTTCTCGGCGAGGTTGCGGGACAGGCGGAGCTCCATGTTGCCCGTGCCCTTGAACTCCTCGAAGATCACCTCGTCCATCTTCGAGCCCGTCTCCACGAGCGCGGTGGCCAGGATCGTCAGCGAGCCGCCGCCCTCGATGTTGCGGGCCGCGCCGAAGAACCGCTTCGGCGGGTACAGCGCGGCGGCGTCCACACCACCGGAGAGGATGCGGCCCGACGCCGGCGCGGCGAGGTTGTAGGCGCGCGACAGGCGGGTGATCCCGTCGAGCAGCACGACGACGTCCTGGCCCAGCTCCACGAGGCGCTTGGCCCGCTCGATGGCGAGCTCGGCGACGATCGTGTGGTCCGAAGCGTGCCGGTCGAACGTCGAGGAGATGACCTCGCCCTTGACGTTACGCTCGAAGTCGGTGACCTCTTCGGGGCGCTCGTCCACCAGCACCACCATGAGGTGGACCTCGGGGTTGTTCGCCGTGATCGCGTTGGCGATCTGCTGCATGATGATCGTCTTGCCGGCCTTGGGCGGCGCGACGATGAGGCCGCGCTGGCCCTTGCCGATCGGGGCGACGATGTCGATCACGCGCGGGGTGAGGCGCGTGGCCTCCGGGTTCTCCAGGCGCAGCCGCTCCTGCGGGTACAGGGGCGTGAGCTTCGTGAACTCGGGCCGCTGACGCGACTCCTCCGGCGACATGCCGTTGACCGAGTCCAGGCGGACCAGCGCGTTGTACTTGCCGCGCACGTTCTTGCCGCCGACGGACGGCAGCTCCTCGCCCTCGCGCGGCTGGCGGATCGCGCCCACGACCGCGTCACCGCGGCGCAGCCCCGACTTCTTCACCTGGTTGAGGGAGACGTAGATGTCGCCCTCGCCGGGCAGGTAGCCGCTGGTGCGCACGAACGCGTAGTTGTCGAGGATGTCGAGCACGCCGGCGACGGGCAGCAGCACGTCGTCCTCGCGCACCTCCACCTCGTCGAGCCCCGCGACGTCCGGGCCGGCGCTGCGGCCGGGGCGGGTGCGCTTGCGATCCCGGCCACGGTCACGACCACGGCGGCGGCGCGAACCACGCTCGTCGTCGTCATCGCGGCGCTGACGCTGCTCGTCGCGCTGGCCGCCCTGAGAGGTCTGGCCGCCCTGGTTGCTCTGAGAGGTCTGGTTGCCCTGGGAGGTCTGGCCACCCTGGGTGCCCGAGCGCTGCTGGCCGGAGCCGTCGTTCGTCCGGCCCTGGCCGCGCTCGGAGCGCTGGCCCTCGGCGTCGGACTGACCGCCGTTCTGGCCCCCCTGTCCGCCGGAGCCCTGCCCGCCGGAACGCCGCCCGCCCCGCTCACGCGGTGCGGCGACGGCCTCGGCGAGCTGAGCGAGCCGCGCCTCGCGGTCGCCCTCGGAACGCTCGGCACGCGGCTGGTCGCCGCGCTGGTCGGACCCGCTGCGTGTGGGCTGCTCGGTGGAGGCGGAGGAGCTCTCGGCCGCGGCGCCCTGGCGCTGCTGACCGGAGTCACCCTGCGCGTCGGCGTCGTCCGTGGACCCGGCCGTGCGGATGGCGCGGCGCGAACGCCGCGGCGCCTCGGTAGCGGGGCGCTCGGCGGGGCCGTCGTTCCGCGCGGGCTCGGCCTGCGCCTGGGCCGGGGCGTCGCTGCGGACCGTGGGCGCCACCGCGGTCGCCGCGGCGACGGGGGCGCTCGTGGTGCGCGCGCTCTGGCCGTTGGCGGACCGGATCGCGTCCTGCAGGTCGCTCTTGCGCATCCGGGACGTCCCCTTGACGCCTATCTGGGAGGCCAGCGCCTGGAGCTCGGCGAGACGCATCGAGCTCAGGTTTCCGGATGCGGCGGAGCCGTTCCGGCTGTCGGTGGTGTTCGTCACGAAGGACCCTTCCCCCTCGTATGCGGCCCTGAAATGCTGTCACGGGCCGCGGTGGCGGGCGTCCAGACGCGGGAAGCGCCGAGACGCGTGGAACCTCGCATCAGTGGTACGACGACGTCGGCTGGCGGGGTTGTGTTTCGCCTTCTCACGGGACTGCCGCGGCGGGTCGTGCACCGCATCGCAACCACCGGGGCACCAGGCTCTGGCCGGACGCGCGGACGCGCCGTACGGCGAAGAGGGAGTGCCCTCGCAGTCGTTCCCGAAGGCTCACCGCATCATATCACCTGCGTGCCCGGCCGGAGGCCGACACGCCGGACCCGTCGGACGCCGCCGGGTGCCCGCCGGCGCCGGTCACCCGGCGCGCCACCGCACCCTCGGTGTCCACCCCCGGCCGCAGCGCCCGCCAGCCCGCCACGTCGTCGATCAGGTCGGCGAGCACGGCGTCGAGGCGGGCCGTGCCCTCGCCCGCGGTGAGCACCAGGACCGTGGGACCGGCCCCGGAGATGGTCGCGGCGTGGCCCTCCGCCCGCAGCGTGCGCAGCAGCTCGGCCGAACCGGCCATCACCCCGGCGCGGTAGTCCTGGTGGAGGCGGTCCTCGGTGGCGTCGAGGAGCAGCTCGGGCCGGCGCGCCAGCGCCTCGACCAGCAGCCCGGCGCGGCCCGCGGTGAACGCCGCGTCCGCGTGCGGCACCTCGGCGGGCAGCACGCCGCGGGCGCGGCTCGTGGCCAGGCGGACGTCCGGGACCAGCACGGTGGCCTCGATGCGCTCGTCGACGTCGAGGTCCACGGCGCGGGCGCCGTCGGCCGAGCGCCACGCGAGCGTCGCGCCGCCGCGGATGGCGGGCGCCGCGTTGTCGGGGTGACCCTCGAACTCGGTCGCGATCCGCAGCACCTCGGTGGCGTCGAGCACGTGCGGGTCGGCGAGCAGCGCGCGCGCCGCGACGATCCCCGAGACGACGGCCGCGGCCGAGCTGCCCAGGCCGCGGCCGTGCGGGATCTGGTTGACGCACCGCAGCCGCAGCCCGGTGCGGGGGGCGCCCGCGAGCTCCAGGGTGTGGCGCAGGGCGCGCACGACGAGATGCTCCTCCCCCGTCGGGACCTCGCCGGCCCCCTCGCCCTCCATCTCGACGACGGCCTCGTCGCTCGCGAGGAGCTCGACCTCCAGCTCGTCGTACAGGGCGAGGGCCAGGCCCATCGCGTCGAAACCCGGGCCCAGGTTGGCGCTGGTGGCGGGAACGCGGACGAGGACGTGGTCGGCGCCGAGCTGCATCGTGCTCCCCTTCCCGGGGCTCGTTCGGAGTGAACTCAGTCGAGGCCGAGCGCGTCGGCGATGGACACGACGTCGGCGCTGACGCGGGTAGGTGCGACCTCACCACCGCCTGGTCCCAGCAAGGTGTCCTCGCTTCGCTGCGGGCCCTTGCCGGGAACCCAGGGAATCGGGGTGCGGAGCGCCCACTGGGGGTCCTTGAGACCGTGGCCCGTGACGGTCACGACGACGCGCGCGCCGGCGGGGACGAGGCCGCGCTCGGCGCGGGCGAGCAGCCCCGCGACGCCGGACGCCGACGCGGGCTCCACGAAGACGCCGACCTCCGCGGACAGCACGCGGTGCGCCGCGAGGATCTGCTCGTCGGTGACCGCCTCGATGACACCGTTCGACGTGTCGCGGGCGGCCACGGCCTGCTCCCACGACGCCGGGTTGCCGATGCGGATCGCCGTGGCGATCGTCTCGGGCTGGTCGACCGGGTGCCCGTGGACGATGGGCGCGGCGCCCGCGGCCTGGAAGCCCCACATCTGCGGCGTGCGAGTGGCCAGGGCCCCGAACGCGGCACCGTCGTCCAGGCCCGCGTACTCGCGGAAGCCCTTCCAGTAGGCCGTGATGTTGCCGGCGTTGCCGACGGGCAGGCAGTGGATGTCGGGAGCGTCACCGAGGGCGTCGACGATCTCGAAGGCCGCCGTCTTCTGACCCTCGATGCGATCCGGGTTGACCGAGTTCACCAGCTCGACCGGGTAAACCTCCGCGAGCTTGCGCGCGGCGACGAGGCAGTCGTCGAAGTTGCCGTCCACCTGCAGCAGGCGTGCGCCGTGGGCGATCGCCTGGCTGAGCTTGCCCATCGCGATCTTGCCCTCCGGCACGAGGACGGCGCAGGTCATGCCGGCCCGGGTGGCATACGCCGCCGCCGACGCGGACGTGTTGCCGGTCGACGCGCAGACCACGGCCTTCGCCCCGCGGCCGGCGGCCGCGGAGATGGCCGTCGTCATGCCCCGGTCCTTGAACGACCCGGTCGGGTTCATGCCCTCGACCTTGACGAAGACGTCGGCCCCGGTCCGCTCCGACAGCGCGGGGGCGGGCACCAGCGGGGTGCCGCCCTCGCCAAGGGTCACGACGTGCTCGCGCACGTGGGCCGGCAGGCGCTCCGCGTACTCGGTGATGACGCCACGCCACTGGTGCGCGGGGCGCGTGGGCTGGTCGGTGGGCTGGTCGGTGGGCTGGTCGGCAGGCTGGTCGGCAGGCAAGGTCATGCTCCCTCGACTCGCAGGACGGACGTGATCTCGTGGACGGGCTCGATGCCGCGCAGCGCGGCGACCGTCGCGGCGAGCGACGCCTCGCGGGCGGCGTGCGTGGTCAGCAGCAGCGCCGCCGTGCCGTCGGCGACGTCGACGCCGTAGGGCTCGTCGGGGGCCTGCCGCACCGTGTCGATCGACACGCCGTGGTCGGCCAGCACCTGCGCCGCCTGGGCGAGCACGCCGGGACGGTCCGCCACGACGAGGCGCACGTGGTAGCGCGTCACCGCGGCGTCGTGCGGGAGCACGGGCAGCGACGCGTAGGCGGACTCCCGCGGGCCGTGGCCCCCGACGATCCGGTCGCGCGCCGCCGACACGAGGTCGCCGAGCACCGCGGACGACGTGGGCCGGCCGCCGGCGCCCTGGCCGTAGAACATCAGCGGGCCGGCGTCGTCGGCCTCGACGAACACCGCGTTGAAGGCGCCGCGCACGGCGGCGAGGGGGTGAGCCACCGGCACGAGCGCCGGGTGTACGCGCACGGAGACGCCCTCGGCGGTCTGCTCGGCGATCGCGAGCAGCTTGACGACGTGTCCCGTCTGCTGCGCGGCGGCGACGTCCGCGGCCGTGATGCTCGTGATGCCCTCGCAGGCCACCTGGCTCAGCGACACCCGCGTGTGGAAGGCGAGCGACGCGAGGATCGCCGCCTTGGCGGCGGCGTCGTGACCCTCGACGTCGGCGGTCGGGTCCGCCTCCGCGTAGCCGAGGTCCTGCGCCTCCTTGAGTGCCTCCTCGAGGTCCAACCCGTGCGTCGTCATCTGGTCGAGCACGTAGTTCGTGGTGCCGTTGACGATGCCGAGCACGCGGCGCACGTGGTCGCCGGCGAGCGACTCGCGCACCGGCCGCACGATCGGGATGGCGCCGGCGACGGCCGCCTCGAAGGACAGGTCCACCCCGGCGGCGTCGGCCGCCTCAAAGAGCTCCGGGCCGTGCGCGGCGAGGAGGGCCTTGTTGGCCGTCACGACGCTCGCCCCGCCGTCGATCGCCCGGTGGATGAGCCCACGGGCAGGTTCGATACCGCCCATGAGCTCGATCACGAGGTCGGCGTCGTCGACGAGGGCGCCGGCCTCCTCGGTGAAGAGGTCGCGTGGGACGACGGCGGGGACGCCCTCCCGCGGACGGCTCGCGTCGCGCACAGCGATACCCGTCAGCTCGAGGCGGGCCCCGGCGCGGGCGGCGAGGTCGTCCGCGTGCTGGAGCAGGGTCTGCGCGACCTGCGAGCCGACGACGCCGCAGCCGAGCAGCGCGACGCGCAGCACGCCCGGCTCGAGGCTCGGGGCGGCCGCGTGGTTGGGACGGTCCGCGGGGACGGCCCCAGGGTGGGGCCCGGAGGTGGGGGCTGCAGGCACGGGAGAACCTTCGAACGAGATGCCGGGACGAATGTCAGGATAGCCGCGGCCCGGCGGCACGCGGGCCGTCGTCCACGCCCGGCGCTGGCGCTCAGCCCAGGTCGAGCGCGAGCAGGTCCGCGACCGTCTCGCGCCGCACCAGGACGCGCGACGCGCCATCGGCCACCGCGACCACGGGCGGCCGCGTCAGCAGGTTGTAGTTCGACGCCATGGACCGCCCGTAGGCGCCGGTGGCGGGGACGGCGAGCAGGTCCCCCGCCCGCACGTCGCCGGGCAGCTGCACCTCGTGCACGACGATGTCGCCGCTCTCGCAGTGCTTGCCCACGACGCGCGCCAGGACTGGCTCGGCGTCCGACGACCGGCCCACGACCTCCGCGTGGTACTGCGCCTCGTAGAGGGCGGGCCGGATGTTGTCGCTCATCCCGCCGTCCACCGACACGTAGGTGCGCACGCGCCCGTCGTCGAGCGCGACCGGCTTGACCGTGCCGACGGTGTAGAGGGTGAGGCCCGCAGGGCCGACGATCGCGCGGCCGGGCTCGATCGAGATCCGCGGCAGCGGCGTGCCGAGCTCGGCGCACGCCGCGGCCACCGCGCTCGCGACGTCCTTGGCGATGCCCTCCGGGTCCAGGGGCACCTCGCCCGGCAGGTACGCGATGCCGTAGCCGCCGCCGAGGTCCACCTCGTCGACCAGCACACCGGTGCGCTCGGCGAGCTCGGCCCGCAGGCGCAGCACCACGCGCGCGGCGGCCTCGAAGCCCGCGGGGTCGAGGATCTGCGAGCCGATGTGCGAGTGGATGCCCAGCAGGCGCAGCTCCGGGCGCGCGACGGCGGCGAGCAGCGCCCGCATCGCCGGGCTGTCGGTCGCCTCGACCGCCCTGACCGGTCCCTGAGCCTGTCGAAGGGCGACCGGCTCACGGGTTTCGACCGGCGGTTCCTGAGCCTGTCGAAGGGCAACCATCGGAGCGGGGTTCACCGAGAGCCCGAACTTCTGGTCCTCGTGCGCGGTGGAGATGTACTCGTGGCCGCCCGCGTGGACGCCGGTCGTGACGCGCACCATCACGGGCGCGACGACGCCGCGGGAGGCCGCGAGCGCCGCGACCCTGTCGATCTCGACGAGCGAGTCGACGATGATCCGGCCGACCCCCGCGTCCAGGGCGGTGAGGATCTCGGCGTCGGACTTGTTGTTGCCGTGCAGGCCGAGCTCGGCGCCCGGCAGGCCGGCGCGCAGCGCGACGGCGAGCTCGCCGCCCGAGGCCGTGTCCACCCGCAGTCCTTCCTCGCGGGCCCAGCGGGCCACGGCCACGGTGAGCAGCGCCTTGCCCGCGTAGTAGACGTCGACGCCGGTGCCCACCTCGGCGAACGCCGTCGTGAACGCCGTGCGGTACCCCCGGGCACGGAGGCGGAAGTCGGCCTCGTCGAGCACGTAGGCCGGGGTGCCGTGCTCGGCCGCGAGGTCGCGGACGTCGGCGCCCGCCACCTCGAGGGCGCCGTCCGCGCGGCGCACCACGCCGGTGGACCAGGGCACGCCTGCCGCGACCGCCCCGCCGTGCGCCGCGGTCACATCCGCTCCGGGGCGCCGACGCCGAGCAGGTCGAGGCCGTTGGCCAGCACCTGGCGCACCGCGTCGTTCAGCCACAGGCGCGTGCGGTGCGTGTCCGTGACCTCCTCGTCCGGGTACGGCGTGACGCGGCACTCGCCGTACCACCTGTGGTAGTCCGCAGCCAGCGACTCGAGGTAGCGCGCCACCCGGTGCGGCTCGCGCAGCTCGGCCGCCTGGGACACGATCCGCGGGAACTCCGTGAGCCGCCCGACCAGGGCCGCCTCGGTCTCGTGCGTCAGCAGCGACGGGTCGAAGGCGTCCGAGCCGTCCTCGCGGGTACGGTCCACGGCGCGGTCGACAGCGTTCCGGTCCACCGCGCAGGTGCGCGAGTGCGCGTACTGGACGTAGAAGACCGGGTTGTCGTTGCTCTGCTTGAGCAGCTCCTCGCCGGAGAGGGACAGCGGGGTGTCGGCGGGGAACCGAGCGAGCGAGTACCGCAGCGCGTCCGAGCCGAGCCACTCGATGAGCTCGTCCATATACAGCGCGTTGCCGCGGCGCTTGCCCATGCGCTCGCCCCCGATGTTCACGAGCTGACCGATGAGCACCTCGATGTTGGTCTCCGGGTCGTCGCCCGCGCAGGCCGCGATGGCCTTGAGGCGGTTGATGTACCCGTGGTGGTCGGCGCCGAGCAGGTAGATCTTGCGGGGGAAGCCCCGGTCCTTCTTGGACAGGTAGTACGCGGCGTCGGCGGCGAAGTACGTGGGCTCGCCGTTGGCCCGGATCATCACCCGGTCCTTGTCGTCGCCGAAGTCGGTGGTGCGCAGCCACACCGCGCCGTCGACGTCGAAGACGTGCCCCTGCTCGCGGAGGCGGGCGACCGCCTGCTCCACCGCCCCGGACTCGTGCAGCGTGCGCTCCGAGAACCAGACGTCGAAGTGCACGCCGAAGGCGTCGAGGGTGCGGCGGATCGCCTCGAGCTGCGCCTGGTAGCCGAGCTCGCGGGCGATCGTCGCGGCCTCGTCCTCGGGCAGGTCGAGGAGGTCGGGCTCCTGCTCGAGCACCTCGGCGGCGCGCTCGGCGACGTACTCGCCCGGGTACCCGCCCTCGGGCACGTCCTCGCCCTTGGCACGGGCCAGCACCGAGCGGCCGAACTTGTCCATCTGCGCGCCGGCGTCGTTGATGTAGTACTCCGCGGTGACGTCGGCGCCCGCGGCCCGCATGATGCGGGCGAGCGCGTCGCCGAGCGCGGCCCAGCGGGTGTGCCCGATGTGCAGCGGGCCCGTCGGGTTGGCGGAGATGAACTCGAGGTTGTGCACCTGGCCCGCGAGGGCGTCGGTGCTGCCATACTGCGCGCCCGCGGTCACGACCGTCCGCGCGAGCTCGCCCGCCGCGCCGGCCTCGAGCGTGATGTTGAGGAAGCCCGGCCCGGCGACGTCGACCCGCGCGATCCCCGGCGTCGACCCGAGGCGCGCGGCGAGGTCGTCCGCGAGCGCCCGCGGCGTGGTGCCCGCCTTCTTCGCGAGCTGCAGCGCCACGTTGGTGGCCCAGTCGCCGTGCTCGCGCTGCCGGGGTCGCTCCACGTGGACCGACGCGGGGACGGCGTCGGCGGGCAGGGCGAGGGTGCCGTCGGCCACGGCCGAGGCGAGGGCAGCACTGAGCGCTCGGGAGAGCTGGTCGGGGGTCACCCGGGCGATTCTACTGACCCTCGCGCGCCTCCCCACCCCGAGGTGCTGGTAGTCTCGTGCACCGTGCTGAGCACGACCGTTCCCGGTCCGGCTCGGCGCCCGCGCCTGTAGCTCAGTGGATAGAGCGTCTGCCTCCGGAGCAGAAGGTCGGGGGTTCGAATCCCTTCAGGCGCACCACATCAGAACGGCCCCCACCAGCAAGAATGCCGGTGGGGGCCGTTCTGTGTCGCGTGCCCCGTCAGTGCGCGCCGACCAGGTCCTGGTCCAGCGGCAGCGCGTCCAGGTCGAGGTCCGGGTTGCGCTCCTGCGTGCGCACCAGGTCCTTCGCCTCGGCGGACGTGTCCACCGACGGCATCGAGCCCGGCAGCGGCCTGCCCGCGCTCTCGCGCACGAAGCCGACCGCGACGGTGCCCACGAGCGCGAAGCCCACGAGGTAGTACGCCGGGGCCATGCTCGATCCCGTCGCCTGGGTCAGCGACTCCACGATGAGCGGTGTCGTGCCGCCGAAGACCGCGAGCGCGACGTTGTAGGCGAGGCCCATCGACCGGTAGCGCACGGCCGTGGGGAACATCGCGGGCAGGGTCGCCGCCTGCACGCCCACCATGCATGCCACCGGGACGGCCATGAGGCACAGGCCCAGCAGCGTCGACCACACGTGGCCCGCGGCGAGCAGCAGGAATGCCGGCACCGCCAGCACGGCCAGGGAGCCCGAGCCGAACCACAGCAGCGGACGGCGGCCCCACCGGTCGCTCACCGGCCCCGCGACGAGGATCATCCCGGCCAGCAGCACCAGCACCGGCACGGTCAGGAGGGTGCCGTCCGTCGCGGCGTAGCCGAGCGTGTCGGTCAGGTACGTGGGCATGTAGCTGGTCAAGGCGTACCCGGCCGTGTTCGCGACGGCCACGAGGACCATCGCGACGAGGAGGGGGCGCCACTGCGAACGGAGCGTGACCGAGGCGACGGGCGCCTCGATGCCCTGTTCCTTCGCGGCCTCGGCCGCGACCTGCTGCGCCTGGAACGCCGGCGACTCCTCGACCTTCAGCCGGAACCACACGGCGAACGCGCCGATCGGCCCGGCGATCAGGAACGGGATGCGCCACGCGCCGTCGACCATCGCCTGCTCGCCGAGGGTCACCTGGAGCACCGTGACGACCACGGCACCGAGCGCGAAGCCCAGGTAGCTGCCGAAGTCGAGGAACGAGGCGGCCCAGCCGCGGCGGCGGTCAGGGGCGTGCTCGGCGAGGAAGGTCGTGACGCCGGCGTACTCGCCGCCGGTGGAGAAGCCCTGCACCAGCTTGAGGAGCACGAGCAGCAGCGGCGCCGCCGCACCGATCAGGCCGTCGGTCGGCAGCAGCCCGATGAGGAACGTGGAGGACGCCATCATCACCAGCGTGAAGGCGAGCACCTTCTGGCGCCCGATCCGGTCGCCGATGCGGCCGCAGACGATGCCGCCCAGCGGGCGGGCCACGTAGGTAGCGGCGAACACGCCGAGGGAGAAGAGGATCTGCACGCCGGACGACGCCTGCGGCAGGAACACGGCGCCCATCGTGACGGCGAGGTAGCCGTACACGCCGACGTCGTACCACTCCATGAGGTTGCCGACGGCGGTGCCCCCGATGGTCTTCTTGAGCATGGAGTTGTCGACGACGGTGACGTCGGAGACGCGCAGCCTGCGGCGGGGGCCGCCGGCCGGTGATGTGGTGGCACTGGCGGGGGTGGCGGGGGTGGGGCCGGTCTGATCCTGAGGGAGAGCGGCGGACATGTTTTCCTTCCGTGGCCGGGGCCGCGGCACGCGGTGTGCCGTGACAACCCGGCCCGTGACGGGGAACGGGCGCCCGCGACAGAAGCGGACGCCGAGCCCGAACATGGGCGGCCACGTTACCGATTCTTGACCCCGAATCAAGTTAGCCGGGGCAATCACCGTCCCCAACGGCCGGAGGGCCGGCGTCGTCACCTGCGACGACACCGACCCTTGACCGGTCATTCGTGAAGCCCGCCACAGGGGTGCCGGACGGCGCGTGGGCACGGGTTCGCCACGGCCGCGCTCGCTGGACCCCGCGCGCGCCGGGCGTTACGTTCTCGGGGCAGCCCGGAGCGCGGGCGGCGACGGCGCCCACACGGGGCCTGCACCCACCGGAGGACTCCCCGCATGATCGACCACGAGGTCCGCGTCTACCGTTCCGACGAGCCTCTGCCGCGCGAGCAGCAGCTGGCGTGGAAGATCGCGGAGGTCGCCGCCGAGCAGCTCGAGCCGACGGCCGAGGTCGCGGACATGGTGATCAACCGGGTCATCGACAACGCGGCCGTGGCGACCGCCTCCCTGGGCCGCGGCCCGATCCTCGCCGCCCGCGCACAGGCGGAGGCCCACCCGGTCTCCCGCGGCGGAGCGGGCGCGACCATCGTCGGCTCCCCCTCGCGCACCAGCCCCGAGTGGGCTGCGTGGGCGAACGGGGTGGCCGTGCGCGAGCTCGACTACCACGACACGTTCCTGGCGGCCGAGTACTCCCACCCGGGCGACAACATCCCGCCCGTCCTCGCCGTCGCCCAGCACCTGGGCCGCAGCGGCGCCGAGCTGCTCCGCGCGATCGTCACGGGCTACGAGATCCAGGTGAACCTGGTCAAGGGCATCAGCCTGCACGCGCACAAGATCGACCACGTCGCCCACCTCGGGCCGTCCGCCGCCGCGGGCCTCGGCACGCTGCTCGGCCTGCCCGTGGAGACCGTGTACCAGGCCGTGGGCCAGGCGCTGCACACGACGACGGCCACCCGGCAGTCGCGCAAGGGCGAGATCTCCACCTGGAAGGCGCACGCCCCAGCGTTCGCGGGGAAGATGGCGGTGGAGGCCGTGGACCGCGCGATGCGCGGGCAGACCTCCCCCAGCCCCATCTACGAGGGCGAGGACGGCGTGATCGCCTGGCTGCTCGACGGTCCGGACGCGCGGTACACCGTGCCGCTGCCGGCCGCGGGCGAGGCGCGCCGCGCCATCCTGGACACGTACACCAAGGAGCACTCGGCCGAGTACCAGGCGCAGGCGTGGATCGACCTCGCGCGGCGCCTCGGTACCGAGCGCCCCGAGCTGCGCGACCCGGCGAACGTCGCCGCCGTCGTGCTGCACACGAGCCACCACACGCACTACGTCATCGGCTCCGGCTCGGGCGACCCGCAGAAGTACGACCCCGCCGCGAGCCGCGAGACGCTCGACCACTCGATCCCGTACATCTTCACGGTGGCGCTGCAGGACGGCGCCTGGGACCACGCGGCCAGCTACGCGCCCGAGCGCGCCGGCCGCCCGGACACCGTGGCGCTGTGGCGCAAGGTCACGACGGCCGAGGACGCCGAGTGGACGCGCCGCTACCACTCCGTCGACCCGGCCGAGAAGGCGTTCGGCGGCCGGGTGGAGATCGAGCTGGCCGACGGCTCGCGCGTGGTCGAGGAGATCGCCGTGGCCGACGCGCACCCGCTCGGTGCGCGTCCGTTCGCCCGCGAGCAGTACGTGGCGAAGTTCCGCGCGCTCGCGGCGGGCGTCCTCGCGGACGGTGAGATCGAGCGGTTCCTGGACGTGGCTCAGCGTCTGCCCGAGCTCACGCCCGACGAGCTCGCCGGCCTGACGATCACCCCGCTGGCCGACCCGCTCGCCGGGCACCCCGTGCCCGCCGGCATCTTCTGAGAGGCGACCGATGCTCTACTCCACGACCACCCCGGCCGCGAAGCGCGCGGCGTTCCGCGCGCGGCTGCGCTCGGGCGAGCTGCTCCAGCTGCCCGGCGCGTTCAACCCGCTCGCCGCACGGCTGATCCAGGACAAGGGGTTCGACGGCGTCTACGTCTCGGGCGCCGTGGTCGCCGCCGACCTGGGTCTGCCCGACGTCGGGCTGACGACGCTCACCGAGGTCGCCACCCGGGCCGGCCAGGTCGCCCGCATGACCGACCTGCCGACCCTCGTGGACGCCGACACCGGGTTCGGCGAGGCGATGAACGTGGCGCGCACCGTCCAGACGTTCGAGGACGCGGGCGTCGCCGGCCTGCACGTCGAGGACCAGGTGAACCCCAAGCGGTGCGGGCACCTCGACGGCAAGCAGGTGGTGGACGAGCCCACGGCGCTGCAGCGCGTGCGCGCGGCCGTCGCCGCCCGCCGGGACGACAACCTGCTGGTCATGGCGCGCACGGACGTGCGGGCGGTCGCCGGGCTGGACACCGCGATCGACCGCGCCAAGGCGCTGGCCGACGCCGGGGCGGACGCGATCTTCCCGGAGGCCATGCGAGACCTCGCGGAGTTCGAGGCCGTCGCGAACGCCGTGGACGTGCCCGTGCTGGCCAACATGACCGAGTTCGGCAAGTCCGAGCTCTTCACCACCCGGCAGCTGGCCGACGCCGGCGTGGCCCTCGTCATCTACCCGGTCTCGCTGCTGCGGCTCGCCATGGGCGCCGCCGAGCGCGGCCTGGACGCGCTGCGGGCCGAGGGCTCGCTCACGGGCGAGGTCGAGCACATGCAGACCCGCGCCCGCCTGTACGAGCTCCTGGACTACGCGGCCTACTCGGCCTTCGACACCGGGGTGTTCGACTTCTCCCTGGACGACAACCAGCACGGCTAGCTCCCGCAGCACTCGCGCCGCAGCCGCCGTCGACCGCACGCAGCACCGCAGCAAAGGAGCACCGATGACCGAGCACACGGATCCGACCGCCGGGCAGTCCACGGAGCCGGAGGTCCGCCGCGGGTTGGCCGGGGTGGTCGCCGACGTCACGACGATCTCCAAGGTCGACCCGGAGACCAACTCCCTGCTGTACCGCGGCTACCCGGTGCAGGACCTCGCGGCCACGCAGCCGTTCGAGGCGGTGGCGTGGCTGCTCTGGCACGGCGAGCTGCCCACCGACGCGGAGCTGGCCGCGCTGCGGGCCACCGAGCGCGACCACCGTCGCCTCGCCGACGACGTCCGCGGCGCGATCGACCTGCTGCCGCCGAGCGCCCACCCGATGGACGAGCTGCGCACCGCCGTGAGCGTGATCGGGGCGCGGGAGGCCGCCGGCCTCACCGCGATGGAGGCCGCCGGGGACCGGGCAGTGAACCTCGAGCGGAGCGTCCGTCTCTTCGCCGCCCTGCCGGCCGCCGTCGCGCACGGGCAGCGCCGGCGCCGGGGGCTCGAGCCGGTCGAGCCGCGCGACGACCTCGACTTCTCCGCGAACCTGCTCTGGATGACGTTCGGCATCGAGCCGGACCCGGTCGTCGTCGACGCCTTCAACCGGTCGATGATCCTGTACGCCGAGCACTCGTTCAACGCGTCCACCTTCGCGGCCCGGGTCATCACGTCCACGCTCAGCGACCTGCACTCCGCCGTCGTGGGCGCGATCGCGGCGCTCAAGGGGCCGCTGCACGGCGGCGCGAACGAGGCCGTGATGGACACGCTGGCCGAGATCGGCTCGGCCGAGCGCGCGGCCGCGTGGCTCGACGACGCGCTGGCCGCGAAGCGCAAGATCATGGGCTTCGGCCACCGCGTCTACAAGCACGGCGACTCCCGCGTGCCGACCATGAAGGCGGCCCTCGACACGCTCGTCGTCCACTACGACCGCGCGGACCTGGGTGCCCTGTACGACGCCCTCGAGTCCGAGTTCGTGGCGCGCAAGGGCATCTACCCGAACCTGGACTACCCGTCCGGCCCGGCGTACCACCTCATGGGCTTCGACACGCCCACGTTCACGCCCCTGTTCGTCGCGGCCCGCGTCACCGGCTGGACCGCGCACGTGCTGGAGCAGCAGGCCGCCAACGCCCTCATCCGTCCGCTGTCGGCCTACGTGGGCCCCGAGCGTCGCGAGGTGCCCCGGCGGTAGGCGATCCGTCCACGCGGGCCGTCCACGGGCACACGGAGGGAAGCCTGAGGCGCACTAGGCTCGCGGCATGTCCACGGACTACGCAGACTTCGAGTTCGAGCGCCGGTTCTTCGTCCGGGAGCTGCCCGACGCGCTCCGGGACGCGCCCGCGCTGATCGTCCAGTCGTACTTCCTGTCCGACGGCGGCTTCGCCCTGCGGGTACGGGTGCAGGCCACCGGGGTCGAAGCGCGCCTGGGGCCGGAAAGCGACGCCCGCGACGTGCTCGAGCTCTACCGCACGCGCGTCGACTTCGCCGCCGTCACCGTCAAGGGCCCGTCCGCGGGCGGCACCCGGTACGAGGCCGAGCGTCAGCTCGACCCGCTGGTGGGCGTCGAGCTGGTGCGACGCGGCGGCGCGCACGTGATCAAGACGCGGTACGCCGCCTGGCTGGGCGCGGACGGCTGGTCCATCGACGTCTTCGGCGGCGCCAACGCACCCCTGATCGTGGCGGAATGCGAGCGGTCCGGCCCGGTCACGGACCTGCAGATCCCCGACTTCTGCGTCACCGAGCTCACCGACGACCGCCGGTTCTCCAACGAGTCCCTCGCGGTCGACCCGTTCCGCGTCTGGTCCGCCGCCTACGCCCAGGAACTCGCGGGCCAGGGCCCCCGCTTCCGCGACGACTTCGGCGGCAACACGACCATCACCACCTGACCACTCCGCCGGTTCAGCCTGTCGAAACCCCGCCGGTTGAGCCTGTCGAAACCCCGCCGGTTGAGCCTGTCGAAACCCCGCCGGTTGAGCCTGTCGAAACCCCGCCGGTTGAGCCTGTCGAAACCCCGCCGGTT